>JBEKNL010000144.1:0-8150 GCA_049522855.1 Candidatus Korobacteraceae bacterium
GGTCTTAATATGTTAAGAGCAACCTAAAACCCGTTGAAACAGAGGCACTTACCAATGCGATTGCTATGCCTCCCGTATTTCCAGGAAACCGGCGGCACCCACAGATTCTCCGGACGAGGTTATAAAATAGGCTCCGTAGCGGTTCCACATTTTGTAGAGCAGCCTTACCTGGAAGCGGAAGGGCGCAGCAATCTGGTCGCGGAATTCCACCTCCACGACTTCTCCAACATACAGACCGGCCGATGTCTCGAAACCGATGCCGGCTTCGGTGATGTCGGTACAAACCGCGTCTGCCGAAAACTCGTGCAGTAAACCCTGGTAAATGATCCGCGCGGGTATGTTGACCCGTATCCGGTTCTCCCTGCGCCGCCCGCCGGGAAGAGGTTCGGCCGCCGGCGCGGCGGCGCTTTGCGCAATGGTGTTCTTCATGCCGGAGTTATCGGCAACAACGCCGACAGCTTTAGTTTTGCCAGGAATATTCACTTGACACCTCGTCACATACTTTTCCTGATTTTCCGCTGCTGATCCTGGACGGCGACCAGGCTCCCATGAGAAACACCTAACCTGGTTCCCGAGAGCCTAGCGTAGGGCAGCCTATTCTCCCCCTGGGAATTGGCTTACCCTACCGGCCAGAGTGTCGGGTATCACCGCAATTGCGCGGATGATCCCCGCCTGTGATGCCTCTCGGGAACAAAATGGGTAAAGCATGTGAATGTCCACAAGACACCAGGAGGGAGCAAGTAAGATGCCTTGTTATCAGGAGGTTAGATCACACGGTCGGAATCGGAGACAGAGCCCAATGAGGGAAAGATGTTCCCTTCCGCGATACTGTGCGGGATTGGGACACAGGTTTCTTTCCAAGCGGCGATCTCGCACCAGTGCCGTCCGTTTAGCAGCGAGACGTTTGTTAAATTGCCAAGTCGTACGTAATCAGCGCTGAGCGCAGCCAGTCGGGATAACGTACGACTTGGCCTGTTATCAATAGGCATGTGGAATCCCCTCCTGCTTCGGCGTAAATTCTTTCTGTGACCTCGCAGCTGGCAACAGCTGCTGCCTTCCTGTATATCTCTGTGACCCTAGGTTCTGGGTAGAATGCTCAAGTTCAAGAGTATTTGAGCTAATCCATTTCTCCTCACACCACGGGCGCCTTCCATTTGACCCCGCCAGCCATTCCACGAAACTGAGACGCCCCCCTCAGCACCGCATAGCGACGCGGCTCCAGAATCCGCAGATCAGGGACAGCAAATGTATCAGGTCGGCGAGTATTACCGGCTTTACGGCGAAAGGCAACGTTATTTGCTTGCGAGTGATGCTACGAATCTAAATCTCGAAGCAGTGAAACACGCAGGCGATTGGAAACGCGCAGGCGATTGGGACCAAGGCTTTCTACGGATGCAGGAGACGTTCAAAGCCAGCCTAGACCTAGCATCAGCACCAGCCGTACCTGACTTCCAAGTACCCGCCGTCCAAATGCCTTTCCAACTACCTGCCGTCCAAATGCCTGCCGTCCAAGCACCTGCCTTCCAAGTACCTGCCTTCCAAGTACCTGCCTTCCACCTGAATCCGGCGTGAAAACGTCGATTTCAGGGTTCGAGAGGGTTCAACCGGTGAAGCTTTGTGAGTATGTCAGTGGCCAGATCTCGGAGCAGCGGAGACTCGCTGAGCCGCAGTACGGGACGATTCTGAGGGCGAGTAAGTTCGCCGGGGAGCAAGAACAGCTTGTAGCGCAGCTTGGCGAGAGTCAAGTTCTGCCATGATTCTTGCAAGCACTGGCGTTGGAACGCCGTGACCAGGTTGTAGGCCAGACGAATGATCTCCAGGTAGAGAGCATTGGCCTGGAAAGAATGGGTGGGGATTTTCCGCAGCGCGTAATCCTCCCGCAACTCGGCGATGCGCAGTTCCATGGCGGCGCGTCCATCGTAGAAGTGCCAGATGCCAGCGGGAGTCAATGACAGGTTAGTGACCCAGGCGCGATAAACGTAGCGGCCCAAAGCGAAGAGTGTGGGCTGAGCCTCCTCTTCAGAAAGCAATCGTCGTGCGACCACGAAACGACGGGCCTTCGGCCAGCCCAGGGGGCGATGCTCGAAGTCGGCCATCTCCCAATCGCGGTTGGCAGGTTCATAGCGCAGTCCCGGCAGCAGGCGCCGGAAAGCCTGGGTCAAACGGGCGACCACGGCGTACTCTGCCGGGCGGGCTTCGAGAGCTTGGAATACAGGATGAAAGCCGAAGCCCGCATCGGCTCGGACGCGAAGTTCGCGAATGTCGGGCGGCACGTTGGCAAAGCAGGTGTCCAGCAATTCTACGCTCCCATCCGAGGTTCCGGCGTTCCCGGCACGGAGTTCGGTGTCCCAGAGATAAGAAGAATTGGCTTCGACACACAGCAGGGGATTGTAGGATCGCTTACCGCGATAGCGGGGGTTGTAGCCGACCTCGGCGCCGTCTTGGTGTCCGAAGACCGTCACCACCGTACTGTCGAGATCGAAGATAAGGCGGGAGCGGTGCTCAGGCCGGTGAATAAAATTCTGCAGCAGTCGATCGTTGACGCGATGGAGCTGTTCCCAGAACCGAGGCGGGGCTTGGAGTAAGAAGCGGCGCAAGGTCTGCGGATCGGGAAAGTTCGGCAGGCCGGTCAGGTACTGGAACGTGCCGTTGGAACGTAGGAATGACGAGGTTTCGATGCGATCCAGACCCAAAACGATGGGATAGACCAAAGCCAGGATCATCTGGGGGACCGTATAGCGGTTGTTACGTCTGGGATAGACCAATTGCCGGGCGAGGAAATGTCGATCAGCTTGAGTTGCCGGAATCGTGAAGTTGGTACATACACCCCGTGACCGCCGTCACAGACAGCGATCTGCGGTTCAGGGATTCTGGCGCAGCCCGCCGAGGCGAACCCTCCGGGGCGGGTCCTTCCCTTAGGCAGGAAAACGCCCTCCCTGACCCTCGGCGGGCCTTTGCAATCTTCCTATTTTCCCGCACGTCCAGGATAAGACCCCACTCCCCAAATTCAAACTGCACCACTACCATATGGGAGATGTTGTTTTTTTAGCTTTTGTTGGACGAGCAGCCAGGCTCCATAAAATAGGCGCCGTAGCGGTGCCCCATTTTGTAGAGCACCCTTACCAGGAAGCGGAAGGGCGCAGCAATCTGGTCGCGGAATTCCACCTCCACGATTTCTCCAACATACAAACCGTCCGATGTCTGGAAACTGATGCCGGCTTCGCTGATGTCGGTGCAAACCGCGTTCGCCGAAACCCCGTGCAGTAAACCCTGGTAAATGATCCGCGCGGGTATGTTGACCCGTATCCGGTTCTCCCTGCGCCGCCCGCCGGGAAGAGGTTCGGCCGCCGGCGCGGCGGCGCTTTGCGCAATGGCGTTCGTCATGCCGGAGTTATCGGCAACAACGCCGACAGCTTTAATTTTGCACGGAATATTCACTTGACACCTCGTCACAATACTTTTCCTGATTTTCTGCTGCCGATCCTGGACGGCGTATTCCACGCTCCCATGAGAAACACCTAACCTGGTTCCCAAGAGCTTAGCGAGGGGCCGCTTCCCCTGCCAGACGAAGTGGCTTACCTTACTAGCCAGACAGGGGTCAGTTAACAAAATCCCCGTCTGGATGGCTCTCGGGAACAAAATGGGTAAGGCACGTGAATGTCCACAAGACACCAGGAGGGAGCAATTGAGATGCCTTGTTATCAGGAGCTTAGATCACACGGTCGGAATCGGAGACAGATCCCAATGAGGAAAGATGTTCCCTTCCGCAATACTGTGCGGGATTGGTACACAGGTTTGGCCCGTAGCTCAGTTGGTAGAGCAACGCACTCTTAATGCCTTCGATGTCACTACGCACCGTTCGGCATCACTCCGCACAATCGTGCAAAACGCCAGTATTGACAGGGGGTTCAACTGTTTCCAGTCTTGCACCGTTCTGCAGGGCTGCGCACGGAAATCAAACTCCAACTGACACCAGAACTGACACCAGTTTTCACTCTAA
Organism: Candidatus Korobacteraceae bacterium; assembly: GCA_049522855.1. Lineage (GTDB taxonomy): Bacteria > Acidobacteriota > Terriglobia > Terriglobales > Acidobacteriaceae > Bog-257. The sequence goes on from JBEKNL010000144.1 coordinate 4,001, forward strand.
CTGGAATTTGGGGCTGACCGGTTAATCAGCCCCGATAACCCCAGGGGCGAGTCCGAGGTTACTGCCCCTTGGGTTGGGGCGAGGCGGCGGAAGCCTGCCCTCGCCTTGCCGACGTCGAGGAGATGCGGCGCCGGGCAAACTCATTCAGCGCAACCAACCAGTTCGACGGTGCAGTGTCAAGGAACGGCGGCATGATGCCTTCGAGGCGGTGCGCGTCTGTGAGCCTGATGTTCAGAACGTCACGGGTTAACGATCTCGACTCCAGCAAGTGATGCGCGACGGTTTCGACATCGCGCATATTGGCCCGCAGCAATTCCGAGGCGTGCTTCTCACCCACCTTGATGACTTGAGCGAAATCAGCTTGTCATTCATCAAAACATCGTACACCCGCAATATCAATGACTTGGCACCAAGCTCGATTGACAACGTTCCGGTAAGATTCTGAGCATGATCGTATGGCTCCGGCACGTCCACGGCGCACCGTCAGATACAACTCGCCAATGCACGCGGACGCATCAACGCCAATCTTGAGGAAATACTCGAGTTAAAAGGCATCAAGTTACGCCCAACGATGACAGCAAGCGAACCCCAGATTGTTCAGAAAGCAGCGGAGGTCGCCGAGACTGCTGAAAAGGAAGCTCAAATGTCTCACCGTGAGATATTTGACCCAGAGGATGATCACTGGCAGGCGCTCGGAAGATCCTTTGAACGCGATAAGCAGATAGAGGCGGTGGTCAAACAAAAGGTTGAGGCTTTTATCGACAGCCAATTACCGAAGGCACCTCTACAGGACCAAGGCATAAATCCACCTGGAGGCGTGCATTTACTGCCTACCGGCGCCCAAAGCACAGAATCCATCGCTCGTGATATCGCCACGCTGGTCATGGAACGGCTCAATACACTGGAGTCGTCTCAGAAGCGAAGCGAGGTGTGGAATCTGGTAGTCGAGTATGTCGAAGCCGATGCTGAACAAGGACACTTAGCACGAAGCAGAGAGCCACAAATATCCAAAACCCATACAAAGGCTCCGCAAAAACTAGTGAGTTGGTGACCCCAACATATCCTCCGTATTCAAGCATGACCAGGTGCAGAATTAAATTTCCAGCGAGAAGAACTATAGCAATTCCAAGATAGTGCCAGACTTCCAATATGCGTATGAGCCACGCTTGGGCGACACTTCTCCAAAGAAAACAATTCACTAAGTAAAAAGCTACGAAAAGCACAGCGACCATAAGTTGAATCTGTAGCTCCAAGTAAATCCTCGGCTCTAAGGTTACTGAGAAAGGGGATGGAGAGGGTCGCTGCGGTAGCAGAAATCGATATCCCCTCCATACTCCAGACCACGCCTCCATCCACGGAAGAGCGAGCGAAGAAAGGGCCGCGATCGGAACGAGTAGGCGGAACGCACATGCGATTCGTTTCAGCCATATACGGCGATTCGATACGCGAAGAACTCGATGGTTTAAAGCGTCAGTAAGTTTGAAGAGACCGTGTCGGAGCCTTCCGCAGATTGGTGTCCCGACCAAGTCTTGCAGACATGCTGAATAATACTTCCACGTGCGCCACAACAGTATGACCATCAATACCAGAAACCACCAGAGTATCGCCAGATAATCTCCCAAGGTGGATGTCGTGTCGTGTAAAATGACGGGGTTGTGGGAGGCCTGCAAGTAAAAAACATAGTAAAGAATGCATGCTAGCAAGCTGTAGGTCAGCAACAAATCCGGGTGAACGACCAACGGAGTTCGGTATACCAACCACCGACCATCGAGCACCCGGAACTCCGTGAGCGTGCCTGGTTTAAAGTTGGCCCGGATCACGACTCCCTTAGCAGTGGAGAGGTCATCCTTTTCTCGCGCAAGCCAGCTAAGAACTATCGCGTTAGCCCGTTCTCTCCTGCTGATGATTACTGTTGCTGACAGAATCGAGATAATAGCGAACGGGTAAATGTCTGCAAGCTTGAGCCCGCTGATCATGATGGGGTCCTGAAGATACGGTACCCGAAGTTTTACAAGGTATGCCTCTTGCCTATCCCGTTCGTGTTGCACGCCCTTGTTCTTGAGTTCTGAACGAAATTGTCTAACCTTGTCGGAATCCTTGACCCAGGGAAGGGTTGCGGTATTCTTGTTGAGGTATTCCAAGATGCCGGCTTCGGTGCTGTACTCGACGGGACTAGAAAGGGGAATCTTCCATTTGTTCTCTAGATCTTTCAGACTAGCGTCATATTTTTGGTCGAGCTCTTCAGCCGCTTGGTCGCCTCCTTGGAGCGTCGTCCATAGAGCCCACGTCAAGACCAGAGCTACGGTTAAGAGAAGTAATTTAGTTCTGGTAGCCTTGCGCAAGAGATTCGCGTGTTCCGCTTCCTCGCCGGTTGTCATGTTCTGATCTTCCAGTTTTGCCTAACGGCAGCCTACTGACAGATTCTACTGCTCCCGTCGGGTAGCGCAGAAATGGAATCCGAGACGTGTCCAGATCAGGGGCGAACGGCAATAATCCACACCCGACGCTTCCCGTGATCGACGCCCGGCCCCCGGTTCCGTACGCCCCCCCGGAGCCGTACGCGGTAACGTGATCGCCAGCCGCCGCCGGTTCCCCGGCCCCCCGCGAACTCTTACCCGAGCCAGGCCGACACACATGCTGAGCTGATTCGCTCGCTCGACGACCCTATTACTCATTGGTAACGGTGGGGTAACTTAGGGGGATGTAATGCTCACCCCGCCAAGGGTGCGACCCCTGCTTGTCTCGCCTGTTAAACTTGGGGTTTTCCACAGCTCGAGACTCCGCTCCAGTGCCCGCCCCGTCGGACGCTAACAACGCATCCCAACTTCCGCAAGGATGGGCCAGACGTGGCCAGTATGATACTCGAGCCACATTCCCCGACCGCAGCCCCCTTCGCGATACACCAAGCCACGGCGTAGTAGCATTAGCACTCAGGGGTGGCGGAAATGGACAATTCCAAACTTACAGAACTTCGCAAACTGGTCGGCCAGCATGAAAAGATCGTCTACGAAGCCGTCAAAGCGGGTACGGTGGCCAAACTCCCGCATGAGAGCCAGCTCTACGCGAAGGCGATGCAAGAACATATGCACCTAAAGCACGTTCACAATGCCCTTGAGTTCGCAGACCTGCGTGAAGGAACGCCATATGAGATCACGGTAGGAGGCGGAACGGTAAGTCCGCTGGCCCACGTAACTGCGCATGCTGCCGTCAAAGGACAGCTCGAACAGGATCCTTTTGTAACGGCTGCGTTTGAAAAGATGGTGGCCACCGGGACCTCAGCCCATCACGCCGAGCACGTTCTGGCCGCACTGCTCTTCCAAACTGTCGTCGAGGCGGGGAAAGATACAGAGAAGATACAGAAGACCCACATCCGCAAACTTCAAAGGCTCGTTTGGGATTCTGCCTTTCGCCAAAAACTCACTCGAGAGTTCACGGCTGATCATTCTGCATTTGAATAGAGAGATTCCCGTCAACATCGCAAGCTCTATCTTCCAAGCTCGGCGATTTGGCAGAGGACAGATCGTTACCAGCCAATCGTCTTCGTCCAGCCAATACGGTTCAAAGTTGTCGTCATTCGGTATGTGGTTCTTTCTGCCTTTAGATTGTTCCAAAAGTATCGCTGATGATCGAGTCATGCAGTTGCCCGGCCAACTGCATAGCCGGCTGTGAACGCAGGTTTCCACGCACGTCCTCTCTGCCCAAACTCTGACCATTGGCCCCTCACAAGACCGAACAGGCCAGCACCCAGGTATAACGGCAAGTACGTGTAAAGCAAAGAAATTGAGTTGTTTCGAAAGCGGATGGGTTGGACTCAAAATCCGCCGAGGTTTGTCTCAATGAAACTTGTTCTCCGTGCCGCGCCGGGAGCACAAACCGGAGCACAACAAGTGCCGAATGAGAGCCAATTGGCCCGACTGCGACCGACCGCCTCCGAACGTAAATCATTGAGCACAAATGAGAGCGGGGGAGAAAGGTACATCTTGAAAACCGCTATACCTGAAAGGGTATCGGGGGTTCGAATCCAACTCCCTCCGCCAGCAAGTCTCAACTGCAGAGAAACTCTGCAGCTTTCCTCTGAAAATCGCCGAAAATCTCCGCAATTCCGCATGTTTTGTGCTTAAACCGGACTCGGAGAAAGTGTCCTGCTGGA
>JBEKNL010000145.1:0-13017 GCA_049522855.1 Candidatus Korobacteraceae bacterium
GCCAGGACTGCTTTGATCTCAGGCGGCGCTAGTCCCTCCAGAAATCGCGGCTTTAGGTCTCGTACTGCGGCAGCAATGTCGGAAGGGGTCACGGTTCACCTCGCTTCAGTATGGCTTCGTTGTTGATTGCTAAACGGAGGGCCGGCCTCCTGGTGGAAAAACTATACCTTATTGGCGGTCAGCTCCAATCTGTCAGTTGGCGCTAAATCGCCGTTGCGTCCATCGACGGACTCAGTTCAAGCAAAGCCCTGTTTTCATCAAGTGCCGCATCACTGGCATAGACCCTACGCAGTTCTCGAAGAGCTTCATCTCTGTGCCGTCGGTAGTCTCGTGCGTAAAACGTTGGGCATGTTGGATAGCAAAATGATGGCGAAGTCTGGACGCCGCTCGTCACAGCATCTTACGGCGGATTGCCGAGCTTCTACGCCTTCCTCGGAGCGCTCGAAGACCCCAAGCACCACGACCACGACGAAGTGACCGATTGGTACGGTGGTCCCTTCGATCCCAATGCCCTCGACGAAACCAAATCCGCAAACGTCTCGTGCGCCTCGGCCCCGTAAAACGCGCAAACCCGTCTGAACCCCACCTCCAATCCCGCGGCCATCAGCGGACGCTTACCGCAAAGCGTTCACCACCAGCGGTCACCGCGCGCGGCGACAAAATTCCGCCAGACATAGTCCCACGGCACGACGAACAGGAAGATCACGCTCATCAGGCAGGCGAAAGTTGTGTCCCAGGTGTCTGCGTCCATGGTGTGGTTCTGCCAGGCAGGCAACGCCACCGCGAGAAGCCATGTGGCCTTCCATGCTATTTCCCAGAACAGAAGCGGCAGCATTTTCAAGGGATAGCGTAGCCCTAGGACCGCCAGCAGCACGAGCGCGAGCAGCATGGAATTGACCACGCCATGCATCAACTCCCAAGGCCTGTGATGAAGGAAGGCAGGAACCTTCTGCATTCCCATGCCGACGGCAATCAAGAGGTATCCGGCCCTCAGAAGATAAATTCGCCACAGCGCGATCTCCCGCGCCGGAGTTTCGTTTCGGTCCCGCGTGCCCAAGGCTAATGCTGGCGATGAATCGGTTTTCATTGCGTATCTCCCAATCCGACTCGCATTCGCGATCCATCAGAATTCAGCCTGTCAGATCGTAACTGCGGAATTTCGGCCATTAGCGGAGGACTTGTGGTTCGCAAATACTCCGTCCGACCTTCACATGCTGTCCAACTTCTGAGATATAGTGATCGTCAGATTCATTAAAAAACTAACGGCGATGAATATCTCATGGATACTGCTTCTTTCAATGCTCGCTGCAACGATGGCGAAGACAAGGGTACAGGCGCAACAATAGAGCGCAAAACATGTACGACATGGGACGGTGTACTCATCGTGTACTCCGCCGCCGGATCGGGCCTGGTGGGGCTTGTCTTCATCCATGGAGGACTGGCCAACCGCACTTTCTGGGATGGCGAGCTCAAAGAGTTCGCCGCACATTACCGAGTCATTGCTCCCGACCTTGCGGGGCATGGTGAATCGGGAACCAACCGGAACAGATGGGGCATACAAGAATTCGGAGCCGATATCCAGGCCGTCGTCGAGGCCGAGCACCTCGAGAAGGTTATCCTTTTCGGCAACTCGTTAGGCGGTCCGGTGGCGATAGAGGCGGCTTTGCTATTACCCGGTAGAGTTCTTGGAGTCGTCGGAGTGGACACGTTTCAAAGCCTCGCCTACACGATGACGCCGGATCAAGCCCGGCAAAGGGCAGACGCCTTTCGGGATGATTATGCCAGCAGCCTTAAACGGATGGTCAAATCCCTCTTCCATACAGATGCAGATCCGGCGGTTGTCGCCGATGCCGAGCAGCGTATGGCGCAAACCTCGCCCGAGGTGGCGCATACGATGTTCTTGTCCCTGGCCGGTTATGATGTAAGCGCTTCCACCCGCTATTTGCAGGTTCCGCTGCTCGCAATCAACGGTGATCTCTACCCTACGGACACCCAAGCGGTCCGAACAGTGAAGGCCGATTTCGATGTCGTTGTGATGAAACACGTAGGTCATTACCCTATGCTCGAACGACCTGCGGAGTTTGACCGCCTAGTAGCTGCAGTTGCCGATCGCCTCCGAATACCCTTGCAACCGGCATAGAGTAGCCAAGTTCAGGCCACAAATCCAATTGAACGGTGAAACTTACGTCGGATGCTGTCTCAATCAGGCCATGGCGCAAGGCCGAAGAGCTTACTACGTCTATGTTCGTCAGGGGATCGGCTCGCTAGACCTGATGAAGCGAGTGGCACAGAGCTGCGGAGCAATCGGAATGGGCACGGTCGACCGGATTCTGCGTAATCTGCGTTTCGATCTCAGCCAGCGCAAGGTGCTGTTGGTCTTTGACGAAGCCCAGCATCTGTCGATTGAGTGTCTGGAGACAATTCGGGAACTGTTGGATCAACCCCCACACTGTGGGTTGCTGTTCGCCGGCACCCACGAGTTGGAGGCAATCTTCACCCGCCAGGCCTTGGAGCTGGAGCAATGGCGTTCCCGCTTTCATGCCGGCCAGGCCTTGCCCGGCATCTCGGAGCAGGAAGCAGCCAATATCGTGCACTCTGAGCTGGGGTTGGGACTGTCGCAACGGAAGATCCACAAGCTAATCTCGAAATCCCGGATCACGGACCTACGCCACGGTGGCGAGCACAGCTATGTCTCGGCCCGGCGGCTGTTCTGGTTGATTCGCGAGTTGCAAGCCGTCGCCAACGGAGAATCAACCAGCGTCTCTGCCCCAAATGAAATTGCTGGTGCTGATCAGGGACGGTGACGCGAAATTTTCGCGGGCGCTTACTTTTGCGGCGGTGGGTACGGTGATACACCCTTGCTAATGAGATCATCGTAAAGCATCGTCAGGAAAATGGCGGTGATAGCGATGACGACCAGCAGCACAACCCGCCTCCCTTGACCGCTCGCATTGCGAGATCCGGAATTTCCCCTCTTCAAGTTCATATTGCCTCCTGCTGTCCACCCAGATTCAGGTTATAGCACTCGCCAGCGGTTCCGGCTGAGGAATCTTGTCCGCAAAAGGAAACAGCCCTGGGGATTTCTCCAGGTGGCCGTTATTTATGTTGAGGCGGTTTGCAGGCGTGAGCGTAGCGAGGGGTCTTCCGTACAAGCGTTTCTGCCGCGATTCAATGAGTGCAATGGGGATTTTGCAACAGTTATCGCGCAAAAGTCTCTGCCTGAAACGTAATGGCGGTGCATCGAAGACGATGAGTACTTGCGCAACAATCATAGGCGGAGCGCAAAGGGTGAGCGGGACGAAATCCTGAAACCGGTCTCGCCCACGGTCGGTATACCACTTCGCGAAAAACTCAAGCTGGGCTAACTTGTAAAATGAAGAATAATGCCACTGCAGAGCAAGAAGAAGCAGCCGTTCATTATCGACAACGATCTGAGCCCAAAGCTCAAAGAATATCTGCCAAGCGACGCTCGCACGACCGTCGAATGCGGGTTACCTCCCCACGCTCCCGACTATCCCGATGTCGTCGATCTGTGCCAGCGAGAGGAAGCTATGCTCATCACCGCCGATACCGAATTCCCTGATCATCTCAGACGGTACCAGCGCGCGCACAACGACTGCTGCTGGGGCCTTGTTCTCTTGCCCTCGGAGGAATTGAAGCAGATCGAAATTCTAAAGCGCATAAAGGCTGGGAAGATGAAGCTCAAACACCCCATCGACAGGGTATTCCAGTTTGAAAATGCCCGATGGGAGAACCTGTTCATCAACCTTCGTGCGAATCCCCCGGAGGTCACCGAGCTTTGTACCTGTGAATGGGACGAGGACTAACTGTGGGCCCCAAAGTGTCCAGCAAGCGACAGAACCAAGCCGCTTCAGGGCTTCAAGGCATTTTTGCGGGGCTGTGAAAACGGAAAAGCAAGAGAGGCAAAAGGTTTTATCGTACCAGCCCGCATACGACGAGGAGAGCCTCGGCCTCATGCTGCAGAACCTCAACCCGGTGGTCGGGATTAACAACTTCCAGGCGGTCAACCTCGACCCCACGTTAAACCTCAAAGACCTAATGAGATCGCAGGTCGGTAGACGTGCTGGATAAGGTCCTGTTCATGGTGACACTCAGCAGCAAGTGGCAAAGCGAGGTGGCGACGTAGAGCAACCCGAGGCCCCCGCCCATCCACATTCTAGCGGCGGACAATGATCCCATGCCGTCGCCGGCCAATATAAACCGGTTGCTCCTCCGTCTGCCGTTCTTCTCTTTCCATGCGCAAACAGTAGATGTTCAGGGACAAGTTTCGGAGCCCAGCCTGGCCACGCTGCGACACCACGGTTCGGTGTTCATGTCTTCTGATCCTCGTCCTCCCATTGGGTGGTAACGATTGATATCTGAGCTTGCCAAAGCCGGCCTCGCCTAAGCCGGCCTTGCTCGGCGATGGTCAAATTTCCGAGCCCCTGATCGTTCGCTTCAAGGCGGTGATCTTTTGTTGTCTCATGCGGCGGGCGCGGTGTCGGGCAATGAGTTCTCGCAAGTCGTAGCTGTACGGGCCATAACCGCGAAAAGACTTGGGGTCAAACAGTCGCTTGATGCCACAGTCGGTACAAACTCGATAGGAATAGTGATCATCGTACCGCGTCGGCCAACTCATGTGGCTGTGCCAGCACCCGCGGAGGAGGACAACCGCGGCGGTGCCTACTCCGGCAGCGGCAATGCTGAGAGGCCAAGCCCAGCGCCAAAATCTCCCGCGTGACAAGTCGAAACCTCCTAACGCCCGCTCGCTTTCCACTCCCGATAGATTGGATGCGCACGCCCGCGACGAAAACCTGGGAGATTACTGGAAAATGCCGAGCAACTCAATTTCGCGATTCCGGGATGAGGAGGATCTTGCCCACGGTTTCCCGAGTTTCCATACGCCGATGGGCTTCGGCCTCTGATTTTCGGCAACCGGCAATTGACGAACGTTTTCTGTAGGCCCTACTGCCCGTTCTTTGCCAACACCATCTTGGCGCTGCGTAATTCTGGACGGTCCGAGTGTATTCCGTCGTCGCAGTTCTTCAACAGTTGTGCGTAGTAAGAACTCGCCTTTACTGGTTGATGGGCCAGCTCGGCGGCCCGTGCGGCGTCGGCAAGACCGTTGAAGCGGTTGGGATCAATCTCCATGGACTTCTCATATTCCGCTAAGGCTTTCTCTGGCTGGTTGAGTTCGAGTAGCATATCGGCCAGCATCTCGCGTGCAGGAATGTCGACTTCTGCTTTTCCTACCTTGTCTTGGGTGTCCGCGACCTGGCGCATCTGCCGCAGCGCCTCGTCATTGTTCTTCTCGGCAAAGGCCAGCCAGGCATGCACCTCACCGCGCGCCGAATTCGGCCCGTCAAGAGTATAGGCATACTTCGACTTGCGAGTGGCCTCTTCCGCTTGGTCGAATTTCTGCGCATTTTGGCGGGTCGCCTCCACATCGCCCATACGCGCGGAGGCGATTGTCCGGGCCCAATAAGTGATCCTCTGCAAGTGCGGCGGTGCGTTCGCCGCGGGCTGGAGTGCCGCGGCGTCTGTCCAGCGCCGCGTCTCTAAATCGTAGAGGGCAGAGAAATGCGCCGCGGCAAAGCCGTAGTATTCCAGCATTCCTGTATCGTCATCGTTCGTGGGCGCCGTCGCTACGATCTGCTTCGATTGCTCCACCACATGCTGGGCTGCTTCGTCCTGGCCGGTCTGCAGGTAGGCATAAAGAAGAAAGTGCATGGCGTGTAGCTCGTGTCCATGCATGTACATCGCACCAGAATGCTGCGTCAGAGCCACCGACTTCAGGTTCGCCTGGATATCCTCCTGCCAGAGTCCAAGCCGGGCAAAAATGTGCGAGGGCATGTGGACCGCGTGGGCTGACGACGGGGCAATTTCCGCATAGCGGCGGGCGGCATCGAGTGCCATGGGGGCCATTTGAGGTGAATCGCTGGCATGAATGATGTAGTGCGCTAGGCCAGGATGATCGGGTTGCTGCTGGAACAGAGGCATGAGCACCGCGACCGCCTTTTTTTCTGAAGTGAGGGAGGTGTCGTCTGGTGGCTCGGCCGCCAGCAAAGACAAGGCATAGAATGCGCCCGCCTCCAGATCTTTGGGGTATTGCTGGTACAGTTTTCCCATCGCGTCCGAGTATGCTGTGGCCCGCTTCAAGTAATCGCTCGCGGCAGGATCGCGGTAGAACACAGCCAAGGCGGAAATATAGCCTCGCTCCCGCTCGGTTTTAGCACCGATTTTCTGCGCCTTCGAAATTTCCTCCTGGCCCCGCTTTAGGGTTGACTCCTGGGGCCGTTCCCAGATCTGGTGGAACAAGCTCATCGCAATGCCCCAGTGAGCCATGGCGCACGCCGGGTCCTTCTGGGTGATTTCGACAAACTGCTCCTCCGCCTCTTCATACCCGAAGGAATGGAGCAGAGCGACGCCACGCTCAAAAGCTTTTTGAGAAGCAGGCGCGCACGAGATCGGAAACGAAACCTTGCCGAGCTGTTCGGTAGCTTCGTGATGTGCGATCGATGTCGGGCATCCTCAGCAGTTCTGGTGCGTGCTGCCAGACGCTCTTGCCGGGAACGTAATACTCACCCGAAAAGTAGATCACCCCTTCATAGTCGATATAGGCGCGTTCCAGCGCCGTAGGATTTGTCTTGCCGTGATCGAAGCCGCCGATGACCTGCCATCCTGGATCAGGTCTCCACCCTGGATCCGTGATAACAATCTTGTCCCAATACGCGACTAACGTGTCTGCGAACACCAGCTCGCCGCCGCCAGCTTCGTCAATGATCTCCTGTTCGCGGTCCCAGTCTGCTTGGGACGTGTAGGTGCGCCTCTCCTGTACTTTCCACTCTGGATGTTCGTCAGGATTGCGATCGGGATGGGCGCTGTAATGCAGGCGAACGACTGAAATGCCGCCCGCGGTCCGGCGGACGCTGACGCCCTGCATGATGTCCACCGCCGTCTGGGGCGCCATCGTTTGCACGCTTTCGAGAACCTGTGCTGTTTTAGTCTTCGCCATTACGAATGATGTCGTGGCGGGCATCCGCATACCATGACGGTCCCGCCGAGCTGTTGAAGATGATCTTGCCTTTTACGGCAGCCAGAGCTTCGTTGTAACATTCGCCCGCCTCGGGCTGGAACGAGCTTTCGTCGTTCAAATATCCCCACGGGTGATAGGAACGGATCTGGTCGGCACCGCCAGGAATGCCGGAAATGTAGCCGCCGTGTTTGAATTCCAGCGAAAGTGCTGGCTGATCCTTGGTCGGCTTGGTCAACGGAAATGCGTCGCGCAGAAAGTCCGGCTGCCGGTCGTAAAGACACTTCGCGTAGTCCACCAGTTGAATGGCCTTATTCTCCTTCTGTGTCTGGAACAGGACGCCACACTCTGGAATCGTCATGGCCTTGAACGTGAGATAGGCCACACACGCCCACGAGATCATCAGGTCGCGGGACTTCTCGATCCAGACGATACGTTTTGCATCGAGGATCTCGAAGAGGATGGCGAGATAGTCGTAGCGGGGGAAGGGCTCGTAGGGTGAAGGACGGCCCTCTTCTAGCCAGTGCTCATTGAAAGTTTTCGTGTGCTCGGTAACCCAGGTGTAGGTATCACGCACGGCGTCCTGAACATGTGCGCCCTGAGCCTCGCGTTGGCGTGCCGCCTGCCGCTCCGCCAGCATCACGCGGACGGCCGCTCGCGATTCCAGTGACCCGAGCGCAAAGTCGCCAGGGCGCCAGCGTGTCGCGTCTAACAGCGGTGTTCGTTGCGTTGCTTTCAATAACTTATCCGTCATTTTCGGGGTCCTGACTGTCTGGGGCTGTCGCGCCTACAGTCTCCGTGAACCAACTGGGCAGAACTGCGTCCTTGGCGTAGGCTTCCAATTCAGCCTGGCTCATGCGATCGAAAAGAGCATTGAGATTTACGGTCTCCGTGCGCTCCACCCATTCGCCGCGGCTGTTGATTCGCGCATAGGCGCTGGCAGCGCTCACTACAGCGGCAGCGTTTACCTCTACCTCGCCTGCCTTCTCAATGATTCGTTCCAGCGAAGCCCGCTAACACCATATTGCTTGGCAATGTGCGCCAAGCTGTCCCAGGCGACGAACTTCTCCTCGATGTCGGCTCGATGTGCGTGCGCGCAGATATGGCACTGGTGTTCATGTCGGCCGCGACTCACGGGATTCTCACCGACCTTGCTCGCTTGTTTTTTTACGCTCATATGGTACTGACCTCCGTTTTGTCAGTGGGCGGTGATTTCAGTGATCGTCAAGATGCTCAGCGTAGTACCGACCGGGAATCTAAGCTGGAATTCCTGCGGGGTATCCTCGGTATCCTCAATACGCAACTGGATCGTTTCTAACAGTAGGTCCTTCTCGATTCCTTCAATTCCGTAGGTCAGGACTTCGGCAAACGACCCGTCGTTATAGTCAACTTTCCCTTCTACTCGTTTACTGGTAAGCATTGGTGTCTTCTCCATTTCTGTTGGCTCGATTCCTGCTGTGTTCGTGAGGCGAACTCCAGCGTTCCGCGAACATTAGCGAACAGAAACCGGGCCGCTTCGCCTCGGTTTCGCTCTTTTAATTGTCTTGGATTTCGAGTAAGTGACTGAAAAGGTTGGTTGCGGGGGGTGGATTTGAACCACCGACCTTTGGGTTATGAGATGACAGTGAGACGGTAAACGTAAGCAAACTAAGGCACGGACGGTAGCCTTTAAGTACGTTCAGGAACCCTCAGCACACTCAGTTGTGTACTTCTGTGTACCTGATTTGACCTTTGGGTTTTCAGCCCAAAGTTTCGCTAGACATTCGTTGTAGCACAACCCCAAACAATTCATAGGCTCTCTGGCTCGGTGTAGCCACACGGCATTCGTGTGTCTTCATCGCGGCAGACGCCGCACAGCGACCTCCAAGGGTCGCCATTTTCATTTGAAAGAGGAAACATGAAGGCAGAAATTCATCTCGCATTACTAACTGAACAAGCAGTGAGGGCGACGGTTGGACGCGTGCACGACGATCTAACGGTGATCGGACTCGCTGGTGTAAAGGGCGAGCACAGGTTGTGGGAATGCCGTTGCAAATGCGGAGCCACAGTAATCAAGTCTTCGGACACACTCGGTAGGAAGAACGTGTCTCAGGCTTGCCCAGCGTGCGTACGCAGACGCAACGCCAGTATCGAGGACTTGTCGGGCAACACGTACGGCGAGATCATCGTGGTGCATCAAGACGGTCTGAACCAGCGAAACAAGATGGTCTACACGTGCCAGTGTTCGTGCGGCGAGATCATGCACAAGACGAAGGCGCTGTTGCACCACGTGCAATCATGCCACGCGTGCACAGTAGAGCGCAGTCGCCCTGTACGCTCGGCGGCGCAGACGCATCACGGCCACGCAAAGGGGCGCGGTTCACCGACGTACAACAGTTGGTTGCACATGAAGGACAGAATGCTCAATCCGAACAGTGACGCGTATGGGAACTACGGCGCGGTACTCACGCTCGACCCTCGCTGGCTGAAGTTCGAGAACTTCCTCGCCGACATGGGGCCGCGACCGGAGAACACGAGTATCGACAGAATCGAGAATAACAAGGGCTACTACAAACAGAACTGCCGCTGGGCAACGCGTCTCGTGCAGAACCAGAACCGCACGCCGTCGAGTGAGTGGAAGAACAGATCGGTAGCGTCCGAACCAGCAGCAGCAGAAAGGAAGGCAGCGTAATGCGCGCAGAGATCATCCGACTACTCGAACGGAACGCCGCGAAGACCGGGCGGACGATAGACCTCACTGCGGCCAAGCGGCACAACGCCTTGAGGCAAGCGCAAGCTGATCGGCGCGCTGCTTGCGCCGAACAACGCGCCGCATCTGCGAAGTATCTTGCAAGCGTCGCTTCAGCGCTGTCCAGCGAGCACACAAAAAAATAGAAAATCCGGCATATCAAGGGGTTTGTATAACAGTGCCACCATGAAGCCACCCTCAGCAAACCTTTTCCAGTTGCCGCCGGAGGGCATTGCCTGAGACGCTGCGTAACCCTTGTCGAACTCCTGTAGAGCTGACTTGGGTTGCCCGACCGGGAGGGATAGAGGGCAGATTGTGGGAAGTTTCCTAGAACGATGTCGCAAACGAGTGCACAGGATTGCGTCACAACTTAACATTCTACTGGGTTTACGGTGGCACTTGAATTGCAACTACCACGGTGGTCTTCCCACCAATTAGGTCGGTGGGTTTCGTCCGCGGTCTGAACAACAAAGGAGGGTTCACCCTTGAGAATTCGCATCCTTACTCTGTCACTCACAATTCTGTGTCTCGCGTTGAGCGCTAACTCGACGACGCTATTTACTTCTGGTCCGATCAATGGCAACTTGAATGGGTTCTTTGTCGACGGCCCTAACCCCGGTCCATTTGAACAGTGGCTTTCCAACGGGTTTGTTGACACCACGTCCGGCATGGCCAATCAGGTTTCGATCGGCCTCTGGACACTGGGCGGCGCCCCGACGACTGTTTCGTATGAGATCGGCTCCACGTCGTTCGGCGGCCCCGGCCTTGCGGTCGGTACTGGCCTCTCGAACGTTTTCTTGTTTACCAATAGCTTCGGGTACAGCATCTACCAGACCACATTCAACATTACCCCCACCGCTTTGACCGCAGGCACCACTTACTACCTCAGCATCGGTAATGTCAATGACGTCGGCGGCTCCCAGTTTGACGCGTGGGACGACATCGAAAGCCCCTCTGCATCTTGCTATTTCCAGAACCCCAGCGGGAGCGGCGGGTGTCCGACAACTGAATCAGAAGCGTTCACGATCTCAGGCGGCCAACCAACGACTCCTGAGCCCAGCAGCATCTTGCTGTTCGGTTCTGGCATCCTCGGCTTGGCGGGCGTACTGCGCCGCAAGTTGAACCGGTAAATACAACCCTTCCCCCAGTGGTTAGACAGCCGGAGCTTCTGCTCCGGCCTTTTTTTGGGTAGCTGGGAAGAAATCAGGGAACGAGCTGGTTCCCCCGCGACGACCTGAAGTAACCAGTCCCGCAGCCAGCATCGGCGGTCCCGCTTACCAAGTCGAGGGCAAGGAATCGTCGAGTTCGGTGGTAAGCGCCCACTCGGTGGCCCGCTGCTGCTCGCGCATGAGTTTCATGCCACCGCAGGTGAGGTAGAAAGCGTCATGGGGGTTTGGGGTCGTCTTCCACGAGACGGCCCCGCCTTTTCTATTGACTTCTGGTGGATTGACCGGCGCGCTGCCTGCAAAGCGCGCGTACGATGCCCTGCCAGTGGCCGGAACAGGGCCAAGGCAGCTACCAGACCGCACAACGGCGAAGAAACTGAAAATCGAGAAGGATGACATCGCTGTGCTGAATGGCAAGCTGTACCGAGTGCTGGTGGTGGGCTTACGCTTCGCCCGACTCCAAGATTTGCAAACGGGCGAGACGATGGGGCTGGCCAAGCTGACCGACTGTAGAAAGTTTGTAGCAGGCGCGACAGACAACAGCCCACTCGATGAGGTTCAATCGTGTGGGACGTTTGATCTCGCGGCATTCAAGAAACGAAATCGCTGACGGCGAGTTACTGCGCCGTCGGCCACGGCCAACGGCTCTTAACCTTTTTTCCCCGTTGGCCGAAGCTTATCAAGATCGCCCACACACTTGTATGCCAAGTGGTGAGCGAGCAGGCGAGTTCAAATGGAGTGTTGCGCACACGGCGTAAACTGGCCCCCACTCCTGGGCTGCGGGAAGCGCCGTTGCAGTGCAACTGTGAACTTGCCTAACAAACGCAGCGTAACCGCTTCAATTCCTCTTGGCGGCGCGCTGTGCATACTGTGCTGGAGCGTAGAAGCTAAATCGCAAAATCGCTCCGCTCCAGCGCGGCAAAAAGCAAGGTGCAATACCCTCACCGAGTATCACTCAGGCCCCACCTTGCGATTCCTAGAGCACAATTTTTCCACTAATACACTGCGCTGGCAGTTCCCAGCAATAACCGCAACACGAACCGCAGCAAACCGCTGCGAGAAGGATTAACTACCATGTCCGATACGAACACCGACACCATCACTCTAACCGAAGTAGAAGCCAACATTGCAGCCCACAAACGCCAGATGGAAGCTGACGCCACGGAAAAGCGGCTCGCTGAAAAAGATGCTGAGATCGCAAAATTGAAGGAAGAGAAAGAAGCTCTCAAAAGAGCGCACGCAGACGGGCTTGCAAAGCAGGCGCTTGACCACGTAGAACAAATGGGCAAACGCAGTAACGAGCCGTCACACAGCGGTGAAGATAATGTCGCACTTAACAAAGCAATTGCTGCTGCTGGTGGAAGAGCGAAATGGGAAATGCTGCCTGAGTCTGTGAAGGCTCCCGCGCTGGGTGTCAATGACTCAGCCGAAGTGAAGGACAGCGAGATCAAGCATTTCTTCGGAAAGGGTAGCTCTTCGATTGATGCAATGAGTCTGTCGCGCTGTGACCCTGCAAAGTATCGTCGGCTGAAGAAACTGGCAATCCTTCGCCACATTTTGTAAGTCTCATCGAACTGCAACAGCACTGATACACGGCGCATTGCGCCGGGATATATCGGGCCGTTTCTCCGAAAGGGGAGCGGCCCACTTTATCTATTGTCATTCTATTTGGAGGATTCACTTTGAAAGACGAAGAACGAGACAGAACGAGAGACAAGATGCTGCGCGAACTGGCACGAAAGAATTTGAAGCTCGGCGCAATTCAGATCGGCCAACTCAGCGCGAAGCAACTGAAGGTTGACCAAGCGCAGTGGCAGGCCACGGCGGACATGGTTGCACGCTGGACAGACGGCAAACCAGTGGAAGCCCCGAAACAAACCCCATCGGCGATGGCAATGTGGGCGCACATAGCCTAGTCCCACCACGAATATGCGATTGGCGTAGGGTTCGCGGGCATAGAAATGCCCTGTGATCGGCGTCAACTATTCGTTCCCTTAGACGGCAACTATTTCTCCCTATCAACGACATTTACCGCCATCACTTCCCAGCGACATCTATAGTCGCCTTCGGTGAGCCGACCGGAGGCGGAG
>JBEKNL010000146.1:0-8920 GCA_049522855.1 Candidatus Korobacteraceae bacterium
CCAAATATGGTTCCAACTATAACCGGCTCAATGGTTTACTGGATATTGTGCTGCTGTTGACGCTGGGTTTCTTGTGGAGTCGGTGTTTGGGACGCTGGAAATGGTTTTATGCGTTTTTTTTTTGGCGCACAATTGCTCATAACGACGAGTCGTTAGGTGGCGAACGTGGCCATCGACAAGCATCTTTACTATCCGGGGAGGTGGTACGACATTCCCTACTCGGTGGCTATAGCATCGTTCACGGTCGTCGGCTTATTCGGCTTCACGCTGGCCGGCGCTCCGGTGGCCGCGAAGAAATCGCAGGCGCCCGTTCCTGTGACCAGGCTGGGAATGCTGGCCGTGCTGTCTTTGCCGGTCATGGGCGCATGGGCAGTCCTCAATCGGAATTCGCCTTCGCCGGTTACCCAGTTCCGAGAACTGGTTACGCGGGGCATTATGCTGGTGATGACCTTTCTGGTGTTTGCCAAGCAGCATCGGCTGAGGATGGACTTAGCCAAGGCCAACCAGGTACTTCAGGAAGCCTCCGCAACGGACCCTCTTACCGGGGCCCGAAATCGGAGGTTCTTTGACACTACCATCGCCGGCGACGCCAATCATGCTCTGCGGTCGTACCAGGTCCAAGAACTCCGGGTCAGTGACTTGATCTTCTATATGGTTGATCTTGACGATTTCAAGGAAGTCAACGATCGCTACGGACACGGCGTTGGAGACAAGGTCTTGCTGGAGGTGACCCGGCGAATCAATTCCGTGATCCGCAGCTCCGACGTTCTGGTCCGCTGGGGCGGCGATGAATTCCTGATCGTGTCCCGATATTCCAACCGGGCAGAAGCGGCGAACTTTGCCTTGCGGATCTTGACCGCAGTCGGAAATCGAGAATCCGACATGGCCAACGCCGCTGGCATCAACTTGTGTCAGACCTGCTCGATTGGTTGGGCGGCTTTCCCCTGGGACCCGGGCGAACCCAATGCCGTACCCTTGGAAGCGGTTCTCGGCTTGGCTGACCGCGGGGTTTTTGAAGCGAAGACGTTTGGGAAAAATCGAGCGATTGGGGTCTTGCCTTCCGACAAGGGGAGGGTCGTGGGCCCCTCGCAGGCGTCCAACCTGAAAACCGTAACTGTGTAGCAGCAATTGGCAACTAGCAATTAGCAGTCGGCTGGCAGCTATGAGCTGCGCTGTTGCAGCGACGAGTCGAGGAACCTGCGGTTCCCGCGCTTGGCATCCTAAGGAAAGGCAGCCTCTTTGCGGTCGCCTATGCTGAATGCTGAATGCTTCCTCTGGCGACTGACTGCTGGCTACTGGCTACTGACTGCTGCTGTCCACGCTTGCCGCCTATAATCTTCTTCATGCCGTTTAAGCGCGTGCGCAAAACCTACGACGGAGAATCGCTCTACGAATACGCCGTGCGAGCGCTGGCGCGGCAGATGCGCACGGTGGCTGAAATTAAGCGCCTGATGCGCAACCGGGTGAAGGAACAGGAGCACGGTGAACTGCTGGTCGAGATGGTGGTTGCCCGGTTGAAGGAACAGAAATATCTCAACGACACCAGCTATGCCGAAAACTATTCGCGCTTCCGCAAGGAGAACGAAAAATTCGGGCGGCTGCGCGTCATCCAGGACCTGAAGATCAAGGGCGTGCACGGCGACATCATCGACAGCGTGGTCAGCGCGGCCTACGGCGAGGTCAACGAGGAGCACCAGGCGCGCCAGTTTTTGCAGCGCAAGCGCATCGTGAAGCCCGTGGGCCAGAAACAGGCGGCGCGGATGTTTCGCACCCTGATGCGCGCCGGCTTCAGCAGCGGCATTATCTTTCGCATCCTGAAGAAGTGGGACGTGGATGACGAGACGCTGTCGGCGCTGGAGGGGGAAATCAGTGGCTAGGGGTTAGTGGTTAGTAGTTAGTGGTACAAGAAGTGGTGTTTGTCATCCCGAGCGAAGGCCGCGCCGCGCGGCCGGAGTCGAGGGATCTGCGGTTTTTTCCGGCTACGTAACCGCACCGGCGAACCGCAGGTCCTTCGACTCCGCACGGGTCCGCCGGTGGCGGACGCGTGCTACGCTCAGGATGACAACGATAAAAGGGCTGCTCGACACCGACTACTGACAACTGACTACTGGCAGCTGGATCATGTCAAGAAAACTTGACCACACCGCCGCCCTGGAACATCTTTCGCGGGCCGACCGCCGCCTGGCGCGGATCATCGTTCGCTCGGGCGAATGCCGCCTGCAGCAGGAAACCACGCAGAGCATCTTCGAGGCGCTGCTGGAGTCCATCATCTACCAGCAGCTCAATGGCCGCGTTGCGGCCACCATCACCGCGCGCGTAAAGGCGCTGTTCCCCGAGAATACCAAGCGGCTCCGCACCCGCCGAGGACTGGTCGCCGGCTTTCCCAGCCCGGAACAAATTCTGGCGGCGCCGGAAGAATTGCTGCGCTCTGCGGGGCTTTCGCGTGCCAAGATGCTGGCCATCCGCGATCTCGCGGCCAAGACGATTGACGGCACCGTGCCGACTGTCAAGCAAGCCCATCGCATGAGCGATGAGGAGCTGATCGAACGCCTCGACACCGTGCGCGGCATCGGCCGCTGGACGGTGGAGATGCTGCTGCTGTTTCGGCTCGGCCGTCCCGACGTGCTGGCGGTTGACGACTACGGCATCCGCAAGGGGTTCGCCAAAATGCACAAACTCGCCGAATTGCCCAAGCCGAAAGAGTTGCTGGCCTACGGCGAGCGCTGGCGTCCGTATCGCAGCGTCGCATGTTGGTACCTGTGGCGCGCCGCCGAGATGAAGGACCTCCCGATGGCGAGCGATGGGGCAAAGAAAACAGCCGCGCCCAGCGCCAAGAAAGCTTTGGTCGCCAGGAAAACTTCGCCGAGCCAATCCCGAAAGGCCGCCCAAGGCCGCAAGCAATCCTCCAGCAGGTTGCGGAAGAACTCGAGGTAGATCGGTCGGCTTTTCGAGAAAGCCGGCTTACTTGTTCGAACAGCTTTATGAGGGGGATAAAGAGTTAGAATGCGGCGTGCAGCTTCGCAGTTATCTCTGTCGTGTGGCCCTGGAAGCGGGGCTCACCCTGGCGTGCGTCCTGCCCTTTGTGTTGATTGCCGTCTGGCGCTCCCGCACGCGGCGTTGGGGCTTATTGCTATTCGTAGCGTCCTTAGTCGTCCTGGACTTTGCGCTCGGAGAAATACCTCGGGTCGATGGTTTCCAGCACCTGCACTGGAGTTGGCAGGAGTGCCTCCTCTCGACGGCATGGCCATTCTTGCTGGTCGCTCTCGTCCCCGGAATTTCGCTAGCCTCAGTTGGCGTCACGTCGCGCTTCCGGCCAGGTTGGTTGAAGCCGTCGATCGTCGCTTTGCTCCTGGCTCTGGCGGTGCCCGCAGTCTTCTTCATTCTCGGGGCCCGCAAGAAACTGGACGCCGAGGGCTGGGCCTTCCTCCTGATCATGCCCGGGCTCGCTGAGGAACTGGTATTCCGGGGTGTGTATCAGTCTTTGTTGAACCGTGTTTTCGGGAAACCGTGGCGACTGGCCAACGCGGAGTTCGGCTGGGGGCTCATCATCACCGCCATACTTTTCGCCGGGTCCAACGGTCTTGTCGTTGTGGACCCGCGACTTCATGCCCACATCGTTCCCCACGCGGCTATTGCCCCGATTATGTTGAGCTTAGTTTCAGGATGGGTACGCGAGCGCACGAATAGCGTCTGGCCATCTGTGTTTGGCCACAATCTGAGCAACCTCGTGATACCTGTTGCAAGCCTGTTTACTTGACACCGCCATTATGAGGAGGGAAACCAGAAGTGAGCAAGGGTGTGCCAGTATCCTCAATGAGGTGGCTCAAAGCGTCGTTGCTGGTTCAAATCCTCTTAGCGGCGTACTTTCAGGTGATTCTCTGGTTTCCGCTCGGCTCCTGGAACGACCAGCCTGGAAAGCGGCTGATCACACTTCTTAACGAAGGTCAGGCATTGGGCGTGATGGGTTTTGCGCTCGCGATGCTGCTCCCAGTTCTGCTCTTCTCTCTTGCCATTTGGAAACGCTGGGTTTGGCTGATTTGGGTGGGGCTGATTGGCAATGGCTTTTGGGCTGTTATGCAGATTCAGAGTTGGTGGATACCGTGGATTTTCGGCGCCGACGAGCGCGCCCTGAGCAATCAGAAGGCCCTCCAAAGAACGTACAAGTTATTTCCATCTTCCATCGGACACCCCGCGCCCGACGCGATGCACTTCGTTCTGGACTTGCTTCTCTTCTTAGTTGTCGTGACGATCGCCATCGGTCTCTTAGAGATTAGACGCCGACCTGGGGTAGGGGACAAACACTGACGATGCTGGTCTTGCCCGTGTTCATTCCCCTCAACGGCTGGCGGCTGGACATCACTGCCATACTCCTGGTTTCAGGTGGATGCGCGAGCCGCACGGATAGTCTCTGGCCGCTGTGTTTGGCCACAATCTGAGCAACATCGTGATACCTGTTGCAAGCCTGTTTACTTGATCGCCACGCACTGCCGGCCGAGGATTGCGTGGAACAAGGTCAAGAAAATCGGAATTGGGCGCCTTGAAGAGACGCCCTGCTCCACCCCATTTCGCCCGCCGCGGCGGGGCGCGAACTAGGGACCCCGGTTGCGGGGCTAGATTTTGCGCAATCGCTCCACCTAGCCAACTCAAAACGAGTTCTCACACGCCCTCTTGAGCTGCCCTGCTGTATCGCCTCCGGGCCACAGAAAATTGCGCGCCGCTACGGTTGTTTCTGCAGCGCGTCGAGAAACCGTTGCGCCGCTTCCTTGCGATCGGGCGAGTCGGAAGACGGAATCAGCGCCGGAACCTCGGCCGGACAAGCCTTCACGGCCGAGCAGATGTTCACCGCATGCGCCATATCGGCCTGAAGGGCGGGATTCAGGTCGGCATCCGCCGGAGCATCCAGAATGACCACGTCGGCATTGCCAAGATGGTTCTGCAGCAGATCGCGATAGTCGCTCGCGACCGTCTGTACCACAATCGGTTTGCCGGACGGCAAGCGCGGATTGCTGATTTGAAACTCCACGATCCGGTGGTCCATTTCGCTGCCGTAAGGGGAGCTGAGATTGCGCGCCACCCGCACCACGGCGGGCGTATTTTTCGTCTTGGGCTTGCAGCCGCTGAGGCCGGCAAACCCGAGTATGGCCAGGATGGCAGAGGTGAACCTGAGTCGCGACGACATTCTTACATCATACCGTAATGGACATCCGCGTCTGGTCTCCACTGGGTGAGTTGACTGCGTCCAAGCAATTTGCAGTGTTATTCACCACCCTTCGGCTTCGCTCAGGGCAGGCTCCGACACGGAGGGCACGGAGCTTTAGTTTCTCTCGAGTTCTTTTGGTGCTCTGTGTGCCTCCGCGGTTAATCTTCATTCCCATGGGTTGGCCGCACGCCGATGAGGCCCTCAGAGACCGTGTCGCGACCTCGTGTCGGTGTGCTGCCGCGCATGACATTTGTCATCCTGCAGCGTTGACAATCCACACTAGCGCCGCTGGCACCACTCGGCGACAATCATCCCTGTCAGTTGGACTGTGAAAATTGTGAAAATAACGAATCCTGAACACGTCCGACGCATAGTAAGCAGTGCGCCGCGCCCTTCCAAACTGGCGGCAACAATGCGATGCTAGTAGCGCCGCCAAGGAGAGTTGGACTACCGTTTATGCGGGACTTGAAAGACGAACTCGCATCTTTACGGATCGAGCGGGACGCGCCGCGCCAGGGAAGATGGCGCTGGCTGGTTGTCTTGCTGCTTCTTGCCATCGTCGCCGCTGGCGGACTGTACTTCGTGCGGGCCCGGCCCGCCTTCGGCGCCGTCGAGGTCCAAACCGTCACCCCCAGCGTGCAGAGCGGCAGCGGGCCCATGGCGGGTACGCCGATTCTTACCGCCTCCGGTTATCTGGTGGCGCGCCGGCAATCGGTGGTGTCGTCAAAGATCCAGGGCCGGATCGGCCGGTTGCTCGTGGAAGAGGGCAGCATTGTAAAGACAGGCGATGTCCTGGCGACTCTGGAAAACGAGGATTATGTGGCCGGCATAGCCAAGGCCAAGGCCGATATCGAATATGCCAAAGCCGACCTGGCGGAAGCGCAGCGGCAAGAGCGTTTGCAGGAGGGCCTGTTCCGCGACAAGGTGGTATCGCAGGACGCGCTCGACGCCGCCAAAGCCAAGGTCGCCCTCGCCGCAGCCACCATCGAGCAGGACAAGGCAGCCTTGCAGATGCAGCAGGCCAATTACGACTTCACCACCGTTCGCGCGCCTTTTGCCGGCATCGTGGTCAAAAAGATGACGGAGGCGGGCGAGAGCGTAGCCCCCATTCCTCCGGGCGTGAATATCTCGACGTCGTCAGGCGCCATCGTCGCCATCGCCGACATGAATTCGCTGGAGGCGGAAGTGGACGTGAACGAGGCCAACGTGGCCCAGCTTCAGTCGGGCCAGCCGGCGGAGATTACGGTGCAGGCCATTCCCAACCATACTTATAAGGGAGTGCTGCGCCAGGTGATCCCGACCGCCGACCGCACCAAGGCGACGGTGACGGTGAAGACTTCGATCCTAGACAAGGACAAGTACCTGAAGCCGGAAATGAGCTGCAACGTCACGTTTTTGCAGCTGCAGAAGCGCGCGGAGAAAACGACGGCCGGGCCCAAGCGCATTGTGACCATTCCGAAAGACGCAATCGTGACGCGTGACGGTAAGTCGGTGGTCTTCCAGGTCGAGAACAGGAAAGTCCATCAGCTTTCCGTGGTGACTGGAGCCGATCTGCGCGGGGGAGTGATCGTAACCAGCGGGTTGGTGGGGTCGGAGACGCTGGTGAGCAATCCACCGGAGAGGCTGAAGGACGGCGATTCGGTGAAGGTAAAGAGCTAACAGAGAGTAGTGCTGGAGAGATTATGAGTGCAACCGAAGTGGCCACCAAGACGGGCGCGGTCAGCGTACAAAACGTTCGCAAGTTTTACCAGCGCGACAGTATGCAGATCAAGGTGCTGGACGGCCTTAATCTCGAGGTGCCGCAGGGCGAATTTCTGGCGCTGATGGGGCCTTCGGGCTCGGGCAAGACCACGTTGTTGAACCTGATCGCGGGAATCGATCGCGCCACCTCAGGGCGCGTCGTGGTCGCCGGAACCGAGCTTGGCCCGCTGTCGGAGGGCGAGCTCGCCAAATGGCGCAGCCGTAACGTCGGCTTCATCTTCCAGTTCTACAACCTCATTCCGGTGCTGAACGCGCTGGAGAACGTCGAGCTGCCGTTGCTGCTCTCTCCTCTTTCCAAACGTGAGCGCCGCGAGCGCGCCATGACCGCGCTGCGCATTGTGGGACTGGCCGACCGCTCCAAGCACTATCCCCGGCAGCTCTCCGGTGGGCAGGAGCAGCGCGTCGCCATCGCCCGCGCCGTGGTCACCGATCCCACGGTGCTCATGGCCGATGAGCCCACCGGCGATCTCGACGCCCAGAGTGCCGAGGAGATTCTGGACCTGATGCAGACCTTCAACAGGGAGTTCGGCAAGACCATCGTGATGGTGACCCACGATCCGCGGGCGGCAGCGCGGGCGCATGTCCAGCGCCATCTGGACAAGGGAGTGCTGACCAACTGACATGAGATTCGCGCCCCTGATTCTCAAACATTTGCGCAGGAATTGGCTCCGCACCCTCAGCACCGTGCTGGCGATGGCGGTGTGCATCTTCCTCATCTGCACCCTGCAGACGGTGGTGGACGCGGTGAACTATGGCTTGCATCTGGGCAACGCGTCGCGCCTGGTGACCCGCCATTATGTGAGCCTGGTCTTCAATCTGCCCAATTCCTACAAGAACAAGATCGCTGCCATTCCCGGCGTGCAAAACACCACCATCGTCAACTGGTTTGGCGGCATGTATCGCGGCGACATGAAGTATTTCTTCCCCAACATGGCGGTCGAGCCGGAACCCTTCCTGCAAATTTATCCCGAGGTCATGCTGCCGGAAGACCAGAAGCAGGCGTGGCTGCACGATGGGCGAGGCTGCATCGTCGGGCGAAAGCTCGCTGACAAATGGGGCTGGAAGGTCGGCGACCATTTTCAGTTGGAAAGCTTCATCCCCCCGTATCGCGTGGGCAAGCCCTTCGACTTTGTGATCGACGGAATCTTCGACACTGACACGGTCAAGTATCCTGGCACCGATCTGACCTCGATGTACTTCAACTACAAGTATCTCTACGAAGCCACCGGGCAGAGGGCGGGCATCGGCACGTTGACGCTTTTGATTGACGACCCCAAGAACGCGGGCCGCATCAGCAAGACCATCGACGCTGAATTTGAGAACAGCGATGTCCAAACCAAAACGGAGACCGAGCAGGCCTTCCGCGCCAGCTTTATCGCCATGGCGGGAAACCTGGCGCTGCTACTGAACGGCATCGGCCTTGCCGTTGCCTTCACTATCCTGCTGGTAACGGCCAACACCATGAGCATCGCCGTCCGTGAACGGCAGCAGGAAATTGGCGTGCTCAAGACGCTGGGGTTCCCCAGCGGCCTGGTCATGGCCCTGATCCTGATTGAAGCGCTGCTGCTGGGGTTGATGGGCGGCGCGCTCGGACTGATCTTTGCCGGAGGGGCGATCCATGCACTGCCCAACGTTCCCTTCATCGGCGATGTGGTGCGTCAGTTCCCCGGACTTGGATTGTCGCCCAAAATTGTTTCCTATGGACTGGGTGCTGCGCTGCTGCTGGGTCTGCTGGCTGGGCTGGTCCCCGCAGTGCTGGCGTATCGCGCCCGCATAACCGAAGTGTTGAGGCAAGTCTGAATTAGCAACCAGCAACCAGCAACTAGCAATTAGCAATTAGTGATTAGAGCTGGTTTCATAAATAGGTTCGGCCTCAAGGCAGGCACTTATGCGGCAGGGGAGCACTGGGCTTAGCTGTTGGCATGAGGCTGAGTGAGCGGCAGTGGAGATTAATTGAGG
>JBEKNL010000147.1:0-7984 GCA_049522855.1 Candidatus Korobacteraceae bacterium
GGGTTTGAAGCGGCGGGGGCTGGAAACCAGTTTACGGTTTGGCTAGTGAGGCACTCCCAGAGGAAACGGGGAGCAACGGATAGGCTGAACCTACGGAGCACGGCGCCAGTCCTCGACCCAACTGAGGGTCTGCGGCACTGAAACACGCTCTGGAACTGCTCTATCCGGTCCCAAACTTCGCCAGCCGGGCCCTGCGCTGCTGCCATTCCTCCGTCGCGAAGATCCGCGGCCCCACCTCAATCAGCCGCGGCAACATCTGGAAAACTGAAACCGGCGTCCATTGTGTCCCCTGGCGGGTGCGATACCCTCGCCGATTCAGTTCCTCGGCGATCGCGGAGTAAGGCCCATCCTGAATGGTCAGCTCCATCATCAGGAAGAGGACTTCCCGCTCGGTGGGATTTTCTTCCAGATGTGGCGGACCGTTGGCAACCACCTGCAATCCGAATGGGACCTCCTTCACGTGGGCCGCCTGATCTTCGGGGACTTCGCGCTCCCACTCAAGCGCGACCAGCCTCCAACCCTGTGCCGCCTTCTGCGCCAGATCTTCCGGCCCGAATGCGCCCGGCACGTCCTGACGAATGCGCTCAATCTTTGCCATACTCACCCCTTTTCCTCATCCTCAACAGAGTGAACGTGTGTCCACAGCCGCAGCTTGGCCCGATACGTCTAGCTACATTTGCTTCGCCATTCTGAACATTGCGCAAATAACTGTGGTGAACACACATACGCTGGCGCGCGGACCGCGTTAAGAGGCGCGAACGTCCGAATTCAGGATTCTTCGTCCGAAAGCGGACAAGCTAAATTGTCGCCTAAATTTGAGGAGCAGGGAGAATGACGCAACGGACCGACCATACTCACCGACGGAGACTCTGGCGCGCGGTTGCTGCCCCACTCCGGCGGCTGATAAACTGATTAGTTTGCTCAGGCCTTCGCCTAACCTCTCTTAACACCTATGTCGAACACAACGGATATTGCAATCGTCAACGGGGCGCGCACGCCCATGGGCCGCTACTGCGGCAAGCTGCGCGACTTTACCGCCATGGACCTGGGCGCGATCGCGTCTCAAGAAGCCATGCGACGTTCCGGCGTCGAGCCTGGCGAAATCGATCACGTGGTCATGGGCAATGCGCAGCAGACTTCGGGAGATGCCATCTACGGAGCCCGCCACGTGGCGCTCAAAGCGGGAGTTCCCATCGAAGTGCCCGCACTCACCGTGAACCGGCTGTGCGGCTCGGGCATGCAGTCGGTCGTGACCGCCGCGCAAATGATCCAACTCGGCGAGTCCAAGATCGTGCTGGCCGGTGGCATGGAATCCATGTCGCAATCGCCGCACGTGATCCGCGGCATGCGCTGGGGCGTTGGGCTGGGCGAAGGCAAGCTTGAGGATTCGCTCATGGTGATGCTGCTCGACACCTATTGCGGTCTTTACATGGCCAACACGGCCGAGCTCTACGCCGGCCAGCAGGGTGTCACGCGCGAGATGCAGGACGAGTTTGCCCTGCGCTCACAGCAGACGGCTGATGCTGTCTACAAGGCTGGACGCCTTCAGGAGGAGATAACGCCAGTCCCGCTGCGCAACCGCAAAGGCGAGCCAACGGGAGAGCTGTTCACCGAAGATGACAATCGGCGTCCGGAGACGACGATGGAGAGCCTGGCTAAGTTGAAGCCGGCATTCGGCAAGAACGGCTCAGTCACTGCGGGCAATGCCAGCGGAATTGTGGATGGCGGGGCGGCCGTCGTCGTGATGCCGCTCGACAAAGCCGAGAAACGTAATCTGAAGCCGATGGCCCGCATCGTGAGCTGGGGAATTGCCGGAGTCGATCCCAAAATTATGGGCTCGGGACCGGTTCCGTCCACGCGCATCGCGCTGAAGAAAGCGGGTCTGAAGCTGGAGGACATTGATCTGATCGAGGTAAACGAGGCGTTCGCCGCGCAGTACCTTGCCGTCGAAAAAGAGCTGGGGCTGGATCGTAACAAGGTGAACGTGAATGGAGGCGCCATCGCGCTCGGGCATCCGCTGGGCGCAACCGGCACGCGCTTGCTGATCACGCTGATGAACGAACTGCGCCGCCGCAAAGGCAAGTACGGATTGGCGACGGCGTGTATCGGCGGCGGCCAGGGCATCGCGGTGATCGTAGAAAACCTGCAACGGTAGGGACGACAGAAGTGACGAGCGAAGAACGGGCGCTGCATGGGATGGTCTATCAGTTGGAGGCCGCGTGGAATGCGGCCGACAGCACGAGTTTTGCCACGCTCTTCGCGGAAGACGCCGACTTCATTCACATCCTGGGCGGCTACTACACCGGGCGCGCGGCCATCGAGGCCGGCCACCGCATGATCTTCGGAACCATATACAAGGGCAGCAGCGTAAGGTATAGCGTGGAGAAGATCAGGTTTCTCCGGCCCGATGTCGCGATGATTTTTCTTCGCCAGTTTCTGCAGTTTCAAGAGGGCGGCGCCGCGAGTGAACTGGAGGCGCGGCCCACCATCGTTGCCGAAAAAGTCGATGGGAGCTGGCGGATTGCGGCGCTGCAAAACACCAGGATCACCGAAGCGGGCGCGCCAGCAGACAAGTCTTAATCAGCCGCGCAGCCGGGGTTCCCAGTTCGCGCCGCTTTTGCGCGAAATGGGGCGGAGGAGCGGCGACATTTGTGTTAGCCGCGGGCGTCAGCCCGCGGTCAGTGGTAACACGAGATAAGCCGCGGAGCGGCGGCACGGTCCAACAGCCGTTTCGACGTCACGCATTCATTGAAGTTCATTCATAAGGAAGGCGGAATTATGGACATCAAAAAAGTTGGTGTACTCGGTTGCGGATTGATGGGCTCGGGCATCGCGCAAGTGACGGCCATGGCGGGCTTCGACGTGGTGGTGCTCGAACAGGAGCAGAAGTTTCTCGACAAGGGCTTTGCCGGCATTGAGAAATCGCTTTCACGGATGGTGGAACGCGGCCCGGAGAAGGGCGGCTTGACCGCCGAGCAAAAGAGCCAGGCGCAGTCGCGTCTGAAGGGCACGATTAACATGCAGGACCTCGCCGACTGCGACATCGTCATCGAGGCCATCATAGAAAACGTCGAAGAGAAGCGCAAGACCCACGCGCAGCTCGACGCCATCGTCAAGAAAGACGCCATCTTCGCCACCAACACGTCGTCGATCTCGGTCACCGAGTTGATGACCGCGACCAAGCGCCCGGAGCGCTTCGTCGGCCTGCACTTTTTCAATCCAGTGCCGATGATGAAGCTGGTGGAAGTGGTGAAGACCATCGCCACCGCGCCGGACGTGTACGACACCGCGTATGAGTTCGCCAAAAAAGTAGGTAAGGTGCCGGTGCGCACCAGCGACAAGACCGGCTTCATCGTGAACCGGCTGCTGGTGCCGTATTTGCTGGACGCAATTCGAGCGTACGAGGAAGGCGTCGGCTCCATCACCGACATCGACGAAGCCATGAAGCTGGGCTGCGGCTATCCCATGGGGCCGTTCACGCTGCTCGATTTCGTCGGGCTCGACACCACGTACTACATCACGGAAGTAATGTTCGAAGAGTTCAAGGAGCCGCGCTTCGCTTCGCCGCCGTTGTTGCGACGACTGGTGCTGGCGGGCTGGTACGGCCGCAAGACGGGCAAGGGCTTTTACGATTACACTGACCCGAAAAATCCGGTGCCGGGAAAGTTTGTGTAGCACTGAACATTAAACGAGGTCCGGACATAGAGGGATATCGATGAGCGACTTCCAGAACATCAAGTTCGAGAAGAAAAACCACATTGCCTACATCACCATTGACCGGCCGAAGGTGCTCAACGCCCTGAACATGGCCACCATGCAGGAACTCAAAGAGGCTTTCGCGTCCATCAAGGACGACGCCGACGTTCGCGTCGCCATCCTCACCGGCGCGGGCGAGAAGGCATTCGTCGCGGGCGCCGACATCGGCGAACTGGCGCAGCAGACACCAGTATCTGCGAAGGAATACACCCATTGTGGGCAAGCCATCGTCAATGCCATCGAGAATCTTGGCAAGCCGGTGATTGCCTGCGTCAATGGCTTCGCGCTCGGCGGCGGCTGCGAGCTGGCGATGGCCTGCACCATGCGCTTGGCGAGCGACAATGCCAAGCTCGGCCAGCCCGAGGTGAAGCTCGGCCTGATTCCCGGCTATGGCGGCACGCAGCGCTTGTCGCGGCTGGTGGGCAAAGGACTCGCGATGCAACAGATCCTGACCGGCGAAATGATCACGGCACAGGAAGCCTATCGCATTGGCCTGGTGAACGAGGTGGTTCCGCAGGCTGAGCTGATCGCGCGCGCCGAAGCGATCGCTGCCAAGATCATCGCCAACGCGCCGCTGGCCGTCCAGTACGCGATGGAAGCGGTGAACCGCGGCTTCGACCTGACGCTGGCCGATGGGCTGTTTCTGGAGGCCACGCTGTTTGCCGTGTGCTGCGCTACCGAAGACAAAAACGAAGGCACGCGCGCCTTTTTGGAGAAGCGGCCAGCGCAGTTCAAGGGAAAGTAAACCCGCAAGATGATCTACACTGTGTCATCCTGAGCGCAGTCGAAGGATCTGCGGTTTTGTTTTCCCGTAATGCCTCCCTGCATCCGGCCGCTCTTGCGCGCCAAAACAAGACCGGCGGCTGGCGCGACCGGTTTCCGCAGCTAAAGCCCGAAATATTTTTGGGCAACTGGGACGCTGGCCTAAAGGCCATCTCTACCCTTAGAAACTAATCTCCGTACATCATTTCACGCTCTTCCACTGCCAGCTCCGCGGGCTTGATGCCGCCGATGCTGCCCAGCGGGATGAAGCCGTCGTTGACCACGGGCTTCTCGCCGAGGACATGTTCCTTGTAGAGCGCCAGCATGCGCGCTTTTTCGGCCTCCGCTTTCACGCGCTCGTCGCGGGCTTTGAACTTCTCCTGGCGAGCGTTCTTGGCGATGCCGAGATCGTCGAGCGTGTGGTTGGCTTCGGCGTTCACGTGCTCGTCCACCAGCTTGAGCGTGTGCGCGGTGGTTTCGAGGCCGACCTTCTTGCCGCCGGCGAAGATCTCGTGACGGCCATGCTCCTCGTACCACTTTGTTAGGGTCGCCGTCATGTGCATCTTCTCCACGATGTTGCGCCAGCCCACTCCGGTGTTGTACGCGCAGAAGCTGATCTCGCCTTCCTGCGTTGCGTAAGGAATGATGCACTGCTCAGTGCGGCGGAAATCGTAGTTGAACAGGTCCTGGAACCACATGCCGGCGATGAACAGGAAGTTCCAGCGGTCGCGGCGGCGGCGCTCGATGTCGGTCTCGGTGCGTTCGCCACTGACTTTGCCGTAGTCCTTGCCGGTCGCGCCGAAGGTCTTGTCGAACTTCTTCAGCAGGTCGGTGAACTTGAAGTGCTTGGGCGACTTGAAGGGATCGTAGTTCTTCAGCAGGGCCAGCGTCATGCCGGCAATCGACATCCACTTGCCGCGTGCGGCGTCGTTCACCTTCGCGATGTCCTTCGCGATGGTGTCGCCGTTGAGGAACGCCGTCACCGGAACCGCTTCCTTGGTTTCCTTGTCGATCATTAGAGCCATGCCGACGCCGCAGTTGGGATGGCAGCCGCAGCTCAGCGCTCCCCAGTCTTTATCGGGCCCGTGAACCAGGTCAGCCCAATCGGAGAAGGTGCTCATGAACGAAATGGGGAACCAGTCGCGAACGGGCTCGCCCAGTCCAGTCTGGCTCTTCACGTCGTGCGCGAGATGAGAGAGCGTGTAGCGCTGCGCCTGGCGGCGCTCATCGGTGATGGCTTCGTCGCGGCCGGTGAACGATACCGGCTGGAACGAGAGGAACGAGATGCGCTTGGGATTGTCGAGCGCGAACTGAATGATGCGGCCGACCTGCTCGTTGTTCAGGTCATTGACGATGGTAACGACCGGCACAATCTCGACACCGGCATTGTGCAGGTTCTCGATGGCTTGCAACTTTACGTCGAACAGATTGCCGACCAGGCGATGCGAGTTGGCGGCATTGCCGATGCCGTCGAACTGCAAGTACGCATAGCGGAGACCCGCTTCAAAAGCCTGCTTGGCAAACTCAGGGCTCTTGGCGAACTCGATGCCGTTGGTTGCGGCCTGCACGCTGTTGTAGCCGACCTTGCGCGCGTAAGCGACCGCGTCGAGGAAGTAGGGCGACAGCGTAGGCTCGCCGCCGGAGAACTGCACCGACATCTGGCGGCGCGGCTTGATGGTGATGGCGTTGTCGAGCATGGTCTTGATCTCGTCCCACGTCAACTCGTGGACGAAGCCAACCTGGTTGGCGTCCATGAAGCAGGGATCGCACATCATGTTGCAGCGATTGGTCAGGTCGATGGTCAACACCGATCCGCGACCGTGCAACACGGTGCTGCTGCCGTGATGATGCAGTTTCTCGTCATTGTGGGCGCGAATGTCGCGCCCCGGGAAAACTTCCTCGAGGTGCTTGAAGAACGCGGTGTCGATGGCCATCACATCTTCGAAGTGGCCATGCGTGGGGCAGTCCTTCACCATCAGAATCTTGCCGTCGCGCTCGACGATCTGCGCCTTGATCTCGCCGGCCTTCTCGTTCATGAGAACTTCGAGCGGCAGTTTGCCGTCGATGATCTCCTGGCGAATCTGCGGGACGCACCTGGGGCACAGCGAATCGGTAGCGCGGGGCCAGCCCAGCGGCGGCTTGGACTTCTGATACGACTTCAACAGTGGTTTGTCGGACCACTTGGGCGTAAACGATGGATTGGGATTGATGCTATTCAACTTATCGAAAACAGCCCATGCGCCCTTGGCAGCAACGGTGACGGCTTTCTCAACATATTTGACCGGCTTGTGCATTTACGCCTCTCGTACCCAAGAAAATGAATTGAGGATGGCCCACCCCACGATGACAAGGCCAAGTCCCACACTTCTCTACTGTTACTAAGCTAATGGGTGAGCGGTGAATGGGCCAACCAAGATAGAGCAAGTGGGCGGATTTAGCGGGTCAG
Source organism: Candidatus Korobacteraceae bacterium (assembly GCA_049522855.1). Taxonomy (GTDB): domain Bacteria; phylum Acidobacteriota; class Terriglobia; order Terriglobales; family Acidobacteriaceae; genus Bog-257. Next base: position 6,965 of record JBEKNL010000147.1, read on the forward strand.
CGGCCAGTATCGAACATTGAATGGTGACCTGGATCACAGGGCTATGTTATTGAAAAAGCGAGGTATCTCTGGGCGAAAGCGGCATCGAGTCCAAAGGCTTGTCGAACTCAAACGGTTTCAACTTCGGGAAGTCAATGGCACGGACCGGGGGGCCAACCAGCCATGTCTTACTTCTCATGTTAGAATGTAAGACATGGAACAGTTTGAAGGCGTGATTACGTCCAAAGGGCAGTTGGTGATCCCAGCCAAGCTACGGCGTGTTTACCGAATCGGGCGGGGCACGCGAGTCCGGTTCGCGCGCATTCAAGGCGGGATCGCCATCTATCCAAAGTACGAGGATGCCATTCAGCATTATCGCGGGATTCTGGCTGGTTTGGGTTTGCCGGAGGACATCGAACGCGAACCGGACCGGGACATTGAATGAGGATCCACGTCCTGGACGCCAGCGCGCTCTATCGCTATCTCACGAACGGTGCGGCCGAGGAGATCGTCGCGCGCGTGCTCAAGGAAGCCGCCGCCACTGACATGGCGGTCTTGATGTCAGTCATTAATTGGGGCGAAGTTTACTACACACTGGTCAAGCACATCGGTCTCAACAAGACAGACCGGCTGATGACAGAGTTGCTGGGGAAGATCCCGATTTCGCTGATCGGGGTGGCCCCAGAAGATGCGGTGCGCGCTGCGCGACTTAAAGCTCAGTACCACATACCTTATGCCGACGCTTTTGCCGCTGCACTCACACGAGGTCAGCATGTGCTCGTAACCGCCGACGTCGAGCACTTTGAGCGCGTTCCCAAACTTCGCCTGCTAAAGTTGCCGCGTGCCAAGAAAGCGGACGCCTGATATAGCTGCACAAGGCATGAAGGTTTGGAGACGCTCGATGGCCGGCGGGCGCGGGGAGTCTTTTCTAATCGAAGAATGAGCCTGAAGGAAGCCTGAGCGGGTGGCCGAGGAAAGCTCCTTTCAGGGTTTGAATTTAAAAAACAGTCTAGCAGTCGTCGAGGCGGTGGGAATGTGGGA
>JBEKNL010000148.1:0-7969 GCA_049522855.1 Candidatus Korobacteraceae bacterium
TCGCCCTGAACTTCACCGCACCTCATCGTTCTCCGCCTCAACCCTCAGTCCCACCGGAAAACTCGCGCGCGCACCTTTCAGCAATATCAGGAATTCGTGTTGTTGCGCGGTAAACAATTACGGATGGACCTAACGGCAAACGGCAGGAAGAAACAGGCCCTCTGCCCGAACTCTCTGTCTGTTCCAGTGAGCGCGAGGTAATTGTGATGTTGGATGCAAACGCATCCAGCAATGCAGATGTCCGCCAGGCTCGCGCGGCGCTGGTGCGAACACTCGTCGGATATGGGGCCCGTGTCCGTGTAGCCAACGTTCCGGCGATCGACGGGGTGAACGGTCCGGATGATCTGATAGCGCGGGCCGGCGACGCGGCCATGCAGTCGATGCTGGATTTGGCGGCGCCGGCATTGGATGTAGCTATTGCCGACGCCGAGGCGGCCATCGAGGCGATCCGCAGAGCCAAGAACAATAGAAAGGATGTCGGAGCAGAGCAGATGCGCAACGCTCTGGACTGCATCGCGGACGTGTCCGACAAACTGACGCAGGATGTTCTCAAGGAACGTTTCGCCGCCGCTGTACGCGGAGTTATTTCTAAGGCAGTGGTGACCGCTGGAATAGCTGACCGCAGAAAGGGTCAGGACGAGAAGCGATCTGAATTCGCCAAGCAGACTCGGGAGGCAGAGCTCATGGCGCGCCCGGTCGATAAGGCGAAACTCATAGCTGAACTGGACAGCTTCTTCGCGGAACGTGCTCATCTTCCACAGGGTGCCGCGTTGGTGTTCGCCTACTTCGCGCTGAATACCTGGACATTCGGTACTTTCGAGACCACTCCTTATATAAGTTTGGAAAGCGCCACCCCGCGATGTGGGAAAACCACCGTTCTGAAACTACTGAAGTCCGTTACATCGAAACCTGAAATGGCGGCAGGGCTATCTGAGGCCGTGATGTTCCGGCTGATTGACCAGAAAAACCCAACCTTACTCGTTGACGAGGCGGAATTCATGAACGGACCTTCCGAACGGGCGCTCGCGCTGAGACAAGTGGCGCAGTCGGGGAACGCACGGGGCGGAAAGGTCTACCGCTGCATCGGGGACGATCACGTCGTGGGGGAGTTCAACGTCTATTGTCCGCAAGTCTACGCCGCGATCGGCGGTCTCAAGGATGCGCTGCTCGATCGCTGCATCGTCATCCACATGGAACGCGCACCTAAGGGTAGCAAGCGCAAATCCTGCCGTGCCCGCGTTCTAGCCCGCGACTGCAAAGCCTTGGTGGAACACCTAGAGGCATACGCCGTACAGATTGGAGACAAACTTACTCAACTGTACGATGCTGAGCCAGACCAGGGCTACTGGCCAGACATCTCTGACCGCGAAGCCGATATTTGGGGACCACTCCTCTACCATTCCCGATTGATCGGGACTGAGGCAGAGTCCGCGCTATTGAATGTTTACCGCATATTCAATGGCGTCAAAGAAGACATCCAGTCCGGCGAATATCACGTTGCCAAGGCGCTAGCCATCCTGGACGCGCTGGAGAAGCTCCCAGGCGAAAGCTTCACCCCTGGGGATTTACTCGACGAGCTCATCGAGTCCGACGCTTGGGCTGAGACCTTCGCTAAGGTCCCAGGCAAGAGCGACACCGACATCAAGAAGGCGCGTTCGGTCAGGGTGGGCTACGTGTTGCGTTCTTATCTACTCAAGGGTGTACGTCGCGGGGGGAAAGTCTGGTACGGTCGGCAGGCCGCTCTTAATACCATCTCCCTCCACGTGCCAGAAAACTATCCCAACTATCCTAACCCTCCTAAGCCCGACTATCCTACTCCGCAATCCATTGAAAATACTGGAGATAAGGATAGTCAGGATAGTCAGGATAGTTTTTGGGGGGGTGGGCAGGGGGATACATGCGGACGGGCAGAAGTATCCTCTGCCGACCAGCCGCAGGGTACTGAAACCCCCGCACCGGATGACGACGAGACGGACGACTGTGATCCCTGGGAGAGTGGCGAGTGAACATCGAGCAATTTATTGCCGAATTTGAGGCCGAGGGTGGGCGGCTCCAGGTGCGCGATGGTCTCCTTAAGTGCAAACTCCCCAAAAAGGTGCGCGGCCGATTGCTGGCCATGCTGCGACCTCGTCGCGCCGAGGTATTTCAGTTCCTCTTGCTGCAGGGCCCACCGGTACCAATCCCGCCGTGTTGCACCTGCAGAGAGAAGCCTTACCCGCACCTGACGCACGCCGATGAAGCTGACGCCGGAGACGCGACGGAAGACCTTATCGGAGCTCCGGCAGTCCGGCCGCCCTCCTGATGAGCGCGTCTACCAGGATATTCATTTCAGAACCACTCCGCCTGCAGGACTCTGCGAGGAAGAGAAAAGTCGGGACGGTTAACCGGCACGTGAAGACGTGCACCTGGCAACCTTTGGGCAACCGCTTTCTGACGTGCGGCGCCGGTTCGGCGCTCGCGCCTTGCTCGCGTCTTTCGGCCGCTTCTCGCTGCAGTCGCATGCCGGTTGCCTGGCCTCGCGCGAACAATTCGTCGGCTGTCATAAGTTGCCCCTTTCTAATCGGCGGCCTCTGATTAGCTGCCACACCGGGACCCCGCCGGAGCTGCGGACCTCCCAAACTTCCGCGAAGAACTTTGCTGGTCCGCTGTTCATGGCATTGTCGTAGCCAATCGCGGAAATGACCGCGGGCGTCAAAATTTGGCTGTCAAGCGCAAGCAATTTGATCGAGCGGGAGCCGCATATCACGGCGCGCCCCATCGCAACCAGGTGGACGGCGCGTTCCTTGGGATAGAAAGCTATCGGTTGGTTTTTTGCAGGATCCGCGGCGCAATCATAGACATGTATTCGCATCGGACTTGAGCTGCAGCAGGCGAGTGGAAAACACTTGCATGTTACAACACGGAGTAGTATGTTTCAACACAGAATGACTCTAGTGGCGCAAACCGAGGAAAAACCGGAAGCCGTCAGCAAACCGGCAGCGGTTGCGGTTGCGGAAGAAATTCCGCCTTGCCCGGTTTGCGACTGTGGAGCGCCCGCGATCTACACCAGCGCGAGCGCGTGCTGCAGGCAATATTTGCGGAATTGGGATGAGTTCAACCGAGCCGGGTGACCGGCGCGAAACCGCAACGCAGTTCTAACCCTCGCGAGAGAGAAGAGGAAAAAATGTCAAATCTTCAGCGTGACGCCCTCCTGCAGCAAGCTCAATCACTTCTAGCCAAAAAAGATTTCAGCCGCGAAGATTCGAGCCGGGTTGAATCACTGCTCGGGTTGGCGGACCGCTGCGGACCGCAAGCCATGCAACTGCGGCGGGCAAAAATGGCCGTCGATGACCTGAGCCTCGGAATCCGCACGGCCGACAACGCCGGCGACGCGACAATCGAAGCGGAATTTCGCCAATATTTGTCGCACGGCCAGAAAGCCTTATTGAGTGACACTACCTTGCGACAGATGGCTGGCACGCCGGAAACCCGCATGGGCCAGGCCTCGGGCGGAATCGGGGCGTATTTAGTTCCCGCGTCGTTTCGCCAGGATCTGGAAGTTGCTTTGAAAATGTACGACGGCTTGTTCGGTCTCGCCGGTCGATGGGAAAGTGCTACAGGGAGTGCCGTGACCGTTCCGATTCTCGATGACACTTCTTCTATCGCGACCGTGATCGCCGAGAACGATCTGAGCCCTCAACAGGACGTCACGAGCGTCGATGGCGTGGCTTTCGGTAAAACACCCACATGGCGAAGCGGAATTGTCACCGTGTCGCGGGAACTAATTTCCGATTCTTACTTCGAGCTCTCAAGCCTGCTGGCAAAGGCGTTCGCTGTCCGATTCGGTCGAGGAATTGGACCGGCTCTGGTCGCTGCGTTGATTGCTGGCGCCGATGTCGGCACTACTACGGCGTCGAGTTCAGACGTCGCATCGAGCGAACTGCTGGACTGTATGGCGGCTCTGGATCCGGCGTACTGGGGACCCGCGACTTGGGTCATGAATAAAGCCACGCTCATCAGCCTTATGAAGCTCGGCATGGTGACGGATCCTGCTGGACAAGCAATCACGATGTGGACAGCTAATCCAATGGTGCTGTTCAACAAGCCCGTGGCGATCTGTCCGTCGATGGACGACATCGCTCCTTCCAGCAAACCAATTTCCTTCGGCGACCACTCGAAGGTGCTGCGCCGGGAAGTCGCAAACTCTTTGACCGTGCGGACACTCATCGAAGCGTATGCGCTGAATTTCCAAATCGGGTATTCCGCTCTGTGGCGCGTTGATTGTGGGTTTTTGAAGCCGTCGCCAGCCGGATCTCCAGCAACGTCGCAGTCACCATGCCAAGTGATCCAGTGCCACAGTTAGGAGCGACCGTGAGATACACTACTGCCGAAATTTACGAAATGGCCGACGACGGCGACCCGCAAGCGATGGCTGTGTGCCGCGCCGTCGCCCGATGCTCTGGGCGCGGCCGGTACGCTTTGCGGCAATGGAAGCCCCAGAGCAAAGAGTCGCGGGCCGCACGCCAAGCCTTGAGCGTTGACCGGCTGCGCTTGCGCGCCGAACTATTGCGCCGGTTGCACTAGGATTCGCCCTGGTCTTTCCCGGAGCCAACGTCAGCAGGGCACGGACGCCAGGTCGGAGAAGCTCGGCTGGCCTCAAACCAGGAACCAGCCGAGTTCTGCTAGTGTCGGCGGCGGTACGGGTAGAAAGTACACGGCTCTAAGGTTCGGGCGGAGAGAAGTAGCGCGGTCTATCCTTTCTCCGCACTACCAGCGGCCGCTCGATGGCTGGCGCCGACGTGGTTCACGGCACGATCGGCGCCTTCGCCGCAAGCTCTTGCTTATCAAGCGGGTAGGGGGGTCGAAATCTCTGGCGCCGACGAGCGCGCGACCACGCCGCAGCCTTCATTTGCGTTTTTGGTTCCACGGTTTCAGTTGTTGAGCCGGATAGAAAATCAAAGTCACGCGGCGTGAGTTTGATTCCGACCCTCGCCAGGACCCGAGTAGGAGAGAGGTAGGAGCAGGGATGAAGGACGGCAGGAAGCGAAGGACGCCGCGGCCGCCGCCGCACCTGTCTCCAGCAAGCCGCAAGTGGTGGACCAGCGTTGCGGCGAACTGGGACTTGGAAGCGCACCATTGCCTGCTGCTGACGTCCGCCTGCGAAGCCTTGGACCGCGTTGCCGCGGCGCGTGAGCAGGTTGCGGCGGATGGCCTGTTTACCCGCGATCGCTACGGCCAGGTGCGACCGCATCCGGCTCTGCGAGTTGAGGCTGAAAATCGCGTGCTGTTCGCGCGATTGCTCAGGGAAATGGCCCTAGACGATTCCGCGCCTGAGAGCAGACCACCGATTTTGGCGGGATATCGCCGCTGAAAGGAAGTGACCTAATGCCACGCCGAAAAAGAACGATCCGCGCCAAGAGCGGACGAAAATTCTCTCCCGAACTGGAAGCCTTCCTCACCGGCGACAATTTAGCCTTCTCGGATATCGAGTTGGAGAATCTTATCTGTGCGGAGCGTTACTTCGTTGGAGACATCGAGGCATCGATGAGCGCGCAGGAGCTCGCCAGGTTCACTATACTGCGCGAAGCGCATGAGCAACGGCTCTCGGCTTCGGAAACCGCCCACTATCGGAAATTAGCTGAGGAAAACGGTTTTCTCGAGCGCTGGCAGGCCTTCAGGGAGTCCGGCGAATCGGCTTCCATAGCTTTCCTGTTAGCTCAAACGGAATATTTTCGTGAGTACGGCAAGGCCTGCCGGATAGTTATCAATCCCGAAGCCCGGCCGAACTGATGAGCCTCTTTTTCACTATCGCCGGAATCGGCGTTCTGTTCGTACTTTGGCTTCTGATGACGATTGCTGCGACGTGGGAGTAGCAAGGCGCGGTCTGAACAGCCGCCGGTGATGCCTTCTTCTGTGGCATGAATTGCGGCATAACCCCCTCCACCAAGGGAGCAAAACCCTGCTAAATGCTGCTAACTTGTGCTCAGTATGTAGGTGCGTCCGATGACCGCAACTCCATAAACTCGCGCCACTTGCGCTCACTTATGCTCTCTGCTGCTGAGTTTGAAGGCGTTATTCGCAACGATGAGGTCGTCGGTTCGAGCCCGACTAGCTCCACCAAAATAACTTACGTTTGGGGCACACATGCCAGCCTTTCGCCAATTCTGCAACGGTGTAATGCTGGTCATGAGCAACGCTTTCACCCGAGAGATTATCGGCATATGTGCGACAGGGACGTTCTTGCATCTATTTATTACTCCCTAATGAATGAAAACTGTGCCCACATGTCCATGATTGCATGCTGGCGAATTACACCAAAGGTCCCGCGATCACATATTAAGGGTGAGCCTCCAGGCTAGCTAGCCGTTTGGTTTCTGGATCCGGTCCAGACTGCGGCAGACATCCTCCTCGCCGCTGAGTTACTGCCGTAGAGCAAGCGTAAAAGTGGAGATTCAGCCAGGGTACATCACTGACTTCTGAACCCGCGGCAGCTTCTCATCCATAACGCGACGGCAGCGAGCATTGCCATGACGACCAACGGGACGAGTACTCCGTCCGTCCATTCACGTAAGAGCAGCCCAATCCCAGCGAAGTACCACCAAGCGCAGAGCGCCCAAGCTAGGCGGATACGAAATTGGCGAGGCGGCTCGAGTCCCAAAATACAAAGCCGATTCACGCTCCGAAGAAAGCACAGCCAGCCTACGCTGGCGGCCACGGCACAGGCAGCAGCAATCCACAACGACACCGGGCGGTTGAGCAGCGTTGGCGTCCAGTTCCGACCGACCAGTGCCATTGGTCCGGAGCTCGCGATAAGGGAAAATGCCATCAGCGAACTGCGCCTTCTCAACAGCGTTTGCGTGCGCTCGATGCTCACGCGACCGACATCAGCGGGCGGTTCGGCCTGGGGAAAAGGGATTTCTCGCAGATTTTCGACCTCGGATCCTAATCCAGGATCCTCGCGCAATGCTTCTTCCACGAGAGAGCACGACTCGGGGCTTGCCTCGCCCGCAACGTAAGCAGGCAGCAGGTCTCGGATCACTGTCTTTGGAATTGTCATAAATTCCCTTCACTATTCTTAAGCTGGCCCAGGCGCAATCGCGCGCGATGGACCTTAACTTTTGCGGAGGCCAAAGAGATGCCGAGAATTGCTGCAATCTCTTGATACGAGCAGCCCTCAAGGGAACGCAGCAAGAGTGCCGAACGATCGATTTCCGGCAGGCTGGCGACGGCGGCCATAAGGTTTGCCAACTCTTGCTTCGCTTGCACCGCGGCGGTGAGGGAATTGGGGCTGCACAGATCCAACGGGAGTTCTTGAGTTCGGCGCAGATGCCGAAGCTCGTGGAGGAATAAGTTGCGGACGATGGTGAGGAGCCATGACTTCACCGTTTCCAGTCGAATCGGGGTGTCGGTCACCCACACACGCAGAAAAGTTTCGGATGTGATGTCCTCCGCCAACTTCGAGTCTCCGCTGAGGTAAAGTGCGAACCGGTATACATCGCGTGCATAGCGCGAATATAGCTCTGTAAAGCTAGCTTCTCTTGATTGGCCCAGCATCGTTTCAGGGCTCACACTGACAATATCCAACAGATATGGAAAGGTTACAAACCATCTCTTGGGCGGAAATTAGTGATCAGCGTGACGGCGACATTCTGTGAGTCCACAGCGGACGGCACGTGTATTGGATGCCGCGCCTTTCGAGGTACGGTGGTGATAGCTCCTGGATAGTCGGCTGTTCGGAAGTTGACCGCGTCGCCGAGCTTAGCTGTTGCAAAATCGCCAAGTCGTACGCGATCCAGGCTGAGCTTCCCCGTTCAGGATCGGTTACGGATTGCCCTGTTTTCGCCAGCTGGGTCAACTTCCGAATAGCCCGTCAGAACGAAGCCGCTGGCGCGGCGGACGCTGCCGCGTGGGTGGGGCCGGCATTTGTAATTTTTGCCCTCAGATAGATTGTGGGTCACAAGGAGGTCCCTGTGACCCATCTACGCAGAAT
>JBEKNL010000149.1:0-7834 GCA_049522855.1 Candidatus Korobacteraceae bacterium
ATCGCCCTGAACTTCACCGCACCTCATCGTTCTCCGCCTCAACCCTCAGTCCCACCGGAAAACTCGCGCGCGCACCTTTCAGCAATATCAGGAATTCGTGTTGTTGCGCGGTAAACAATTACAAATGGATTACGGATTACTTATTGTGGAACTACAAGTGCGCGAAGTGCGGTAGTCTATTTACTCCGGAGGGCATTCCGGGCGGACGGGCCCCAAAGTATGGACACGGGCTTGCAACCTGGTGTATATATAACAACTTGGTCTGTGGGCAGAATCTGGGCAGGATCCGCCGGGCTCTAATTGACATCTTTAAACTTGACGTCCCGCAACCCACGATTTTTCGCTTTAAGTCATCCCAGCGAGAAATACTCCAACCGGTATACGACAACATCCTCACCCACCTTTTAAAAGGGCCGCTCCTACATATTGACGAGACCGAGGTGAAGTTGAAAGGTTGCGTGGGTTACGTCTGAATGTTTGCAAGCATGGATGCGGTCTACTTTGAATATCGGGACTCTCGAAAGGCTCAATTCCTTGGGCCTCTTCTCACGGGCTTTAAAAGCGTTCTCGTTTCTGACTTCTTTACCGGATACGACTCCCCTGATTGCCCCCAACAAAAGTGCCTCATACATCTTATACGAGAAATGAATGAAGACTTGCTCCGCAACAGCTTTGACGCTGAATACAAAGATTTGGTGGAGAGATTCTCGCACCTGTTGCAGCAGATTGTCGGGACGGTTGATAAGTACGGCCTAAAGCAGCGCCATTTAGGAAAACACAGGCATGATGTAGTCCGGCTACTCAAATCAGTTGAGAAGGCGCGGTATTCGTCGCCAATCGCAACGAAGTACCAAGAACGAATGGGCAAGTACGGTACAAGGCTCTTCACTTTCTTGGACTACGATGGAGTGCCATGGAATAACAATAATGCTGAACACGCAATGCATTCCTTCGCGAGAGTTCGCAGATTTGCTGACGGCAAATTCACCGAGGCATCAATCCGGGAATATCTTGTCATGCTGAGCGTCGCCGAAACATGCAAGTACCAGAACATTGATACTCTAAAGTTCCTGCTTGCTCAAGCAAGTAGGTCCTCGGATTGCCGTCTTCTGCTGGAATGATCAAGAGCATTGTGTCGGCCGTCAAAAGTAGTGAGTCCAACTGATTCCGCGACTAACAATTCAGGTTGGTCGATCAACGGGGATGTGTTCTGTAAGCCTTCGCGCGAGCTCCCTATCTACTCTGCTCTTATCCAGCATGATTTCTCGCCTCCACGCTCCGACTCCACCATTGTATCGGCGTAACCGCCTCGGTCGAAATTGAGCCGTCTGTGGTTGTCGCGAACAGGTCAAGGGAACAGAACGCGAGTTTCGGCCGATTGAAGCTTCGGTAATCATCCTTTACGGTGAAGATCATTTCGAGGCCGGGACCTTCTGCCGCAGTTCGTCCGCGAAGTTCAGCAGGAAAGTGAAGCTAGTTGTAAGTTCATCTTGGCCGAAACAGGTCCAAGCGGGTCACGGTGGCCGGCGCACCGTTTGGCGCGATTGTGCCGACAACGCGGCCAAGAGCATCGCCCTTCAAAGTACCTTGATTGGCAGCCCCCCGGTGTACTGCGGCTCAGGAAGCCTCAACGCCGCTGCAGGATCACGGCTCCGATGGACGGGAGGTTGATGATGTCGCCGGAATAGAGCTGGGCGTCATAGCCTCCGTTGGAGATCAATGGTTCCGCGTGGACCTGATATTGCGGCCAGGAGGAGTTGAATATTTCCTTGTAGGCAGATCCGGCGGGCAGGTTCAACCAGCCAAGATTCTGCTGCTGGGTGTTGGTGCCACAGGTCACGATGACAAAGAACTCGCCGTAGGCCCGCGCAAAAGCGACGGTCTTGTCGCCGCGGCCGGTCCACTGATTGTCATTGCCACGGATACCGTTCGACGCGTTGTTGCGCAGGCCCATCAGGTCGCGAAACCAGGTGAGCACTTGCAGGAACTCGCTTCCGGCTTGTTCGTAGCTATCGAGGCGCAAGGTGAAGCCGGGGATGGTGGGCGAATTGCCGAACGTAAAAGGCTGGTCCTCTCCGGCTTCTTCTCCCATGAAGATCATGGGAATGCTCTCGGCGATCAGGGCCACTGTTCCAATCGCCTTGGCCATCTGCCTTCCGTTGCCCCACGCTTCGGTTGCCGCGATGCGTTTGGTCGAGCCCTGACCGCTAACGGTGTCGTGGCTCTCCGCGTAGATGACGGAGCGCTGAAACGGGCGTCCCGAGCCATCGAGGGCGCCGTTCACGTCCGAGGCGTGATCGTCTGTGTTTATGGCAGCGTTGTTCAGCGCGTACATTTCGTCAAAGTGCCATTGGCCGTCGAGGACGCCGGTAGCGGGGTCGGTCATGGGCGGATTTTCGGGGGAGTTCTCGCCGACGAGGTAGGGCCAACCTTTTCCGGCGGCGTCCGCGGCGCGGCGCAGGGCGGTGCGGAGCATACCGAGGAACTCCCAACCTTTGCCGGCGCCGAATTCGTAGTTGCCATCTGGTCCCTTCGCGATTACATAGGGAGTGCTGTCAGTGTAGTGTCCGCCGTTGACGATGGTCTCGGTGGAGTCGAAGCGGAAGCCGTCGAGTTGGAACAGGCTGAACAGATAGACAGTGGCTTGGCGGAAGAACTCACAGGCCGCGGGATGCGCGAAGTAGACCATGTCGCCCCACTGCGTGGCTCCATTGACATAGACGTCGCGGGCCAGCGCCTGCAAGGGCGAGTCGACCAGGTGATTGTAGACGAGGTCGAGGACGACGGCTCGAGAGGCATCATGAGCCGCACGGACCAGTCGCGCGAAATCTAGCGGTGTCCCATAGGAGGAGTCGATGGCGAAGAAGAGGCTGGGATTGTAGCCCCAACCCGCCTGGCTGGCTGGGAATTCGTGCAACGGAAGAAACTCGAGGGCGCTGACGGGGAGACGAGTGAGATAGCCGTTTTGCAACTCCAGTATGACTTGATCGAAGTCGGTCGTGGCGGTCGTGTTGCGCTGGGTGAAGCGCTGGACGTGCATCTCGTAAATGAGCAGCCAGTCCCAGGTGGCCGTCTGCCAGGCTCGGTTGGTGAAGGGCGCAAGGATGACCGCGAGATCGGCGATGTATGACCAGGATTCTTCCGCGCCTGTGCCGGCGTGTACGGTTAGACTGCCCTGGTCGAGCGCCCAGCGGGAGGCGGGATCGAGCGCTTCTCCGTAAAGGCCCGTGGGATCGAGCAGTTCCCGGCCGTCGGAGTAGGCGAAGCGATAGAGCGCGCCGTGGGGCGTGGCGTCTTCGAGAGCGGCTGCCCACCAATAACGCAGGTCGTTTGTCAGATTCATGGGGACCGTGGTTACGTCGCGCGGTGTTCCCGGTGCGTTGGGTGAACTCATGAGCAGCACGGAGCAGTTCACGGCGTGGGGTGCGCGGACGACGAAGTACGCCTGTCCCTGGAATTTGTTCGAGCCGTGGGGCATTTCCCAGGGGTCGAAGACGCCGGCGTTCACGATGTTCTGCCCGTAGACGGCGGTCATGAGGGACTGCCGAAGATTGGAGTTGGCGTCGACGAAACTGCCGGGCTGCGAGGCGCTGACACCGCCGACACCGTCGATAGTGTGGAGCGTGGTTGTGCCGGGCGTGGACATGATGCCGCGACGAAAATCGAGCGGCCCGTCGGGTCGCGATTCCCCGACCAGCGTGGCCCAGAAGGGGACGCCGGGGAAGGTGTCGAGTTGGGCGAGCCAGGTTCCGTCGGCGGCACGGGGCGCGGACAGGATCTGGTGCGCGGGCGCATCGCCGATTCCGACCTGCACGCTGACGGTTGCGCCGAAGGCACTATTGGGATTTTGGTGGATGATGAGTTTCACGGCTCCATTTGGGGTGGGAGGGGTGGTGAGCCAGTGGTCGTAGCCGTTGACGGCGATAGAGGGCCCTACGGCGACGGCGGGCGGGATGCGGAAGCGGCGCATGAGAGATTGCGGTTCGGTGGTCCACCAGATGTTGTAGAGGATGCCGGTGTAGACGGTGATGGTGTAATGCGAAGTGGCGAAGACGGCGTCGAGCGTCGTGGTGGTGTCCGGAATGATGGTGTCATCGAAATCGCCGACCAGGTCCTGGAGGCGGAGGTTCGGGGTCCCGAGGGCGAGTGGGGAGAAAAAATCAACGCCAATCTGTACTGGCGTCATGGGCGTGGACTGCACGTTCACTTCGCCGCTCTTGACCCAGATATTCGGGCCGTCGCTGGGGGTCCAGAAGCGGATGGCGTTGTCGGGTTCGTAAACGCCGGCAGCGCTTACCAGTTTGAAATGGAAGCCGGACTGGAGCGCGGGGGTCAACTGGATAACGAAGGTCGAGGTTTCGGCGGCGTTGTTCCGGGCGGACTCGTTGGTTGCGGTTCCGGCGTTCGGGGGAACCCAGATAAACGCCGCGCCTCCGTTGAAGCGGTGCTCGGTGATGGCGTTAATCGTGACGGTGGGAAAGGTGGCGGGAGGGCCAGGGGCTTGGCTGGCGCAGCGCGCGGAGTAGTCCTCGGTCCAGAGTTCGGTGGCGTCCAGAGACGGGACGGTTCGGGTAAAGGTGTCGGGTTCCCAGACGTTGTTGGCAAAGCGGTATTTGAATGAGACGTCGCGCTGGTCCTGGGTGGTGCCCGAGAGAGCGAAGCCCCAGGTGATGCCGTTGGCTGCGAGGGTTCCGGCGAGGTCCCAGACCCCGCCGTTCTGGTCCCAGGCGTGGATAAAGATGGTTGAGCGAGGCACGGCGGGCGTGAACCAGATCTGAATTTGCATGGTGGTGTTTCCTCCGTTCCTCATAGGATAGCTTTTTGGGGCAAGGGTGGATTGCCAATCGGCCGCAGGAAACCGAGCTCGGCGAACGCATCGTGCTGCACCAGTTCGGGATGACAGCGAAAGATCACACGGGCGGTCTCCAGGTGCACTGCAAACCTGTCGATCTCACAGTCGCGAAAAACTCCTTAGGCCTCGAATGGCAGTCGATTCTAAACGGCGACAGGAGCCTGGATCGGCTCTTATGAATGGAATTGTTGGAATTCAATTGCAGGAATGTTTGAATTGCGTTGCAGCAAGTTCGAATTACTTTGCAGTGAATCGGCAGGTCACCCACGGGTCTAGGGGCGGGAGGTCGTAACATTGAGTTGCCTAAATTGTTGCATGGGGCTCAGACGGTGAGTCGAGAATCAGCTACAGGTACTGAATTCCTTTGGCCGCTCACTTACAAAGCTGCTACGCGAGCCTTGGCCAGTCCTGGCTCCGTATTCCTCCGCAACAGCGTACTGCTGCCGCAGCGTGCCAGGAGAATTGGATTCAAATCCACGCGCCTCTGTGTAACAATCCATCCATTCAAGCGTGCTGGTGAAGCCAAATGGATTTTCTGCCGACTCTTCCATCGTACGGTTCTGACCTCTGTGCGCAAACAGTTTGGAGTTGGTATGAGGAGCTGCTGCGCGAACAGGAGGGAACAGCCTACTACAAGCATCCGATTGTTGGCACATCTGGTGCTGCCCAGCCGGACCTCACGATTCTCACCCGGCTCAATCACCCGATCGTCGTGAAGATAGTGTCGACTGAGATCGACAGCCTACTGGAGGTGGGCGACGAACGCTGGACGATTCAGCGAGGGGACCAAGAGGAAGAAATTCTGGCGCCTGACGCCGAAATTCTAGCAGCAGGTGCGTCGAGCGCCGTCGTGAGCCTGTGGCATGTTTCCGACAACTCAACGGCGGTGTTGATGCAGGAGTTTTATCGTAACGTTCTCAAGGGGATGCCCAAAGCTGCGGCTTTGGCGGCAGCGAGAGCAACCCTGTTCACTCAGAGCCCTCCCTACGACAATCCATTTTTCTGGGCCCCGTTTGTACTCACCGGAGAGTGATCTGCTAGCCGTTTTTCAGAATCTCGCGAAATACAACGTCCGAAGATTTGACAGTACGAGGTTTGAGAAGAGTGGGACATTGTAAACCAGCATCCTCAACTCCACCCAACCAGGAGTTGTGCTACCATCTCGGTCGCACCAATCTTAAAAGGGGACGCTCGGGCAGTAGAACCAGTGGCGTCAATCCGGGTAATCTTCGGAATGCAACCAGACCAGCCCGGAAGCATGGGTTTCTGCTTCCTCTAGCGCCGTTATCGCAATCAAGAAAGGAACCACATGGACATTCAAAGCATAGTGGCACAACTTAGACACGAAGCTAGCCGTATCGAGCACGCAATTGCAGCTCTTACGGGACTCGGTTCCCAGCCCGCACGCCGTGGTCGTCCACCCAAGAAGAGCCAGGCTAAGCCAGCGAGTGGCAAGAAACGTCGTCGCATGAGCCCGGCAGCACGCAAGCGCATCTCCGAGGCTATGAAGCAACGATGGGCAAAGCAGAAAGGCAAACCTGGGCCTAAAAAGGGTACGGCCGTTTCCAAGAAAACCACTGGTCGCAAGCCGATGAGTGCTGCCATGCGGAAGAAATTGTCGGCAATGATGAAGGCGCGGTGGGCGGAGCGGAAGGCCAAGACGTAGGTCATAGCAACCTGTGTGTTTGTGCCTGACTTGGTCGCCTGACTCTGCACCGGAGCAAAAATATTAGCGAGTGCAGATCTACAACCCACTTAAACACTGTCAGGTCGGCATCGATGTGAGACCTTGTAGCAAATTTGCTGTGTTCTGGAGTATGGTACGGACGAGAGGCCTGAGGAACGGCAATGGTTGAGACTGCCGCGCTCGAATCTCACCAATCGGAGCATCTCGCATCCCACCGCCGCTGCACGGAACGCATGCAGGGTGCTTGGCCTCAGTTCTTGAACAAACGCGAACAACGACTGGAACAGCAGCGGAGGTTAGGCGAGGCTTCTGAAAAGGTGGCCGAGAACATCCTCGAAGACCTCTTTACGGCGGTACTGGATTGGCCACTCAGCGACTTCAATAATCAGGTCGAGCACGCCGATATCGTACTGACCGACCATGGCATTAAGCGGCTCGTCATAGAGGTGAAGCGTCCCGGCTCATTGGCTTGGAGCCGTCGCGCCGTCGAAAGCGCATTGTCGCAGGCGATGCGCTATGCCGACGAGCAGAGGGTTAAAGCCGTGGCGATCAGCGATGGCCTAATGTTGTACGCCGCGAATATCGCCGATGGCGGTCTGCGGGACCGGGTCTTTGCCGCTTTGTCGGAGCGCGAGCCATGCCTCGATCTTTGGTGGTTGAGCGTGCAGGGAATCTGGAGAGAGCGCCAAGCAAATGAGGGAGCCCAGCTTCGGCTCCTGCCGGACGAACCATTGGCGACGCCAGTCCCTACTTGCAATCAAGCCGACTCGGAACGGTTGCTTCACCCAAAGTATGAACTGCCGGCGGAGTGTTTTGCTTATGTCGGCGACTATTCACAATCCCATACGTGGAAGCTGCCGTATTTGCTGGCTGATGGTCTTGTGGATCCCAAGAGGCTTCCCAAAGCCATACAGGCAATTCTGAGTAATTATCGGGGTGCAAAGGTTTCCAGTATTCCGGAGGAGGCGATTCCTGCCGTTCTTGCACGATTAGCGCGTGCCGCTCGACAGGCCGGACACATGCCTCCCGAAGCCTGTAATCCTGCTCCAGTTTATCGGCAGCTTTCGGATGCGCTGGATCAGCTTGGCATCTCTCCTTAACTCCAGGCTCTGAACCTAAATGGCCACTACTGCACTCGCTCTGGATGCCGTGACTTGCGGTGCAAAGTAATACCCTGTGGTTCATCAAAACTAAACGCCGCCGAGTTTCGATGCTGGAGGCCTTTTCTTGGACAGCAGCGCTTTGTATGGCGTGGTCTTCGAACCGCTATGAGCATCCCGGAAACGAGAGGGAGA
>JBEKNL010000150.1:0-7583 GCA_049522855.1 Candidatus Korobacteraceae bacterium
CCCCGGCCAGACTCGGAATCGTTGTTGCCGGCGCCTGGATCGGCCAACCGCCTTAGCATTTCGAAGCGGAAGGAAACATGTGGCTTGGTTTCGACCTCGGTACGCAAAGTGTCCGTGCCATGGCAGTGTCGGAGATGGGCCATGTACTCGGACAGAGCTCTCAGCTGCTCACCAGCCGACGCGCAGGTCCCCGGCACGAACAGGATCCGGAGGAGTGGTGGAGCGCAATTGTCTATGTCAGCCGTGCAGCTCTTGCCGGCTTGCCTGCCTCCTCGGTCCGAGGGCTGGCCGTTGACGGCACCTCCGGCACTATCCTTCTCGTCGACAGATCCGGCAAGGCACTCACACCGGGGCTCATGTACGACGACACGCGTGCAAAGGCCGAAGCGCGTCGTACGAATGAGGCCGGCGCGGCCGTCTGGGCCTCGCTCGGATATCGCATGCAGCCGTCGTGGGCCCTCCCTAAGCTACTCTGGTTGCTACGCGAATATCCCAGCGCAATCCCTGGTGCACGTCTCGCTCACCAGAACGATTTCATCAACCGCCGGTTCTCCGGTCACGAGGTCCCATCGGACTCAAGTAACGCGCTCAAGACGGGTTACGATCTGGTCCGAGAAGCATGGCCGCACCAGGTTCTTGACGCGCTCGGTGTGCCTGACCAGGTTTTGCCTGCCGTCGTGCGCTCGGGTACGCAACTCGGCACTGTCTGCGCTGAGGCCGCGGAGATGACCGGCATCCCCGCGGGGACGCCGATCATTGCCGGTACGACCGATGGTTGCGCCGCCCAGATCGGTGCGGGGGCATTGGACGTGGGCAGTTGGAATTCAGTACTCGGGACAACGCTGGTACTCAAAGGCGTGACCAGAGAACTGATTCGCGATCCCACTGGAGTCGTGTACTCGCATCGCTCTCCCGACGGCAATTGGCTGCCGGGCGGTGCCTCCAGCACCGGCGCAGCCGTCCTCGCAAAGCAATTCCCAGGGAGTAATCTCGACGGGTTAGGTGCACAAGCAGCCGAACGAGAACCGGCGAGCATCATTGCCTACCCGCTTGTCTCCCGGGGTGAACGTTTCCCTTTCCTAGCTCCCGATGCCGAAGGATTTCTGCTCGGCGATCCGTCGGACCAGGTTGATCTCTATGCGGCCCTGCTTCAGGGAGTGGCTTTCATTGAACGGCTTTGTTTCGATTACCTCGACATGCTGGGCGCACCAATCGGCGGTCAACTCAGCTTGACGGGTGGCGCAGCCCGTAGCCGCTACTGGTGTCAGCTTCGCGCCGACATTCTCGCACGGCCCGTTCGCCTGCCTGAGAACGCCGAGCCCGCGTCGGGAATGGCTGTCCTGGCAGCCTCCGTGGGACGACGCGTCTCTGATGTTGCCAAGGAGATGGTGCGCGTTCGCGCAGTGATCGAGCCCCGACCAGACCGGTTCGCTCGCTTCCGGGAATCCTACATTCGGCTCGTGGAAGAGCTCGCACGCCGCGGATGGTTGCAATCGGCGGTGGTTGAGCAGGCTAAGAGGCGGGCGGCGCTTGAACCATGACCGCGCCAATCGCTCGACACTCGACTGACAAAGACAGCTCTTGCGCCTGAAGCCTCTAGCCGACGTCAGCCGCAGGAAACGGAAGGTCCGTGATCCTGGCTCTCACTTTTCCGTGACACTCCCGACAGGCGCCAGGTGCGGGTCTGACTTCGACGGGTCTGACTTTAACCGGCTGAGTGCCGCCACCGGGGATGCAAAGGTCATGGGCTTGTCACCGCTGTGGACGCGCAAGAGGTGATAGGTCAGCAGCAGTTGGGTAATGGCCAGCGGATCGCTGTGCCGCACCTCGTTGCGATCGTTATAGTCGCCGAACTGGTCAGCGCGCAGCGGACGCAGGTCCGGCAAGTGTTGCCAAATCGCTTCTTCCAGCTTTGTCGATTGTTCCCGGGTAACGCGGCCATCCACATCGAGAAAGTCTACTGGGCGGCCGCCGTCGCGGCCCAGTTGCATGCGGACGCCGCCCGCCGCGCCGCGAGTGTTGTCGATCAGGTAGCTCAGATCGGGATGGGGAATCGTGGGACGCAAGACGAGCCTGACGTTCAGGCACGCATCGGCCTCCTCGGGGGGCACACCGGGGTCAGGAGAGAACTGGACGACGATATCCGCGAATTCGCGCTGCGGACGAATAAACTCGCGCGAGTCCGCTTCCCGCCTGTCCATCTCCGCTCGTACTTGTTCGGCGGTGTAACCCCGCTTGGTGGTATCTCTCTTGATCTTCCACACGCGCCTCAGGTCTTCGGGTGGATCCAGATACACCTTCACGTCATAGAATTGCCGCAGAGTGGCGCTGTGGAAGCCGTGCAAGCCCTCCACAATGACGAATTCGCGCGGTTCTACGTATTCGGGCCGCACCAGCGAGCCCGTGCTGTGGTCGTACACGGGCTTGAGCATGGACTGCCCGTAGTGTGTGCGCTCCAGATGCAGTTCCAGGATATCGAGGTAATTGCAGTCCGGATGCAATGGGGTGATGTTCAGCCGTGCCCGCTCCTGCCGGTCATACTTGTGATAATCGTCCGTACAGACGTGCGAGACGCGCTCTGGGCCAAGCAATTGCGTCAACCCGTGGGTGATGGTGGTCTTGCCGGCAGCGCTATCGCCTACGATGCCCAAGAGTATAGGTCGTTGCGTCATGACCTCTCCTTTGCCGGGGGAGCTTCGCATTCTGTGGCCAAACTCCTCTGAAATACGCGGCTCTGGTGGATGTCCGCCGCGTCAATGCGAATCAGTTCCGCTTTGGCAATGCTGCCGCCACCCTTTACCAAGCGGTTGGCTTGGCGCAGCTTGATGCGGTCGATGGCATTACGCACGCTACGCGCGTTGGCAAAGTGCGGCTGCTTGATCCGCAACTGCAGATACTCTGCGAACGCCTGCCGCGACTCCTCGTCGAAGGCGTACCTCTGCCGACCCACCATCAATTCGGCAATCGCCAACAATTCCTCAAGCGTGTAATCGGGAAAGTCGATGTGATGCGCGATGCGAGAATGGAAGCCGGGATTGTATTGGAAAAAGGTGTCCATTCGCTCCTTATAGCCGGCTAGGATGATCACCAGGTCTTCACGCTGGTTTTCCATCACCTGGAGCAATATCTCGATCGCCTCCGGACCGTAATCGCGTTCATTTTCGGGGCGATACAAGTAGTAAGCTTCATCGATAAACAGCACACCGCCCATCGCCTTCTTGAGGACTTCTTTGGTCTTGGGGGCGGTGTGGCCGACATACTGTCCAACTAGATCATCGCGAGTGGCCACCACGAGATGGCCGCGACGCACATAGCCCATATGATGGAGCACCTTCGCCATCCGCATGGCGACGGTAGTTTTGCCTGTGCCAGGGTGGCCGGTGAAAGACATATGCAGGGTGGGGCGCTCCGTCGACAGCTCCATCTTCTCGCGCAAGCGCGCCACCAGGAGCAACGAGGCTATCTCCCGGATACGGGCCTTGACCGGTTTGAGGCCGACCAGTTCACTGTCCAACTCGCCCAGAATGTCCTCGATATTGGAATCCCGATGGGCCGCGCCGACGTCGACGAGGCGGTTTTCCGCCTCCCTGGCTAACCCGGGCGCGATCGCTGAATCCACGTTTGGCCCTTCCATAGCAGCCCCCAAACGACGCTCGCGGTTGACTGACAAGGACGCCTTCAGTCCTAGGTTGCAGCGCTGTCCCGCGGCTTGGCTTTCGCGTAGGAACGAATCGTGTACTTGATCTGGCGGTCCCTGTCCTCCGTCCTCTCCAGATAAAAACCGGGCTCGTGTTTTGGACGCTGCACGATGAAGCTCAACATGGTCGTCTGCCGGCCCTTGGTTCGGTCGTAGCCGTTCACCTTGATGTAGAGGTCGGGGAACGCCGCACGGCAGTCATTGATTTCTCGCATGACAGCGTCGGGGTCCGTGAGATCGAACATGGGCAGTCCCCACATCTCCCAGTACACGTTTCGCGGATGGGGGTCGTCGGTGTACTCGACTGATATAGCCCAGCCGTTGACAAGGCAATATCGCACCTGGCCCTTGATTTCGTCGTCAGTGAAATCGGCCAAATAGGAAAATGTCCCTTGAGTGATTCGCATCGTTGGTGTCCTTTCACCAGACTGCTGAAAACCGGCGTAGCGCCGGTCCTTGCAGCCGTACTACCCAGATCAAGCCGGGTGCTGCGATCAGACCGTAAGCGTGGCGAGTGCGTCCGGCACATCCGTCGACTCGAAGTCATAGGTAACGTCCTTCCACACTTCCAGCGCCTTGCGCAGCTCGGGTGACCAGCGCGCAGCTCTTTCCAGAATCTCCGGCCCTTCGGTTAAGTAGTCGCGCCCGTCATTGCGGGCTTGGATGATCGCCTCGACGGCTACCCGGTTGGCGGTGGCGCCTTGGGCGACCCCGTCCGGATGGCCAATCGTGCCTCCCCCGAACTGAAGCACGCAGTCTTCGCCGAGATAGTGGAGCAGTTGGTGCATCTGGCCGGCGTGGATGCCGCCGGAAGCCACCGGCATCACTCCAGGCATGGACGCCCAGTCCTGCTCGAAATACAGACCGAGGCTTGGGTTTACCGGGACCTTATTCTCCCGCAGAGTGTCGTAGTAGCCTCGAACCGCATTGGGATCGCCTTCCAGCTTACCCACCACAGTGCCGGCGTGAATATGGTCCACTCCCGCCAGGCGCATCCACTTGGCGATCACCCGGAAGTTGACTCCGTGCGTCTTTTGTCGGGTGTACGTGCCGTGGCCGGCTCGGTGCAAATGCAAGATGACGCCGTTCCGGCGGGCCCACTTAGCCATCGACTGGATTGCCGTGTAGCCGATGGTCAGGTCGATCATTATGATCACGCTGCCCAACTCGCGGGCGAAGTCGGCCCGTTCGTACATCTCCTCCATGGTTCCGGCGGTGACGTTCAGATAGTGCCCCTTGATCTCGCCACTCACGGCCACGGCGCGGTTCACCGCTTCCATGCAGAAAAGGTAGCGATCGCGCCAGCGCATGAAGGGCTGGCTGTTGATGTTCTCGTCGTCCTTGCTGAAGTCCAACCCGCCGCGCAGCGCTTCATACACCACGCGGCCGTAGTTGCGGGCGGATAGACCTAGCTTTGGCTTTATGGTGGCGCCCAGCAGCGGCCGCCCGAACTTGTTCAGATACTCACGCTCCATCACGATGCCGTGCGGCGGACCCTGGAAGGTCTTGACATAGTGGGGAGGAATCCGCATGTCTTCCAGCCGCAACGATTTGAGGGCCTTGAAGCCGAAGACATTGCCGATGATCGATGACGTGAGGTTGGCAATAGAGCCCTCCTCGAACAAATCTATGTCGTAGGCGATGTAAGCAATGTATTGGTCGGTGCCGGGTACGGGATCGACTCGATAGCATTTCGCCTGGTAATGCTCGTAGGGAGTCAGGCGATCGGTCCAGACCACAGTCCAGGTGGCGGTGGAAGATTCGCCGGCCACCGCAGCCGCGGCTTCGATGGGTTCTACGCTATCGTGCGGCACCAGGCGGAACGCGCAAAGGATGTCAGTGTCCTTCGGCTCGTAGTCCGCATCGTAATATCCCATCTCGGCGTAGGGTGTGACCCCAGCAGCCCAGCGATTTTTCTTTTTGCCCGAAATGTTGGTACCTGCCATTTTGATCTCCTTGGAACAATCAACTCCATCCGCACTTCGCACTGTGCCGCCTCGTCATAGGCCGATTACCCCAACGGTCAACCTGCCGTGCACCCTGGCGAACTCGAATCGTCTCCAAAATCACAGCCTCGCCCATGGGTCACGCGAATACTTGCGCGCCCTTCTTGGGGAGCGTGGAATTTTCTTCCGCGACATCGCAGAAATTTTCTCACTTGGGGCTAACATTTGGCAGTGATCTGTGCCTCATCAGCAAGTGACAAAGGGGTCCTAAACGGTGCATCTCGAAGTCACTTGTCTGTGCTGTCGGCTTCCCGTATGGCCTATGGTCAAGAAACTCATCTTCACTTCCAACAAGAGTGTGGTTTGTATGCCAGCGATCGCTCATCCTGGAGTGCGTAACGCCGGGTGCAAACCGGTCGGGAAAATGGCAAACGACTGCGGCGGCCTTCTGTCACTCTTCATGCTGCAGAGGTCCGGCATCCTTAACTTGACACAACAGTCTGGCACGGAGGACCGTCGTACGATCGCCTGCCTGTCCCTAAGACACTTCTCTCTCGGGCGGGAGACGGAGAACAATTCCCTGAAAACTTCGCTGTTACCGCCGAAGGGTTCGCAGTAGACTCGCAGCACCGCCATTCCGTCTTGTCCGCCTCCGCGGCGACTGGGTAGCAGCAACCTGATGGCAGTGAGGAACGATGCGTGATTCGGCCAGACGCGTCCTGCTTGACCTGCTTGCGGGTCTCATCGCCATCTTTGCCGTGGTGGGCATCTCCATCCGCTCGCAGTTCGTGGGCTCCGATCTGCGCGTCCTTTTCGCGGTCACGGCGGCCGCGTTTTTTCTTGCCGGCGTCGTCCGGGGACGCGCCGGGGCGCTCAACCTCTGGCTGAAGGGCCTGCTAGTCAGCTGCCCCGGGCTTCTCGGCACCGCTGCATTGATCATGAACGACGGTTTGCACCGGTTTCCGATACCGGTGGCGGTCTCCATCACCGCGGATGTGTTGCAACTTTTCTGGGTTGCTGGCTGGTGACGTGAAAGAATCGCCAAATGGGAACCCGACCCGCGATCTTCAAATGGCGGCAAACCGAACCCGGCCTCATACTTTGTGCGGTCCGGTGGTATCTTCGCTATTCTCTGTCGCTGCGCGATGTTGAGGAGTTGCTGGAGGAGCGCGGTCTCAATGTCGATCACACAACGGTCTGGCGCTGGGTGCAGTATTACGGCCCTGAGTTGGAGCAGCGACTGCGACAGCATCTCAAGCCGACAAACAAGTCTTGGAGAGTGGACGAAACCTACGTCCGTGTGAAGGGTCGCTGGTGCTATTTGTATCGGGCCATCGATTCCAGGGGAGCCACCATCGATTTCCTGCTGTCAGCGTTTCGCGACGCCGATGCTGCCAAGCGCCTGTTTCGCAAGGCACTCAGCGATCGATCCCATCCCCAACCTCGAGTGATCAACACCGACCTGGCACCGATATACAGCTCTGCGATCCCCGACAGTAAAAAGGAAGGGACGCTGCGCAACCGCTGTCGACACCGACCTGTGCAGTACTTGAACAACATTCTGGAACAGGATCATCGAGCCATCAAACGTCGAGTGAACGCCAAGCAGGGCTTCCGAGAATTTCGGGCAGCACGGCGAACGATTCAAGGCTACGAAGCAGTCCACATGATCCGGAAGGGGCAAGCTCGATGGGTGGCAGGAGATGATCTTCTTCTTCAGATTCAGTTCATCGACAGCCTTTTCGATTTGGCAGCCTAAGAACGCACGACAGACGCTCGGCGACAAACTTGTCTGCATTTGAAACTTGCAACACTACCAGTTTTGCGTTGGGTATCGTGAGGTGCACAGCGAAGCGTAAACAGGGGAATAGGTGGGCTGGGTATTGAGCTCCGAAAAGATGCAATCAGGACGCCGACGCAGTCGACATGTGCGGAAGGCA
>JBEKNL010000151.1:0-10314 GCA_049522855.1 Candidatus Korobacteraceae bacterium
ATTCTTGCTGCGAATCCAACCATTATCCAAGAAGACGCCAACAGTGCCGCATGGCATGAAGGCAAGCGATTGCTGGAACGTGCAATCACGGAACGACTGAACTTCGCATTCGAGACGACCCTTGGGGGCAACACAATCCCAGCTCTGCTGGAGAGAGCCTTGGAGTCTGGAATTGAGGTTCGTGTTTGGTATGTTGGCCTCAATACACCTGAGCTCCACGTTACACGCGTGCGCTCCAGAGTTGAGAGGGGTGGACACGACATTCCCGAGGTCAAGATTCGTGAACGGTATCACCGGAGTCGTCTCAATCTGGTCCGACTGATTCGGAAATTGACGGAGCTTCGGGTTTACGACAACAGCGAAGAAGCAGACCCTCACACCGGCGCCCTTCCGGAACCAATATTGATTCTTCATCTGGACAAGGGTAAGGTCGTCAATTCATGCGATCTCACGACAGCTCCCGAATGGACGAAACCGATCCTGTTGGCGGCGCTGAAATCTTCCAGGTGAGAAGGCAGCAGTGACCGTCATCGAAACCAGAGATCGCCAATCGGCTTGGTCGGAAGGTGATCTCCGACACACTCACCAAGGCAATGGCAGAACGGAAGGCAACGTCTGCCATATACCTGAGCAAAACGGCGGCCGGGCTTGCGGCGGAAATCGGTGAATGGGCCGATGGCACCGCTGGTTGTGGCCCATTTGTCACGTGTACCCACGAGAATTTGTCCGTTGCACTCCGTTGGCTGATCATTCAGAACCGAATCGCTCAGGCGGATAGGAGTACGGCAAAGGTGGACTCCGCGGCGGTCCTGGAACAGCTCCAGCGCATCCGAACATCGCTGGATCGTATCAACGGTGATTGGTGTTGTACCAGATCGCGTCGGTCAAGGCAGATGCCAAGGGACGGACAGCTAGTAACACCTTCCAGACTCACTCCGTTTCACCACCGAAGTACGCGGAGCAGATTGCTGTAGTCATCCGTCCATAGCGGAAGATGTGAGTTTGGCGCGAACTGGGTCATGTGTTCGGCCCCCGGAACTGGGCCGTCTCGGTTGAGTGCCGCGGTTATCACCCACATGCTGCGGCTTCCGGCGATTCCCGGATTCGAAAGCGCCAGCCAAGCCGACATGTTTGATTCTGCGGCAAGCCTCGCAACTATGGGACTGAGGTCGAGTGCCTGGTTGCTGACGTGAAACGCCAAGATCCCGTTTGGTTTGCTGAGGTGCCGGAGATACAACTGAAATGCTTCCTGAGTCAGTAGGTGGACCGGAATTGCATCTCCGCTGAATGCGTCGATCATCAGCACGTCAAAGTCTTGAATCTCATTCCGCTTGAGTTCTTGCTCCAGTGAAATACGCGCATCTCCAAGTACAACCTCCACGTTGGCGCGACTGTCTGTAAGGAAAGTGAACATTCTCTGCGGACCGGAGTAAGCTATCCGAACCACTTCCGGGTTGATTTCATAGAACCGCATGTGGTCCCCGGGGATTCCGTAAGCTGCGACCGTCCCCGCTCCCAAGCCGATAATGCCGATGCGAAGGGGCCTTCCGGCCGCTCTTCCCGGATAGTTCGTTAGAACCAGTCCAATGCCGCTTTGGGGCGCGTAGTAACTCGTTGGTGTTCGCTTCTTCGTCTCCTCACGAAACTGAAGACCGTGAATGATCCTGCCGTGATAAAGCGTCAGCGCAGGAGAGCCACCGAACGTATCGGACTTCACGGTCAAAACCCCGTAAAAGTTGCGCGTAGTTGCAACTGCACCATGCCCCACAACGACAGGAGGATATGCCAGAACTACGGCCAGCATAAGCGCGGTAAAACAGATGCTGAACACTGCGGCTCGCCTTTGTTGCCGGACCGAACCTGTGCCCGTGGGGCTCCCGGAAAGTATGAGAGCAATCAGCCCGGCCAGCGCAAGGGAAAAAAGCAGCACCCGGAGCGGCTTCCAACCAATGATGGCCAGACCCGGTCCTACGAACAACACAAGCACGGAGAACGCGAATAGTAATGGCTTCGGGACATAAATCCAGGACCCGGTGTCCCGCAACAGAATGAGACAGAACAACAGGCAGCACAGCCACACACTCAGATGGAATTCCCAAAATCCTCGGAACAGGACAGGAGCGATGATACTTACGAAAACGCCTCCAACGGCCCCGCCTGCAGCGACGAAAAGATAATAAAGATGTCAAATATTCTTTTGGGGGTTTCAACTGGACCAGTTCGCCGTGACACACCATGCACGATGCGAATAGTGCGAAGGAATAGATGAGGATCTGTCCAACCAAACTAATACCTGGATGGTAGAGCACAAAACACACGAGTAGCGTGGCCAACCCGAGACCGGCTGACCACACAGTTCGCGAATACCCCTTATCGGATGAGAAGCACACCACAAACGACAACAAGTACAAAGACAGCGGCAACACCCAAAGCAGTGGGACGACGGCCACATCCTGGCAGATCCGATTGGTCGTCGCCAGCAGACTGAGCGACCCAGTTGCAGCAAGAAGCAACCAGATGACTCTATGGCTCCAACTGGGAGTAGGTAACTGTGGCGGCATGTCCAACAACTGGAATTCCTGCGGTTCTGGCTGATCTTCTCGAGCCGTTCGCGACGCAGTAGCGATGCAGCCACCACTAAACAGCAGGAAGCCAAGACCCCAGACTTGTGCCTGGACCCTCAGAGGCAGCAGCGGCTCAACAACAACAGGGTAACTAACTAGTGCGATAAGGGAACCCGCATTTGAAAGGGCATAAAGGCGATACGGCGTATCCCGGCAAACGCGGCCGTACCAGGCCTGCAACAGTGGACCGGTAGTGGAGACCAAGAAATAGGGCAAGGCCACGCTAGCGAGCAAAAGGCCGACGATATGAAGCAGAGGCTGACCGCTGTTCGTTGGTTTCCAATTGGAATCTGGCAGAAGCGGTGATCCCCAGGTTGATAGCCGCAATGCCAGCAGCGCAACCGCGATGATGATCAGCATCGAATGAACGACCGCCTGGGCGCGAGGACTCAGCCGGCCATCAATGAGATAAGCGTAGGAGTAGCCAAGCAAGAGGAGTATCTGAAAAAACAGCATGCAGGTGGTAAAAACAGCGGGTGTGCCGCCGAACCATGGAAGAATATATTTTGCGATTATCAACTGCACTTGAAACAACAGAAACGCACTGCAAAACACTGTAAAGCCAAAGAGCGCCGTCCTTGCAGCTTGGGAAGAGGCCAAAGACGTAGTGACTGCCTCCGCCCGGTAGGTACTGCCAGTCAGATCTGGGTCCACTCCGCCCTTCCTGCTCGATCAGCGGCATCGCTCGCCGACTCGATGCCCGTGAAAAGCAAACTTGCACGGACTTCTGGTTTCCTGCGCCGCAGCTCCGGTCTGTGGCAGGAGACACTCCTCATTAGGCGAGCAGTCGCTCGAGAATGGCTACGGCACATCCAGAATCCTCTCGAAGGCTCTTACCTAGTCTAGCAGGATGCTGAAAAAGTACTCCTAATCCACAGGCACGTGTGCTAAGAAAGCAGCATGCGAGGCACAGATCATCAGCAAAGCCACATGTTCAGTTATTTGTCGCCAGAAGCACGGGTGCGGAAGGATCATCCGCTGCGGGTCATCCGTACGATGGTAGACGAAGTTCTGCGGGCACTGTCGCCGCAGTTTGATCGTATGTACGCCAGCGAAGGCCGGCCGTCGATTGCGCCGGAGAAGCTGTTGTGGGCGCAGTTGTTGCAGATGCTGTACTCGATTCGCAGCGAACGGCTGCTGATGGAGGAGATCGACTACAGTGTGTTGTTTCGCTGGTTCGTAGGGTTGAATTTGGACGAGGAGGTGTGGGATCCGACGGTGTTCACCAAGAACCGGGACCGGCTGTTGGAAGCCGAGGTGGCCAAGCAGTTTCTGGCGCAGGTGGTCGAACACGCGCGGGGGAAGGGCCTGAACCTCGGATGAACACTTCACGGTAGATGGCACGCTGCTGGAAGCCTGGGCCAGCGTGAAGAGCTTTCAGTGCAAGGATGACAAGAACCCGCCGTCTGCTGATGATGCCGGCAATCCCACGGTGAACTTTCATGGCGAGAAGCGGTCCAACCGGACGCACGCGTCGCAGACCGATCCTGAGGCCAAGTTAGCGCGCAAGGGCGAGGGCAAGGAGGCGAAGTTGAGCTACAGCGGCAATCTGCTAGTGGAGAATCGCAACGGACTGATCGTGAATGCTATGGCGTGGGAAGCCAACGGGACGGCCGAGTGCGACACGGCGCTGGTGATGCTGGAACAGATTGCCGGCACCAAGCGGGTGACCGTGGGCGGTGACAAAGGCTTTGACACAGCCGACTTCATCTCCGAGTGCCGCCACATGCAGGTCACACCGCATGTGGCGCAGAATGACGGTCGGCGCGGCGGCAGTGCCCTCGACCAGCGGACGACACGTCATGCAGGCTACCGCATCAGCCAAAAGAAGCGGAAACGGATCGAGGAATGTTTCGGTTGGCTCAAGACCATTGCTCTGCTGCGCAAGGTACGACATCGCGGGTTGTTCAAGGTGGATTGGGTGTTCACCTTCGCTTGCGCAGCCTACAACCTGGTCCGCCTGCGCAACCTGTCCATACAGATGGCGTAAGCCAGGGCCGAAGTGTGTCTGCTGAATGCACAAAGCTTCAGCAGATAGTGGAAACAAACTAAAACGAACTCTCTCCCCTTTCACTCGGTGACCGAAGCAGGACAGAGTTCATGCAAATCAGAGATTTTTCAGCAGCCTGCTAGAATTCCGTTTTGGTTCCCAATAGCCACATGAATATGGTACGAACCGACCAATCGATGATACAGTTTTACGCACATACCTGAAGAACTAAGACAAAAGGCATTGCGCCTCGCGTCCGAAGCAATGCCAATAACAATAACAAGGTGATGACCTGTGCGCTACGAGGCTTCGTGAGAAATTCAGGATTGGCGAACATGGATGTTGCCTCGACTGGCGACCTGCGCCGTAAAGCAAAGCTTCGGTTGCTTCAAATGCATTACGAGAGCGGCGTCGGGCACCTGGGGGGGAATCTTTCAGCTCTGGATATTCTCCTTTGTTTGTATCATTTTGTTTTGCGTAAAGACGACCTCTTTGTATTGTCGAAGGGCCATGGTGCGGGTGCTTTATACGTGGCTCTGTGGTCAATAGGAGCGCTGACGGACGACGACCTGCGGCAGTTCCATAAGGAGGGCACCCGTCTTTCCGGACATCCGCCTGCGTTTGGTATTCCGGAGATTGTTTTTGCGACAGGCAGCCTCGGACATGGCCTTGGGCTCGCGTGTGGACTCGCGCTGGGCAAGAAACTGAAAGGCGAAGCTGGCAGGGTCTTTTGCCTGACTTCCGATGGAGAGTGGAACGAGGGTTCGTGCTGGGAGTCTCTGATCTTTCTAACTCATCGCGGACTGGACAATCTTACCATGATTGTCGATTGCAATGGTTTGCAGGGTTTTGGAACCACCCGCGAAGTAGCCAACCTGGAGCCATTGTCAGAAAAATTCCGTGCTTTCGGAATGGACGTGCTCGAGGTTGACGGGCACGCTATACAAGACATCCATGCCGCCGTCAACCAAGGTCATTCCCGTCCTCTTGCTGTTGTCGCAAAAACCATAAAGGGCTGCGGAGTGTCCTTTATGGAGAACCAGATGGAGTGGCACTATCTGCCTCTGAGCGCGCAACAATATGAGCTGGCCTGTAACGAGGTGAAACAAGCGTGCGAGATGTCTTCTGCCGATCATTAGTTTCGCAGGCGGTGGATCCGAGGCTGGTACTTCTGACGGGCGATCTCGGATTTAAGGCGTTGGAACCCCTGCGGGACGCGCTAAGCGAGCGCTTCATCAATGCCGGGGTAGCGGAACAGAACATGGTGTCGGTGGCGGCCGGACTGGCAAAGCTGGGGCTGCGACCCTGGGTCTATAGCATCGCTCCCTTCGTTTATGCTCGCCCATTCGAACAAATTCGTAATGACGTATGCCTGCACAAGCTTCCCGTAGTATTGGTGGGTAATGGCGGCGGCTACGGATATGGGGTGATGGGAAGCACCCATCATGCCCTGGAAGATTATGGTTGCCTATTGACGCTACCCAACCTGCGGGTCTTTGTGCCGGCTTTTGATGAAGATGTCTCTGCGATGGTACCTTTGTTGATGCAGCTTGATAAGCCGGCCTATTTGAGGCTGGGGTTGGCAGATCGACCGGCGGAGTGCACCATTCCGGCGTATTCCTGTTGGCGCAAGTTCATGGCGGGTGATGGACCAACATTGGTTGTCTTAGGACCGCTTGCGGGCGGCCTCTTTCGTGTCGCATCTGCAATGTCTCAGGCCCACCGCCCTGACCTCTGGTTGCTTAGCGAATTGCCAACGCAGGCTTTACCGGAGGCCCTGCTGGACAGCATCAGGAGATCGCAGCACCTGGTCGTTGTTGAGGAGCACACGGCCGCCGGTGGACTGGGACAAATCTTGTCTTACCAGTTGGCTGCGATGGGGCTTGCTCCCCGTCGCTTCTCTCATTACTACGCGCGTGGCTACGTGTCGGGCCTGTACGGCTCGCAACGCTTTCATCGCGCAGAAAGCGGTTTGGATCCGGCCGCCATTGTTGCTTCAATCTGTAAGATATGACCGTCTGCAAGATATGACCGTCAGACTAATGCCATGTCGGAGTCTTGGAAATTGAGCCTCGAAGCGAAAGTCAAGCGCCTGCAAGGCCCGATGCTAGTGCTTGGGGCAAGCGGGTTCATTGGGGCCAACCTGCTTCGAACCCTGTCACGTTACCGCGACGATGTATATGGCACCGCAAGCCGATTGCCCGCATGGCGATTGGAGGACCTGCGCAGCGAAAACATAATCGTCACAGACCTGCTCGTCGATTCGAACCTTGATGCAATGCTCGATAATGTCAAGCCGCGGACGGTTTTCGACTGTGTGGGCTACGGGGGTTATTCCTTTGAGACCGATGCAGGATTGATTTATGAGACCAACTTCAATCTGATAAGCCGCCTGCTGAGCCGCCTTGAACGCCGAACGATTGCGTGCTATGTTCACGCGGGCAGTTCGTCCGAATACGGAGATAACGCCTCCGGTCCCCGAGAGGACTCGCCGACGTTCCCGAATAGCCACTATGCCGTTTCTAAAGCGGCAACTGCCAACCTCATCCACTTTTTTGGGAAAAAGCGGAAACTGCCCTGCGTCAACCTGCGGCTTTATTCGGTATACGGACCTTTGGAAGACTCTTCGCGCCTGATTCCCAATCTCATCCGTTCCGGACTTGCCGGTGAGTACCCTGAGCTGGTCGATCCGCGAGTCTCGCGTGATTTCGTTTATGTTGACGATGTAACGGACGCGTTCGTCACCATTGCTGGCGACATTGATGATAGAGACTTCGGTGAGTCTCTTAATATTGGTACTGGCACAAAGACGACGATCGGAGATCTGGCGGGCATTGCACGCGACCTCTTCGGACTTAAGCAGGAACCGCGTTACACGATGCCAAACCGTGAGTGGGACCTTACTCGGATGCAAGGAAAGTATCCGAACGCTTCGGATGGCAGGCACGAACACCGGTTCGCAAAGGGTTGGGTTTGACGGTTGAATGGTACCGAACGATTGTGGAAAAGGAGCGCTATTGGCAGTCCTCGAAGAAGTTCGGCCTCGATACAAAGCACAGTGTTTCGGCTGTCATTGCTTGCTATAAAGATGAGCAGGCAATACCCATCATGTACGAGCGGCTGAAAGAGACGTTCACAAAGTTGAATATCGATTATGAAATCATCTTTGTGAACGATTGCAGCCCCGATAACTCCGAGGAGGCGATCCGCGCGATCTCGCGCAACGATCGCCGCGTCTTAGGTATCTCGCACTCTCGGAACTTCGGTTCGCAGGCCGCTTTTAGGAGTGGGATGGAGGTGGCTTCCAAGAATTCCTGCGTATTGTTTGACGGTGATTTGCAAGACCCTCCAGAAATCATCGAACAGTTTGTTTCACACTGGCGAGAAGGCTACGACGTAGTCTATGGTCGAAGGGTGAAACGCGAAGCAACCTGGTTCATGCAGGTCGCTTACAAACTGTTCTATCGAACCTTTGACTACTTTTCATATCTTAAAATCCCGCACGACGCTGGGGACTGTTCTTTGCTGGACAGAAGAGTTGTGGAAGCAATTCTGCGGTTCCCTGAACGGGACCTATTTCTGCGGGGAGTACGTGCCTATGCTGGTTTTCGTCAGACCGGAGTTGACTATGTGCGGCCGGAGCGTATGTTTGGTGTTACCACGAACAGCTTCTGGAAAAACCTTGGCTGGGCCAAAAAGGGCATTTTGTCATTCAGTTACGTTCCTTTAACTATGCTCAGTGCTTCTGCCCTTTTTCTTTTCGCGCTCTCGGTGGTTTTGATGGTTGCCCAGGTTGTTGCGAAACTCTTGTTTCCAAGCCTTGCGCCAAAAGGCTTCGCAACCGTTTTGGTTTTAGTTCTTTTCTTTGGGTCTTCGAACCTGCTCGCGATCGGAGTAGTCGGCGAATATCTCGCAAAGATTTTCGAAGAGGTGAAACAGCGTCCTCACTTCATTCGCCGGAGTGTTATCAGAGACGGCGAGGTCCGAGTCACATCTCAGAGCCAGAAACATAGATAGTAGATGATCTAATGTCGGATGTCGGCAACTATTGGCGCAGGCGGACGAACATGGTTGAGACTCCTCCCGAGAGATGGCGCCCACCGCTATTGCCAAACCCAGCAGCGGGCAAATGGGAGCGGTCGCTGGCCCCATTGCGGCGGTTTTTTGATATTCAGGCCGGATCGGTATGGCGGGACTTGGCGGCGGTGCTACCTGATGTTCGCGGAAGAGTCTTGGACGTCGGATCGGGTGCGCAGCCTTATCGACCGCTGGTCCATCCTGATGCGACCTACATGGCAATTGATACGGAGGCTGCAAAATCCCATTTTGGATACGAAGCACCTGATACTCGCTACTTCCGAGGGGAGGTCTGGCCGGTTGAGGATGCCTCGATAGATTTCATCATTTGTACCGAGACATTGGAGCATGTACTGGATACGAAACAGTTCCTTGGAGAAGCTGCGCGAAGTTTGCGAGCTGGGGGAACCATTCTACTCACTGTCCCCTTCGCGGCTCGATGGCACTTTGTCCCTTACGATTACTGGCGCTTCACGCCGTCCGGGATGGATTACTTATTACGAGAAGCCGGATTTGCCGGCGTTCGTGTCTATGCCAGAGGGAATTCAGGAACGGTGGCGTGTTACAAAATCATGGCACTAGTGTTGCCGCTGCTGGCCACAAACAACTCCACTGCGATACTGACGTGGCTAATGCGAATCTTGGGTGTCTGCCTCGCACCCGCGCTGGTTTTGTTTGCGGCCCTCGCAAATGTTTCGCTCCTCGGGCGCGGTGGAAATGATTGCCTCGGATACACCGTAATCGCGCACCGAGCCGGCGACACGAAGCATGATCAATCCTCGCTATGAACCTTACTTGGGAATCCCGCCCTTGTCCGTTATGTGGCAGTACTGGAGAGGGCAAGGTCATTGTTGAATCCAATGTGGAACTAAGCAAGCTCTGATCACGGTAGCGGAGCAGGGGCCGTTGGCAACAGTCGTATGCTCCTTGCCAGCGGGAAACATGGCCGCGGTGGCAAGAAAAACTTGAGGCAGAAAGTCGCGCAGAAAACCAAAGGGCGCTACTGCGGGCAGAAACACGCACGTAACCGGGAAAGAGAAGACGCTGGCCGCCAGGCCGGTCCACGAGGCGCGGGCGGCGGGCGGGGCTGTTCCTGACGGCGCATCTGCCGGGTGCGGCAAGGTGTCCCTTTCGACTGGCCGGTTTTTTTGACCGTATCACAGTCGCAAATAACCGTCTAATATAATTACTCAGTTCCTCCAGTGGCAGGGTGAAATTACTTTCCCATGTCCGCCTCTTCGGCCATCAATGCGAGTTCAGCAACTGAAACCAGGCTCGGGCGGCCCTCCAGATTTCACCTTCCTTCTCCTGCGGTCACGGTTGCGCTGCTGATGGCGTGCGTCTTCTTGCTGCGCCTGCCAAGTGCTCTGGTGCCGCGCGAACTGAATATGGATGAAAGTCAGTTTCTCATTCAGGCCATGAAGTTCCTGGTTGATCCGAGGCCATGGTTATCCGGTGACACCGGATCCTCGGGGCCACTAAATCCTTACTTCATATCTGCTTTTCTGTGGATGGGATTCAAGCCCGGATTTGTCCTGGTGCACATCCTGGCTAGTGTTTTTGTCTGTTTGGAAGTCCTTACGGCGTACCTGACGCTACGGCGGCTTAAATCGGAGGGGACGG
>JBEKNL010000152.1:0-7411 GCA_049522855.1 Candidatus Korobacteraceae bacterium
GGCCCTGGCTGCGGGTTGGAATGCCCCTGGCGCTCATTTCATACCTCCGAAAGGGCAGCGCTGGCACTTCGACATTAGACCGGTTGGAGGCGCTGAAACAGAATGGAATTCCCGTGGTTATCTTGATCGGCGATAACCACGGGGACCCATATTACTTCCCCCTGTTGCGGTAATATCACATGCCAATTTTGATGGTCGGTTGGGCATCTTACATACGAAGAAGATCCTTGTTCGTTCGCATACCCGATTTCGGGGCCTTCTCTTGAAGTGGCAGAATCGCTTAAGCGTGGGTCACGTTTCGTGCGTCGCGATACTTGCGCGTACCAGCGGTAAAGCCAACGTAGGACACCCTACAGAAGCGTTGTGTTTGGGGGAACGCTGTATAATTTTCCGAGTGGAGCGAATAAGCAGGGTTCCTGTGTCGTGACAACTTGGAGGTCTTTGCGTGCCACAAACCAGAACCGAAAACCATCCCAGATGCGGGAGTGGACTAGCCCTCGTGGTCGCGCGGTCCGGCGAGCGGACGAATACCGACGGGAAACCCGTCAGCAACATAATCCTTCTATCAATCTCCGATAGCGACTACAGCTCACTTCGTCCCCATCTCGAATACGTCAGCTTGCCAAACCATCTGGTCCTTCACGAGGCGGGTGGAAAGCTGGAATTTGCATACTTCCCGAATCGCGGTTTGATTTCTCTTGTAGTCGTAATGAAAGATGGAAAAACGGCCGAAGCTGGCATAGTTGGAAAAGAAGGCTTTACAGGGACCCTGGCGGCGGTTGGCCTGAGCAGGAGTCCGTTTCAAGCGGTGGTACAAATCACGGGGGATGGGTTTCGGGTAGAGATCGGGGCTTTGCAAAACACTTTGGAATCCGCTCCCCACCTTCAATTGATGCTGGGCCGCTATGCTGCAGTTCGGGGCATGCAGGTTGCGCAAACAGCCGCGTGTAATCGGCTGCACGATATTGGGCAGCGCCTTGCGCGGTGGTTGCTAATGACTCAGGATAGAGTGGATTCAGGATCGCTGCCCATCACTCATGATTTTCTCGCAACCATGCTAGGAACAGATAGGCCTACCGTGAGCTTGGCGGCTGGTGTTTTGCAGAGGAAGAAGCTCATCGAGTACACCCGTGGTGCAGTGAAGATCGTGCACCGCAAAAAACTTGAAGACGCTGCCTGCGAGTGCTACGGGGTCATCCAACAGTACGATAGCGAACTTGGCTTGAGATAAGTCAGGAAGTGAAGACTCGCCCTGCGCTTAAATTGCCGGCTCGAAAACCTGGTGGTCGATAAATCCCCTTTACACCAACCACCGTTCAATCGAAGTGGCCATGCATGCTCGTTGCACCCGCTCCAAATCAGAACGGTTCTGGGCATGTGGTCGGCAATCCGGAAAACTGAAGCCACTACCAACCCGCCGAATTGTTTTTCCGCTGACCCATCTGCTACAGTCTCCGGAACCGATGGCTCAAACTCCCGAACCCACCAACGGCTCGGCGCATTCGCCGGAACTGTATTGTCCCAACTGCGCGCGCGAGGTGGACGACCCGCTCACCCGCGGCGACTGCTCGGCGGTGATCTGCCGGGTGTGCGGCACGCCGCTGGAAATGCCCGAAGACCTCGGCATCGGCTGATTCATGGTGCAGCCCAGCACAGCGCAGCCCGCCGTCGCGGCCCATCACGAGCCCTCGCTGGTGCGCGGCCTCTCGCTGACTGATTCCGTGATGCTGCTGGCCGGCGGCATCATCGGCTCCGGCATCTTTCTCACTGCTGGACCGATTGCCTCCGCCGTGCGCACGCCCTGGTTCTTCCTCGGAGTGTGGCTGGCGGGCGGGCTGATCTCGCTGCTGGCGTGCTTCGCCTTCGCCGAAATGGGGGCGATGTTTCCCGAGGCGGGCGGGCAATATGTTTATTTGCGCGAGGCCTACGGCGAGTTCCCGGCATTTCTCTACGGATGGATGATCTTCACCGTCGGCCAGAGCGGCACCATCGCCGCGCTCGCCGTCGGCTTCGCCGAATACTTCGGAGCGGTGCTCCCCGTGGCATCCGCCCATGTTCCAGTCGCAACGATTTTTGGATGGACGCTGACCCGCGGGCACCTGGTCTCCATCTGCGCGATTGTTCTGCTGACCGCGATCAACGTGCTCGGCCTGAAGCGCGGCTCGGCGCTGATCAACGTCGCGACTTGGGCGAAGTTCGCGGCCATCGCGCTCTTCATCGTGCTCGGCCTTGCGATTGGCCACGGCCATTGGTCGAACTACGCAGTCAGCATTCCATCCAGCCAACCAATGTCGCTGGGCGCCATGATCTCCGGCTTCGGCGTCGCGCTGATCGGCGTCTTCTGGGCGTTCGATGGCTGGGTTTACATCACCTGGGTGGCGGGCGAAATCAAGAATCCGCAGCGCGTGCTGCCGCGTGCCATGGTGATGGGCGTGCTGGTAGTCGGCGTCATCTACCTGGCGGTGAACGCGGTTTATCTTTATGCCCTGCCGATCACCGCCGTGGCCAAGGAAGAGACCGTCGCACACGCCGCTGCGACTGTGCTCTTAGGAGGCAGTGCCGCGCGCTGGCTCAGCGCGGTGATCGCACTCTCATGCTTCGGAGCGATGTCGTGCGCCATCCTCAGCAGCGCGCGGGTTTCGTTTGCCATGGCGCGCGACGGGGCCTTCTTTCATGCCATGGGACGCGTGCATCCGCGCTACCGCACCCCGGCCTTCAGCTTGATTTCGCTGAGCGCGTGGGCGGCGGTGCTGGCCCTCAGCGGCAGCTTCGATCAGCTCTACACCTACGTGATGTTCATGATGGTGCTGTCGTACACGGCGGCGGTGGCGGGACTGTTCGTGCTGCGGCGCACCCACCCCGATCTGCCGCGTCCGTATCGCTGCACCGGCTATCCCTATTTGCCGGCTCTCTACGTGCTGGTGGCGGGCGCCTGGGCGCTCAACTCCGTGGTCACGCGTCCTAAAGAAACGCTGATCGGCATTGCGATTGTCTTTCTCGGCGCGCCGTTCTATTTCTTCTGGCGCTGGCAGTTAAAGCGTAATCCGGGAGAATTGAAGGAGTTTGAGTAAACGAATCTCATGCTCACCCTCACCGAAGCCGCGCAACAGATTCGAACCCGGCAACTTTCTCCGCGGGAGCTCACTCGCGCATGTCTGGCGCGCGTCGAGCGGCTGAATCCCACTCTGAACGCTTTCATCACCGTCACGGCGGAGCTGGCGCTGGAGCAGGCGCGGCAGGCTGAAACGGAAATCACGGCGGGCCACTGGCGAGGGCCCCTGCACGGCATTCCGATTGGCCTGAAGGATCTGCTCGATACGGCGGGCGTTCGCACCACGGCGGCCAGCAATCAGTTCCGCGATCGGGTCCCGGCGCAAGACGCCGAACTCGTCCGCCAGTTAAAGCAGGCGGGCGCCGTGCTGGTCGGCAAACTGAACCTACACGAGTTCGCGTTTGGCGGCAGCGGCATTGTGAGTGCGTTTGGGCCGGTGGAAAATCCTTGGGATTTGCAACGCATCACAGGAGGATCTTCGTCAGGCTCGGCGGCAGCGGTTGCGGCGGGGCTTTGTGTCGCAGCGATCGGAACCGACACGGCGGGTTCGATTCGCTGTCCCGCGACGCTTTGCGGGATTGTCGGGCATCGTCCCAGCGCGGGTTTGCTGAGCTGCACAGGAGTGGTGCCGCTCTCCACATCGTTCGATACGCCGGGGCCGATGACACGCACGGTGCGCGACGCGGCGCTTCTGCTCGGCGCGCTGGTAGCTGATGCAGGCTCTTCCGCGCCAAACGATTGGGCCGCGCTCGACGACAGCGTGGCCGGGATGAGAGTCGGAGTTGCGCGCAAGAATTTCTTCGACGACCTCCAGCCCGAGGTGGCTGCCTGCGTAGAAGAGGCGCTCGCAGTCATCAAGACCCTGGTGGCGCAGGTTGCCGATGTGGAGCTCGAGGCCGGTGGACACCGCACCATTTTCAACGCCGAGATTTACGAGTATCACGAAGCCATGGTGACCACGACTCCAGAGCTCTACCAGCCGCAGACTCTGCCTAGAGTTCTGAAGTGCGCCGGCATTAGCGCGACCGATTACATTCGCGACTGGCGAATCCTGCACACTGAGCGAAACCGGGCCGAAGAGCTGTTCCAGCAGGTGGACGTCGTGGTCACGCCGACGGTGCCGGTGGCAGCGCCGCAAATTTCGGAGCTCCAGTCGCTGGGAATCAATGAGCTGCGGTCATTCGAGACGAAATACCTGCTGCGCAACACTTCGCCCTTCAGCGTGCTCTATTGGCCCAGCGTCTCGGTGCCATGCGGATTCCCGCGGGAAGGACTGCCCGTGGGATTGCAAATTTCCGGCAAGCCCGGAGCCGATGCGACCGTCCTGCGCCTCGCTCACGCATACCAGCAGGCGACACAGTGGCACAAGCGCGTGCCGAGTGAGTGAGTCAATCTTCGCGCTGTCATTCTGAGCGAAGCGAAGAACCACAATTTTGGCAGAAAGCCACGGGATTATTCGCACTATAGAAATCCCCTTGACTGCGGATAATCAACGATTTAATGCACGATCGATCGGTTCCACTTTGTCGAACAGGCGCATGTCCACCGCAACTTTCCTGTTCCTGCCAGCGCCGTCGGTAAACTGTTGCGCGGCATCCAGCATGAAGGCGTTGGCGAAGCGCGCCCCACAGATAATCTCGTCGGGCGTGTAGGACGTGCGCGTCTGGACGGTGGTTGAGAATATCTCGTCAAAACCGCTGAGCAGCACCAGAAATTCCGATTGCGATCTGCGCATTGATTCCCGCGTCTCCCCATGTAGCGGGCTGGTTTCGTCGATCGGGTGCACGACCGTCCAGGTCAAGGGGAGAAATACAACCTTGTCTCGCTCCAGCGGCAGCGGGTAGTACTGGCGGGTATGCACGCCGCCAATCTGTTCGAAGCGGCTGAGCAGCACGATGGCGGAGACCTGGATCAATTCGCTGGAACGCGCATTGGCCACCCGAAACTCGAACGCGGTGATATCGCGGTAAGGCGCAATGACAGCATGATGGCTGAATAGCACCTTCGCCGTGGGCCGCGAAAGCCGCGCGAATAGAAGTCCAGTTACGATGGCGAACCCGGCCAGTCCAGCCAGCGCCTCCATGGTGACCACCGCATTTGCGGCCACGCCTGTGGGCACGACATTTCCGTAGCCGATGGTGGAGAGCGTCTCCACGCTGAAGAAGAACGCGCGTAAGAACGCA
This sequence comes from Candidatus Korobacteraceae bacterium, assembly GCA_049522855.1. GTDB lineage: Bacteria > Acidobacteriota > Terriglobia > Terriglobales > Acidobacteriaceae > Bog-257. Next base: position 5,236 of record JBEKNL010000152.1, read on the forward strand.
TTCTGCTCGATACCGGGAGTGGTGCTGGCCAAGGCGGCAGGACCGCAAGCAACGTAAGCCAACGCAAACACGGTGTTCGCCAAGCCATACCATCCTATGCCGGCCAGCAGAAACTGCCACCAGGGCATGGTCAGCAGCGCGTGATACAGGCTGAACGACGACCAGAAGTGCAAGCCGCGCCGCTCGACGTTAAAACTGCCATCGCGATTGAGCAGGCGCTGGCGGCTTTCCCGCGACACCACCGAGCCGAAGCCCAGGTCCCGCAGGTCTTGTTCGCTCAAAGATTGTGTCCGGCTCGCCATGCAGGTTCGATGCGAAAGCAATCGCGTCGTTGCAAAGTATAACGGCATCGCCGCGGTATTGGCTGGTTTCCGCAACTGCCCTTTGATATCTTCGTGGCATGGCGATGTCTCCCAGTATTTGCGGAGTGGTCCTGGCGGCCGGTTTTTCCACGCGCATGGGCCGTGACAAAGCACTTCTGCCGTGGCCACCCGTGGCCGAAGGAACGCCGGTTGCCAACACCTTTCTCGGAGCTACCATCGATCTGTTGCAGCCCATGACCGATCTGGTCATCGTGGTGGCCGGGAAGAACGCAGCGTCCATTGGGCCGGTAACCTACGCGCACGGAGCGTTTCTGGTGGTGAATCCCACTCCCGAGTTGGGGCAGTTCAGTTCTCTGCGGCTGGGCGTACGGGAAGTGCTGAATCACGGGCGCGATGCCGCTTTCCTCGCACTCACGGATCGCCCTCCGGTGTTGCCCGCTACGCTGCAAAAACTGCACGACGCTTTCCTGAGCGCGGATCCAGAGGTATGGGCCGTCGTGCCCGAAGTCCAACGTGGTGCGGAGCGAGTGCATGGACATCCCATCCTGATCGGCCGGGAACTGATCGAAGCCTTCCTCCGCGCTCCGCTGGACGCGACCGCCCGCGATCTCGAGCACCAGCATCAACGGCACATGAAGTACCTGCCGGTGGAAGACGTGCGAGCCATCGCCAACATTGACACGCCCGAAGATTATGAACGCCTGTCGCGATCGGACATCATCTTCTCGGAGAAGCAGTTTTGAGTGCAACCGACTGCCCCAGTGCAGCTTTGCAGTTTATTGAGTCAGTACTGGCGCTGCGGCCGGCCATCGCGGTCTTCGATTGCGACGGAACGCTTTGGAGTGGCGACGCCGGGGCCGACTTCTTCTATTGGGAGATGGAGCGCGGCATCGTCAGCCGCCAGGTTGCCCAGTGGGCGCGGGCACGCTACAAGCAGTACCAGGCGGGCAAAGTCAACGAAGAACAAATATGCGGTGAAATGGTCACCATGAATCGTGGCGTCTCCTGCCGGCTGTTACGGCGGGCGGCAAGAGAGTTTTTCACCGAGGTCGTCAGCCCGCGGGTGTTTCCGGAGATGCAAGAGCTGACTCGCCGGCTGGCGGCGCAAGGGTGCACTCTCTGGGCGGTTTCCTCAACCAACAACTGGCTGGTGGAACATGCCGCCAGGCAATTCAGCATTGCACGCCAGCGCGTGCTGGCAGCCTGCGTTCAGGTGGAGCGCGGATGCGCCAGCGATCGCCTGGTTCGGGTTCCGACGGACGAACTGAAAGTGGTGGCAATTCGCAAACACATTGGCCAATCTGTAGACGTGGCCTTGGGCAACTCGATACACGATCAAGCCATGCTGGAGATGGCGAAGCATCCTCTCTGCGTCAATCCCAACGACGATCTGGAGCAGATTGCGCGGGAGCGCGGATGGCCTGTCTATTGGCCGGCGGGGACCAAGCATCAGCCCGACCCGCACAGTTAGAGCGATTCAAAAGAGGCGGTAGATCGGGTAGTGCGGGCCTTCCTAGGGTGTGGAAGAACCGAGTTTGATATTTGCCACTGGAAGTTGTCGACCGGAAATCCAGCGCCGTAGGCGCGAAACAGCTTAGCCCAGCACGCAGCCGCAGGCGGAGTGCTGGGTAAGATGGGAAATAATAGCGAGTCCCTTCAGGGACGGCACAGTTCTGACAGACCCTGAAGGCCGCACTACCCGTACGAGCGGATACTCCAATCGTGGAGCCGACCTAGTACTTAGTTGCGTAGATTAGCGTAAGATAAATGGGGATGCACATTGCGAATCTCGCGTTTCGTCCACTCGAAGGGCGTGGCGGTTTTGTTGTATGCGGCTATGAATCGGTCAATCG
>JBEKNL010000153.1:0-7373 GCA_049522855.1 Candidatus Korobacteraceae bacterium
CTCCGCCTCCGGTCGGCTCACCGAAGGCGACTATAGATGTCGCTGGGAAGTGATGGCGGTAAATGTCGTTGATAGGGAGAAATAGTTGCCGTCTAAGGGAACGAATAGTTGACGCCGATCAAACGTGCATGAGTTTCACCGATCTGCCGCAAGACCTCAAGCCGCACGTGGCCATCCAACAATAGATATGCGTCTGACTGGTCGTTATGTGGAAACACGATCAAGGGTTCAATGATGCCGACTTCGCGTACGGAAGAAAGCACCTGCTGGTATTTCTGGCTGGACCGCATGACAAACTTTACTTGCTTGAGTGGCAGGATACTTGCGATCGGCACAATTATCCCTTGGGGGTTGAAGGCGATGGAGACTTGCTTAGCCATTTTCAAACCTTTTCGGCGATCTGAATTCTTTCCGCTAAGTAGGCTGGCAGTGTCTCTAGCCCCTCAGCGCGAAGCAGCGTGATAAAGTTTTCGTCACGGAATAAGTTCTTCAGAGCAGATACGATGAAGAGCAGACGGTGTTCAGTCAGCTGCGACTTCTTCACGAGCAACTTCTGTCGATCGGCTTCCTGACGATAAACACGGATCAGTGACTGGGCCGATTGCAGCCCGTCGTTTCTTCGTCGGACACCCTGGTTCGAAAGCTTTCCATTGGCTTTGCGCAACTCTATGATGCGGCGCACGGTAAGAAGTTTGCGGCCGCGAAGTGTCTTGTCTTCGTATGCCTGGCACAGGGCTCGCTGAATACCGTCCTCGTCGGCGTCCGCGATTTGCATTGCAACCGACAATGGTATCCGTCCCTTGTCGACGGCATGAAGTAGACGGTCTTCGCCGTTTTTCAACAGATGTTCGATTCCTACAACATAGCTCCTGGCAACATCAATCTTCTTAGCGATCTCGGTTGTGGTGTAGCCTCGGGACTTCAGGCTGTCGATCTCGCGCAGCAACTCCAATGGGCGGACTTGGCGCCGGGCGATGTTTTCGACCAGACTCATCAGGAAGCATTCTTCCCTCGATACTTCCTTCACAATGGCTGGGATCTCAATTTGGCCGAGCGCCATGAAGGCTTCAAGACGACCTTGGCCGCACACAAGATCGTATGGTTTGCTATCGGAGGGCTCGGTCCGACGAGCGACGGTAATCGGCCTCTTGAGACCGAGATTGGAAATATTGGCCACGATGCCTTGGAAAGCAACCTTATTACGACTGCGCGGATTGAGCACATTTATTTGATTTACTGGGATCATCTGCACGATCGGAGCGAGGTCGTTCATGCAGCCTCCGGTATTCGCACGCGCTGGGCCATGCCAAAGAAGAAATCGAGCGTGGTAAAGCGATATGTATCCAAGACGACCGCGTTATCTTCGGCGAGCAACAGTTTCTCGAAAGTCATGTCTAGACGTGGCAGGAGATAGTAGTCGAGAGGGCTTCGGTTGGCGGCGTCCATTCGCACCGCAACGGTGATGTCTGGGTTTAAGCCGGCATCGATGCGGATCAACCATCGAAATGCGCCTGAGTCTCGGTGACGGCATCGTGCGACCACGAGAGAAGCGGTGAATTCGTCGTTTACCACCAACAAATCCGTAGTGGGGTCAATATTCACAGCACCTCCGAGTTGGCGAATGTTGCCAATGACATCGGCGATGACCTTGGGATACATCAACCGCAGTTGGCGGTTTGTTTCAACGAACTCGTAGTCGCGCTCGGGAGCGTACCCGATCAACCCGTACGCGCGGATCAGGCTGGAAAACCGGCTACGATAAACGGAACTGGATGGCATGCCGTCAGCCTCATCGATCAGAAAACCAGAGAGGCGGCCCTCGCGTTCCAGCAAGCTCCGAAGTTGGTCCAGCAATTCGTCATTGCTGTATTTGCGGCTGCGTTCGCGAATGACTTGCTGCGCCTTGCTGAATAAGTCAGCTGGGACGATGGATTCGAATGCTGCATCGTTGCGAATCCACATATCAGGCGGGTTTGGAACACGCTTTTTCTTCAGCTTGAAGGAGACTCTGTTGTAAACGTTGTTGCCAACGTACTTTTCGTTCGTCAAGATCTGATGGATCGTACCTTGAGTCCAGGACCTCCCCAAATCTGTGGTAACGCCGCGATCGTTCAACATCTTGGCGAGCTTCGATTCGACCATTCTTTCTTCGACGAACATACGATACATCCAACGGACGATCTCCACTTCCTCCTGTGGCCCTGGAATGAGAATGACGCGGTCTGTTTGAATGTTTTTTTGCTCTCCCCGGCTGAGGACTCCCTTGTGTTGGCCGCTCACGTCGCGCAGCATCCGACGAAGCCCAAACCCTGGCGAACCACCTTGGCGAAACCCGAGTTCGATAAGGCGACATTGCCCGATAAAGACTTTGGCGGAAAGCTCGCGGCTGTATTCACCAGCCATCGCCCGTTTCACGCCTTTAACGATCGTCGAAACGGGGCTACCGTCATTCTCAAATTGCTCGGCGCAATAGTGCACTTCAATCTTTGCGCGTCGACAGATGTATTCGTAATAGGCGCTCTCATTGGCATCTTGAAAGCGCCCCCAACGACTGACATCGTAGACAAGGATTGCCCTGAAATCGGCTTGGCCATTCTCCACATCGTGGATCAACTCCTTCAGAGCGTCTCGACCGTCGATTCGAAGGCCGCTCTTGCCTGCGTCTGTGTAGGTCCGCACGATCATCATGCCTCGCGCTTCGGCATATTCCCAGATGACTTTTCGTTGATTTTCGGTAGAGTACTGTTGGTGTTCCGTTGACATGCGGACGTATTCCACGACGCGGGTCGCTGCAGGACCGCATTGAGATGATGAAGCAGACTGTCGTCCCGTTGTTGCTTCCATTGCTGCCAATCGTCTGAAGGCGCGGATTTCATGCGATGGGAGCCGTAAGCGACCTTCTGCGTCACTACTGCTCTTGCGGATCGCTGGTCGGCTGGTCACCGCAGGCAGGAAACCACGTTGCCGCCCAATGCTGGATTCTCCGGGCACCAGTAGTTATAAGACGGTCAGGGGCCCAGGTTCAAAGAGATGTTCTTTGCTATTCTGAGGAGCATCGAAATCCTTGCACAACGATGATTTTGGCCGAGGCAAGGTTGTTCTTTTCACTTAGGAGTCCGTTCGGCCCGACAAACCAAATGCTTGCATCAAGCGACCGAAGATCGACAGCCACGTTGTTCTTTAGCAATTTCAAAAGCTGATGCAGTTCAGACGCTAAGGGGTGCCTCTTGGCCTCCAGACGGGCTTGAGCTCGCCGCTTTGCCCAATAGCGTTTCATATAATGGGGGTTTTTCTCGCGCCATTTTTTCTGGCTGTCAAGACATTGCTCCCGGTAAGCGGGATCTTTAATAAGCTTTTTCCGATGATAGTCCGTGCGGCGGCGGCGCTGACAATCGGCCGAGCTGCACACTGCCTGATCCGGATGGTACCTGGAAGGTCGGAACTTCAGGCTGCAGTACCTGCACCTTTTTTCTTCCATGGTGACGCGTTCAGAGAAGTTTGGGCTACTAACCCGTGGAGGCGGACGACGTGTCTGCGGGTGTGGTTTGATGTGCAGCATTCGCCAAGGTAATCTTCCGGCACGGCACTTCCGACCAGCAATCCGGTGTGGGAGACATTTGGCCTGCGCACCAACACGTTTTCTCATGAACGGTTGTGAGGCTCGTGATAAAGGTGATGATCAGACTGGTTTGATAAGTTCTTCGCGAAACGTCTGCGCTAAGGCCGAAACATCGGGAATTCGGCGGAGCGCCAGAAAGAGAACTGGAGACTTGCTGCATCACTGGCCGGATCTCGCGGTTAATAAGTGAAATAAAGTCGCTGGGTTGGCGACTTCCTTGTTAAGCCGCCATGTGGCTGGCAGAAAGGCATGGGAGGTGGGGGGAATTCCGCGCATTCGCGCACCATTCGCTATCAGATCGCATTCCGTTCGCCTCGGATGAGGCGCAGACCTGTACTCGGATTTTGGCGTTCAGAGAAATTTGAGGGATTTATGCTCTAGTAAACTTGTAGAGAGTTTCTCTGGTACAGGTCGACGCTTGAATATCGATAAGAACTGCGTCAATTGCGCATAAATCGAGGCTTAGCTAGTTACTTCTCTGACAATAAAGACTTGCTGGCGGAGAGGGGGGGATTCGAACCCCCGATACAGCTTTTGACCGTATAACGGTTTAGCAATTGTCTGCCCCGATGTGCCACCACGTGATTCCAAACACTTACAGTCGCATGCCACGACGTGAAAGCATGCAAAGTGACCTCAGTAGTCAGTTATAGGACACTGCTCAGGACACTTGCATCGTCGATGCCAATCGCCGGTTTTGAAGATATGTAGTCCCACATCCCTGTTGTGCGGACTCAACAACTTAGCCTCACGATATGTCGTGCTGTTCGGGCTGAATTGTGCAGTTCGGCACGCGACTATGCAACCAAACATGCAACCAAAAGTCTCCCCGTACTTGACACAGTATCTGGCTATGCCACCTTCTTTCTCTGTGCCCAGCGTGCCTTCATCATCGCTGATAATTTCTTCCGCATGGCCGGGCTCATCGGTTTGCGTTTTGTGGCCGCTTTCTTGGGCGCAGTCTTGCCCTTCTGCTTTGCCCACCACGCCTTCTTCGCGGCAGCGATTCTGGCGCGTGCTGCGGCACTCATCCGGCGATGTCTCTTAGGACTCGCTTGTTTGCCGTAGCTCGCTTTGGATGGACGACCGCGGCGTACGGGTCGGGAACCTAGTCCTACAAGAGCTGCGATTGCCTGCTCTATGCGGGCGACTTCCTGTCTGAGTTGTGCCACTACGTTTTGAACGTCCATGTCTTCCTTTCATTACCATTATGTCGGTTACAGCTTTTCAATGCGCCAATAGTACCACCGGGGTTTCAGTTCATGCTCCCTAGCTCCACACCAGACAGCAGCGCTCGCCCCCCGTGAGCTGATTGTCAGTTTGTTACGCTTATATCCATGACTGAGCACAGAGAACCAACTTACGTTTATTCCGAGGAGCAGGTCGCAGATAAGAGTGCCATCGCACGGCACTTCATTGCGCACCGGACAAGGCTGAATCAGAACGTGGACAGAGCCGATAACTTGCTGGTCAAGCGCTTCTACAATCTTGATCATAATACTTATCTTGAAGGCGTGCTCCCGGCGAAGCACAAGGAATTAATGGGGCTGGTAGCTTCGGCTTGCCTGCGCTGCGACGACTGCATTAACTACCACATCATCCAGTCATTCCGGCTAGGCGTGATGCGTGCCGAGCAGGAGGAGGCGCTCAATGTGGCACTTGTGGTGGGCGGCAGCATAGTTATTCCGCACATGCGTCGGGCCTACGAACTCCTAACGGAGTTGTACGACTGAGGCATCGACCCACAACGCAGCGTAAGCGAACAATCCGTTTGCCCCAGGCACGGTATCGATTGTTTGCGCACCATGTGGGCCCGAAAACAAGTCTGGGCGTGACCAGATGGCCCCGCATTGGAAACCGAAGTATACTGCTGTTCAGACACTGCGAAGGAAGTCGAGGTTCTTATGGCAGAGAACATATTAGAAAAAGCGGACGCCCAGGTCGCGGAATCAATTCACAAACTTTCTCGCGCAACATCTGCGATGGCAGAGGCTATCGACGACGGCGTAGACGTTATAAAACATGCCGTAAAACGGAGCAGTGATGCCGCCGAAGAACTCGTGGATGATACGACTCAGCGGATAAAGCGCCACCCCGTCGAAGCAACCGTGGTGACGTTCGCACTGGGTGTCATCGTCGGAGGGTTCATTAGCTGGATGATCAGCCGACGGTAGACACAAACGTGCGATGACGAAAGATGCGTGTTTTGTTGTGGAGTGCTGTGGCAGAAGTATGCACGCTCTAAATTCAAGGAGTGTAATGCGAATTCTGCTCTACAACCCTGACAACGGGGTCACCCGCAACTTCATGCCCCACCTCTGGATGTTTCTGCTCCAGGCTCTTACACCTCCCGGACATGAAGTCCTGCTGGTCGATGGCAATGCCCAACCGATGGACGAGGCCCAAATTGCGCAATTCGTCCGCGACCAGAACATCGGACTGGTTGGTATCGGCGCCATGACCAGGATGGTCGCCAGAGCATATCGCATGGCGGACGCGATTCGCGCGACGGGAGTTCCGGTGGTGATGGGAGGGCCGCATGTGACTGAAGAGGCCGATGAAGCTCTCGGCCGCGATGGTGGCCCCCGCCACGCCGATGCCGTTGCCTTGGGAGAAGCCGATGAGACCTGGCCGCAAATCGTCGAAGATGCGGTTCGCGGCGAGCTGAAGGAAATCTACGCGCCCGTGGATGCGATGGGCAAAGAGCGCAAGCCTTCCCTGAATCACTATCCCACGATTCCGTGGGACAAGCTTGATCTCGACCAGTTCAATCTCATTCCCAAGCTGATGCACCCCTTGCTCAAGGGCTTCCGCGAAGGATGGGGAACCTTTCGCATCGTGCCGGTGGAATCGGGACGAGGCTGTCCGTACGGCTGCGAGTTCTGCACGGTCACCGGTTTCTTCGGCGACTCGATTCGCTTCCGCACGAATGAAAGCGTCGTCAACGAATTGCTCCTGCTAAAAGCCCGCGCCCGCAAAGAGGGAGGCCAGATCGCGGTCTTCTTCATCGACGACAACTTTGCCATCAACATAAAGCGCACCAAGTCCGTGCTGCGTGACATCATCGCGGCCAAAGCCCAAGTCTTTTGGGTGGCGCAGATCAGCGCCAATCTTCTGCGCGACGAAGAACTGGTCGATTTGATCGCCGCCTCCGGAGGCAAGTGGATCTTTATCGGAATGGAATCGGTCGATCCGGCAAATCTGAAGGACGTGAATAAAGGATTCAATAAGCCCGGCGAATATGCCGCCGTGCTGGAGCGGCTGGCAAAACGCAATATATACGCGATCACCTCGTTCATCTTCGGCATGGACAGCGACACCCTGGGAGTCGCGGAACGCACCCTGCAGCAGGTCCGTACATGGCCCCCGGGCTTGCCGATCTTCGGACTGCTCACGCCGTTACCCGCAACGCCTCTATACAAGCGGCTGGAGGCCGCCGGACGGCTCACGCGCCCGCGGCACTGGCTGGATTTCGTTCCCTTCACAATGGCGCACAGTCCGCTGAAAATGACGATCGAAGAAGCGCATGCCGAACTGCACTATGGCTGGGCTCACTCCTATAGCCCGGAAGCACTCGCCCAGACCGTTGCGGCGCTGGACGACCAGCATGTCGGGGATCGCTTCAATATCTTCCTAGGAGCGTGTCTGAGTAATCACCTTGTCGCCGGTTGTTGTGCTTGAAAGTCACAGGCGAGGTATGTCAGTTTCAGAGGCATGGCGAAGACCTACCGTTGCTACCTTCCCGAACAAGACC
>JBEKNL010000154.1:0-7198 GCA_049522855.1 Candidatus Korobacteraceae bacterium
GCGGCTGATTGGCTCGATTCGACGTGAGTGTTTGGACCATGTGGTGGTTTTGAATGAGCGACACCTGCGCAGGTTGCTGAAGAAGTATCTAACGTACTATCACGGTTCTCGGACACACTTGGGTTTAGGGAAGGACGCTCCTGAACCGCGGGCGGTCATGGATCACGGGGCGATCCTTGCCATTCCCCATGTGGGTGGCCTGCACCACCGTTATGAACGCCGCGCGGCGTGAGAGCGGAGAATTACGGGTGAGTCATGCTGAATCGATCGGCCATCGTGGTGAAGCCGAGGCAGCCCTTTCTGGACTGGCTGCACACGGCCGATCCAACCAGCCACAGACTCACGCTAGGTGACTTGACTCGGGAGCCGACGATCTACCTGATCCCGGAGTGTGACACGGAGGAGGACGTCCGCGAAGTCTTGGAGGAATTGTGCGAGGAGATTTTCGTTGCGCAATTGGCGGGTTGGTTCCGAGCTGAACAGACCTGGCCGCAAGACCTCGGTTTCGATGCCTTCTGCCATTGGTTTGATTTCCAACACCATGCAATGCTGGTGGATCTATCCAATGAACCGCTGATCGACGAACTTGATTGACTGGTTGCGTGTGTCGTGCAGCCCGAAAAACGATGCGATCTATTTTTGGCGAACGAGTGGATTACACCATGAGTATCGACTTGAGAAAGTTGCAGCGTAACCGATGGCGATGAACCGGCGCCGGAATCTGATCACTTCTCCACTGGAATGGTTCCTTAGTGCAAGTCCCGTCCCCCTCCTCCCATACCAGTTCTGGCCGAACGCGGAAGCACACAGCTCAAAACGCCTCGCCCGGTGCTGGTGGTGGATACCCGCGAGCAGAATCCATTTGACTTCTCGCGCTTCCGGGGCTGGTTTAGCGGAGTTGAAAGGAGAGCACTGAAGCTGGGCGACTACTCGATTTCGGGACTTGAGGACGTCTGCGTTGTCGAACGCAAGGATCTCTCCGATTTGGTGCGCTCCTTCACCGTCGAGCGCACAGTATTTGTCGCTCGCCTCCGGCAGATGGCCGAATACCCTCACTGCTTGCTGGTGGTCTCTGCTGCTTTGAGCCAAGTCAAATCGCCCTATCCGCATTCGGCCGTCAATCCCAACCAGATTACCCAATCATTGATCGCCGTGCTTGCCGGCCTGCGGGTGCCGTTTGTCTGCACTGAGACGCACGAAATGGGGGAAGAGATTCTCGCCTCGTATCTATATCAGGTGCACCTCTATCAGTGGCTGGAAAAGAACGGATTTGGCTCCTGTTTGACGGATGGCGACTTATGATGCCTTCTCGTTCGAAGGTTGAAGCGGCAAATTTATGCCCGACGCAATTTTTGCGCACCACAGGTGACTTTGAGGTCGAAGTGCTGCTCCTGAGCGAGATGCGCGGCCCGGCATCTGTTGCACAACGCTGTACCGCGAGACGGAGGCGAGCCGCGAGCTACGCCTGAAGCTGGCAGGGGAGCGTAAGGCGATGAAGAAGTTCGAAGAGTCACCCGCGAGCAGACCATCCAAACGCGATCGTCGAAGAATCATCCAGTTCAGGGGTAGAGCCTGACCGCGGGCGAAATGAGAATCAATCCGGAGTTATTTCAGGAAACCGACTGCTTCCGTATTGCCCACCATCAGGGAGTTGGAGCCTCAGCTCATGGAAAGCCCTGTTCTCATCAAGTGACATTCCGAGCAGACCGTGTACCGCCAAGAGCGGACACATTCGTAGACACTGGCCGACGTCGGCTAGATGGGTTCCTTCCGAATAGTCCGTCACTCGATCGCGGCGAAGCGCAGCGGAGCAAAGGCGGGTGCAGCGCGTTGTTGGGTGTTGGTTGTTAATATTCCAAAGTTATTGCTACTTTTCCTCGAGCGTGCCCCTCTTCCAGATACCGGATAGCCTCAGGGACCTCACTCAACCGGTAACGCTTGTCGATGACTGGTGTTACCTTTCCGGCCTTCATGAGCTCGTGCATGATGGTCAGGTCCTCTTTGCTCCGTCTCATCAGAACCATAACCAGCTTCTGGCGCACGAATCGTGACAACACAAGCGCTATGATCGCACAGGCCAAAGGACCGATCATCCACCGACCGCTCGGTCCTCCGACCGCGATGTATATCCCCTTGGGATTTAGAACGCGCCTGCATGCTGACAACGAATGGTTGCCAACGCAGTCGAGAATCAGGTCGTAACGGTACCCGCTTTTGGTGAAATCCTCTTGCGTGTAATCAATGACCCGATCTGCGCCGATGGATCGGACCATGTCCACATTCCTCGTACTGCATACGCCGGTCACATCTGCGCCGAACCACTTGGCGATCTGCACGGCGAACGTACCCACGCCTCCCGTCGCACCGTTAATCAAGACCCTCTGTCCCGGCTGAATGTGTCCCTTGTCGCGAAGACCCTGCAATGCGGTGAGTGCCGCCACGCATACAGAAGCCGCTTGCTCAAATGTCACATTATCTGGCTTCATGGCCAATGCCGACTCGGAAGTGCACGCATATTCGGCGAAAGCCCCACGGCACGAGCCGAACACCTCGTCGCCTGGTTTGAATTGCGTTACACTCCTGCCCACGGCTTCAACCTGGCCGGCCACATCAACGCCCAGTCGGGTGACCTTTGGTTTGCGAAGCCCGGCCATTACGCGAAGGAAGTACGGCGTGCCCCTCATGTAGTGCCAGTCCAGTGGATTGACGGAAGCTGCGCGAACTCTTATCAAAACTTCATTGTCCGTGGGAACGGGCTTCTCGACGTCCGTGATTTGGACAACATCCGGAGGTCCGTATCGGGTATAGACGGCGGCTTTCATTGGCTTTCCCCGCTGCGCTGGCCTGCCCGCCCTTGGCGTCCCCACCGCAACGTTGTGAAGTGGGGCGAGCCGATTGTGGGCGGTTGGTCGGCGACTCTGACACTACCATTCAGCGCCATCGCCGGGTAGTGAGGGGTCTGAGCGTGCGACTTGAAAGCACGTTGGCTCTGGAACTCGGTAAGGTTTACCGGTGCCGGGAAAGACTTACTGGGTCAGAGGCGGATTGTGGTTGCGGTCGTATCATGCCCCAACCTAACATTTGGGCGATATCATAAGTCCGATGTCGAAGCCTCGTCGCAATTCGCCCGTCCTCCCTCTGGGCGACCCTCTCTTCGCCCCCAAGCAGCGCAAGGTTGTACCCCACGAGTTCGTACTGGACGCGATCGCTCCGCTGTTGCCCTGGACTCGCCCCATGTTTGGCTGCCTCGCGGTCTACGTTGAGGACAAGATTGTCCTCATTCTCCGCGACAAGCGCGACGAGACGGCAGACAACGGTGTGTGGCTCGCCACTACCGAGGAGTATCACGAAAGTCTGCGACGCGAGTTTCCGAATATGCGATCCATACAGGTATTCGGAAAGGAGGTCACCGGCTGGCAGGTCCTTCCTGCCGATGCGCCCGACTTCGAGGAGGCGGTGCTGCGCGCGTGCGAGCTCCTTGTCGCCAGGGATCCTCGAATCGGCAAGGTGCCCGGGGCGCGGCGGCCTTCAGGATCAGGTGCCAAGAAGGCACCGAAATCTTTTATGCGAGCGAAGGGACCCAAGAAAGGCGCGAAAGGTCAGGCGAGGTCGTGAGGTGATGGGTCATAGGGAAGGCAACCGGGTTGGGGAAGCGTGGCCGACTACTCACTCAGAACCTCGCTGCACGGTTCCCAGAAGATGGTTTCCTGTTTGCCGACGATCCGGGATGTATTCGTGATTAACTCGCATTACCCAACCCGGGTAAAAGGAAGAGGCGGAGCCGAAGCCCCGCCCATCCGTTGGCTGCGACTGCACCCGGTGGATCGCTGCTACTTCTTCTTTTCTTCGGGCGCAGGCTGTGGTGGCTGTGCCTTAGCACGCTGCTGTTGCTGTGGCTGGACACGCTGTTGCGGCTGCGCCTGAGCACGCTGCTGTGGCTGTGGCTGGGCATGCTGTTGCGGCTGCGCCTGAGCATGCTGCTGTGGCTGTGGCTGGGCATGCTGCTGCTGCTGCGGCTGAGCACGCTGCTGTTGCTGTGGCTGGACACGCTGTTGCGGCTGCGCCTGAGCACGCTGCTGTGGCTGTGGCTGGGCATGCTGTTGCGGCTGCGCCTGAGCATGCCGCTGTGGCTGCGCCTGAGCATGCTGTTGCGGCTGCGCCTGAGCATGCTGCTGTGGCTGGGCACGCTGTTGCGGCTGCGCCTGAGCATGCTGTTGTGGAGCAGTCTTCGTCTCCGCGGGCGCACGAGCTACCTTATTCCCAGCCGCCTTGTTCTCATTCGTACGGGTTGCAGCTGCCTTATTCGCAGCTGCCTTGTTCTCGGTGGCCTTGGTCTCACTCACACGAGTTGCAGCTGCTTTATTCGCAGCTGCCTTGTTCTCGGTGGCCTTGGTCTCGGCTGCCTTATTCCCAGCCGCCTTGTTCTCACTCGCACGAGTTGCAGCTGCTTTATTCGCAGCTGCCTTGTTCTCGGTGGCCTTGGTCTCGGCTGCCTTATTCCCAGCCGCCTTGTTCTCGTTCGTACGGGTTGCAGCTCCTTTATTCGCAGCTGCCTTGTTCTCGGTGGCCTTGGTCTCGGCTGCCTTATTCCCAGCCGCCTTGTTCTCGTTCGTACGGGTTGCAGCTCCTTTATTCGCAGCTGCCTTATTCTCGGCGGCAGCAGCCTTGTAAGGTGCTCCCGCCTGCTTGGCCGCTACCACCCCATGACCGCTAAACTCAGCAGGCTTCACAGTTGCAGCGATTGCCGGACGCCCGTGGTTCACGGACGCCAGGAGTGCGTGGTTGGTACGGGCAGCCTGCACATGCTGGGTTTGCAGCGCCGTTGGCGGCCTGTGTTGCTGGTGTGCCGCTGTTTCTTCTGCCTGGGTCGGGCGGGCGGTAATTCCACCGGTGCCGCCGTTATAGCTGACATAGTTCATCCTAGTGTTGTTGATTACGGTCTGGTTGTAAACGTTGTGAATGCTGGTGACATTCACGTTGTTCACCGAACGGTTGTAGTAAAACTGTCCGTCCTGCCAACGTCCACCCTGATAGCCGGAACCACCATAGCCAAAACCGTAGTTGACCCCACCGTAGAAGCCGACCTGCGGACCCCAGTAGCCGTCATTCCAGCTGTAGGCGTTGCCGCCCCAGCCCCAATAACCGGGAGTCCAGAGCAGACCAACCTCGGGAGCCATCACCCACGTACCCGGCACCCAGAAGTAGCCTTCATCCCCGTAAGCCCAGTAGCCGGGCGTCCACAAATAACCGGCGGCGGGAACCATGGGTTGCTCATACACAGGGAGCGCGGGCGGAGCGATCATGACAGAAACCGCGAATTGCGCGAACGCGGCTGCCGGTATAGCCAATATTAGAAATGCTAACAACAGGAAACGTGTGGTACGCATTTGATCACCTTGCCAGATCATCCTTCGATTGCCCGGGTGTAACTTGCTGCTCAGGGCTGCGTGGATTGAGAGGCGACGCTTCATATGCAAGGATTCCACGGATGCGCTTCCAAGTCTGTGCATTACTGCTCACTTGTCGCGATGTCGCAGTTAAGTCTGCGGGCGAGTTCCACGACGGGAGCTTTGGACTCGTTGACTAAGCGACACACCAGCGCCCGCGAGATGCCGTACTGATTTGCCACGGTAGTCAGGCTCATACCGGACAGCCGGTCGCGGACCACAGCGGGACGGTCCAGATCCGGCTCCCAAGCGGAAGCAGGCGACGAGTTGGAAAGACTTTATCCGGGCTCACCTGGCGGTATTGGTGGCGACCGACTTCTTCACGGTGGAAGTGCTTACGCTAAGAGGGTTGATTACGTACTACGTGCTGTTTTTCAAGTAAATGCTCTGACGGCGACAAGCTGCAAGCCTCGCCTTTCCAACCCGTTCGAATTTCTTGACCATAGTGTGCTGCAGAAGCACACGGCTAAGGAGTTCAACATGAACTAACCAACCGTGTGGATGAAGCTGCGCGATAGATGAGGGAAGGCCCCTCGGGATCGGTTTTCAGGAGCAGATCTCAAACCACTCCAAGCTGCTGCGGTAAAAGGCCGTGGTGGTGAGCGTTGGAGTAGAAGCGCGAGAACAAACTCGTGCAGGTGAGCATCCGAGAGACGAACGAAAGTGAACCCTCGAAAACGGGTCGTTAAAAATTCAAGTGTCGTTGAAACCAGGAGCGTATGGTCCTCCTGGGACAAGTCCGCTGGGTGCCTGATGACGGAGCGGACGGCGACCGGCGTAGAGAGGGCGTGAAGCGGATGCAGGCTGTGGTGCGGAACTGCAGGAACCAGTCGCTCTGATGCCAAGGGAGAAACCCAAGCGACGAAAACCGCGAGGCCAGCGTACCGATGCGGAGCACTGGGGCGGACCGACTCGCAGTAGCGAAGAAAGCTCGTAATGGAGCTGGAGCGAAGGGGTCGGGTCAGGCAGTCGTACGACCGAAGCAACTGGCAACAGGAGGACCTCGATGCGTGCGACAGGCAAGCCGTTCAAGTATGACCGGCACGTTTACCTGATGGGAGCCGAGTGAGGCGAGAGTTTCACGCTCGGTTCTGCGAGAAGCCGGTGGTGCAATTCCACCGCGTATGGTCAAAAATCTCAAACGCTTTGAAAAGGCTTGGTTTCCGGTCTCATAATTTCCTCACACAGCCGCTTTCTGAAACCGCAAGAGGCAGATGAGTTTTTTTACCATACGACCAAGCTCCAAGCTCCAGCCGCATGAGAAACACCTAACCTGGTTCCCGAGAGCCTAGCGAGGGGCGAAGTGGCTGCTACCCTAGATCGCAATTGCAGATCCCGCCTGTGATGGCTCTCGGGAACAAAATGGGTAAGGCATGTGAATGTCCACAAGACACCAGGAGGGAGCAAGTAAGATGCCTTGTTATCAGGAGGTTAGATCACACGGTCGGAATCGGAGAGAGATCCCAATGAGGAAAGGTGTTCCCTTCCGCGATACTGTGCGGGATTGGGACACAGGTTTCTTTCTAAGCGGCGGGCGCTCGAAAATTCAAGATTGTACGCCGTTCAGGATCGGCAGCGGAAAATCAGGAAAAGTATGTGACGAAGTTATGCATCCTCAGCGATCTCGCACCTGTGGTTCATCAAAACTAAACGCCGCCGAGTTTCGATGCTGGAGGCCTTTTCTTGGACAGCAGCGCTTTGTATGGCGTGGTCTTCGAACCGCTATGAGCATCCCGGAAACGAGAGGGAGA
>JBEKNL010000155.1:0-7166 GCA_049522855.1 Candidatus Korobacteraceae bacterium
CTCTCCCGCGCGCTTCTGGGGACGCCCAGAGCGGTCGAAGACCACGCCATGCAAAGCGCTGCCTTCCAAGGAGGCGCCTCCTGCATCAAAGACTCGGCGGCGTTTAGTTTTGATGAACCACAGGTGTGCGAAGTTCTATGCGGCCAAGCACGGGCGGCCGTCGCTGACGCCGGGGATCTACTTCCGGTCGCTGCTAATCGGGTATTTCGAGGGCATCGACAGCGAGCGTGGGATTGCCTGGCGGTTGGCGGACTCGCTGGCGCTGCGGCGCTTTGTGGGCATCGGGCTGGACGAGTATACGCCGGATCACTCGACGATTTCGCGCACGCGACGGTTGATCGATCTGGACACCCATCGGGAAGTGTTCGGCTGGGTGCTGGGCGTGCTGGCGGAGCGTGGGTTGCTGAAGGGCCAGCGGATCGCTGTCGATGCGACGACGCTGGAGGCCAACGCGGCGATGCGCTCGATCGTGCGGTGCGACACGGGGGAGAGCTACGAGGAGTTTCTGCGCGGTTTGGCCAAGGCGTCCGGCATCGCGACGCCGACGCGCGAGGACTTGGCGCGGCTGGACCGCAAGCGCAAGAAGCGCATGTCGAACCAGGAGTGGAAGAGCCCGGCGGACGAGGATGCGCGGATTGCGAAGATGAAAGACGGGCGTTGCAGCAGTTTGTTTAGCCGCTGAGGCGAGGCTGCCGAGGTTCACACTAACTCTGAAACCGCTCTAACGGCCCGCTCTACCGCTTGCCACCGCGCTTTGGCGGTTTCCGCTTTGGCGATTTCGCTTTCGGCTTCCGCTTCGTCGGTTTTGGTTTCGGTTTTGGCTTCGGCTTTGGCTTTGGCTTCGGCTTCGGCTTCGGAGCAGGAGGCTGGGGTGTAGGCGATGGCGGCGTCGGTGGAGGCGCAGTCGTGCTTGTCTTCAGCGTTTGCAGAATGCCGGCGCCATTGGGACTGCCCCAACCTGTGCAGGCATCCCATCCCGGTCCGGCGTTGAAGTCGCCGTTATTGCCGGACGTGATGTCGCGAAAAGTTCCCGCCTGGCCGGCGACGGTTTGATACAGATTCGGGTTCAGGTAGCCCACGGGATTGCCCAGCGACTGATTCAAGAGCGCAAGTAGGGCCGCCCACAGCGGCGCCACCGCGCTGGTCCCGCCGACGGTGAAGCTCGATCCGTCGGCCTGAACTTGATAGCCGGTTGCGGGATCGGCATCCCCGGCGACGTCGGGCACGCCGCGCCCGTTGAAGTTGCCCGGGTTCTTCGAGGGCGGCACGTTAGCGTTCGCCTGCCAAGTGGGAATGGCGAAGGTATCACTCACTCCGCCGCCGGTTGCGCCGCCGCTGGACCCGTCATTCCAGACGACTTCGCTGGAGATCGAGCCGCCGCTGACGCTGAGGCTGGTGCCGCCGCAAGCCAGCGAGAATGGGCTCGATGCCGGAAAGTCCACGTGGTCCTGGCCGTCACCCACGCCATCGTCCGATCCATTGTCGCCACAGGCGACACACACCGTGACGCCCATTGCCGATGCTGCTTGCAGCGCGCTGTTGTAGCTTTGGAGAGACTGCGCCGTCCAACTCGATTCGGGGCCGCCCCAACTGATGGAGATCACCGAAGGCTTGTTGACCGTGTCGGTCGAGGCCTGGTTGATGGCATCGAGGAAGCCGGCGTCGGTGTTGGGAGCAAAGTAAACGACGATGCTGGCGCCCGGGGCCACAGCGCCCGCCACCTCGATGTCGAGCATGACCTCGGTGTCCGGACCGTTGATGTTGCCGGTGGGCTGGTTTTGCGCGCCATCCACCGACACAGCTACCACCGAAGGAGCGGGAGAGATTCCCAGTCCCTGGAAGTAGGTCTGGAGATCGGACTGGGTGAAGCCACCGCCAAGCTCGATGATGGCGATGGTCTGGCCCGTGCCGTTGGTCCCCGTGGGAAAGTTGTAGGCCTTGGCAATCTGCAGCGGAGTAAAGGAAGTGGCGGCGGCTGCCACAGGCGCGATTGCGTTATGCGGGTTTGCCAGCCGAAAATGCGTCTCCGCCTGCGGCCGATTATCCAGTCCATGGACGCTGCGAACAATGTTCCTGAGCTCGGTCGGAATACTGACCGCGCCGGTGCGCCCGCGATAGGCGCCGCCCTCATATTCGTACCTCGCCAGAGGTACCTGGAAGGCTTTGGCGAAGGTGGCACACGTACCGGTCAACATAATGGTTCGCGCCGCCAGATTCACCTGGGCGACCGCCAATCCGAGGGCGGAAGCGAAGGCCTGTACCTTCTGAACGTCGGCCGGGTTGGCGCCATAACGGGCCTCATACTCGCCCTGCGAGAGACGCTTCCCGCTGGCGATGACATCGGCCAAAGATGGCTGCTTCTTCCCCGAGGCCCGAGGTCGCAGCGCCAGGGTGACCTGCATCACTTCGTTGGGATCGAGCGATCCTGCCTGGGTCGCGCCCAGCATCGGCTGGCGCTCGCTGCCCGGAAGTTTCACGTACTTGTCGAAAGCCATAGTCTGTTCCTCAAGGATTGTCAGATAACGCGATTGTTATTCACGGCTCTTAACCGGAATTTCCGATTTAGCTCCCAACAGCCCCACACTATATACCCCGCGACGGAGTCGACTGCACTATTTCTTCTTTGGCTGGGGCCCAGGGCTCGGGACAGGATTTGAACCCCCGACCCCTGGGACCTGTGGTTGATCTGCTGATTCACTGCAACCTAATTCAATGCCATTTGAAGATCGCGGGTCGGGTTCCCATTTCGCAATTCTTTCACGTCACCAGCCAGCCGCCCTGAAAGTTGCAACACATCCCGGCGAATCGTCGCCCGCGATTCCCGACTCCTCGCGGATGCGCTTGTGCGACAAGACCGCTCCGATCGGCCTCGCCGCCCCGTTTGATTAAGCTACCGCCCGGCTACTTCTGATAAACGAAGTGGGCGCGTCGGTTTTGCTGCCAGCATGACTCGTTGCTTTCCGTGCAGAACGGTTTTTCCTTGCCGTAGCTAATCGTGCGCATGCGGTCGGGAGAGATACCGAGCTGCACCAAAGCCTGCTTGGCTGCGTTAGCACGATTGTCGCCCAGCGCCAGGTTGTACTCGGTCGAACCGCGTTCGTCGCAGTGGCCCTCGATGGTGAACTTCATGCTCTGGTGCTGCCGCAGAAAACGCACATCTGCCTGTAAAACCTGTTGATACTGCGCAGAAACATCATAGCTGTCGTAGTCGTAGAACACATCCTTCATGTTCTCCGAGAACAACTGCCCATCGGTGCCGTTGGAGGTTTGCTGCCGGCGGCGGGAACGGAGCTTCCATGACCGTGATGCGCGCCGTGGCCTCCTGCGTACCAGAATCGTTTTTCGCCACCAGGTGATAGGTAGTCGACTCAGCCGGTATTACCTCACGCGAACCACTCGGATCGACCTTGCCCAGTTGATCGATGGTGACGTCGGTAGCGTAGTCGGTCTTCCACGTCAAAGTGCTCGCCTGGCCCGCATGAATGGTGTTGGGATTGGCTGTCAACGAGGCAGTAGGCGCCAGGGCCGGTGGCGGCGGAGGCGGTGGTGCGGAGGCCACTTTCCTCTTACCACAAGCACTTACGGCCAGCACCACGGCGAGTGCAACGATAATCCGGATCCATCGACTCCTGGTTAGCTTCAACTCTTCTTCCTCCACTTTCCAGCGAGAGCACTCGCATCAGTTCATGGCAGGGCCGAAGTGCGATCCTTCAATCCGTTCCCTCAGTTCAGAGCATTTCGCGAATCGCTAACCTCTAAGCGGCGATTCTCTTTCCTCACTGCTTTTCGTCAACAAACGTCGAGACTCTTCCTAATCGTTTGTTGTCGGCGACGGTGGTCATTTTCTTTCCATCGGGCGAGACCGTGATCTTATCGACGCTCTCGACCTTGCCGTCGCGCTTGAAAGTCGCTTCGATCGAGCGGTCACTCAACTTTTTCAGCGATACGGTCTCATTCGCATACGTCGGGTGAGTAGGCCGGTGGGATTGCACCGAGCTACGCGAATTTGCCGCCAAGCGTGGATGGCAGGTGGTGGGAGAGTTTGTTGACGTTGGGGTTTCCGGCTCCAAAGATTCCCGGCCACAACTCGATGCCATGATGCGCCTTGCCAAGACCCGCAAACTGGACGTGATCGCCATCTGGAAACTCGACCGTTTTGGCCGCAGCCTCCGCCACCTTGTGGACTCGCTGGAAGAATTGAAAGCCGTAGGCTGTACCTTCGTGTCGCTGCGTCCCGATGGCGAGCGCACTCGGGTCGACCTAGGCTTCACTGCGAACCTGGCCGTGCTGGGCACCCCCGGCGAGGGATACATCGACAACAAATTGGCCAGCGGCCGCAGATACGGATACACGTTCACCTACACGCCGGGCAAGAAGCTGAAACGTGGCGGCATCCGTTCGTACACGATCACTGCCGTACCCGATCAGGTGGGCTCGACGGGGCAGCGCAGGTTCTACTCGGACGAGACAGGCGAGATTCATTACAACTCCTCCGGACCTGCCGATACGAGCAGCCCCGTACTTCGCTAGCTATCCTTTGCTTCCCCGGGGTTGGTGACTTCAGTTTGGCCGGGCTTGTGTACTTCGTCGTCCATCGCTCGGCGCGCTGATCCGCGCTCACCGCGAGCGGACGGCGCCGCAAGCTGGGCGCGGCGATCTTCCGGATGTTTGGGCTTTGAACTGACGATTCGTCAGTCGGATCTAAAAAGCGGTTTTCATTGCCGCTCAAAGTTTTCTCTTGCTTTCAGCCCTTCGATGTATTCGTATCCATTCCACTGGCGTGGAGCACGGGCTCATTTCTTTGCATCAAGTTTTGCCGTTAATTCAGATATTTCCCCTTCAACCTTCGCAAACGTCTCCGAGATTTTAGTCTGGCTGTCTAACGAAGTAATCCGCGCCCCATGCATCACAATGATGATGCCGATGGCAAAGAAAACGACGGAATACGCGACAAAAAGCGCCTGAGCAGCTTCGTTAAGAGGCGCGAGACGAGGAAGCCCCTTGAAGGTGCCAAAAATCAATAACATCTCTCCAACACACATGCAAAGAAGAATGCCTATCACGATCCGCAAAGCAGCTAGATAGAGTGCCTTATCGGATGACAAATACTTCTCTAAAACACTCTTGTAGCGCTCCAGGACTTGAATCCTTTCGCGAAGACGCTTGACGGAGTGTTCGGCAATCCTGTTCTTGATGTGTCGAATACCGGTGCGAGCCAGCGACCCGACCCGCAAAGAATCCATAATCGCGGCGAACACGAGCGCCAATACTATTTCTAGCCAGTGCCGATCCCAGAAGATTCTCACGCCTGCCAAGAACCGCATCGCACCTCCGATTCACTGTTGCACAATTGACACTTCCCACTCCTGTTGTACGATTTAATTGATTTTGCCGCGCTTACGCGCGACGGCGCACTGGCTCCACTGAGTGTCAACATCGCCAGCAGTGCAGCTAAAGGTGCAAACTTGTGCAAAAACGACATTGCCGTGGAGTACTCAAAAGTGTATTCCCATCGAGTGCAGAGTCAAAGCGCGCCGAAGCAACGGCCCCGTAATTTAACCAACCCTGCCTCAAAAGTCCGGTTCCCAGACTCGACCTCTCGCTCCTGAGGCCGCTGTGGCGCTGCTCGCAACGCTTGCCAGGGCTCGCCGCGGGCTTCCAATGATGGTTTCCCTTGTCGCGCTGTCTCGGATGCGATAGAACAGCGCCGGACTGTCTGACGGTGGCCTGCTCTTGGTGCGCGAGTTGGACGAACGCTTTGGGTTGAGAGAACTCATCAGCGACCTGTCCCAAACCCTGCGCCCAGCCAAAGAAAAAAGAGTGCTCTCGACTCCCTCGCGGGGTATATAGTGTGGGGCTGTTGGGAGCTAAAACGGAAATTCCGGGTAAGGGCGCACGCGACTGCATCAGGCCCGTTGTGAGGAGAAACAGCTCAAATGGATTTCCAACTTGTCGAACAAGGTTGGGAAAGTGAAATCCGTAAAGCACTCAGCCGAGACTACTCGAAACTTTGCATCGTCTGTCCGTTCATTCAAAAAGGGCCCGTAGAACTGCTTCTTCAAGCTGGAAAGCCTCGTTCTCTTCGGGTTGTGACTAGGTTTAATCTCGATGATTTTGCGTGTGGCGTTAGCGACACGTCCGCCCTTCGGCTACTGATCAAGAATAATGGGCAGATCAGAGGAGTGCGAGGATTGCATGCGAAGCTTTACCTCATCGGCGACTGTGCGATCTCAACTTCAGCGAATCTGACTGATGCAGCGTGGTGGGCCACGGTCTACGGCGAGAAGTCGCCAGGGATTTGACCCCGCCCCCCTACCGGGTCGCCTCCCGGAGGGCCGGCCCCTATTGGCGCTGCCGGCGTCGGCGGCCAGAGGGTAATGGGCTAATTGACGCTGCATTGGCCAAGTCGCCGTGGATTTCTAGGCGGTAGCAACGCAGTAGGCGACGGTCTGCGTCATCAAGCCCATCAGTCCCAAGGTGTGCCTGTCTGTCCGTTTCTCTTTCTAAAACGGATTTTTGTTTTTCCTATACATCAAGTTCGACGGGTCCAGATTCCGTCGTTCCGCCGGACGACCCAGGGTCGATGAGGAGACGGAACGTTTGGTGGTGCAGATGGCCAAGAAGAATCCCACCTGGGGCTATGACCGGATCGTGGGTGCCTTGGCCAATCTTGGCCAGAGGCTATCGGACCAGACGGTGGGCAACATCCTGCGTCGCCACGGAGTCCCTCCTGCCCCCAAACGAAAGCACACGAGCAGCTGGAAAGATTTCATCCGCGCTCATATGGATGTTCTGGTGGGAACGGATTTCTTTACGGTGGAAGTGCTTACGCTCAAAGGCCTGGTTACCTACTACGTGTTGTTCTTTATCCAGTTGGAGAGTCGGAGGGTTTGTCTGGCCGGAATCACGCCCCATCCGGACCAGTAGTGGATGGAACAGATGGGGCGCAACGTAACGATGCAGAAGTGGGGATTTCTGGCCAACAGCCGATATCTACTGCATGATCGGGACAGCAAGTTCTGCCTCTCGTTCCGTCAACTGATGGAGGCTGGCAGAGTGAAAACCATGCCCCTACCAGCTCGGAGTCCAAATTTGAACGCCTATGCGGAACGCTGGGTGAGATCGGTGAAACAGGAATGCCTGTCGAAACTCATCTTGTTCGGGGA
>JBEKNL010000156.1:0-7072 GCA_049522855.1 Candidatus Korobacteraceae bacterium
TTGGTCTGCGGCATCGGTCCGTCGGTAGCAGCAACCACGAGGATCGCGCCATCCATCTGCGCCGCGCCGGTGATCATGTTCTTGATGTAGTCGGCGTGCCCGGGACAATCCACGTGCGCGTAATGCCGGTTGGCGGTCTCGTACTCCACGTGCGCCGTGGCGATGGTGATGCCGCGCGCCTTCTCTTCCGGCGCATTGTCGATCGAGTCGAAGGAACGGAACACGATCTTGGGATTGTGCTTCTGCAATACCTTGGTGATGGCCGCCGTCAACGTGGTCTTGCCATGATCGATGTGCCCGATCGTACCCACGTTCACGTGCGGCTTGCTGCGGTCAAATTTCTCTTTCGCCATTGGAGCTCCGTATCTCTGTTAAATCTGCTTCTGCTGCGGACCTAAATCCGCGAATGAATGCTGCAACTCACGTCAGTTCTGCCCAGGGGTCGCCAAACGGCGGCCACCTCTCACTTGGTTCCTGCCGGACTTTTCCCTTGTACCTTAGCCACGATCTCTTCGGCCACTGCACGCGGCGCTTCTTCGTAGCGCGAGAAGTGCATGGAGAACGTTGCGCGCCCCTGCGTGTTGGAGCGCATGTTGGTGGCGTAGCCGAACATCTCGGCCAGCGGCACCATTGCCTTGATTACCTGCGACCCGGCGCGATGCTCGATGCCCTCGATGCGCCCGCGGCGGCTGCTTAAGTCGCCGATGATGGTGCCCATGTATTCCTCGGGCACAACCACTTCCACCGACATTACCGGCTCCAGCAATACCGGGCTGGCCTTGCGAGCGGCTTCCTTGAACGCCATTGACCCGGCGATCTTGAAGGCCATTTCGTTGGAGTCAACATCGTGATAGCTGCCGTCGTAGAGCGTGGCCTTCACGTCTACCATTTCATAGCCGGCGAGCACGCCGCCTTCCATGGCTTCCTTGATGCCCTGGTCCACCGGCTTGATAAATTCCTTAGGGATCACGCCGCCCACGACTTCGTTGATAAATTCGTAGCCCTTTCCAGGCTGGTTCGGTTCCAGACGAATGCGCACGTGGCCATACTGGCCGCTGCCCCCGGTCTGGCGAATGTACTTGCCCTCCGCCTGCGAATGCTTGCGGATGGTTTCGCGATAGGCGACCTGCGGCTTGCCCACGTTCGCCTGCACGTTGAACTCGCGCATCATGCGGTCAACGATGATTTCCAGATGGAGCTCGCCCATGCCGCTGATGATGGTTTGTCCGCTGTCGGGATCGGTGTTGACCTTGAAAGTCGGATCTTCCTGCGCCAGCTTGCCCAGCGCAATGCCCATCTTTTCCTGGTCGGTCTTGGTCTTCGGCTCGACGGCTACTGCGATCACCGGCGCCGGAAACTCGATGGATTCCAGCACGACGGGATGGTCCTCGTTGCAAATCGTATCGCCCGTGGTGATGTTTCTCAGTCCGACGCAGGCGCAGATGTCGCCCGCGTAAATTTCAGTGATGTCCTCACGCTTGTTGGCGTGCATCTTCAGCAGACGGCCGATGCGCTCGGTGCGCGAACGACCGCTGATTAACACGCTGTCGCCCTGCTTCAGATGACCGGAGTACACGCGAATGAAAGTGAGCTGACCGACAAACGGGTCAGTCATAATCTTGAAAGCCAGGGCCGAGAACGGCGCATTGTCGTCGGCCGGGCGCTCAACTTCTTTCCCCGTGTTAGGGTCAATACCTTTGACGGGCGGAACGTCGAGCGGCGAAGGCAAGTAGTCGATGACGGCGTCGAGCAGCGGCTGAACGCCCTTGTTCTTGAAGGCGGTCCCGCAGATCACCGGGAACACTTTCATCTTGAGCGTGGCGCGGCGCAGTGCGGCCTTCAGTTCGGCCTCGCCAATGGTTTCGCCTTCGATGTACTTGTGCATCAACTCGTCCTGATCGTCGTTTTCGACAATCGTCTCGATCAGGATCTGGTGGTAGGCGGCGGCTTTCTTCTTCAGCTCTGCTGGAATTTCCTCGACCTCATACTCGGCGCCCAGGCTCTCGTCATTCCAGATGATCGCCTTCATGGCCATGAGATCGATGACACCTTTGAACTTGTCTTCCTGGCCGATGGGCAACTGAATGGCAACGGGGCGCGCGTTGAGGCGCTTGCGGATGGTGTCCACTGCGTGCTCGAAGTCCGCGCCCATCTTGTCCATCTTGTTAATGAAGCAAATGCGCGGAACGCCGTACTTGTCGGCCTGACGCCAAACGGTCTCGGACTGCGGCTCCACTCCGTGTACGGCATCGAACACGGCGCAAGCGCCGTCGAGTACGCGCAGCGAGCGCTCCACCTCGGCGGTGAAATCCACATGGCCGGGCGTGTCGATGATGTTGATGCGAATATCTTTCCAGAAGCAGGTAGTGGCAGCCGAGGTGATGGTGATGCCGCGCTCCTGCTCTTGCGCCATCCAGTCCATCGTCGCGGTGCCTTCATGGACCTCACCAATGCGGTGCGTGCGTCCCGTATAGAACAGGATGCGCTCCGTGGTAGTGGTCTTACCGGCATCGATGTGGGCCATGATGCCGATATTCCTGCAACGATCTAATGGAACCTGTCGGGGCACAATCTTTTCCGTTTCTTGCTAAACTCAGGCGCCTCTCGCCGGAGCTATCAACTCAATTCCTGTGTCACGCCATCCAAGAGCGGAGGCGCCGCAAATCTACCAGCGATAGTGAGCAAAGGCTTTGTTGGCCTCGGCCATGCGGTGCACGTCGTCCTTCTTCTTGATGGCCGCGCCACGTCCATTGGCCGCATCGAGCAACTCATTCGCCAGCTTGTCGATCATGCCCTTTTCGCCGCGGCCGCGGCTGTAGGTCAAAATCCAGCGGATGGCGAGCGAAGTACGGCGGTCGGCATTGACCTCAACCGGGACCTGATAGTTGGCGCCACCCACGCGACGGGTCTTCACTTCCAGCACCGGCTTGGCGTTCTCCACGGCCTTCTTGAACAGCTTGATGGCCTCGTCCCCGCCTTTGTCTTCCAGCTTCTTCATGGCGCGGTAGAAGATGTTCTGGGCGGTGCTTTTCTTGCCGTCCCACATCATGGAGTTAACGAACTTGTTGACCAGCGTGGACTGATAGACTGGGTCCGCCAGGGTTTCACGCTTCGCGATATGTCCTTTTCTCGGCATAAATCCTCGAATCTCTCGGGGCCCCCTGCTGACGCCGTATTTGCGTCTGCTGGGGTGATTGCTAAGCCTTGGGCCTCTTGGCCCCGTACTTGGAGCGGCTCTGCTTGCGGTTGGCGACGCCTACGGAATCCAGCGTGCCGCGCACTACGTGATAGCGAACACCCGGCAGGTCCTTCACGCGGCCGCCGCGGATCAGCACAATCGAGTGCTCCTGCAGGTTGTGGCCGACACCGGGAATGTAGGTCGTGACTTCAATGCCGTTGGTCAGCCTCACGCGCGCGACCTTGCGCAGAGCGGAATTCGGCTTCTTCGGCGTTTGGGTGTACACGCGAGTGCAGACGCCGCGCTTCTGCGGGCAAGACTGCAGAGCAGGACTTGCCGTCTTGTACTTCGGCGCCGTTCGACCCTTGCGCACCAATTGATTAAATGTAGGCACTGTTTGCCGCTCCTTCGTTCTTCACGCCAACTGACTAGCGGGCTAACGCCGCAGCCAAACTCTCCGCAGCAACCCGCCGCACCTTTGCGCTCGTGCCGTCAGCAGCCCATTGGGCGCTCATACGGCACAAGATTCATCCCAGCGATTGGGACTGGGCAGCCTTTACACGTGGCCTTTGTGGGCCGCTTTGCCCATGCTTCCCCTCACACAGCCATGGGGGACATTGGTTTCCGATCAGGTTAGGCGTACGACGGTGGCGCCGTGGTCGTTGCGCAGACCAGCTCACCAGAGCTGGTGCGGAGAGAACGAGGGCACTCCGTTTCGTTGCCTCGGCCTGCATACCCACTGGAAAGCTCCAGCGGAAGCGCAGACACGTTTCAGCGAGGACATCCTGCAACCTAAATTCTACAGGATGGAGATCGATGCAGCACAGCCAGACACTACAGGCAGGCCAAAGTATGACTCGCAGAACCCATTCAATATATCAAGTCGCAAACCCTCCGTCAACCAAACCCGGACAAAGTTTTCGCAGTCGGCTCCCCCGCCGAAGCTCCTATCACAACTCAATCCGGTTGCGCGGGTTTGAGAAATCGTCGCGCCTGCGGGTCGACGCCAGCACGGCAAAGACAATGAACCAATGGCAGAATCGCTTGCCGAAACTGCAAGCAGTCTCTACACTGAGGGTTTTACGTAAGAAATTATTCCGCTTTCATGGGTCCGCCAGGATTTGGTTCGGCGGGGAGGATACATGCAGCAGTTTTCCGTGGTTCGTGTCCTGGCTGCACTCGTAACGGCCATTTGTCTTTCCCTTCTCGCCGGTTGCGGAGGAAGCAGCACAAAGACTCCCACTCCGGCCAAAATCGTTCTCTCGCCAACGACGGTTTCGTTGAATGAGGGGGACGTGGCCACGATTTCGGCGATAGCAGAAGACTCGTCCGGTAATCCCATCGCAGCCGACATCGCCTTTACCAGCAGCAACCCCAACATCGCTACGGTCTCCACGGGCGGATCGATCTGCGGCGGCGTGTGGGATTCCAGTTTCATCGTTTGCAGCGCCACCATTGGACAGGCAGGGGTCGGCCAGGTCACCGTTACCGCCTCTTCTGGCGGTGTGAATGCCACTCTTACGGTCTACGTACACGAAAGAGTGGACCGCGTGGTCGTCAATCCACTGAGTGGGTGCATCACCATGGGGCAGGTGGTGACGACATCCGCCTCCGCCTTTAATACCTCGGCACCGGGGTGCTCGCCGACTGCACCCTGCGACATCACTTCCACGGTGGGCCCCATCGCCATTGGTACAAACGACCCTACCATCGTTGCCAACTCCGCTGGAATCGAGCCGACTTACTCTTCAGCGACTAACAGCCCAACCTACACATCGGGCGGGACGATTACTGGTTCCTCAGGCCAAACTTGCAATCTATCTAACTTTGCCGCCGGGAACGCATCCGGGATAGATCCGACCTACTCGGTGGCTACCAACAGCCCAACCTACACCTCAGGGGGGGCGATCACCGGTAATGCAGGCCAAACCTGCAGTCTATCTAACTTCAACGGCGTCACTGGCGCCACTGCAACCGTAGTGCTGACCGGCACGGACACGATTGCCAGCGGAACCCATCTGAGCATCACGTCGGAGGGGTCCGGTGGCATAACCCCACCCACGACGGCCACGCTCGGCAATGGCACCGCCACTTGCAGCGGTACGGCAAGTGTCATAACCGCGCTAATTAACAATACTGGCCTTGGTTTTTCTGTCGTGGGCGCCGCCGCAACCGTAACTTTGACCGGGGCGAATACGATTGCCGCCGGAACACATCTGAACGTCACGGCCTCCGGGTACGGCGCAACTACGCCACCAACGACGGCCACATTAAGCAACGGCACAGCCACCTGCAGCGGCACCGCAAATGTCATAACCGCACTAACCGGCACTGGCGTATTTACGGCGCAAAATCCAGGCTCGACGACGGTCTTTGGCAGTGTCTCGGGAGTGAACAGCGTCGCCGTTCCGTACCTTACTTGCCCGGTTGCATCCATTATGGTGCACGACGCCAACTCCTCTAACACATCCTTTACCCTGACCTCAGGCGGCACGCAGCCGCTCACGGCCGACGTGTTCGACACCAACGGCCAATACATCAAACCATCCATCACCTGGGGTTCGTCCGCTGTCGCAAGCGTCAAGGTCGCTACCGGAACTACCGGCGACAATCCTGCAACCCTCACGGGCGTCGCCCCGGGAACGGCGTATATTACCGCGACTTGCAGCGATCCGGATTGCAACAAAAATGTTGGCGCGCAATACAGTCTAAACATAGTGACTGCGGCGGTTTCCGGCGCCACCACGACCACGGTCTATGCTGCCAGCACGAATTCCCTGAGCCTCGTCCCCATCAGCACTTCCACCAACACGGCGGGCACGGCCATCACCCTGCCCTTCCTGCCGACCTCCATCGTCGTTGACCCGACCGGCACTACGGTTTATCTGGGGTCTGCCAGCTCGGGGTTGATGGCCGTCAACGTAAGTACAGGCGTAGTCACCACCTATTCAGTATTCGGGACAATTGAGGGGATTTCGGCGGACGCGAACTTTCTGCTGGTATCGTACCCGCCAACGAATAGTCTCTACTACTTTGACGCCAGTACCCTAGCCACCGCGTTCACACAGTCTGGCGACACGACCAACTCGAGCGCGTTCACTCCCGACAGTAAGCTGAGCGAGTGGCTAAATGGGAGCCAGCTTGGAGTTGTCAATCCCGCAGCATCCACCTTTAGCGCGACGACGCTCGGATATACCGGCAATGCCATCGACATCAGCGGGCAGGGCGGACTGACCTATATCACCGCCGCTACTCCCAACGGGATTGACGTGCGCTCCACCTGCGACCAGAGCGAAGTGCTGACCCTCTCCGCCAATGCTCCGACCTTGA
Organism: Candidatus Korobacteraceae bacterium; assembly: GCA_049522855.1. Lineage (GTDB taxonomy): Bacteria > Acidobacteriota > Terriglobia > Terriglobales > Acidobacteriaceae > Bog-257. Next base: position 6,509 of record JBEKNL010000156.1, read on the forward strand.
CCAAAGCGATTCCCAACGGCACGGGTGCGATGGCGGTCGATTCACCCGCAATTGACCTGGTTACGACAGGGACCGTTCAGGCGGGCTGTCCGGCAGCCGCACCGAATTCAGTCGCCAGCTTTGACCTGGGCGCAGGACCATTCAACGCCCGGCAAATTTTCTTTAGCTCCAACAGCACGGCTGCGTGGATCGTCAGCGACTTGCCGGAATTGTTACTCTTCGACCTTACGAACTTGACTCCATACACCATCCCGTATGCCGGCGGCGCCACAGCTTTCAGCGGCGGTACCACGCTCGATGGCGCCCAGGTTTACGTTGGCGCCAACGACGGCACCGTGCACCGCATCGATGTCGCCAGCCACACGGACGCACAGCAGATCGTCGTTGGCCTTAAGGACGGCAGCGGCAATCCAGTCACGCCGAACCTGGTGTATGTGGTGCCCTAGTACTACTGTGTTATAAACTAGATACCTTGTCCTAATTTTCCTGGCGCTGATGAATACGGGGCAGTACGTTGAGGGCGATGAACAACCGCCAACCGGATTTCTCCCGCCAGTCGGGGCG
>JBEKNL010000157.1:0-7033 GCA_049522855.1 Candidatus Korobacteraceae bacterium
CGGAATTGGCTCTACAGAAGTCGAATCTCAACGTCCGGCGTGAAATCCTTGGCGAGCCCACGAACCCGAGTACGCCGCTGGCCGTGCCCAAAATCAGCTGCTTGCACCACAGGCTGTTAGGGGATATGAGACGTTCAAGTCCCGAAGCATCCAGCGGCAGCACCTGGTATTTCTGAGCCTCTACCCAGAACAGATCCTGCAGCTCGTTCAACTTTTTCGGGTTCGCTGCTGCGAGATTGTTGTTCTGCGTCCAGTCTTTTCTGAGGTCGAATAATTCCCAGGTCACACCGTTGACGATGTCTTTCGGCGCTGGTTTCGTCGCATCCCAAGGCGCTCGGTAAGGCAAAGTGGATGCGATCCAACCGTTGTCATAGAGGGCACGCAAGCCCATCATTTCAAAGTACTGAGTCTTGTGTCTGGAGGGCACTGCCGCATTCGTTTTGTCGAAGGTGTAACCCATGCTCACGCCTTCGATAGGCGTTTGAGGAATACCGTTCAGCGTCTGGGGAGCAGGGATGCCGGTAGCTTCCAGGATTGTCGGAACGACGTCGATAACATGATGGAACTGGTTGCGAATGCCGCCAGGATCGGTGATGTGCCCAGGCCACGCAATCGCCATACCATTGCGCGTTCCACCGAAATATGAGGGCACCTGTTTAGTCCACTTGTAAGGCGTGTTCATTGCCCAGGTCCAGCCCACCGCCATATGGGGATAAGTCTTGTCCGATCCCCAAACGTCGTAATACTTCTTGAGTTGTGTCTCAACGGGCACCTCTACACCGTTGAAGAAGGTCATCTCGTTGGGTGTGCCCACAGGAGAACCTTCAGCGCTACCGCCGTTGTCGCCGCTGATGTAAATGATCAACGTGTTGTCGAGCTTGCCCATCTCGTCGACTGCCTGGATCACTCGGCCTATCTCGTAATCGGTATAAGCAAGGTATGCAGCATAGACTTCCATCTGCCGTTCGAATAGCTTTTGCTCATCGGCCGATAGAGCATCCCACCGCTTTAGGAGATCGTCGGGCCACGGCGTCAGTTGCGCGTCTTGCGGAATCACTCCGAGCCTCTTCTGGTTGGCAAAGATTTCTTCGCGAAGTTGGTTCCATCCCATGTGGAACTTGCCATGGAACTTTTCAATCCATTCTTGCGTTGGTTGATGGGGGGCATGTGTGCCACCAGGCGCGTAGTAAAGGAAGAAGGGTTTCTTGGGATCGATGTCGTTGATCTGATTCAGATATGAAATGGCGTCATCCGCCATATCGGTAGTGAGGTTATATCCCGGCTTTCCAATGTAGGGGTAAACTCTGGTCGTGTTGCGATAGAGATCGGGCTGCCATTGATTGGTTTCACCGCCAACGAATCCGTAGAAATAGTCGAAGCCCATCCCGAGCGGCCACTGGTCAAACGGACCTGCCTGACTTGTTTGAAAGGAAGGCGTGTTGTGGTTCTTGCCAAACCAGGAAGTAGCATAGCCGTTCTGCTTCAATATCTCGCCGACCGTCGATCTGTCTCTCGTTATCACGCTGTCATAGCCGGGATACCCGGTGGCCATTTCGCTTATCACACCAAAGCCGACAGAATGATGATTGCGGCCGGTGATCAGTGAGGCACGTGTTGGCGAGCAGAGAGCTGTCGTGTGGAACTGCGTGTAGCGCAGGCCCATACTGGCGATGCGGTCAAGCGCTGGGGTTGGAATTACACCTCCGAAGGTGCTGGGGGCCCCAAACCCGACGTCATCAGTGATGATTAGGAGGACGTTCGGCGCCTTCTCCGGTGGCACTATCTGGGGCTGCCAGTATGGCTTTGAGTCTCGAGCGTTACGATTTATTACCCCGCCAAAACGGCCGGGTGGATTCGGAAGTTGCCGTCCGTCAACAGTAGTCGTAGCGTTTGGCGCTCCGGGGACCCCAGTGGTCTGCTGGGCCAATCCCGGTGCTGCTGCGACCAGCAGCGCTCCTCCCAAAATTAGCAATTGTTTTGAGATATCTCTTTCTAGAAAGCGCATTGACGGCTCCTTTCCATGTTGTTCATTCGATCCTCGACTTTCTTGTCACCCGCCACGCGCAATTCGGCGGCAGATGTCCTGTACCCGGAATTTCCGTTTTAGCTCCCAACAGCCCAACACTATATTCCCTGTCGGGGATTCCAGCGCATCATTATTTTCTCTGGCCGGGCCCAGGGCGCGACACAGGGTCCCGTGTGCCCCAACGCGAGTCCCGCAACTGTTGACCACGGCCTTTCCTTCCGGTCTTGTCAGACACCCCTCCGTCCCCTCTTGACTCTGGATCGATTTTCCGGCCACGGCCTCAGCTATCCCGCCGGAAGTGACAGCACCGCGATCCGCCGCACCATACTCCCAAAGAGCTCCCTCGTCAGATGTCCTTCCGCCAGGAACAGCCAGTAGTAACGCGCATGTTTGACCAGCCGTCCTCTGGTCTTCACCAGCCGTTGCTGCAAACTCGTCAACGACACGCAGGAAAGTACAACGCCGCAAACAACCTTCTTGGAATGGACTTCTGGTGAATCCAGCTAACCTTCGGCAATGCCCGCTTGTTCAGGCTGCCCGAAATCTTGTGTTGCTGGGCAAATAAACTGTGCGATCTCTCGGATCATAAAATCAAGCACTTAGCGGAACATATTCGTGAGGGTAATTGGGCAAGCCGGAGAATGCTGGGTATTCCGCCCAGATGGAAGAGCTGCTAACGCAGCAGGGAAAATGCAGTTGGATAATCAAGATCCAATCATTCGAGGACAAATGGCATTTCCTGCAATACGCCGGTCGCTACGTAAGGCGGCCTCCCATCGCGCAGCGCCGTATCACCTGGATCGGAGAACGAACCGTCAGGTTTTGGTTCAAAGATAAAAAGCTGCGCCGTCGTGTCGAGGAGCAGTGCTCACTGGAAGAGTTTATCGACCGTTGGTCCCAACATATTCCAGCCCGTTATCAACACGCGGTTCGGAGCTTTGGGCTGTTTGCTCCGCGCGCGCTCGGGCAAATCTCGGCAGCCATCTTTGTCATCCTGAGACAGGAGCGAAAGCCACGCCCCAAACCTCGCCGTTGGGCGGAGTCCATCAAGCGAGACTTCAAACACGATCCGCTCCTCGACCACATGGGCAAAAAAATGAAATGGGTGCGACGATTAGCGCCGACGGCGTCTCGCTAATCAAAACTCAGCCGAAAATGCCATCACCTTACTGCCGCAATCCGCGATGGGAGACGATGGCTTTCCCTCTCCCTCCCGTTTCTTAGGCTGAACAGCCACGGTTTCGCCCGTAGGACGATCTGAGTTGTTGCCTTCGACCGACAATGTCGATTCGACCCGGCAACAAATGCCACGTTCACACTAACACGAGATTTTGATTTTCCTATACTTCAAGCATTCGGTAATGGTCCGCCTGTCAACGCGGGACTGTCCGGATTCTCTACCGGAGGAGCGTTACCAGCAGTATCAGAACGCAGACTTCGGCTTCATTGGCATACAGGCTGAGGCCGAGATGATCCAGACGAGGCTGGGATGCGAAACCGCCGGCTGCCAGCAACACATAGGCAAGCAGCCAACTAAAGGGTCTCCGACGGTGGAATATCGCTGAGCGGTGGAGTTATCGCTTGACAGTGACCGATATCGTGATACTGTGTTGTGCACCGCACTTTTGGAGGACCCAGCAATGACAACAAAACGGGTCTTGGGATTTGCGATTTTAGGCGTCGGAGTACTCGCTTTGATCGGTTACTTCCTATTCAGATTCCGCATCTTCCAAGCATCCCCCCAAGCAACCTTGACGGTGCCCATCACCAATTGCAAGCCTGACCCCGAGCCGGTGCCTGTCCATTATCAAGATCAAGTGATCTGGGTAGGAGATCCGAATTACACCATTACGTTTGCAGACCCTCCCTTCACGTCCATCACATCCGGAGTTCCCTTTCCGGTGCAGCATGCTTCGGGTGGCGTGAAAGCATTGGTCCAGTTAGGTTGCTACATCAAATATGTCGTTGGCGCCACTTGCGATTACAAGTACAGTATCCTGGGTGGCAGTGGGTGCCCCAACGACCCTCACGTAATTATTACGCCGTAACTCATCATTTACCCGCGATCAGTGCCCGGAAGCTCGGATTTCCCTGCAGGGTATCGAAGTCTGGAAGGTCCCTGATGCTGGAGCGAGAGAACCCAGCATCCACAGCTTTTTTCAACCAGGAGAGCGCGCGTTCCGTGTCGCCGAAATGGTTGTAGACGATGGCAGCCCTGAAAGCGACCTCGGGATCGGCAGGGGCGATTTCCAAGGCCCGCTGCAAACTGTCCAGAGCCTGCGTCTTGTCATCGAGCATGGCACAGTAGCTGGCGGTTAAAAACCAAGCCGTAGCATCCCGCGGATTCAGCTCTAGCTCGGCTTGCGCCAACGTGATTGCCTTCCGATAGGCACTCGATGCCTCTGGGCGTCGGCCCGGCGTCCAGTAGAGCGCATCTGCCAGATTTCCCCAGTTCATCCAGTTGCGCTCATCCAGATTGGCCCCCTCCTGAAAATTCTCGGCCGCATCAGCAAAGCGGCGCAGGGCAAAATAGGCTGTCCCCAGATTGCTATAAGCATCTACGTTGGGTCGCAGGGTTATGGAGCGCTTGGACTCGAAGATAGCGTCTTCGTAATGCCCCTGAAGAAGGTAGATTCCACCTAGGTTGGAGTGACCCCGATAATTGTCCGGCGTCAGTTCGGTAACCTTGCGAAACATATCGGCGGCCTCCAGGTAGCGAGCCTGGCTGGCATAAAACGCGCCGAGCCAATTGTACGCACCCCAATAATTGGGCCGTAGGGCAATAGCTTTCTTGTAAGCGGCTTCTGCGCCGGAAGGATTGCCGCGCTTCTGATAGGAGTCTGCTAGACCCCGCAGAGCCTCCTCGCTGTCGGGATTTAAATCGACTGCCCTTTGGAATTGTTCTGCCGCCTTGGCATACTGTCCAGTCGCCTTTAGGACGTTACCCAGGCAAGTATGGCCTTCCGCGAGACCAGCCGCTATATCTAGAGCCTTCTCGCAGTTCGCCGAAGCTTTCGCCAACCACACCTTACCCCGATTTAACTGTTGATAGCCAATCCAGTAGGCCTCACCCAGTCCGGCGTAAGGAGGAGCATAATTGGGATCGACCTTCAGGGCCTGATTGAATTCTGTAATCGCGCTGTCGATGTTCTCCGGCTTCTCATACTCCTGAAGATAGCCCCGGCCGCGGATGTAAGCCTCGTAGGCAGCAGGCTGGGTGTCCTGACTGGCGTTCAACTTACGGTGTTGTTCTGGTTTGATTTGCACCGGCAACATGTCCAACGCCGCGCTGACAACCCTGTCTTGCAGGACGAAGGGATCGCCGATCTCGGCTTCGATGGTTTTCGCGGCAAGTTGCCGATGCGTTCTCGAGTCGACGAGGTAGCAGTTGATCCGGATCGTTGGTCCTGAGCGCTGGATACTACTCTCCAGAACAAGGTCCGTTCCAAATTCCCGCCGCGCATCCTCGGCGGTCTTTATTCCCTTATCCCGGAGATCGCGTGGCGAAACCACCTGGATCGCGTCGCTGTCGCTGGCCTGCACCAGCTTGGTGGTTAGAGTCTCGGTCATGCCGAGTCCCAACGCACTCGTACTGGGATCCTGTCCCATTGTGTCGATGGGCAGCACTGCCATGACCCTCTGCCGCACAGAAGTTTGCGGTGTCCACCATCGCTTGGCGACATACCCGACCGCGAGTCCCAGAAGCAATACCGCCGCCAAGGTGGCAATTATCCGCCGTTTCCGAGTCTTGGCAACAAGGTCCTCCACTCTCGAAAGCTGATTAGTCGCGGTCGTCTCCTGTCCTGCGCTCAGGCGCGACAGACCATCCAACAGCTCATTCGCCGACTGGTAGCGCAGCTTCGGGTCCTTCTCGAGGCACTTCAGAATCACGGCTTCCAGGCCGGGCGAAATATCTGCTTTCTTGAGTCGTGGCGCTGGAGGCAAGGAGTGCAAGATGGCTTCCCAGAGCATCTGCCCCCGTTGCGGGAACGGCTTTGATCCCGTCGCCAGCTCATAGAGGACCACCCCAGCAGAATAAACGTCTGAGCGAGTGTCCGGTTCCTGGCCTTCCAGCTGCTCGGGCGCCATGTACGCCAGAGTTCCCGCAAAACCGGGAGCGGCCATGGTCACCGTGGCGGTCTCGGTGAGCGCTCCCGGCGCCGCAAACAGTTGTGCCAGGCCGAAATCAAGGATCTTGAGGACATTTTCCGGCGTGACCCGCAGATTGCCCGGCTTGAGGTCACGGTGGATGATTCCTTGCGCGTGTGCCGCCGCCAATCCGTGTGCTAGCTGCACCGCAAGCAAGATGACTTCCTTCTCAGGTAGGGCGCCATGTTGGAGGCGGTCGTCGAGGGACGTTCCCGGCACATACTCGATCACGAGGTACTCGAGTCCGCGCTCGGAATGAAAGTCGTAAACGGCTTCGACATTGGGGTGGTTGAGCCGACCAAGGATCAAAGCTTCGTGGCGAAAACGCTGACTCGCCGACGCATCGGCTAATGTCTTTGGATTGAGCACCTTTACGGCGACGTTACGCAGTAACCGCTCGTCGCGCGCCCGGTAGACGATGCCCATGCCGCCGGTGCCGATCAGCTCAATCAGGCGGAAATGGCCGAGGGTTTCGCCAAGCGTGAGGGTAGGCGCCGCCATATAGCCGAATCGTATGACGCTTCCCGCATACGGTCAATGCAATGTTGATCCTTGTCAACGGCGTCTGCCAGACCATTACCTCGGGCGGGTTGCGGAACATCGAATCCGATTCCGAGATCACAGTAGTAGTTTATAGCTGTGGTTCATCAAAACTAAACCGCCGCCGAGTCTTTGATGCAGGAGGCGCCTCCTTGGAAGGCAGCGCTTTGCATGGCGTGGTCTTCGACCGCTCTGCGCGTCCCCAGAAGCGCGCGGGAGAGGCTCGACTGCCAGGATCCGGGCGTGAATCTCCCTCCGATCCTGACAGCGAAGGAGTTCGGTTCGGAGCTGGAAATTGTTAGGCCGCGACTGTGTAGC
>JBEKNL010000158.1:0-7639 GCA_049522855.1 Candidatus Korobacteraceae bacterium
ACCGCAGAAGCTCTGGAAGGCGCCATCGCAGAAGCCCTGCGAGCTATTACCGCCGACAACGCTTTAGCTTGGTTCTCTCATTGCGGATATGGTCTACGATAACATTGAAAATGCTCTAGTCCCAAGCCGCATTGCGCCGCAGCGTCGCCATTGGCAGCTTTCTGTTCGAGGGCGGAGAATTCCTGCTGTGAAAACACAGGCGGATGACACCCTGCCGACGCACCCGAAATACCGTTCGTGACAGCCCCCTTATTGGCATCACTCGCGTTATTTTGATTTAGGACTGGAGGGGCATTCGTGCCGGAGACACTGGTTCTCAACTGGGTCTCAGGAGTTGATGATCGGGCTGCGAGACTGGCGAAATTGAGGGCATGAATTGCACATACGATTAGACAACCAGTTACTATAGCCTGCATTGTGAAATTTGTAATTCCGATTTTGGACAGAACTTTACTGATTGCACGGGACCAAAGCCATGCAGCCAATGCGAAACTACCAAATGCCAGGACGGATGTCATGGTGGACGTAACAATCGAACCCAAACCGGAATCCGACGAAGATACCACCGTAGAAAATCTTCCACCCACCAACAGACACACTGCTGTCCAGGCAATTCTGTAAAGACGGCGCTTTTGCGAATCAGAAAGGATTTGATGTACCTCGTTAATCTCCTTCGCCTTCTCTTCCGCAGGCCTCTTTATTCCAAATTCTCTTGTTCTCTTGCGGAAAAGCCAATATCCTGACCATCCGATTAAGAAAATGCCCAGATACAGATCAATCGGTTGCCACTGTGTCCGCTGCATACGTATCGGCAAGAACGGGTTCAAAAGAAGCGCAACCGCGACAAATATGCAGATGCAATGAGCAGCAATACTGCGCCGAGTATCGTCAGAACCACTTCCAAGATTCGTCCACGGCTCATGATCGTTCCCCGTTGACCGCGGCAAGTATACGCTCGTGGCGGGTGGCCCGGGTCTCCTGCCCGGAGCCATCCTTAATTTTGGGCAACGAAATCAGGTAACTGTGGGTGCCCCAGGTCTCGCGCTTTTCGAGACCTGGGGGAGTACGAGGCTTGGCCGGCCGGGTAATCGATGAGGAACCTCCCGGGTCTCGAACCCCGCGAGACCCGGGGCACCCAGCTTCCTAAGCTTCAGCCTTTGCACACTCCACTCATTCACCCGCACCGGTCCTGGCTCCTGGTAGGCGTAGGCGCGGAAGCTACTCCACCGCCACTGCTCCGGCGCCTCCACCAACCCACGCTTCACCGGATTTCGATGGATGTATCGCAGCTTCTCCACCCGCTTCCGCCCGGTGCAGACGTTGAAATCGTAGTACCGTGCCTGCCAGATGTGTTGCGCGCTGTGCTCGAACAAGTCCGCTTGCCCACTGCGGCGACGACGCCGGCTCTGCTCCGCTAAGACTCGCCGCGCGAAGCCGAGTTTCAATGCCTGCATGGCGGTCGACAGCGGGCGCTGTTGCGGTTCGCTGACCAACAGGTGAATGTGCTCAGGCATGACCACGTAGCCGATCACCACCCACTGGTACCGCTGCCGCACTTGTTCGAGGACTTTGAGAAACAGGTCGCGACGGCGCGCCGTCCGCAGCACGGGCTGCCGGCGGTAGCAACTGCAGGTGATGAAGTGCAAGTCCCCTCCGCCGTGCCAGCGTTGTAAACCCCAAGGCATGCAGCCAGAGTAGACGCAACTCTTGCCGCAATGCTGTGATTGAGGGCACACTACCCAGGTGATGGGTCACGGAACTCCCGGGTCTCGAAAACCGCGAGACCCGGGGCACCCGCGGGCATAAGCTCTTTATCGCGACGGAATTTCTATAAGTCAATGACCACGTATGCCGATCACCGCGTCTGGCAAGATGTTTATCACGCTGACACGCCTGTGAAGAAGCAAGCGTATATCAAGATCACATTGCGGGACATGGCCCCAGTGATCCAGTTTAAGGAGAGGTGACATGCTGCGGAAGTGCTTCAATTGCGACTCGCATAGAGCCATGACCCGATTCGAGGGAGAGACATTCGAAATCGAATACGCAGGAAATAAGGCCAAGGTGGACGGACTTTCGAGCTGGCGATGCGAGAACTGCGGTGAAGTGGTGTTCGATGCCGCCAGCGCGAAGCGCTATGCAGCGGCGGGCGATGCGTTAGTCCTACAGCAACGAGCTAAACAGAGCGAAGAAATTCGGCGCATTCGGCGAAAACTTGGTTTGACGCAAAGGCAGGCCGCTCGGCTGACCGGTGGTGGACACAATGCATTTTCGCGTTACGAACGCGGCGAGGCAACTCCCATGCCCGCGGTATTAAATCTGTTCCGGCTGCTGGACAAACATCCAGACTTGCTAGCTGACTTGAGGAAGACCCGTGCCGTTCGTCACCGGGCCAAAATTGCCAGCTAGTTTTGAGCGGATAACCCCAGCCAAGAGTGACTTCCTGTCATCTTTAGGTTAGTTTCGTTCAGGTCTGGGAATTGTGGTTACCTTCGTTCTGGGGAATGCGTTTTCTTCTCAGTCCCGCTCCTACCCACAAAATACAATGAGAAACGCTGGAGTCAGTCTCCGGCGCCGTGAGTGCCCGTCTGCGCTGTTGCCGTGATGGTGAACGGCTTTTGGGCGGCGGCAGCGATCTTTAAGAACCAGCGACTCTGCAAACTCCCACCCCAGCCAAAAGAAGGCTAGGATGGGGCACCCCTTGGGCACCAGATAAGTGCTTTGTTCGGAATATCTTGCGTGTATCTGCTTTAGATAGAATATTTTGGCGGGAATCGCGCAAGATATTCAGCCGCAAAGACTTACGGTCGCGCTTAAACCACGTGTTATGAATATTTTGCGGGCAAAATATTGAAAACAAAGATGCTGGAACGGGCGGGGGGTACCCAATCCCCGCCGTGATCACGGCTGGACATAGATAGGATTGTTGGGAGACGGCGGCTGGTAATCCTGGCCATACTTGTTTTTGTGCGGCGCAGACGCGGCCATCGTCACTCGCACGTGAATAAGGCCCAGCGCGTGGGAATCCTGGCTCACCGTCACCTCGCGCAACGAGTTTTGAATGTCCCCGACACGTGCGGGCCCTGGGCCCGCGGGTTTAGGCAGTGAACGGTTGAGAGGCGTCCGCGGTCCGGCCATTCCACGTGACGATCTTCTTGCATACCCGGGGCAGCACGATCTGCAACACGGTGCGACCCGGTTCCGAGCTTTCCAGTTGTAAGGTGCCGTCATGGTCCTGCACGATCTTCTGCGCGATGGTAAGACCCAGTCCTGTGCCGTTCTCCTTGCCATGGCTGACGAATGGCTGAAATAGCTTGTCGCGGAGAGAAGATTCCACCCCCGGACCGTCGTCGGTGGTGCGGATTTCCAGGTTGCCGTTGACCTCGGCCACGTGTACCGCGACGTGGCCGCCGCAAACCTGGGCAGCCTGGCAGCCATTCAGCAGCAGGTTGTAGAAGACTCGCTCCATTTTGCGCAGATCGAATTGCGCGCTGTGCAGCCCCGGCGATTCAATGCTGACCAGGATCCTGTGGAATTGGGGATGCGCTTGCACCAGCTCAATGGCGCGGCTGATGGTCCGCTCGATGGGAGCTTCGCTGACGTTCAGCGAATCGGCGGGACGCGACAGCTCCAGCAGCGAATCGACCAAATCGGTCAGCCGGTTCACCGCAATGCGGATCTCCTGATAAAGCTCTTCGCGCTGTTGCCGGGTCAGATCGGCATCGGCCAGAAACTCGGCATTGGCCAGGACCGCGGTCAGGGGATGGCGCAAGTCATGCGAAATCGAACTCGCCATTCTTCCAATGGTCGCCAATCGCTCGGCATTGAGCAGCCGCTGCTGCGCTTGATGCAGGCCCTCGCGCATGAGCGAGAAAGCATTGGTAAGCTCCGCGATCTCACTGGCGCCGCGCGCCTCGACCGGGTAACGAAAGTCGCCTTTGCCCAAGGCCCGCACTCCATCTACCAGTTCCTCCAGGGGACGGGTAAAGGTCCTGGCCGTGACGTACACCAGCACGCTCCCCACGAACACCGCGCCCAGTCCGACCGCCAGCAACAGCCGCCGCAGATGGTTGAGGAATGCAGTGGCTTCGTCGTACGACTTCATCACCAACATGGTGACCGGCGGCGCCTCGCCGGGATCCAAGGCGAGCCCCGAAACCACGAAGCTTTCGCCGCCCAGCTTCCAATCGATGGGGCCTCGCGGAATGGCTTGGCCCTTCAGGTAGGCGCCGACCTCGCTTCTCTGACCGGCGTTGAGCGTGCTGACCACGACGTCAGACCCGCAAACGATGGTCACTTGGCTGGCCGCGATCTGGCTCACCTGGCGGGCCACGGCGGCGTTAATCTCATCACCGACTGCAACCACCCCGAGCAGCGAATTGTCGGTGCTGGGCCCGAAGTAGATTGGGACCAGAACCACTTCATAGAGATGCCCGCCGGCAAACCACCACTGCAGTGGCTGGTCCAGCGAGTTGCGATGTTCCAGCAGTTGTTGGGCTTGCTCGCGAGTAATGCCGGGCGCTTTGGTGTGAAATCCCACAAACTGGCTGGGGATCCAGTAGCGCGAACAGGTCGCCGCCGGAAAGGCGGAACATCTCATCCGACGCATCCTGGATGGTGGGTGGGTGACGGGATGTCATCAGTGCCTTCAGGCTGGGAAGATCGGCCATCAGCTTGGCGGAACGCGCCAGGACCGCCTCGCGCTCCTTCTGGGCATTGCGGAAGGTTTCGACGGAGTTGGCCAGGTCGTTGCTGAGGTCGCGTCGGACCTGGTTTTCCACCGTGCGCTGCACAATCAGCAGGGAGACCGCCGTCAATCCCGCCGAAGTCAGCAGCATGGCGATCAGGAACTTGGTCCGCAACCGCAACCGCACCCGCCCCATCGCCAATCTCCTCCCCGCTCCAATTACCGGACGAACTTATAGCCCGTTCCGTGGACAGTACGAAAATGTACTGGATCGGCGGGGTCTTTTTCCAATTTTTGCCGCAAGCGCAGCATGTGGGTATCGACCGTGCGCGTGGTCGGGTAATTGGTGTAGCCCCACACTTCATTCAGCAGTTCGGTGCGCGAGACTACCCGCTCCTGGTGGTTGAGGAAGAAGCGCAGCATCTTGAACTCTTGCGGAGTGAGGGCCACCGACTGGCCATCACGCCGCAACTCCATCTTGGAGAAGTTCACTTCCACATCATCGAAGCTAAAAATGTCGGACTTGTCCGAAGCCTGGTTCAACCGGCGCATCGCGGCGCGCACCCGCGCCAGCAGTTCGCGGGGACTGAAGGGCTTGGTGACATAGTCATCCGCGCCGATTTCCAGCAGCAGAACTTTGTCCAGCACATCGCTGGCGGCACTCAACACCAGGATGGGAACGCTGGAGAATTCCTGCTTGATCTCACGACAAAGATCTTGACCCGATTTCCCTGGCAGCCGCAAATCCAGGATCACGATCCGCGGCATGGTGGCGCGGAAGGTCTCCATGGCAACCGCTCCATCGGCGGCGACAGACACCTCGAAGCCGGCGGATTCAAAGGTCCGCCGCAACGCCCGCTGCACCGCCAAATCGTCTTCAATCACCAGGATTTTGTCCATCGCTCGCTTCCCCACAGCGTCTGAGCTACAGCTAACAACACCTCGAAGTGGCAGTCAACGGCTTGTTGACAATTCTGTGACATCCTGCGCGCCCGATTGAATTGTCTTCCCGACTTATGTCTCCAAACTTTGACAAGGTGTTTACCTGGCCACGACAACTCCCACTTCCGTCCTGGATAGATTGCAGAAGACTCATGGCAACAAAGTTTCACCGGACTCCGCGTTGCCTAAGTGAATTCTCAATTCTGAAATTGATGGAGGAACCATGCTGAGCACCCACAAGTTCAATAAGTCCCAAACCGCTCCCCGGCTGCTTTTGAGCGCCGCCGTGTTGCTGCTGGCGACTGCCCTGTTTGCCCTGCCGGCAGCGGCCCAGTCGACTCAGGCGACCATTCTCACTTCCGACATTGTCAACATCAGCGTCAATACCGATGCCAACCTGGTCAATCCTTGGGGCATGTCTTTCAGCCCTTCGGGTCCCTGGTGGGTCTCCGACAACGGGACGGGGCTTTCCACTCTGTACAACTCAGCCGGAACACCTCAAGGGCTGGTCGTTACCATTCCTTCGGGAAACGGAGTAGACACGGGAACACCGACGGGACAGGTTTACAACGGTACGACAGACTTCAAGATTCTCGGCACTCCCGCACACTTCCTCTTCGCAGGGGAGGACGGAACCATCTCCGGATGGTACACCGGTACGACGGCACAGCTCGTGGTTAACAACAGTGGTAGTGGCAATGCCGTCTATAAAGGAATTGCTTTGGCATCGGCGGGCGGCGCCAACTATCTTTATGTGGCCAACTTCCACAACGGCTCGGTAGACGTATTTGACGCGAACTTTGCTCCCCACTCGTTTGGGTCAGGGGCGTTCCAGGACAGCTCCATCCCCGCCGGCTTTGCGCCTTTCAACATTGCCAATATCGGTGGTGGCAAGCTGGCCGTGACCTACGCCAAACAGGATGCCGACAAGCATGATGATGTGGCGGGTCCGGGAAATGGCTACCTTGACATCTTTGACACCTCAGGCAATCTGGTGCGCCGCTTTCAACACAATGTTTTCCTGAATTCTCCCTGGGCTGTGGTGGTGGCTCCGGCGACCGGCTTTGGCGGATTCAGCGGAGACATTCTGGTTGGACAATTCGGTAGCGGCGCAATCGTGGCGTTCAACCCTACGACAGGCAATCTCGCGGCGTTGCTGCTCGACCCCAATATTCTGCAACTGCAGATTAACGGGTTGTGGGGACTGGGGTTTGGCAATGGTGGCTCTGCCGGTCCGACGACCACCCTGTTCTTCACCGCCGGAGTTTTCGGAGAAGCCCACGGACTGTTCGGCTCGATCGTGGCGCTTCCCGGAGTCCCTCCGAGGCAGTAACTGAGACTCGAGTAAAGAACCAATCCAGGAGGGCGAAAGCGCCCTCCTTTTCTTGGCGCCGGGAAGGATTGACAGCGAGTGCTGTTCATAGCCTGACGGAAGTAACTTCGGAAGCGGCAAGCCGCCGCCGTTTGCTCGAATGGGACAGCTTCCGGTAGAATCAAGTATCCGGCTCACGTCGAGATTTCCTACAAGGACCACAGCAAAATATGGCAGACCATTTTTCGGCGCTCAAACGTGCGCGTCAAACCGAGACCAAAACTACGCGCAATCGCGCCAACAAGTCGCGTCTGCGCAGTGTGTTGCGTTCCCTGCGCGAAGCCATTGCCAAGGGCGAGAAGGAAGCCGCCCAGGCCGCCTATCGCGAGACGGTTTCCGTGGTGGACAAGGGCGTCCAGAAGGGCATCCTGCACAAGAACACCGCCAGCCGCTACAAATCCCGCCTCAGCAAACGGGTAAAGGCCGTGGGCGCAGCGAAGTAGGCACCGCCGCAATCTAAGGATCCGGCAGAGAGCAAACTTAGGTTGACATTTGGGAGATTAGTGCATCTAATATCACTGCTGTCCGGTTAAAAGTCGAACAGAATCAGTTGGTTAACGTTTTCGGCGAAATTGGCGTCCCCGCCGATCGCCTGAAGGGTGCATAAAATGGGCGTTTTCTCGAAAAGCGACACGCTG
>JBEKNL010000159.1:0-6902 GCA_049522855.1 Candidatus Korobacteraceae bacterium
TCAGCAAGCCGGTGAACTACACTTCATCACCTTCAGTTGTTATCGCCGGCGAGCGTTGCTGGGCAGCCCGCAGGCGCGTCGCATCTTCCAGCAGACACTGGAGCGGGTGCGCCGCTGGTATGATCTGGGTGTCTTCGGCTATGTGGTGATGCCGGAACACGTTCATCTTCTGGTAAGCGAGCCGGAGCACAGCAGCCTGGCGGTCGCCATCCAGATGCTGAAGCAGATCGTGGCGCAAAAACTGAGCCATTCTAAGGCTGATCACGAGCCGACAACAGCTTACAGGCATTCAATTTCAACCCCGTCAAAGTTCTTGATCTGCTGAAATTCCAGCGCAACGGCAACTCCGGCTGCGGTAACCCCACTCCGATTGAGCGTGGCTGCTCGATCAGCCCAGTTTGGTGACGAATTCCCTGTTCCCTGCGTCTAATGGCGTGAGAACTCCCAGTGAATCCCCGCACAATTCAGCCGCGAAGTTGCGCTGACTGTATAATTTCTATTTGGCTTTCTAGCCGGAGGAACACTTGATGGATCTGCAAGTTTCAGGTTTCAGGCAAAAGTTTAAGGCCAATCGCTTTGCCTCAACCTTGGTGGTCTTGGCGACCTTAACGCTAGGTATTCTGATTGGCACGGTTGTCTCCGGAGGCGTGAAGGGCAAGGAGAAGAATCCCTCGGCCGACGCGACTCCGCTGCAAGTTCCCTCCCCGGTGCAGTTGTCGAGCCAGTTTTCCAAGATCGCTCGCCAGATGGAGCCCTCGGTGGTCAACATCAGCACCGAATCTACGATCAAGAACCCGCACCGCGGCCGTCGTGGCATGCCCCCCGGCGAGGAGGGACCAGGTGGTGGTGACGAAGACAGCCCGTTCCAGGACTTCTTCAACCGCTTTTTTGGTGGGCAGGGCGGCCAAGGTGGTCAGGGTGGCCAGGGCGGTCCTGACCAGAGCTTTGGGCCTGATGATCTGCGCGAGCGCTCGCTGGGTTCCGGCGTCATCGTCGATTCCAAAGGCTACATCGTGACCAACAATCACGTGGTCGAAAAAGCCGATCGCATCCGGGTAAAGCTGATGGACGATCCCGCGACCGTGACCTACGACGCCACCGTGATCGGGGTTGACAAGGAAACCGATCTCGCGGTCATCAAGATTGACGCCAAGAAGCCGTTGCCCGCAGCGAAGCTGGGCAACTCTGACAGCATGTCGGTTGGCGACTGGGTGCTTGCGGTGGGAAGTCCATTCGGTCTCGATGAGACGGTCACCGCCGGTATCGTTTCCGCCAAGGGCCGCAATATCGTTCCCAACCGGCAGTTTGAGTCGTTCATCCAAACCGACGCGGCCATCAATCCCGGTAATTCGGGCGGCCCGCTGGTCAACATGGCGGGCGAGGTGATCGGGATCAACACGGCCATTTACACCAGTGGCGGAGGATATCAGGGCGTCGGCTTCGCGATGCCGTCCAATACCGTGGTGTATGTTTACAACGAGCTCATCAAACCGGAACACAAAGTTTCGCGCGGTTCGATTGGAGTGGAGTTCAACGCCGTCCCGAATCCGGCAGTGGCCCGCGTCTATGGAGTTACCAGTGGAGTGACGATAGCTCACGTTACGCCCAACGGTCCGGCCGACAAGGCTGGCCTGAAGACGGGCGACACCATCGTTTCCGTCAACGGCAAGCAAGTGAGGACGGGCGACGAACTGGTGGCGGAGATTTCCTCGATCAAGCCGGGAAGCACGGCCAAAATCGGCTATATTCGCAGTGGAAAAACAACTGCGACGGACGTCACCATTGCTGACCGTTCCAAGCTCTTTGCCGCACGCCTGGGCGAGCAGGAGGAGGGCGGTGAGCAGGCCCAGCCGCAGGAAAGCAAGTTCGGCATCAACGTTCGCAGCATCACGCCGGACATGGCCAACCGCTACCAGTTGCCGAATACCAAGGGCGTCATTGTGCAAGACTTGAAGCCCGACGGCTTCGGCGACACCGTGGGACTGAGCCGCGGCGATGTAATTCTGGAAGTCAATAAGCAGCCGGTGAACGGTGAGGACGATTTCCAGAAGGTCGAGTCGCAGATGAAAAGCGGCCAGGACGTCGTCTTCCTGGTCCGTCCACGCGGCACGCGAGATAACACCACGGTCTTCATGGGAGGGACGCTGCAGTAACCAGCAAGTACTCCTGATCGGAGTGGCCCGCTCACAAGTAATTAACCCCACCAGTGGTACTGGCGCATCGGACCATACGAGGCCGGTACCGCTGGAGTTTCATTTTGGGAAGCTGTTTCATTTTGGGATTCCGGGCCTCTTTTTTTGTTTCCCCCAGGTTAAAGCTTCATTACAATGGAGCCCATTCTGGAACTCATAACTTTTTTCTGAGGTGGTCGTTGCCTATCGGAAATCGTATATCTCAATTTGCCGGCGTTCTTTTGGTGCTGGCGCTGATGGCTGGCGCGGCGTCGGCCACCACAACAGCCAAGCCCAGAACCAAGCACACACAGCTCACCAGGACGCATTCGTCCTCCCATCATTCCGGGAAATCCAACAGGAAGAGCGCTTCCCGCTCCCACGGCCAACGCGGGATCGACCAACAACGCACCATGGAGATCCAGAGCGCCCTCATTCGGGAACATTACCTTAGCGGTGGGCCTTCCGGCGCTTGGGACGAGGCTACGCGCGACGCCATGACCCGCTACCAGGCGGCCAATGGCTGGCAGACCAAACTGACACCCGACTCTCGTGCGCTGATCAAACTGGGGCTGGGACCCGATCATAAGGGTCTGTTGAATCCCGAGACCGCGAATATTCCGTCGCCGCATGAACTCGGTGTGGACAGCGGAACGCAGCCCGGAGGCTCGACCGACCAGCAGTAAGAGCGACAAAGATATTTAGGCGAAGAGGGCGTGGAGTCTCCGCGCCTTTTCTGTTCTCAGGCCGATGTTCTTAGATATGAGCATGTTATAGTTATCGAGTCAGTATTACTGAGTAACACTTGTGAGAACTACGCAGACAATGACAATTTCGTTGCCGCCAGCCCTGCTGCAACGGTTTGAAGAAGTTCGGAAGGCCGAATCCCGCACCCGCTCAGAATTGGTCCGTGAGGCGCTGCGAGCGTATTTTGAGGGCCGCTATCCCGCGGTACGGGCGACCAAGGCCGAAATCGCAGCGCTTCGCCGTGGCCGGCTGGCTTTTCGCCGGGGTGAAACCCTTTCCCTGGGACAGTTTCTGAATGAGTTGGAACCTGCAACTAACCGGTCCCGCGCAAAAGGACTTTCGAAAGCTGCCCTCAAAACAGCAGCCTCGAGTTAGGGCCGCACTCCTCGGGATGCAGGAAGATCCTTTTGCCGGCGATATCAAGCGTCTCACAGGTGAATCCACCGCTTGGCGACGGCGCGTTGGGCAATATCGCATCATCTACGATCTATATCCCCAAGAGCACTTGATTGTGGTAGCCGGAATCCTGCGTCGCACCTCGACAACGTACTGAGCTGCGCGCCAAGACGAATTGCACTAGTTCTAAAGATGCCCCATGCCGGCTACTTCTTCAGCGCCTTGTGCTAATCTCCATTCTTCGAACTTCGCCAGGAGCGACATGCTATGACCCAGCACGAACAGAACTTCCGTATGGACTACATCGAATTTCCGGCAACCGACATTGAAGCGACCAAGCGCTTCTACCAGCAAGTTTTCGGTTGGGAATTCAAGGATTGGGGGCCAGGTTACACCAGCTTCCACGACGGGCGGCTCGCCGGCGGCTTCAATAGCGAGTCGCAACCCGCAGGCGCGGACAGCGCAAAGACGCGCGGCGTGTTGGTGGTGCTTTACGCGACTTCGCTGGACGACACCTACCGCAAGGTGATCGCAGCGGGCGGCAAGATCGTCCGCGAAATCTTCGAGTTTCCCGGCGGCAAGCGTTTCCACTTTGCCGATCCCAACGGCAACGAGCTGGCAGTCTGGAGCGAGTAACCACCGTAAGAGTTCCTGGGATTGTTTTGCGAAGAGCGAAGAGCGAAAAGCGAAAAGCGAATAGCGACCACGCGTGAACACCAAACTCAATTCCTTGCTGGTGAAGAGCATCGCAGTCGGCGCGCTGGGCGGCTTGCTCTTCGGCTTCGATACCGCTGTCATAGCCGGCACCACGCAACAGCTCAGCCTGGTTTTCAGCCTGACCCCGAAGGAGCTGGGCTTCACCGTATCGATCGCTCTCCTGGGAACGATCATCGGGGCCATGTTCTCGGGCATTATGGGCGACAAGCTAGGCGGGCGCGAGAGCCTGCGCGTTCTGGCAGGGTGCTACATCATCTCCGCTCTCGGCTGCGCCTTCGCATGGAACTGGCCATCGCTGCTGATCTTCCGCTTCATCGGCGGACTGGGCATTGGCGGCTCCTCGGTGCTGGGGCCGGTGTATATCGCCGAGATCGCTCCCGCGCGCTGGCGAGGGCTGCTGGTGGGCTCGTTCCAGATCAACATCGTGATCGGAATCCTGGTTGCTTATCTCAGCAACTATTTGATCGGGCTGGCCGGCTTTGGCATGAACGAATGGCGCTGGCAGCTTGGTGTCGCTGCCGCTCCCGCCATCCTGTTCCTGATCATGCTGTTCGGCATTCCGCGCAGCGCGCGCTGGCTGGTTACCCAATATCGCGTGCCCGAGGCGCGCCAGGTGCTGGAAAGGCTGGGGTCGGATGATCCTCAGGGCGAACTGGCCGAGATCGTCGCCTCCGTGCACGTGGAGGACGCGCCCCACTCCGAGCCGCTCTTCCAGCGCAAGTATTGGCTCCCGATCTATCTCGCCTTCACCGTCGCAGCCTTCAACCAGCTGGCCGGAATCAATGCCATCCTGTATTACCTGAATTACATTTTCGCCATGGCAGGTTTCAACAAGGTCTCAGGCGATCTGCAGGCGGTCGCGGTAGGCGCGATGAACCTGCTGGCGACGCTGGTGGGCATGTCGCTCATCGACAAGCTCGGCCGCAAGACGCTGCTCCTGATTGGCGCAGTCGGCATGACACTCTGCCTGAGCGGCGTGGCCGTCATATTCTTCAGCCATCAGCACCAGGGTCTGCTGGTTTGGTTTCTCGTCGCCTATATCGCATTTTTTGCGATCTCACAGGGCGCGGTCATCTGGGTATATCTCAGCGAAGTGTTTCCCAATCGCGTGCGCTCGAAGGGACAGAGCCTGGGCAGCTCGACCCACTGGATCATGAACTTCCTTATCTCGCTGGTCTTTCCCTATTTCGCGGTCCGCTTCGGCGGCGGATATCCGTTTGTGTTCTTTGCCGCCATGATGGCCCTGATGTTCTTCGTCGTCCTGTTCACGTTTCCCGAAACCAAAGGCGTCACGCTGGAGCAAATGCAGCACAAGCTGGGGATTGAATACTAGTTGTCAGTTGTCAGTTGTCAGTAGCCAGTAGTCAGTGGTCAACGGCGCTAATGTCGGAAGAGCCGGTGCGCTAGCCCGCAGGGCGGTACAATCCTAGCCCAGGACGTAAGTCAAAGTAATCCCTTTACTCAAATAGGGGATACCGAGGACAATCTGAGTTATGGCGATACAGCCGCCAATCATTCGTGCCCTTTACAAGTCGAACGTGGTCCGAGCTACGATTATAGGGCTCGTTATCGTGATTGCAGTTTTGTATCGGCGTCCACTGATTCGCCAATATTACAGCCTATTATCCAGACTCCCTTCGCGCCTTCTTACCCATCACCAGGGTTTCTCACATTTCCTGCATGTACTGCGAAATATTACCCCAGATATTTCTTTTGTTCTGTTGTCCTTTGGCAGGATTGTCATATCTAATGCCTGAGGTCAGCCGCAAGATCGAGGCCAGCAAGGCTCTCCGCAGGATAGTCGCGTGCGTGCTGCTTTCCTTTGGTATTGCTGTAATCGTGTTGAATGAAGTTGGTCGAGAGGAGCAGGAACAAAAAGAGAGAGCTAGCGGCGCCAAACTGGATTCGGTTTCAAGCCAAAACGTCGAGATTCTCCAAGCGGTTCTGGCAGACCGAACGGTGCCTGAGTTGGAAAGAAGAAGACGAATCGAAAATGCACTGAGAAATGACTACATTCTTCACCATTCCGACATATCGCCCGCCATGCTGGCCGGGACCGAATACCCACCCGCTGCCTGGATGAACGATCGCTTGCGTCAATTGGGCGAGCATT
The DNA here is from genome assembly GCA_049522855.1 of Candidatus Korobacteraceae bacterium. Taxonomy (GTDB): domain Bacteria; phylum Acidobacteriota; class Terriglobia; order Terriglobales; family Acidobacteriaceae; genus Bog-257. Next base: position 6,145 of record JBEKNL010000159.1, read on the forward strand.
GGACATTTGCCGAACCGCCAATTGCGAAGGCAGTCACGCAGCCACAGGTAATTCAACAGATCATGCCCGAGCCTAAAAAGCAGAAATTAAGTTTGGATTTTATGATGAGGACTCGGGCACAATGAGCGCAGAACCTAAAATATTCTAAAATATCTATTCCATCCGAGGATGGATTTACCGTTGTTGTACCCATAACCGCAACTGCAGTAGGGGATGTGGCCGCAGATGAGGGAGCACTTTGGTTTCGTGTCTGCGATACTTGTAATTGGGCTAAGGAGCCGGAAGGGTTTGCTTCGTCCGATAAGAACAAACCTAAAGACAGAGAACGGAGGTTTGATCGAGTTTTTCCAAACGTCCTGCTTAGTCCGGTGAGATTTCAGATTTCTATTCCCCTATTTCCTAAGACGAACGCATTTACTATTTCTTGTTATTATGCGTGCAAAAACTGCGTTCCTTATGACAGGACGAAGCCGCAACTGTTGGTAGTTAATGTAACCCACCCTAAGAAGCCTTAGTATGCTCTTTGTATTCGACGTGCTCCGCTTCCAGCATCTTGAGCACCTATATCCTGGGTCACTCTTGTCCAAATTAAGTTTTGGGGTTCGTTAACTTGGACAGCATTGGACAGGTGCTACAGGCCGTCCACGCCGCCATAACCCTCTGAAACCATCGCAAAATCGCCACCTCCGGCCCGATTTGGCACCGGGCGATCGTTAAGGTGCCGTTGGCAGCAATTTGGACAGCATCTGGAGCCAAAC
>JBEKNL010000160.1:0-6858 GCA_049522855.1 Candidatus Korobacteraceae bacterium
GGTTTGAAGCGGCGGGGGCTGGAAACCAGTTTACGGTTTGGCTAGTGAGGCACTCCCAGAGGAAACGGGGAGCAACGGATAGGCTGAACCTACGGAGCACGGCGCCAGTCCTCGACCCAACCCGCGGTCAGCGCCGGGATCGCCATCATTGCGGTGCCGCTCATCGCCTGGCGCACCACGCCGCGCGCCGACATGTTTACGGTCGTGCTCTTTGCGGCGTTTCTGTCTCTGCTTTGGGAGAACTATCAAACTGGCCAAGCGCGCCTCTGGTTGTTGCCACTGCTGATGGTGGCGTGGGTCAATCTGCACTTCGGCTTTGCTGCGGGGCTGGCTCTGATACTCGCCTACGTTGGTGTGGAACTATCGGAAACAATTTTCGGTGAAGTCCGCCGCCACGCTGCCCTGCGGCGACTTCGGCGCGCATGGGGATGGCTGGCGGCGACGGCACTGGTAACGCTGGCGAATCCTTGGGGCTGGGGAATCTATCGGGCGTTAATGCGGCAACAGCGCGCGGCGGGGCAGCAGCAACTGAATATCGGCGAATGGAGCAGTGTGCCAATGACTTCGACCGCTTTCAGCACTGCACTTTCGCTGAGGCAGACCCGAGGCGCAATCTATCTGCTGCTGGCCATTGCGGTGGTCGCCGCGGTGCTGGCTTTGCTGAGGCGTCAGTTGGGAGCGGCAATCGTGCTGCTGACCGCAACCTACCCGCCGGTGCACCATGTTCGCATGGGAGCGGTATTTGCGTGCGTGGTGGTGATAGTCGGCGGACCAGTTCTGACTGCGGCGATCGTCGAATTTGGCTCCAGGATTCGGCGGCCACGGATGCGTTCGACCGCTGCATGGGCCGCGGTTTGCTTGCTTGCAGCGCTTGCCTTGCTGCGCTCTTTCGACCTGGTCACCAACCGTCACTACGTTCGAGTTGTGGATGAATCGACATTTGGCGCCGGATTAGGCTGGTGGTTCCCGGAACGCGCGGCGGAGTTCATCGAGCGCGAGAACCTACCCGGAGAGCTCTTCAACACCTACGACGAAGGCAGCTACCTCACCTGGAAACTCGGCCCGCGGCGGCGCGACTATATCGACGGCCGGGACACGCTCTTCGGAATCCCACGGATGCAAAGAGCCGGCCAGTTGCTCCAGCTCTCACCGGATTCCGAAGCTTGGCAGCAGGAAGCGGACCGCTACAACATCAACACCATCATTCTTCCGCTTGCGCGCTTTGATGGCGTCCAGTTGGTGCAGCTCAAGGGCTTTTGCGACAGTCGTGGCTGGCGGCCCGTTTACCTGGACGAGATCTCCGCGGTCTTTGTGCGCCGTAAGCCAGAGACGGAAAGTCTGATTCAGCGCTTTCCAGTGGAGTGCGCAACCGCGACTCTGCCGGCCGCTCCACTCGACTATTCTGCCGCCGGGTCGTTCAATCAATCGGCCAACGCCGCCAGTCTGCTCGCCGCGCTTGGCCGTACTTCCGAGGCGCTTTCGGCAACGGACAGCGCGCTTCTGGTTTTTCCCGACAGCCCCTTCGTGCATTGGCTTCGGGGCAACATTTTCTACGCCATGGGGAGCCGCTCCGATGCCGAACAGGAATACCTTGCGACAATCTCTCTGGAGCCTAGCGAGGTTGCGTGGACCACACTGGCCAACTTTTACCAGCGAGAAGGGCGAATCCCCGAGACCATCCATGCCTGGCAACAAGCCGGCAAACTATCGTCCAGACCTGACCTGGTACAGATCAACCTGGCGCGTTTTTACTTGCATATCCAGCAGCCCAAGCTAACATTGCAGGCACTCGATAAGGCGATCCGCAGCGCTCCCGCTGACGCCCTTGCGGCAACCGGAGAAGGCTGTTTGAGATTCAACGTGGCGCAGGGTCGCGCGGCCGCTTGGGGGGCTCTCGGCGACCTCAAGCAGGCCACTTCCTTCCAGGAGGAGGCCGTCCAACTTGCGCCGGAATCTGCCGACGCCTGGTCGCATCTGGCGAAACTGTACCAGCGGCAAGGACAGTTTGAGAACCAGTATCGGGCTGAGGAGCGGGCTGCAAAACTCGCGAAACTTCCCGGTCAATGATGACCTGCAAACTATCCTGAGTGCGACGGCTATTTCGCGTTGCCTTTGGCGCTGCCGTCATTCTCTTCGGTCCAGAAGCGGTGGCCGGTACGGCGGATGAACACATCTTCCAGGCTCGGTTTGTGTACGGATACGCCTTCGATCTCGCCCGGGAATGCCTCGACCACGTCGGTAACGAAGCGGTGTCCGGCCTCGATTTCCAAACGCACCTGATGATCCAGCACCGTGGGGTGTAATCCGAAGCGCTGTGCGATGCGTTGCGCCAGCGAATCGGGCTGCTCCGACTCCAGCAGTATGACGTCGCCGCCGATCTCGCTCTTCAATTCGGCAGGCGTGCCCAACGCGACGACGCTGCCGTTGGCGTAAATCGCCAGACGATCGCAGCCCTCGGCTTCTTCCATAAGGTGGGTGGTGACCAGCACGGTCACGCGTTCTTCATCGCGCAGAATATGCAGGTACTGCCACAAATCGCGGCGCGCGCCCGGATCGAGTCCGGTGGTGGGCTCGTCCAGCAGCAACACCGAGGGATGGTGCAGCAGCCCCTTGGCGAGTTCCAGCCGCCGCTGCATGCCCCCGGAAAACGTCTCCGCTTTTTCTTTGGCGCGGTCGCCGAGACCAACCCGCCCGAGCATTTCGCGAACGCGCTTCTTCAGGGCGGCGCCGCGCAAGCCGTAAACATGGCCGATCAGCATCAGGTTCTCTTCCGCCGACAGCTTGATGTCGATGCTCTTCTCCTGGAAGACGACGCCGATCGAGCGGCGCACCGCGCCAGGCTGGCGCGCCACATCGTGGCCCATGACCAGGGCGCGTCCGCCCGAGGGCACCATCAGGGTTGAAAGAATGCGGAAGGTCGTGGTTTTGCCGCTGCCGTTAGGGCCGAGCAGGCCGAAGATCTCGGCGGCACGCACGTCGAAGGAAACGCCCGCCAGCGCGGTCCGATCTCCGTACTGGTGGCGGAGTTCCTGAAGTTGGATCACCGCCGCTGCGGTATCGCCGGAGTTGGTCGCGGCCGGATGATCGATGGTTTCAGAAGCTGCCATGTGGGAAGCCACAGACGATTGTATTACGCCGGAAAGGGCCGGGCGAACGGCAGCCCCAAGCCGCTCTTGATGGGTGCCCCGTTCTTGTCATCCCGAGCGAGCGCAGCGAGTTGAGGGACCTGCGGTTCTCCGTGTTCTTTTGGCTAGGGCGGGGATTTTCATACAAACCCTCATGCACTCTCCTCTCGCCTCCTTGCGCTCTTCCTAACCGACTACTGGCTATTGTTTTTTGTCATCCCGACCGGAGCGAAGCGAAGCGGAGGGATCTGCGGTTCTTGTCTCATCAGCGCTCTCGTCTCGCTTCCTTGCGTTCTTCCTAACTGACTACTGGCTACTGACTACTGACTACTGTTTTTTTCTCGCACGATGCCGTCGCCGCATCCATCTGCCTCAGGTTGGCCGCGGCGCCGTGCAAAGCCGACAGAATCATCCTCGCCCGCCACTGCTCAAGCCGCTGCTGCGCCACACCGTGGATCAACTGCATGAACCCAATCTGGATCGCCGCTCCATCCTCCAGATACGGCAACTCGAACTGCGCGTAAGGGTCGTCCTGGGAATGAGGGTTGGCCAAAAACACAAATAGATTGGTGGCTGGCACAGCTTTCCGCAAACCCGCGTGGTGATAGCAATATTTATGATCGCGTACTGCCGGCGAGCCGCAGCGCGCGCCGCCAGGTTTGATGTGCTCACAGATTGGAAGATCCATCAGGCCCCCCGTCAAAATATAAAATATTTGTTATCAATATCTTGCTTGCAAAATATTGAATGCATTGCGCTTAAGCCACGCCGCAAGTCCCATGTTTTGAATATCTTGCACGTTTCCTCGCAAAATATTGATTCCGTGACACTTACGCCGAGACGCAAGTCCCATGTTTTTAATGCCTTGCGCGTCTCCCCGTAAAATATTGATCTGACGGGAGTTGCAGGTAAGATATTCCGGAATAAGGACTTGCAGTCGATCTTGGATGAACTTTGCGTGCGGGTGCCCCACCCTTGTCGCCCTGTTTTGGCGACAGGGTGGGTACTGGCAACTGGCAACTGGCTACTGACAACTGCTTCTCCATAAACACAAATGGACAGGAGCGCCGGGCGCGGCGGATCCTGCCCTACAACCAGAGTATGGGTCGGCTCGACAACGCGGTCAAGTTACGAAAGTAGCAATTGGCGCTCCTATTTTGCTTCCCCTCCCGGAATGGGAATGAAGGCAGTTGGACGCAACCCCAGCGCCTCGGGCGCGAAAGATGATAGCTCATGGTTTCAACGGTGGGTGGGAGGCAAAAAAGAGCCGAGTCCCCCGGGGACGGCACAGGATTTTGTCTTGGAACTTGCCCCGCCCTAGCCAAAACCGGGCTAGAACGGGGCACCCGAGGTTTATGGGAAGTGCTAGCATGGGGCACCCGACCACGCCGCCTTCGCAGCAGAGAAAGGCGCCGGTGAAGGTATGTGCCCCACGAGGGAAAAAATATGACAATGCAACACAGCTCGCTGGATGGGCTGAAAGCATATCCTGCTCATCTGTATGACGGCGTCAACTTGGATTGGCTTGTCCTCCTGTCGGTCGGTGCAGTCGAGGAAAGTGGGGTTGATCTATCGCTGGAACACATAGTTATGGCTGCGTTCAAGCTTTTCCCGAGTAAGTTCTCCCTTCTGGCCTACCCGGGCCCATCCTGATGCAATACGGGTGGACAAGGCGCTACGTCGATGCACGGACAAGGATCGTCAATGGCTGATTGGGAAGACGAGTCAAGGCTTCGGATTCACGGAGCGTGGCCGAAAGCAACTTGAGTTGGCAAAACAGACATTGCAGAAGGATTACCGGCCAGCCAAGAAGACGTTCTCACAAACACGGCGTTCCGAGAAACTCCTCGGGGAAGTAAAGGCGGCACCAGCATACGCGAAGTTCTTGAAGGGGGAACGAGACAGGATATCGGAGGCAGAGTGTTGTAACGTCTTGCAGGGAACGCTCGATTCGGACCGCCGAGTCCTTCTAGACAATCTGACTAAACTAAAGGCCATGGCAACAGACCTTCAAGAAAAAGAAGCAGTTGCGTTTATGGACTGGCTGGGCCAGCGCTTTGCGCGATTTTTGGGAATGGAGTAAGGCCATGGAAAAGTTTGACATACAGGCCGATCAAAGACTGATTGCTCGACTCGTTCGGGCTGGCACGCAGGGAAACGCAATCCGCGCACTCCTGGAACTACTCACTAACAGCGACGATAGTTACAGGCGTCTCGAAGAGAAGAAGGCGCAACACGAAGGCTTGATAGAAATACTCTATCGGAAGGAGGGTTCATGCGGATTGTTCACAGTGCGTGACTTTGCCGAGGGTATGTCTCATGACGATATCTCCGCCGCATTTCGCAAATATGGAGCGGCCACCAGTGGACTGAAGGACGGCAAGTCGGTTACGGGGTTCTTTGGCACAGGGGCGAAAAACGCTCTTGCTGGCATGACGGACGGACGCATCTGCTCGTTCAAGGACGACAGCTTCACTAATCTCCGTATCTATCTGGAAGGGGACTCGCTGAAAGGGGAACTTGACGATCCCAAACCGGCAACTGAGGAGATGCGAAGGCAACATGGCATTCTCAAGAACGGCACGGCTGCTTACTTTCGGGCTGATCCAGACAAAGGCCAGAAAGTCCCTCGCTTTGACACGGTCCACCCTGCCCTTGTAGAGCATTGGCGTCTCAGAAAGATAATGACCAATCCTTCAAGGACCGTCTTGCTGATCGATGTGGACGAGAAGAAGAAGAAGCGGCGGTTGCGATATTCCGTGCCGAAAGGACAGGAACGAGTCAATGAGCAGTTCTGGGTTTCGTGTGAGAACTACGGGGAGTTTCCCATCCGTCTTTCGATCTCGCGCGCTGAAAAAGAGCTACGGCAGGAGGGAGACGACCGGCAAGGCGGTCTTCTTATCATTGACGACTACGAGTTGTTTTGGATATGTCCCTGTTCAAGTACGATCGCGAACCGCTGGCTGCCCGCCTTTTCGGCGAGGTCTCATTCGGCCGATTCCGGGACCTTCTGGCAATTGAGGAACCTGTTCTCGATGAAAAAAGGGAGGGGCTAAACCGGAGCCATCCAGTGTGCAAAGCCGTGATCGCTGCAATCGAGATGCGCATCGATCAGCTTGTCCAAGAGGAATCGCGGCACCAGAAGGAGGTGCGGAGCCAGATTGATGATGAGGAACGGACCAGGTACCGCGACGCATTCAAGGTTCTTAACGAGATCGCGGAGTCCGAGGCGGAGGAAGTCCAGAATCTCGGCCAGGAACCGAATGCACAAGTGGAGCCGCCGCCGAATGGGTTTTGCTTGTACCCCGATTCAGCCCATGTGACGGTCGGTAAACGCTACAGTGTTGAAGTACGGATTGACATTAGCAAGTTCGGTCCCGGTAGCCTCGTGCGGTTGTCTTCAAGCAATGCAAAACTTGGCATTGTCGGCAACACGGAATTCAAAATCAGCAAGGCGCATGGTAGTCAAATCATGCGGCGGTTTGTCACGGTACAAGGGTCAGAGGCCGGTGTTCGCGCTACGCTGAGGGCCACAATTGGGAAGAATATCGCGGAGGCGACGATCTACGTCGATCCAGAGCAGGAGGAGAATCAGTACCTGTACAAGAACGGCCTAGTACTTAGTTGCGTAGATTAGCGTAAGATAAATGGGGATGCACATTGCGAATCTCGCGTTTCGTCCACTCGAAGGGCGTGGCGGTTTTGTTGTATGCGGCTATGAATCGGTCAATCG
>JBEKNL010000161.1:0-6852 GCA_049522855.1 Candidatus Korobacteraceae bacterium
CTACCCTGTGCAACGCTTTGCCGCCACTCATCCGAGATAAGAGCCGTATGCGCTAGACAGCGCACGTACGGATCCGAGCGGGGGGCGATCAGCAATGATCGTCCCTACCGCGACTAGGTAATCCCGGCGGAACGGCCCGTTCGCGTCAGGTCGTGAGTTGACCTGTTCGCTACAGCTCATCGATGCGGGCCGAAGGCTTGTTGTGCGAGATCTGGCCGGATTAGAAACGAGAAACGCCGCAGGGTCTACGAATACTATTGGGCGCATTTCGTCGGCGGAAATCCACTTGAGCGAATAGTCGGCAAACCGCCGACTGAGAGCGGACGAAACGCCGTAAGTCACAAGAAAGGGTAGGGCGTTTTACGTCAAGTTAGCGTGCCGTGCCGTCACCGCTAGCCGACTTCGCGGGAGTAATCTCCCACATGCCGGTTTGGGGCCAATGTGACAAGCGAATGCTGCTCGGAGCATTGTGTCGGTTCAGATAGGCTACGACAAGATTATTCACTTGACAAAGGGTAACGAGTTGTGTAATATGTATCCATGATGCTCGTTATCCATTTCCTTTCGTTGGTTTCTTCGGGGGCGCAATTGGCCCCGATTCAAGCATCTTCCGTAGATCGCGCTTTATTCCTGCAACCAGCTTCCGAGTTGGCATCCGCTGTAGCGGCGACTTGGGCTTACGAGGTGCTGCCATGACTCTCCCTGAAGTGAATCAGTTGTACCCGACCGATGCTCGCTGCCGTGAGTTGCTTGAGCGGCTGCGTTGGCCCGAAGGGGTAATGTGTCCACGATGCAAAGACACGCGAGTGTCCCGCCTGAAAGACTACGCTCGTTATGAGTGCGTAGGCTGCGAGTATCAGTTCACCGTAACCAGCGGCACGATCTTCCATGATTCCCACTTGCCGCTGCCAATCTGGTTTGTGTCCGTTCTGCTGCTCTGTGAGGCCAAAAAAGGTATGAGCGCCATGCAACTCAAGCGCACGATTTGGGGCACAGATCGCGGCTCTTACAAAACTGCATGGTATCTCTTTCACCGTGTACGTCGCGCCATGGCGCAAGTAGAGCGCCCCATGTTGGACGGTACTGTCGAAATGGACGAAACCTATGTTGGCGGAAAGCAGAAGGGGAGCCTTCGCAAAGCCGGATTCGGCGACAGCAATAAACAGATTGTTCTTGGCATCCGGCAGCGCGGCGGTGCTCTGCGGTTTTTTCATGCTGAGGATGCCAAGAGCGGCACATTGCAGCGATTCATCGAAGAGAACGTTTCGGAAGATGTTGACGTGATTGTGACCGACGAATACCGCCCGTATCGCAAGGCAGTCGGCAAAGCACGGCATGAAACTGTTACCCATAGTGCGGGAGAATACGTCCGGTTGGGAACCGACATTCACACCAATTCCGTCGAATCTGCATTCTCGCTGTTGAAGCGAGGCATCATGGGAACATGGCACAAACTCAGCGCCAAGCATCTGCAAGCCTACTTGGACGAGATGACGTTTCGCTTCGACCGTCGCAACCGTTCCGACTTGTTTCTCGACACTTTGAGGCATATGGTCACCGCTGACCCGATGACGTTTGAGGAATTGACTGCTGCCTAGTTGTGCCATCATGTTTTCCTCTCATTAACCGGATTATCCAGCGGCCACGGTGTTGCAATCACCGGGAGATCGCATATCCTTGACCCAAGCTTTGCTCGGCGCTCTACTTCACTGCGTTGCTCCTCCCTTATCTCCTTAATTCTCTTGTCGGTCAGTTCCAGCCCAAGACTCACCAATCGGTCATCTTTGTCAAGATCAGCAGCAGCATAGAACAAATCGGCCATTATCCTCCGGAACGTGCTCGAATACAGTTCTGGCATATACATCTGGGTTGCTGACGGATGGAATGCCCCATCATCCCCCATCCACTTAAACTGACTCGCGCCGCCGCATCCGGGCACAAAGCGCTTAACTTGGTGAAGCATATGGTCGGCTAACAAGATCACATGCTTTGTCGGCATGGCGGTCAGCGGAAGATATGCCAAAGGTTCAACAATGTAATTGGCGATAGACTCTCCCGCGCCAATGAAAGCGTAGTTTCCGTGTTGCGTCACGTTGGTTTCGCTAGTGGAAAACAGGGACGTTTTGTAGGGCTTCCCGCCCGAGCGGTACTGCACCGCAATGAGGAGATAGACAACGGGGCCGCCAGAGTAACCGTAATGGGGATGTTTATAGAGATGCTGCTCGTGATAGGTTCTGACAACCTCTTCTATTCTCTCAGATACCTTCATATCGTCCAACGACCCATCGCAAGGGTCGACGGAGTTGAAAGAGTTATATATTTTGCCGATCACTGATCTGCAATTCGCGACCGTCCCAGCAAAGGAGACAATGACATTCAGCCCCGCTAGGGGTGCATTGAAGGCGAAGAGTTTGCTCTGCGCGGTATTAACGTCACCACCAGATATTTGAGTGTCGGCGCACATTAAGACTCCACTGTTGGATCGCAGTCCGGCGGCGATGGTCATATCGGTCAGCCTCTCGACTAGCCGCGGCGATGGTTTTGATGCAATGTGCGGCTTCGGCGGTTTCACAGGTCACCGCCAAGCGCATCATAACACGTGCCCTTAATGAAAGGTATATTCTTGGGCTACGACATGGCCTGTTCACGACAACTATCTCTCGAAGTCCTGCTCGTCGCCCGGAAGATCAATGTACGACAGCAATCATTCGTACCGCAGCGCCACCAGCGGGTCGACGCGAGCGGCGGAGCGGGCAGGAATCCACGTGGCCACAAGTGCAACCGCCACGAGAAATAACACCACAGCCATGAACGTCAGCGGATCTGCGGGGCCAATACCAAACAGCAGGCTCGCCATCAGATGTGCTATCAGCAGCGAGGCCAGTAGTCCGGCGCCCGCGCCAACGGCAACCAACCGGGCGCCGCTGCCGGTTATGAGTTTCAGCACATCAGCGCGCGTGGCGCCCAGAGCCATTCGCACTCCGATCTCTTGGGTGCGCTGTGTGACCATGAATGAGATCACTCCATAGATTCCGATTGCCGCCAGCAGCACACCTACGAGCGCAAATAGTCCCAGCAAGGCAGTTTCGAAGCGCGGCCGGCCAGCCATCTGGCTTACGCGCTGGTCCATAGTTTGAATGTTGACTGGCAGCGTAGCATCGAGGCTCGCAATTTCCGAGTGAACCCAGTTGCCGATCGCCCGCGGTGGCATCGACGTCTGGATGATCACCGCAGAGTCTCGGCTCCAATCTTCAGCGCGATTGCGACGCAGGCGATAGTACTCGGGTTCGTCGTCCGCGGTCAGCCCGTTATTCTTCACATCCTGAGCAACGCCGACAACCGTATACCACGGCCCATCGAGACCGGGTTGCAGGTGTTGACCGACCGGATTTTGGCCGGCAAACATGCGCTCCGCAAGCAACTTGCTGACGATGATGAAGTGGTCGTTGGAGCTTTGGTCTTCGTCGCGGAAAGGACGTCCTTCAACAATCGGAATAGCGAGCGCGCGAAAGTAGTCGGCCGTGACCCAGCGCCACGCCACAGTGCCGCCGGTACCTTCGGCGGGGAGTTGTCGTCCGGCAACCCTGATGGCAGCGAGGATGTGATCATGGTGCCAGCCTCCGGGCGGAAGTGAGTCGCTGATCGCGAGAAGATTGACGCCCGGCAGGCGATGCAGCCGGGCTTCCACTTGCTGGACAAACGCCATCTGCTGTTCCGGCTTAGGATAGCGCTGATAGCCGAGCGAGATCGATGCGGTGAGCACGCTGGTGGCGTGCATTCCCAGCGGCTGATTGCGCAGGTTCCAAAAGCTGCGTAACAGGAGGCTGGCGCAGGACAGCAGGATCAGGCTCACAGCGATTTGCACAATCACGAGCGATTGCCGCAAGCCGTGATGGCGAATGCCCACTGACGCGCGTCCCGCAAGCGCTTCGGCACGCGGCCGCTGCAGCGCCGGCACGATCCCGAACAGGACGCCGCAGATCACGGAGATCGCGATGGTAAAGAAAACGATTCGCAGGTTGAGACTCGCACGTTCGAGGAACGGAATGCCCTCGGGGGCGATCGCGACAAACACATGCAACAGCGCCAGCGCCAACAAACTACCTGCAAGCGCACCGGCAAGCGACAGCATCAGGCTCTCCGTCAGAGTCTGCACAATCAGGCGAGCGCGGCTTGCGCCCAGCGCCGAGCGTACCGCCAATTCGCGTTCGCGCGCCGCGGCCCGCGCCAGCAGCAGGCTTGCCACGTTCGCGCATGCGATCAGCAAAACGGCAATCACCGCCGCCAGCAGCACCCACGCAGCCAGCCGCGCGTCATGGACTTGCCGGTCGCGCAGCGGACGCACCCGAAGGTGAATTTCCTTGCGGAACTGCGGCGGCGCGGCATTCAGCGCTTGCTGAAACTCCGGCTGCAATGCGGCTCTTGCCTGCTCGATGCTGACTCCCGGCCTCAGGCGCGCGAACACGAACATCACCGCTCCAGGCATTGCCTTGCGCTGCGCAGCTTCATCGAGCCCCTGCGGACCTATCACATCGACGTGCTCCAGCGTGGGAAATTCAAACGCCGGCGGCAACACGCCGATTACGCGGGTAGTCTGGCCATCGATGGAGATCGTCTTGCCGACGATGGCGGCGTCGCCTCCGTAATGCGAGCGCCAGAGGTCATAGGAGATCAGCACGACACTAGGCGCGTTTGACCGGTCTTCATCGGCGGTGAAGTTCCGCCCCAGCATAGGTTCAATGCCAAACGCCGGCAAGAATGTGGACTCAACCCCGGCGCAACTGAGTCGCGCCGGATTGTGCTCGGTTAAGTCGCATTGATCGACGCCAACGGTCGAAGTGAACGCCTGAAACGGAGTCTGGTGATCGCGCCATTCGTAGTACGAGCTACCCAGCATGAACTCCTGCGGCTCAATCGGTGCCACCAAACCAACCGACACCAAGCGATCCGAGTTGGCATAGGGAAGGCTCCGGAACAGAATGCGATCGACAACGCTGAATACCGCCGTGGTGGTGCCAATCCCGATCGCGAGCGTGAGAATCGCGGTGACCGCGAATATCGGGCTGCGCCGGAACCCGCGCAGACCATAACGCACGTCATAGAACAATGTTTCGAAGAACGACAGCGGCCGCTGCTCATGGCACGCCTCGCGCGTGCTCTCTACACCGCCGAAGGCGATCATCGCCCGCCGGTGCGCCTCATCCGGAGTCATGTCGGCCGCGATGTTGGCCTCGGTTTGCTTCTCGATGTGGAAACGCAACTCCTCATCCACTTCGGCAGGGGGATGGCCCGGCAGTAGCGATCGCAAACGTGATGGCAGCCGCTTCAACAATGAACCTCCTCAAATCCGGCCGAGGATAAGTGCGATAGCGCCGGAGACGCGCTCCCAGTTCGCCAGTTCGGACTCCAGTTGCTTCTTGCCCTTGCGGGTCAGCGAGTAGAACCTGGCACGGCGATTATTGTCAGACGCGGCCCACTCGGAACTGATCCAGCCCTGTGCCTCCAGACGGTGCAGCGCGGGATAGAGCGAGCCCTGCCCGACCTGCAACACCTCCTTCGATACCTGCTGGATGCGTTGCGCGATGCCCCATCCGTGCATGGGCTCCAGGGCGAGGGTCTTCAAGATGAGCAGGTCGAGCGTTCCCTGCAGAAGTTCGGAAGATTGCGGCGACAAATCAAGTCTCCTGTCGACGTTCGACAATAATACGGATCCCTGTCGGGTGTCAACAGGAGAGGATAAATCGCGCCGTCACAGCCCGTGAGAGATGCAAGTGAATGGAGTTCTGTACGCACTGAAACCGGTTGCGATCGCCGTGATCAGCGTGCGCATCAAGAAAGTCACGGACACGGAGTCCGCCTCACGAGCTGGCGATAGCTCTTGCTGCGCGGCGCGGGAGTTACTATTGCGCTCTCGTGTAGGCGAGTCAACTTAATTTCACATGACATCGCAAGAGCTTAAAGGCAGAGGTTTTATGACGCGCAGGTTCCCGACTCGTCCTTCTGAGGTGACTGCGGGTTGGCAGATCCCCATGTCGTAAGTAATCCTGCGCAACAACCGATCGTCGAGCCCACCTTCCCGAAGATTGTCCAGAAGTCTGCTTCGGGGAAGTCACTTGGACGGGTTGTCGGCGTCCCGTCCCTGTGACCAGGACCTCCAAGACGATGGGTAGGGCGTTATACGGCCAGATGAAAGGAAAGCATTCGTAAACACTGGCCGACTTCCCAGTATTAATCCCGTGATGGCGGGGCCGGATTACTTCCGGATTGCCAACGATCCGGGCATTGTCGCGTGGTGCTGGAATCGAAGAGCAGTAAGACTCTTAGGAGTTGACGTTTTGCACTCTCATGAAGCCTACTTCTCGCGGGAGAGTTCGGCGGCCCGCGTGGCGCCCTGCAGGGCCCCGCGTCGCCCAGGTGCGTTAACGAGCGCCGCCTTAAATTCTTTGAGTGCTAGACCCGCATGGTTCTGTTCCAGCAGCAAGTCACCAAGCTGTTCGCGGGCTGGAACAATCGGTCCCGGCGTCACCGGAAGCTTCTCGATCGCGTCCTCCTGGTCGGCTGCCTCGCGCATCAAAGCCACGGCTTCATCCGGTTTCCTGTCAGCTTGGGCTGACCACGCCATGACTTCGCGCCTCAGAATCGCCGCCTGAGTGGCCCAATAGTCGTTTCCTGACGTGCGAAGCTGCTGTTCGATCTTTCCCAACGTATCAATTGCCGTGCGTGCCTCGGTGGCGCGTCCACTGCGAGCGAGTCCAACTCCACGGGCCCAGACCGCAATTGCGACTACATGAGGCGGGGCCGCGGCCGGAGGAAGGATGCTGGCAGCTTCAGCCCATTGGTTCCGCTCAACCG
>JBEKNL010000162.1:0-6838 GCA_049522855.1 Candidatus Korobacteraceae bacterium
CGAGCTACGACCCAGAAGAGTTTGTCGATGGCTCCCAGCCTTGGCCGCGGTTGCTGGCGTTTAAAGACGGCGAGTTGTTGGCGAAGGGCGAGGTTTTCGAGCATCAGACTGCGGCGCGTCCGAAACCCGCGAAACACGGCTCCGAGCCAGAGCCGAAACAGGTCAAACATGGCAACCAAGTTATAGCAGAACGACTTTGCCGACTGCCCTGCGAAGTTGTTGATTTCACAGCCGGACAGGATTGTGACGAGAGACACTATCCTCCTCGGGCTCGAACGTAGCACGAGGGCGAGCAAATCACCCTGTTCCTGTCAAAAAACTTACCTTGCCGCTCAATTGATCGCACTTAGCGGAGGCATCGATAGGCTTCGATGCTCGTTGTTTCGCACACGATAGGCCGCGCATGCGCTGCGTGGCATCACGGACTAATTTTCCCTCCTAGTGCGTCCTTCAGCACTAGACCTTGGTGCCAATCGAACAAATAGTTCAGCTGCACATTCCAGCCTTGCCTGGTGAGACTGCTACCGGGGCCGTGACTCTGGTCCTGAAACCAGAATACGTTGTAGCCTGGACCGAAAGTGACGTTTCCCCAGATTTGAACTTGGATGGTATTGTTTAGGCTTGCCGCGTAGCGAGTCAATGCAGTCGATACGGCATGCTCGCCGGTGGCCGGACCATATGCAAAAAAGTTGCCGTACGTTGTGCCTTGATAAACAAACCTGTTAGTGCCCGGAACGAGCGGCTTTGTATACATACCAAGCCAGTAAGCGCCTTGCTGGTGGAAGGTCTCGTAGATTGGGATCGCAACGTCACCAGACTTAGGTGTAACGTTTAGGATTTCCGCAACTGTTGTACCCGCTGTAAGGGGCATTGTCTTCCCGTTTACGGTCAATGCTGACAAAATATTACGAGCTGTTTGGTTGAGATAACCGACTTCAAAGAACTGTAGATTGCTCCACTCATAGCGCCCGCCAAGTGACGGCTGCCAGTTCTCCTGCCTCCTCAGGTTAAGCTCGTACTCCTCCCCCTTCGTCATGGTTGAGAAATACTGTGGCGCCCTTGCGAGCCCCGTGGAAAACGTAACCGGCCGCGCCACTGCTTTCCAATGTCCCTGGTAGCGATACGGCTGGAACTCAATGAATGGACTAACTATCAGGGTATTAGACGATAAGCTTATACTCTCGGCCGGGATCGGGCGGCCGGACGGGGTCATTTCCGCCGAGGCCGACAATGACCCCTGGCGGCTTCTAGCGAATGTAATTACCTGATCCAATCCTAAATTCCAATGTTTCGTCAGCTGGTATAGAACACGCACGGAGTCGCTATATGAAAGATTATCGCTTTCCGGAGCTGCCACGTTCGGGTTTGTAACGCCTGCCAGATTCTTGTTAATGGAACCGTCGGTCTGGTTCGCTTTGGAATTGGTATAGCCGACCGACGCCTGCTGAAGTGTGACAGTCCATAAATTCCGGCGTTGCGCTCCCTTTTCGACCGGACCGGAGTCCTTGAATGGATCGCCAGAAGGATTGGGACCTTTGGACAGGCTGGACATCACAGCTGGGAAATCATATGGAGCCACTATGGCAGCTCGATGTAGCGATACAAGAGGCAAGCTGGGAACAAGTGCGTGTCTGGCGAGACCCGCTATTTCAAGAGTCGCATTGTCATCGTCCGCCAACTTCAAATCTAAATCGGTAAAGACCGCAGGTGAGACTAGATCCACCTGTAAGAACTGCGGATAGGCATTGTTCTTTGAAACCTGGTCAGAGATTGCAATCGAGTAAATCTTGCTGTTGTCGAGCGCCGCCCCATTGATGTAATACAGTCCACCGGCTTTGGTTATGCCTAGGTACGTGAGATCTTGATTGTACTGTAGAGAGCTGGTGGTGGATGATTTTTCTTGGGTGGCTATTGTGTTACTGGCTTGGAGGATAGCCGTTAAGGTGGAACCGCTGACGGCAGCACGTGTCAAGTAACCGCTGTTCCACAGCACCCGATCCACCATCTCTCCCGAAGCAGACCCGGCAGTGGGTCCTTCATAATTGCAGTTGGCGTAAAACTCGCGACGCTGTATGAGAGCGGCGTCTCCGTTTAATGAGTCGCGCATTGTTTTGAGAGCGAGACACTTGAACGAAGAACCTAGATTACAAGGCGCGGGTGGGGCCTGGTGTGTGCCGAGGACCGTATCTGATGCCCGATCAAGAATGGCATTAATATATTGGTAGTCTCCGCAGGCATTTGTGAACGTGCCTTTGGCTGTAGCGAAGGTCTGCACCAGTTCCGCTTCTACAAGCCCCACCGAATCGGTGTTGTTGTCCGTGTAGTTGGTGTACTCGGTTCGATTGGCACTAGGGTTGTCAATCTCAAACACCTCAAGGGGATTGCGCATGGTCGATTGGAACACAAGAGGATGCGGCGTGATCGCCGGTATTGGCATCTGTTCTTGCTTGAGGGCTAAAGTCATATCCGGAGTCGCCTGATCGTAGTCAGCTGCCGAGAGCACCACGTCGAAAGGATGTGGGTGGTACGCTGGCGGATAGCTCGGCGGATGGTTCTGATGATACTGCAGCGTAGCAGCCAATGCGCGCGCCTGTGCTGGTTGCATCTGGGCCAGCAAAACATAAACCCGCTTCTCGCCGGCAGGGAGAGGTGTTGGATGAAGCTTTTCGAAGGCTGCCACTAACTGCTCGAGCGGAGCGGCAGGATCGGGAATACTAATCTGCGCGGTGTACTCTCTGTCGTTGCCCCAACTAGAGTTCTCCGGGGAAATCAGCCCCTGGATTGCCGGATCGAGCACGCCAAACACTACATAGTGAAGCGCGCCCTTATTAACCTCAACCCATGTTCGCTGGAACAAAGGTGTTTGGACATGAAGCGGTGTAGGCGTACACTGCTGAGTCTTAGGATTGCCCTTTTGTTGAACACATAGGCTGACATCCGGGAAGGGGACGCATGTGCTTGTAGTAAGTGTACTTATAGAACAGTTGGCAAAGTCGCGAAGAGTCCCATTCTTGGGATCAATTGGTACGTCAGGGCTAAGCTCGGACACGTATGTGACAGGATCATTTCGATTCTGCGGTGCAATAGGTTTAGGATCACTCAGTGGGAAACATGGTTTGCCAGTTGGACACAGGAGGGCGGCAAGCTCGGTCACTGGCAGCCTATTCACACTTGCTGGCAGCGAATACTCAAATTCAGTAGTCCACGGATAGACAGAATCAGGAGAGGGAGCTATTAGAGACATGCCACCTTGCGCGCTAGCCGCATTCTGAGTGCTGGGCTGCAGGCACACCTGCCCAGACTGGCCGGAACTGGATTGACCTGAGCTTGAGCCAGATGAGGACTGGCCACTTTTTCCACCCGATTTACCCTTGCCTCCCGAGGATCCTGCGCTCGACTGCATCGGCATTGAGACTTGGGTCGGCAGAAGCAATTGCGACGGCCCACATAGCGGCTGGGGAGGGGAAGTTTGTTTCGCACTCGTGATCATCAGGTTGCTAGCGAGTAGTGGCAGAGCTTTGAGCCCAGCGTTGCGAAGAAATTGGGCTCCGAAGTAAAAATCCATTTGCCCCGGCACGAGTGCATTGTAAGCAAGACGGGTCTTGGGCTCTTCTGGATTCTCGCCTTTTCCCGGCAGATCCTTCGTCGCAAAAAATAGGACCGCATGGTTGCTTAAAGGTGCATCCTGCGGCGTTCGAAGCACAGGTATGGCTGTACTCGAATCATATCCGGGCTTGAAATTTGTATAGCGCGCGCCATACTCCGGCGCGAAATTGTCGCCCATCCCAACCAAAATCGCTTGCGGCCATCCGCAGGACAAGCTTTTATAGGTCGCGGCGACAGCATCACCTGCGGATGGGGCGCCGGATGGTCCCTTCCAGTGGTCGTTATCCCGAAGATAACCATATGTCTGTCCGGTGTAAATGATGGTCGGGTTGTTCCTGAAAACACAAGGTTGTTGCGCGACTGCGTGACGGGAAAAGCAAGTTACCAGCAGAAAAAGCGAGGAGAGGGATAGCCGCCATGGGCATTCCGCCAACGCAAAGAGTTGCCGGCTAGACCAGTGCAAACCATTGTGTTTCATTGAGGTTATCTCCTATTGGTTCTTGCCCACCCTGTACCACCAGAGCCAAACGCTCAACCGTCGCTAACTATGGCTTCTGAATCCAGAATCCACGTGTCTCGAGGCTGGCAGAGCCACCCCAACAGCAGTAGGTCGCTACCTAGCCTACCGGCAGTACACGTATTGCGATGTCGTGCTAGTGGCTCCGCCCTCATTTGGCAAAGGAGGCAGACATGAGAAGAAGCGGCTGCACCCCATACGCGTTATGAGTGCGAACAAGGCTAGGATTCCCATATCAGGAAAATTCAGGAAAATAAAGGGTAGCCAGACTACATGTTGTTGGAATGAAAGAACGCGACTTTAAACCCGTTTCAAATCTAAGTCAATTACACTGAAGTGCCAGGAACTATAAATTATTTTTATTGAGGGGCGTTGGTGTAACTCAGCGCCCCAGGGGATAGTCGCTGCCCTTCGTTGTGAAATCGCCTCTCTGACATCTCTGACAATGTCGGCGGTGTCAAGCACTTTTCGAGCACACCACGGCATACGCTCGGAAGAAGAGCGCCAGTTCGCTCTAAAGGGGAAATCCATTTCTGGCCCGTCGAGTCGAGCTCTTCCACTCCTTTCCAAGACGATCTTGTGATCGAAGATTTCCCTCGCGGAGCTCCCTTCCATTCATAGAAAGCAAGGTTTTCAGCGAAAAAACTGGGGCGGCGTTTAGTTTTGACGAGCCACAGCCGCCCCGATGGGACTTGAGGAGAATTCGCCTGCGCTTTCACGCTCGCGTGCAGCGTCAAATAGGTGAGTTCCGGTACTGCTTTGTTCACGCGATCTTGTGGGGCAAGCGTGGAATCCACATCCTTCCGCTGGACCAGATATCCACTCTGAACCTTGCCCATTTCACTTTGCAAAAGGATATTCGGCCCCTCGGCAAAAAGCTATGTGCCACCGGCATGATAACGAGCTACCGAGGGGTACCTGAGTGGGGAAATCGATGTACGTGCCCGTGCACAAACTCAACTCGCTATTGATTAAGCTTCTCCCATTCGTCGATCAGGTCCTTCTCGACCTTCAATGCCGCTTCTCGAGCGTCTCCCGCAATATCCAGGTCAGCTCGAATCGATTGCCTCTCTGCCGCATCCGAGGGCTGCTTTGGGTCCTTGTTGAAGTTGGCATCAAGGTGGATCTGGCAGATGGCGCGCGCAAGCTCGTAATCGCGCCATCCCTTATCTCTGGAGCGGTCGCGAATCCGTATGGCATCGTTCAACAGATCGAGCGCGCGACTCCAGTCAGCCGCCGGGTTTTTCTGGTCCTTCTTCTGTCCCATCAGGGCAAAGGCAAACTGGCTTCGGTTGCGGTGAAAGACCTCTTGCGTGTCGGCTTGCACCAACGCCTGAAATATGGGAAGCGAACGTTCATTAGCGTCCTCCTCGGACGACCTGCGATGTTGCTCGGTCCTCAGGAAAATCCGTACCTTCGCCGCCGTGGAAGCACTCTTAACCGCGTTCATCATCTCCGGCCGTCTCTTGTCATCCGTTGCCGGAGGGTCGTTCAACCAGTGGTCAACCAAATCCAGCGCCGACGCATCGCCTGCCGTTGGGTCTTCCGCCACGGCCGCTTCATATCGCGTCCAGAGATAGCCGTACAGAAGACCGCAAGTGGAAAAAAAGCCCATAATAGCCAACGCGATGGGAGCATTGTCAGGAGAGATGGTGGTAGAACCTACTTTGTAAGAACTAGGCTCCCCAAGTGCACCGCCCATATACTTCGAAAACTGACCGACCAGTGGCGGCAACTTGGCCAAGGAAACCAGGCCGGCCCCCAGAATAATCTTCGTGAGCCAGTCGGCAATCTCTTCCAGATTGGTTCGGGAATCCGCGCCGGAGGTCTTGGAACTATCGGGACGCGAGCCGAACAGGAACCCCAACAAGGCTCCCGACATGAAAGCAGACCCAGCCACCATGATTCCAAACCCGATCGCCCGGGCAACGAGGTGATATTGCCAGTGTTGATACCGGTTGGCATTTAATGTCAGGGCGGCGATCCCAACTGCTACCACCGCCAGCAGCCTTTCAAGCCCCCGGGCATAGGCGGCAGCCGTGACTGATAATTCGGAGGGCCGATGGTTGTCATTCCACCAAACCCAGGCCGCAAGGCCTAACAGCGTAAAAATTGCTACGAGACTGCCTTGCGCCACAAACCAGTTCTCACCTTGCTCGGCCCATATGAGCGGAATCGCGAGTACCCCGGCGCCCACCAGCAACCACACATAAAGCTTGGTCGTGTCCTTCATCCCGTGGCGTCCTTATTTAAACCGGAATTTCCTTTTTGGCCTTGAAAACGGAACCATAGTACACCCGTCTCGCCCGTTCGCGACACCGCGAAACGATTTGTCGTCGGAAGCCGTATGGTCAAAAATCTCAAACGCTTTGAAAAGGCTTGGTTTCCGGTCTCATAATTTCCTCGCACAGCTGCTTTCTGAAACCGCAAGAGCATGTACAATCCGGGTTCGACGATCAACTTTAGGGAGGCTCTGGAATGATTTGGGCCCGCATGCTTGCTTACATCACCGGAACCGTAGACCAGGAACTTCTCCTGAGGAACGAATATCTGGCCGCAGAGAACCGGATCCTGAGAGCCCAAATCAAAGGCAGCAGGGTCTCCTCGGTGATCCCTTCCTCGTCGAAGACGACAATCTCCTTGATCGAGCGTATGCCGCGCTTCAAATCCTCGCCAATGGCCAGGATTTGTCGGATCACAAGGGGCGAGCGTGAA
>JBEKNL010000163.1:0-6769 GCA_049522855.1 Candidatus Korobacteraceae bacterium
CCTCTTGCTTCTCCCGCTGCTTGCGCGTGCCCATTGCCATGCGCACATTCTACGAACCAAGCCTGTGGATACTTCAACATTTTTTGCTCACGCATCTAGACTTGCACCACAGGCTGCTAAGCGCGAAAGAGTCGGACGGCTCCATTGTCACACTCTCTCAGCCGGGCAGCCTCCGGCTATTCTCTAACGGTGCACGGGGGAGCACTGCCATCAATGCACATGCCGATGTGGTGGTTTGCCAGGAACAAGTGTTCGAGAGTGACATCGAGACCGTTTATCTCGGAACCTACATGAAGGACTGCGCTGACGTGGAGCCTTTGCCACTGGTTGAGTCAGATCACGAGTCCTTCTATTGGACTGTGTCACGCAAGGTTCCTGAAAGGCTGCGAGCATCTTATGAGACCTTGCGCCGGGCTGGAGGCCCTTTTGAGGGTCAGGCAGGTGCTGTGGCCGTGCTCATGACTGGCCAGAACGGACGCGGCGGCGCAACCCGCCCCACAGCGTATCGGCACGTTAAGCAACTACACGAAGGTGGTTTCCTGATCCACAAAGGTGGCAAATTGACCATAAGGGAGGCTGACAGTGAGATATGAGACTAATGTATGTATATATATAATAATAATACACTTAATACAGTCTCACTCTCCTTAAATCAGGTGAGACGCTAGTGAGACGGTGAGACGCGTAACTCACAGTCTCATTAGCCTCTGAGATCGTGAGACTCCGCAACCTACTGATTCAGCGTGGCTTACGTGTTTTTGTCTCATATCTCACGGAGTCTCACGGAGTGGCAGCGAACGGTCGGGTAGAGCAGGTAGAGCAGGTAGACTGATTCCCCTATGTGGGGTAGAGGAGGTTGCCAGAACGGGCCAAGCAAGCCGCAAACATTGTAAAGCATGGCCTACCCCATAGTGGGTAAGCATAACCATAGTGCAAAGGAGAGAGCAACATGAGTGACAAGCCCACAGCAGTAGATGCACCGCAACAATTAGGAGTGACTGAGAATGGGGACTGGGAGTATCCCTCTGGATCGCGTAGTGGCTATACGGAGATCGAACTACCGAGCTTGCCCGGCTCAATAAATCCAAGCGAGCGGTTACTCACGAAGGATTTTGGCACACTTGTGGCCGGGAAAATTGAAAGCTCCATGCAGGGCACTTACCTGAAGGTGGGACGACCGCAGCAAGGCCCGGTGGCAACCTTCCGGCACTATCTTGGGTGCGCTCAGGGTGCTTCACTTATGGGTGCTGAGACACTCAAGCGAATGGAGACTCTAGCCACTGAACTTGAGAAGGAGCCAGAGAAGCAAGCGTATTTTGAGCAGGTGGTAAAGCCTTGGTTGCTTACCTTGGCTCCGAGAAGGCGGTGAAGCCATGGACACTAAACAAGTCTCCCTTGTTAATGGCAACGTTGCCACTGCCGAGCAGTCGATATACGAGCTGCGGAAGAAAGCTGCCCTGTTCCTCCGAGCAGGGGACATGGCGGAATATGACCGCATTTTAACCACTATAGCCAATTTACAGAGGACTACAGGTGCCGTGAAGGGACACGGAAAGGACAATACCAATGACCAACACTAGTGCAATGCCAACCATAGCTCTAGCAGAACTAATCGAGAACGCTTTCACCGATGAGCTGTCCGGGCAACAGATGTCTGATGCCATCGCCACGCTCTTTAGCTCAGTGCTCAACAGACTGGTGGCACTGCGGGATGAGCGTTACTCTGCTGCCATCAAGGAACTGGACGATGAGTCCGGCGCACTGGCAAGGGAGTATGCGCAACTCGAAAAGGATATCAAGGCCATTGAAGACGTTCTGCCTTCAAAGGAGCGGCTAATCCAGCGTCAGGTGGATGAGCTGGTAGTCAACGGTGATCCTACGGCCAAGGAGAAGTTTGCTGAATTGGCTGAGTTCAAACGCAAGCCAGCGGTCATGAGGCAGAGGTTAGGTGTCATCCATGACCGCTTCCAAAGCATTGCCAGTGAGAAGAGCAATGTTGCTCGTGAAGTCTTCGCTAGCTGGTACAGCGAATGCCAGCTTGCTATCCGGGCTGGCGAGCATGGGCTTTTTGTCACGCTGTTGAGCGGTATTGAGGCGTCTATGTACGAGTTTCAGACGCGCACCGGCACAGAGCGTAGCGGGCTTACCGGCGGGCTGTTCCACCAGGGACACATCATTGGCTTGACTGCCGATGGACGATCCGCAGAGTTTCAAGCTGGCCGCCACTGGTATGGCATGTAAGGCCGTGAGGGTAAGCGTAACGAGTGAGCGTAACGGTAATCCGTGAGCAGGAGCACACCAGTGCTCCGTAGCGAACAGTCGAGCGGCGCAGCCGCCACAGATGGAATATGGAACGTTGTCAAGGATACAGGCATGAGTGATTCAACATGGCATAGCACAATAGCCTCTGAGGCACCCAAGCATGAGGCACAAGGCACAGTCCTACCACCTGTACCAGAGCAGGATACAATACCAGTGGAACCGGATCATAAGCACGGCACAGTAGTGCCCAAGCGCAACCACAACCGCAGGCCAGGGAGTACAGACAAGGGCCGGTTGCCGCTTACCGTCGAGCAACAGCAACAGGCTGTTACATTGGCAGCCAATGGTTATGCACCAAGCCGCGTGGCAAAGATCATGGGCAAAAGTCGCAGCCTGGTGGAGCGCCACTTGGACAAGCCCGAGGTTATAGCCGAAGTGAGTGATGAGCGGCAAGAGCTTGTGGAGTTGTACAGGCAAAAGGCACGAGACTGTGTTGCTGCCATTGACGATGCCAAGATTGCCAAAGCCTCTGCCTTGCAGCTTGCCACATCAAGCGGCATCCTACTTGACAAGAGTCTCCTTTTGAGTGGGAAGCCCACACAGAATGTGGCTGTGCTCATAGAAGTGCTTGATGTGCTCTGGGAAAAAAATGAAGAGGAAATCGAACGCCAGCATCAACAGGCAAAGGCACTCCTGAGCCTTCCGGCAAATCAGACATAGGAAACCATCACCGCTCCCCCAGCGGCGCGTCCCAGGCGAACAATCAATCGTGACTTAGGGCACATACAAAGTGCTACGCGAGGTGTATCCTGCGCTCGCTTTGGGACTCCAAAATGGAAAATTGGACCGATGCAGAAATCCAGAGATGGTTGCTGTTGCGTGCAATCGAATGGTGTGTTTTCCCTGCTTTTGCTTCTCAGCCGTTGGTGCCCATCGCGTTTCTCTTATTCTCGTGGTACTGGGTCATAGCCGCCGTCGTCGTACTCAATATCTTATGGAGCGGGATTAGGTACTCTTATGTCAATATAACTGCAGCCAGCGTGGCCTGCCTTTTTGTGGCTTGGGCCAAGTGGCCATTCGCGATCGGAAGCGCCATTTATCTCTTTATCTATCGCCAGTTTGTTCCAGGTCTCATTGCCCTATTTTGGCCGTTTCTTGCTGGGCTCATCCCCCCTCCCGGGAAAATCGGAGTTATCGAACTTGCTTTCGCCAAGAAGATTGGATATGTCCCTGAGAACGGAGGAGTGCCCCAGGACGACACTCCCCAGGATGCGGATCGGGCGGAAGCGTGGTTCAAAGAGGGAAAGGAACTCTGGCGACAACGCCGCCATGTTGAGGCTGCGGCCTGCTTCAAGCCCGTCGCCGAGCAGGGCCACGCTGCAGCGCAGGACGCCCTCGGCTCGATGTACGCATGGGGTTACGGTGTACCCAGGGACTGGACGCAAGCGGCAGCGTGGTGGCGCAAGGCGGCTGAACAAGGTAACGCTGAGGCGCAGGGCAATTTTGGCATGGCGTACGCGGCTGGCATGGGTGTGCCTCAAGACTACGCTCAAGTTGCTCTCTGGTGGCGCAGGGCTTCCGAGCAAGGTGACGCTTACGCGCAAGGCGAGCTTGGGTATTTGTACGCCCTAGGTAAAGGAGTGCCCCGAGACTACGCTGAGGCCATTCTCTGGCTTCGAAAGGCGGCTGAGCAGGGCCTTCCTAACGCGCAGCACAACCTCGGGGTTTTGTATCGCGACGGCTATGGTGTGCCCCAAGACCACGCAGAAGCCTATTTCTGGTTCGCTGTGGCGGCGGGTGCTGGCGAGCTGGGCACCCCGTCCGCGAAAGACGTTGCAAAGGATCGAGACGAAGTAGCGTCACACCTGACGCCTGCCGATCTATCCCGCGAACAGGAACGGGCGCAGAGGTGGTTGGAGGCGCATCAGGCCAAGCCACAATGACCGAAGCGGCGGAAGGTGGCCCTAGGACGTTTCCCGCCATGCAATACCCTTACCCGAGGCCTAGCGGCGCGTCCTAGGTCAAATGGTGAGAACGCCCTGCGTCGGATATACTCACGACGACCGACAATGGGGGAACCTAATGGACGCCGATGAGAGACCGATGGACTGGGCAACACGCGAAGCCGCAAAAGACCTACGTAAAGCGGAAGAGGCGGCGAAAGCAAAGGAAAAGAGCGAGCGCGACGCGCATCTCAAAGACGAGGGTGGGATTGAGCTTTTCAAGCAACTCCACGCATGGATGAAGGTACAGGCGAAGTCCTACAGTGGCGAGATACCCGCGCAAGCGTTTGAAGTGGGAGAGATTAGGCAATTCGGCGGACCTGACTGTCACCGTTTCTTCGAAATTTCGAAAACCAACCGTGGACACCTGCCGATGAAGATTTCCTACCGTTCCGCGCCTCATGGAATCACAGTTGAATGCGGAGCTGTACCGAAGCCTCAATACTGCCTGTCCATCGGAGACAATGGCAACCTGTTCTTTGAAACACCGAAAGGGCAGTCGAAAACCATTGAAGAGCTTGGATCAGACCTACTGGACTCTTGGAAACGTGCGCCGATATAGCCGTTGTGCTTTTGTTGGGGGGAGCGGTAGGGCGCTTTTAGCCGGAAAAATCGCGGAGGGGGATGGCGGGGAGTATGTCAGCTAGCCGACCCTGGAACAATTCTAGTGCCCCGAAGGGCGTGCCGATTTGGGCGGGGACTTCGACGTTAGAGGTTTTGCTTGGTCCCATTCAACCTGGGGCGACCCGGAAGGTGGTGCCGATTGGGGAGGAGACTTCGACTCCAGGTAAGTCGCCATCTCCTTTTCTAGCTCAATGGGTTCAGAGGCGTTGTTCATAACGTAATCAAATGCGCCTTTGACGAACGTCCACTTCAGTACCTCGCAGCCTTCAGTCTTAGGGCACTTCGCTGCGAATAGAGTCTCTCCTGAAAGCAGGTCTTGTACGTTTAACACCTCAAAATGTGCATGTTCAGTGATAAAGTCCCTTTCCACCTCGGCGACACAGCTATTTCGGGCAGGGCTGTAATCCACCTTCTCCAGGTTCACAAAGACATGCTCCGGATCGGTACTATGCTCCTCCTTGACATAGGCGTCAGCAGCAGCCTTGCAGCGGAGTCGTTCTTGGAAAATCTGGCTGTCGTGGGACTGTCGATAGACGTTAAAGCCCTCTGTGGCCGCAGCACCAAGAACGATACCGGATATGAGCGCCATTGTCGTGATTTTGCGAGTCGTCATCGGTTGGCCTGTACAGTTGGCCTGTGTTGCCGTTTGAAAACTTGATGCGGCAATTTAAGAGGACGCACACATCATACCGCCAGCCACCAGATGCAGGCTTTTTTGTGGAAAACTTCTGTGCGCTGGATGGTACGCGGCAGGGCTGGGTAGGTGAAAGGGGGGACTGGGTGCCGAAAATGAGCCTTCTTATTGCCATTGCCACGTGCCACACTGCACTTGCTCAAGCCCACTGCAATGTAACGTTGCTCTGCCCGCTGCTACTGCTTGGTGCTACTGCAGTGGGGTACTGCCAGGCTCAGTCTCTCCTCTCTGCATGTGGCATGTGGCAGGTTCAAGCGGATACAGAGACCGCCTGTCCTGATAGATAACAAAGTACTTACTTATGGTCTGAATGGAGACTAACGGAGACCATACCTTAAGTCACTGAAAACAGAAGGCGGACATCAGCCAAGGTAAGTGTCTATCAGTGCCGGATTCAACCCCTTACTGGGGAAAATTAGAGTGATTGGTCTCTCACTGTGGCGTTCTCCCGGTAGGATCTACATAACTTCCTGTTTGTCGACGATACTTCCATAGCTTTGGCCAAGACCCGTTCAGGTCGTCTCGGGTTGCCAGTTCGTTCACCTGCGGTTACGCGAGCATCTGCTCATTTCTGGGCCAAGAGGGAGCGTGCGTCTTGAAGTTCGGGCCGGTCTCCGTCCGCATGCGCGCAGATGGACAGGAGCTGGGCATAGTATGTTTTCGCTTTTTCCTTATCGCCCGAAAGCTTGGCCGCGCGCGCGGCGCCGGATAGCGCGTTGAAACGATTTGGCGCCGTGCGCAGTGTGGCTTCGAACTCGACCATCGCTTGCGCGGGCTGCTTCAGTTCCAACAACATCTCGCCAAGCAGTTCGCGAGCCGGCACGATGACCCCTGGGGTGACGTTGTTCTTGTCAGTCTTGTCTTCGTGCTCGGCGGCAGAACGCATCTGCCGGAGGGCCTCTTCGCCCTTGCCCTCAGCCAGCGTAATCCAGGCAGTTGCGCTCTCGCGCTGGATGTCTAGTTGGTCGGCCCAGTATTTGTCGTTGCCCAGGGTAAGCGTGTCACGAAGCGATGTGAGCTGCTCTACGTCTTTGCGGGCTGCTTCCGTTTTGCCCGTACGTGACGCGCCGAGGGCCCGTGCGAAGTGCAGATTCGCTTCGGTCCAGGCCCACCGCCCGCCGGGAAAGGTGTTTGGCGGCACGGTTAACGCAGCGGCTTCGTCCCAGCGATGTCGTTCTACAGCATA
>JBEKNL010000164.1:0-6763 GCA_049522855.1 Candidatus Korobacteraceae bacterium
TTGGAGGTCCGCAAGTGGGGTAATTCTTCGAGTTTTGCGCTGATTGCATCGGTCATGCGTGTTCTCCGGTTCGCATGACATTGCCGCTTGCCGTGGGCAACAAGTCAAGCGAAAGCGGATGTCATGCCCGCTTCGCCAGGTTCAGCTGGTGAAAGCGCGGGCGAGCATGCGCGAATAATCAGAAAACCTGCGTTTACGGACAAGGGCTGCCGGAGAGTCTTTCTGTACTCCGGACTGTCCGGTGAGGAAGCAGTCATCTGCGAACCATTTTGAGAGTTGAGCCGACTCGACAACAGCGCCCTATCGCCCAATGATCGCTAATCCTTCGCTTGGAAGGCGCCCGGCAGGACGCGAGCGCGGTAAGCGCGAAACATGATAGCCCCGTGTCGTCGGTGGGTATTGGGGCGGTGTTGGCCACGCCCCGAAACTCGTGCCTGACATCTATAGGCGAGCGCGATGATTGCGATTGCAATATGATGGGACCAGGGAGAAAACCTTTGTCGATCCCACGCTCACGGCTTTACCGCACTGTTCTGTTGGCGGTTATGATCGGCCTGCCTCCCGTGGGCGGTATGGCCTCCGCTCAACGTGCGATCCCGGACGACAATCTTGCGTATCCTGTCTTGATAACATTAAAAAATGGTGCCACCGGCTCCGGGTTCTATCTAAACACCGACAAGGCGATCTATCTCGTCACTGCAAAGCATGTGCTCTTCGATCCTGCCACTAATAGGTTACTTGATCGGGAACTTGAGTTGCTGTCCTATTCGAGGGACCCGTCGGATTCTACGCGGAACTTAGCAACATTAGACCTGTTGATTCTACAGAACGACGGCAACATCAAGCCCCATCCATCTGAAGATGTCGCAGTCGTAAAGGTCAGTACAGTAGTAACCGAGAATTTGACGCCCGGTACGGGAGGAACCAGATCATTCTCAAGCTCGCTGGTGCCGGGCGTCACAGTCAAGGAGCAGTCCAAGGGCGGGCTGCTCGGGGTAGGTTTGGATACCGTCAAGCGCTTTGATCAAGTGCTCACGGGAAACGAAGTAATGGTGTTCGGGTACCCGACCTCCATCGGGCTCCAGCAACTCCCGCAAATCGACATCCACCGTCCTCTGCTTCGCAAGGGAATTGTGGCCGGGACAAATCCGCAGAAACGGTCGATAGTCATCGACTGCCCGACTTATTTCGGTAACAGTGGTGGCCCAGTTGTAGAACTCGACAGGGAAGCATTCAAAACGGAGTTTAGCGTAATCGGTGTAGTAGTCCAGTACGTACCGTTCGCCGACGTGGGACGCTCTTTCATGATGCTGAGTAACTCTGGATACTCAGTTGTTACCCCCATGGATTTCGTCTTGGATCTTGTCAAGTAAGCAACGCTCGGTACACGGCCCGTCGTGCTGCCGAACTGGATCCTCCGATTCAGATGAGTGATGCGCTGTCGCGCAATCTGCCCAAGACCTTGAAGATCATTTTGGGGCACTGTCTGGCCCACGGCCGACGCCGCTTCGTGAAAGTGGCGCAGAACTTTCCTGAGGAGTGCCGGCTGGTGCTGGAAACGCTAGCTGAGATTTATCACAACGACGAGCTGACACGGGAACAAGGGATGTCACCGGAGCAACGGCTCGGTTTCCACCAGGCGCGCAGCGCTCCGGTGATGGAGGGATTGCATGCCTGGCTTACGGCACAACTACAAGAGAAGAAGGTGGAACCCAATTCGGGTCTGGGTCAGGCGATCTCTTATTTATTAACCTGAATTCCGAAGCTCTGCGTTTTGTTTTCTGGCAGACATCTGAGACAACAGGGGGATGAAACCAGATGCAGCGGACAATTCAGTCCCGCGCGAGATCAGTGCCCTGTTGTCGAACGAGCGGCTGATTCTGCGCGAGACACGACGTGCCGTGACGCCGCTAGGCGGGGTTGCGGTTTTTGTAGCTTTCCTTCACAAGCTGAGGTTTGTAGAGAAGCTTCGGCAGCACATGCCGATCCAGTGGAAGTCCCCCAACCAGATCGATCCCACGGCAACCTTCACCGCGTTTCTCGTGGCCGTACTGGCGGGAGCCAGACGTTTTGCTCACGCCAACTGGTTACGCAACGATCGCGCCTTGCACGCCTTGCTGGGGCTGTCGCGCTTTCCCATTGACGACACCATCCGCAATCTCTTCCGTCGTTTTGGCATGGGCGACGTGCATCGCCTCTTCGATCCCTTGGCCGAGTGGCAGATGGAACGTCTACCGCAACGCAGCGGCGGTTACAGCCTGGACTTGGACTCCACCGTCTTCGAACGCTATGGCCAGCAGCAAGGTTCGTTGAAGGGCCACAATCCCCGCAAACACGGACGCCCCAGTCATCATCCCTTGCTGGCAGTGCTGGCCGAAGCCCATTTCCTGCTCCACGGCTGGCTCCGCAGCGGCAACTGCGGAGCAGCACGTGGAGTGGTGGAGTTTCTCCAAGAAGCCCTCGCGCTGTGGGGACAGCGCCAGATGATCCGCTTGGTCCGAGCTGATGCCGGCTTCTTCGAGGACAAGCTGCTGAGCTTTTTAGAACAGCGCTCGCTGCCCTACATTGTAGTGGCTCGGCTGACCAAATGGATCAAACGTGAAGCCCAGCGAGTCCCCAGCTGGAAGGCGGTGGACGAAAGCTTTTCGGTGGGCGAGTTCCGCGTGCAGCTACTGGGGTGGGAGCGTGAACGACGCTTCGTGGTAGTGCGTGAACTGCTGCGCGAAGGCCGTAACAGCGTAGGTCGCAAACTGCTGGACGTGCCCGGCTACACCTTTCTCCTCTTCGTCACCAGCCGCAGCGATGCCCCAGAAGAAATCTGGCGCGATTACAACCGTAGAGCCGACATGGAAAACCGCATCGCCGAACTCAAGCATGATCTCGGTGCCGACGGTTTCTGTCTCAAAGAGTTCTTCGCCACGGAAGCGGCCTTCCAGGCAGTCTTGCTGGTGTTCAACCTGCTCAGCGAGTTTCAGCGCGCCGCCGGTCTGCCCGTCTACCGCGAACCGGCCACCTTGCGCACCCAAGTGTTTACCTGTGGCGCCATCCTGGGGCGGGCAGGCCGCCGCTTGGTTCTGCACCTGTCCCGAAGTTGGGGCGGGTTGCAAACCCGCAACCCATTGCTCGACAAATCTTAAGCTGGGAAATTCCAACTTCGCCGAAGTTGGAGTCTGTCGTAGCTACCTGAGCCGAAGCCATTGCTTCAACCCCGGTCCCAAGTGCCAAGAAACGAGGAATCGCACGCCTCAACTTCGGATTTCAGGATTAAAGTACTGGAGGGAGCTGACGCTCTTCCTGCGCCAGCCGGGAGCGCCCCTGGACAACAATGTCTGCGAGCGCGCGCTCAAAAAAGTCATTCTGCATCGCAAGAACGCACTCTTCTATAAAAGCCAGAACGGTGCCCAAGTAGGAGATCTGTTCATGAGCCTGATCCACACCTGCGAACTCTCCGCTGCCAATCCCTTTGCTTATCTAACCGAGTTGCAGCGGCACGCCTCGCAGCTGGTAGAAAGTCCCCGAGATTGGATGCCGTGGAACTATTGCGATACGCTGGCGCAGTTGGATACCATCGCGTGACCGGGAACCCCCAACCAGGAGTAGCTCATGCCATCGTCCAAGAAGAAGTCCAGTAAACCCTCCATCTGCCCAGGCTGCGGAGGCGTTGACCTGGTCCGAAAGATCGCGACCTATCTGGTCCCACTCTCCGGCCCGCTAGAAGGCAAGCAGATCCATGTTGGCCGTGTTGCTCTCCACGAATGCTTGACCTGCGGACACCTCATGCCCACCCCTGCTGGCCAAGCCAAAGTCGATCGCAATGTCGATATGGGCATTCGCCTGTTCCTCGGACAACTGCCTTGATCCGCTGCGCTCGCCCCGCGAGCCCTTACCGGCTACACACTCTGCAGAGGCTCAACATGAATCAAGCCATTTCGATTTTGGCGAACTGCGGACCAGATCTTGTCACGTATTATTAATTCGTAGGATTGGAGACAGGATGTCTCTCACGCCATCATTTATCCCTTCTGTGTCGGATGTCGATCGTTACAAACGTTTGCGCCGACTCGCTCGGGATCTTAACCATAGAATCGTTAAGACGGTTCCCAGGGAAGCCATGCACTAGGTCGGAGAAACCATCGGTATTCTGCATCGAGGAGTGCTGGTGTTTGACACTGAAGATGAGACCAGATCGACAATATTGGAATGATATCTGGCAATCTTATTGAACCCCAAGCCCTGACAGTGCGCTGTCCAACATGTGGCGCTGCTCCCAAAATGCGGTGTGAACTTGCCATTGGTGGCATCCGTCCGCAATCTCACTTGGAGCGTAGGCTAATCGCATCGGACAAGATCGTGAAGATGAGACATGCGGGGCTGGCTAAGTCACGCCCCTAATATTTCAACCCCAACGCCTTCGTCGTGAACTCGACCAGAGACATCTTGCGACATGCAGCAGCGAAATCGCGCAGGAATTTCTTGCCGCACACCTGCGACTGTTTACCACACTATGATCGGCCAACTCGGGCGCACCGTTACAAAGGGCGAGGAGGCCTTTGTAACTAGGCGGCAGGCCCCCCTAAAAAGCCCTGAGGTACCCCCGATGAACCCCCGTGTTCGAGTGATTGGAGAACAAGCACTGCGCCGCTTACACCTTCATAAACTACAGACTGCAGGGCAACGCATCACGCACCATTTTAGGCCGACTTCAAAAAGGAAATGTGGGGTTGTTATTTACCGCCTTGTGATGTAAGTCACTGCACGTGTGGGTGCCGACAGTTAAATTTAGCCTGGATCTCAGTGGGGTTACGAAAGCGGCTTCGCGCCGCCACCGGTCTTTGCCGGAAGGTGGACACCATGCATTCGGGATTACGTTACCTCTGTTGCGCAGCTCTTGCGCTGATGCTGGTCCCAGCCGGTCTGGCTCAAGATCAAAGTCAAACTCAAGATAAGCCGGACAAGAATGCTCCCCCTCCCAGCGCCCTGAACAACATTGATGCCATCGGCAATCGCAATGTCGGATGCAACACGGGCATGGGCAACTGGTATTCACTGGACAAGCAAGTGGCGATGGGGCGCGCGTACTCGCAGCAGGTGGAGCGCAGCGCCAAGCTGGTCAGCGATCCGCTGGTGACCGAGTATGTGAACCGCATCGGGCAGAACCTGGTGCGGAATTCAGATGCCAAGGTGCCATTCACCATCAAAGTGATCGACACCGACGAGCTGAACGCTTTCGCGCTGCCGGGCGGTTTCTTCTACGTGAACTCGGGGCTGGTCCTGGCGGCTGAGAATGAAGCCGAGCTGGCCGGGGTGATGGCGCACGAGATCGCCCACGTTGCGGCCTGCCACGTTGCCCGTGAGCAGACGCGTGGAAACATCGTCAATTTGGCGAGCATTGCTCTGATCTTTGTGCCGGGTGGCTGGGCGGTTTACGAAGGGACGCAGGCGGCCTTGAGCATTGGCGTGCCGCTGACCTTCATGAAGTTCTCGCGCAACTTCGAAAGTGAAGCGGACTTCTTGGGCATGGAATACATGTACAAGGCGGGCTACGACCCGCAGTCGTTCATTTCGTTCTTCGAGAAGATCGAGGCGGCGGAGAAGAAGAAACCGGGCACGCTGGCCAAGGCTTTTGCCTCGCATCCGATGACACCGGACCGGGTGGAACACGCGCAGCAGGAAATGAAAACGGTGCTGCCGCCGCGTGACGAGTACGTTGTAGATACGTCGGAATTTCAGCAGGTGAAGTCGCGCCTTACCTCCATCGAGAACCGTCACAAGGTGGATAGCGACAAGGACAACAAAGATCGCCCGACGTTGCGGCGTGCTACGGCTGATCATCCACAGGACAACGGAAACGGCAGCACCCAAGCTGATGATGACCGCCCGACACTGAAGCGGACTGACGGCTCGGGCTCCCGGTAATAAGGGGGCGTGTTCCTCAACGGCCTGCCACCCGCGACTGTGCCGGAGATTCAAACCACGCATCACTCTCTCCGAAATCTGACAAGTGCCATAACGTCGCGTTGTTCGGTGGCTGTGACAATTGTCACTGACTTGCGAGAAAAGTAATGAGAACATGAATGCAGATGTATGGACGCAAGTCTGTGCATCGTGCACCTCTCCAGAGTCGGCCTCCCATTTTTCAACCTTGCATTGCGTCGTCACCGGTGCAGGAGGTCTACCATGCGACATAAAACTGCGAGTGTTTCAACCGCGAAGCCCGACGAAGCCTCGCTCGACTCGACCGAGGAATTAATTCGGGTACGTGCGTATCAGCTTTACGAGGAACGGGGCTGTGAAGACGGCCACGACCTCGAAGATTGGCTCCGAGCAGAGGCCGAAATAGTTGTAAAGAAACCCACTGCTGCTGGAGCAGAGGAAACGGAAGGCGGGAGCATGGCGGCTGTAGCGTAAAGGGCTATTCTGCTGGTTATTGTCTGCTGTGGGATATTCCTGTATCGAGTGCTCGTGGCGATAAGAAAACTGCTCGTAGAGATCAACGGGAAACTGCCGTCATCTCGATTACTTACCACACTCCTCTCCATTTGACCCGGCGTTCACACAGCACTGGCGTCCCCTTATTGAGCGTACCATTGGCTATGAGCAAAATCCGTCCCAGACGGCTTGCCGAAGCCACTGTTCGATTGCTAGGAGCGTGTCTGAGTAATCACCTTATCGCCGGTTGTTGTGCTTGAAAGTCACAGGCGAGGTATGTCAGTTTCAGAGGCATGGCGAAGACCTACCGTTGCTACCTTCCCGAACAAGACCT
>JBEKNL010000165.1:0-6707 GCA_049522855.1 Candidatus Korobacteraceae bacterium
TCCGCCTCCGGCCGGCTCACCGAAGGCGACTATAGATGTCGCTGGGAAGTGATGGCGGTAAATGTCGTTGATAGGGAGAAATAGTTGCCGTCTAAGGGAACGAATAGTTGACGCCGATCAACAAAGCGTAAGGCCCTCTAGAAGTCAGTCTATGCATGGCGGACCAGCACGCCGCAGCTACTTGCCAGGCACTTCAACATAGGAATCGGCTTCTCGCCGCCAATTCTCAAATGCCGGGTATGGCTCGGGCATCTTTGAGCTCCAGTGCTCATCGCAGTGATCGGCATATTCCATCGTGCGAATCATGCGCGGATGGCTTCGCGCCTGGGCGAGAATGGCATTGAACCAGCCCTCGGCTTTCGCGTCCTGGAAAAAGTGGTCGGCGATCCAAAGCATAAGCCGCTGCCAGACTTGAGAAACAGCTCTGGAATCTTTTTGCCGCGCGTTCAGCTCCAAGAATCCAGGACAGCGCCGTTCAAGCTCGCGCACTACCTCTGTGGGAAGCTGAGGGCAGCGCTCCAGTGCCGGCTGAGCCCAGTACGCCAGAGCTTCCCAATCGATATAGCGAGAAACGGCGTCGCTGAGGCGATCAGGGTCCACGAGCTTTGAAGATGATCTCGCTTCCCGCTCACTGGCCACAAGACGGGCAGTCTCGTCACACTCCGCCGCCATACATTTCCATTCTTCGAACGATGGATAACGGAGGGGCCTGGTTTTCTTCCACCTCTCTACGTATTCCGACCAGCAAACCTCGGCTCGCTGGTAACGCGGATCTCTTATGGCGTAATAGGTAATCGCGTTGAACCAGCCTTCTTCCTTGGCAAAGCCAAAAACGTGCTCATCAATCCAATCTTCCAGGCGAAGAGGAAGAGGCCTGTTCTTGGCCGCTTTGGGTGTCAGTCCTTTCTCGGTTTTAAGAAATCCTGGGCAACGCTCGTTGAGAATCTCAGCTAGCCAATCCGGAATTCCCTTCTCGACTTCGAGGATCGAGCGAGCCCATAGATTGAACTCCTGCCAGTCAATGTATTGATTACGAGCGTCGTAAAGCCGCTGCCAAGGGATGCGGCGGGCCTGATCGTCTGCGCGCTCGCGGGCGGCTCGCTGAAGTTGGGCAGCGGAGTTGCGCCGGGTGTAGTTTTTCGTTTTCTGCAAACCGCAGTACCTCAGGGGCACAGGACAGCGCGCCCCTGCTCTTGTTTCGGAGCGCGCTGCCGCACCAGTGTAGTCGATCATGCTGCTGGCGCAAGGGGCTTGCCACCAGTAGTTCCAGCGGACTTGGTTCCCTGCGGGCTCGTCAATCCGGTGGGGCCGGCGAGCCGTGCGCAGCGTCCAAGATGCTGCTCCGTAGCGATACGGAACTATAGTTCCTCAATCATTTAGCGTCAAACGACAACCATGGGTGTGTGCCTAAGAAAATTGGTGCTGACAAAAACCGTGAGTCCCGCACGCTAGGTGAGGCTGTGGGTGCGGAGCTTACCAAGCTGCGTGTCGACCGAGGCTGGAGTCAACTGAAACTGGCGGATGTCCTCGGCTATACCGAACGCTATATAGGCCAGCTGGAACGGGGAACCAAGAGCCCAACGCTACGAACACTCGCGGATATCGCCAAAGCCTTTTCCACGGACCTTTCCACCATAATCAAGGCTGCGGAGCGACGATATCGGCACAGCGGAAAACGCTGAGGTTCACCAGCAGACTTGTGAAAGCCGAGGCTGTTGGTCCGTTCATACCTCCCTTTATGGACCTCAGAGCCTGCTTCCCCGCACCTCGGCTTGGTGCGTGCGGACTCGGCCGTTACGTGCAGGAAACAAACAGCACAAGGCGGTGCAAGTGCATCCCGACTGCAGGTTTAGGCTAATCTAGGCGAAACGTAATGCTCCCTGAAGAAGCCAAGGCAGTAGCGGAGCACCAGCGTCGCCGCTTCAACGAACTGGTGGATGTCTTTGATCGACCACAGCCACCAGAGGTGATGGCACGCCTCTGGGAGATTGTTGCTTCAGCAGAACTGCGTCCCGGAGCGGTGGTTCTGGATGTGGGGACGGGAGCCGGGGTTTTGATCCCGTTGATTCAGTCCTACCAGCCGTCCACGGTGTTGGCTTGCGATGTCGCGGAAAAGATGTTGCAGCGCGTGCACGACAAATACCCTGCAGTTCGCACATACCACACCGACATCGTCTCCCTGGCCTTGGCCTCGACCAGTGTGGACGCTATCTTTATGAATGGCATGTACGGCAACATCGCAGACAAGCCTGCCGCGTGCGGCAATGCTGCACGCATGCTTCGGTCAGGCGGGCGGCTTGTGGTCAGCCATCCCGAAGGCAGGGCCTTCGTTGATCAACTACGGGCCACCAGCGACCTGTTTGTTGAATCACTTCCCACCAAAGACGAACTTGAGACCGTCCTCGGGCCACTGGGTTTGGAAGTGATCGCGTATCGGGACGAACCCAAGCTGTATCTGATGGTGGCGCGAAAGAGCTGACGGATAACATACGCCCCCTCGCATTGCACTCGGGCGCATCCTGCGGTATCACGGCAGATTGCCGAAGTTTCTGGTTCCACATTGAACTTACTTCCTGCAAGGAGATGAGGCCATGCGATTCGAAGGATTCTCCTTCGGCTCCATTCGGATCGATGGGGTCAGCTACGACCACGACATCGTGATCGACCGAGGACAGATCCGCGAGCGCAAGAAGAAACCATCAAAAAGGTTCCGGGACAGTTTCGGTCACACGCCGCTCTCTTTGGAAGAGGAGATACCGTGGAAGTGCAGTCGGTTGGTGGTGGGCACGGGCACTGGAGCACTGCCAGTCATGGATGAGGTCAGACGTGAGGCACGGCGGCGCAAAGTTGAATTGATCATCCTCCCTACGGAAGAAGCCATGGAACTCTTGAATCAGCGCGCCGACAACACCAACGCCATTCTCCATGTGACCTGCTAAGCGTTAGAATCCGCCGAACCGGCGCTGACATGCGGTTACACGTCGAAGACCTTATCCGAGCAAAGCTGAAGACCAACAGTGACTCCGAAATGCCAGTTCCCCGCAGTCATTGCGGGTTATATCGAAGTTTCTGAAACCATATTCTGGGGACTGGCCGCAATCTTGAGCGCTTCCCGTTCGATGCCGCTTAGCATGCCCCTGAACACGATGGCGTGGAACGGCAGCACGCTGTACCAATAAGCCAGGCCGAACAGGCCTCTCGGACGGAATAATGCTGACTGCTGCAAAACGCATTGGTGGTCGTTGCGTGCCTCGATTCGGAACTCCAGCAGCGCTTCACCCGGTAGCTTCATCTCAGCGCGCGAGGCCAAGCGGCGGTCGCGCTCAAAACCCACGACGCGCCAGAAGTCCAGCGCCTCTCCGTATCCGACGGTTTCTGAATCCCTCCGCCCCCGTCGCAGACCCGGGCCGCCAACCAATTGATCCATCCATCCGCGGATCTTCCAGAGAATGTCTGCGGCATACCACCCGTTTCCACCGCCCACCCGGCAGACCGCGCGAAATACCGCCCACGCAGGCGCTGCCACATTAATTTGGCGAACGTCACGGAAGACGGTTCCGCCAGCCCAATCCGGGTCGCCTGGAATGGGCCCCGCCATCGACCAACTGGTCTCTACGTTGTGTTCAGTCATCTTGTTGAGAGCTGCGTGTATGGCTGCGCGGACGCCGAGAAGTTCCTGAGGGATAAGACCGACAATGCGATTCTCCCGGCATACCACTGGATTCTTGAGTCCCTCCGCCAGGGGGCTCGCGATTGTGTTGCTGAGGGGCGTGATCAGCTGGATCCAGTAAGAGCTCAAGCGTGGCGACAACACGGGTACAGGAATCACAAGGCGGCGGCGCAGTCCCAACTCCTCCGCCATGATGCTCATGATGTCGCGATAACACAACACGTCCGGGCCGCCAATGTCG
This sequence comes from Candidatus Korobacteraceae bacterium, assembly GCA_049522855.1. Classification (GTDB taxonomy): domain Bacteria; phylum Acidobacteriota; class Terriglobia; order Terriglobales; family Acidobacteriaceae; genus Bog-257. The sequence goes on from JBEKNL010000165.1 coordinate 3,912, forward strand.
AATACGCTGTCGGCGGTCTCCGGTACCGCGAGAACGCCTACCAGGTACCCGATTACATTTCTGACCGCGATAGGCTGGCATGGCGTGCTCACCCATTTCGGGGTGACCATGACGGGCAATCGCTCCACCAGGTAGCGCAAGATTTCAAAGGATGCGGATCCTGATCCGATGATCATGGCCGCGCGCAGCACCGTGACAGCTACGCCAGTTGAGGCAAGCGCTTCTTCGACATCTCGCCGCGATGAGAGATGCTCACTCAAATCCGGGCCGGTCTCGCCCAGTCCACCAAGATAGATGATTCGTTTCACCCCGGCATTCCGAGCGGCACGTGCGAATGTCAAAGCCAATTGATGATCGTGCTCGGCGTAATCCGATCCCGCGGACATCATGGAATGGACGAGGTAATACGCTGCCTCACATCCTTCCAAGTCGCGGGTCAGAGACGTCTCGTCGACCAGGTCTGCCTGTCTGATTTGAACGTTTGGATCAGTGACCCACGAGCGATTCTGCAGTTTGGCTGGTGACCGCACCAGACACCGGATTGCATAGCCGTGCTCGAGCAAACGAGGGGCAAGACGGCCACCAATGTACCCAGTTACCCCGGCTATCGCTACGCGTTCAGATACAGACACATAACTCCTTCGCAGCCGAAGGTCCTGAGTTGGCCCCTTGCAGTGCCCAATTGTCGCCCAGCATCTCCTGCCCAGCAGGTAAACAAGCACAAACTTTCGAAGAACCTTGGTAGTGGTGAAGTCATCACGGTCCGCGACGACAAAAGCACTTACGGCCTGCCCAGCGCTGGTGGGAGGAGAAACCGAGTGAAGTTCGCGAAAAGCTTATGGGATTGGAGACGGGCAGAAATCCCATGAAAGTCGGGCGATTCTGGATACGAGCACCAGAAAGGCCGGCCCTCCCCCGGAAGCGGCCCGCACCCGAGATCACACTCCCCGAAATGGCGCATGTGAGACAGGCGGAATAATTATCTCTCCGGTTACCGAAAAAGCAAATCGACGTATGTGAGACAGATCGATCTATTCCAGGTCTCAGTGTGCCGTCTTCTTTTCGTGGGCCTTGGCGAGGTGACGCAAGAACTCGTCGGTCAGAATTGTTCCCTTTTCTTCCGGAGTGGTCCCCAATGTCGGTTCCAGAAATATCTCACCGCACCCGGAACACTTCCACGCCACAACGATGCCTCCGACTTCGTTTAACGCAACGAGATGATCCACGCACACAGTCTACGCTGTTCGCCTTGGCCTCAAGCCCGTGGAAATTGAAACAGCGAGCAGGTGATTTACTCTTGACGCGCCTGCTTCACCATCTCGACAAACACTTCTCTGGCTGTGTGGGATTCGTAACTTCTCGTAAGAAGGCGATGCGGGCTCCATGCATTCCATCCTGGGTTTTCAGGCGTCAATCGGAACGACCGTAACACGGCGTAGCTGCTATTGGAAGCAACATTACGAGCGTGTAAATCCCCAGAGTTGTACCCAGCGGAATATTGGAGAGCGACAAAAACCCTGCAACGAGGGCGAACATGCGGCCTGATCGCCGTTCTGCAAGTAAAGCCAGTCCAGCCATGAGCCCTAAAATTCCACAGACAGCCGACAAAGCTATCATTACTGTGTACATAAAGTGGAAAACACCCATCAGTGTTAACGGGTCAGGTACGCGATTGAGCAGAGTGCCGAACATTACGGTGGCTGTACTGCCGTAGATGACCAGACACACCGCCATGATCAATCGAATGACTCCGTAAACTATCCAACATATTCCCAAAGTTCGGAGGTGACCGCTCAGGCTCGGCGCAACGGGATCGTGTGAGGACATGACGGCCTCCTGCGGGCTGGCGTGGCTGGCAAAGTCTATCATTGAATGGAGTGACTGCGGGCACAGTGAGAAATGACCTGCTGAATTACAAGCGCAAATCGAAAGGATCCTGCGTGAGCGTCGTATGAGAAGTGCGCGGCGAGTTGCCTGAGCCAGGCGCCTTCGCGACCCGCTCTCAGGACCGGAAGGCCGTCAACCTTTGCGGAATTCTTTCCATTCCTTTTCCACTGCGCGCACCATTCGTTTTGCTGCATCTCGCAGCCAATTCGATTCTCTGTTTTGCAGGTCCTTCAAAATGTTGTGAACCTGGCGTTTGGTGCCTAGATGGACACTGGCGGCTTCAGATCCCATCGCGTGTAGAAGCATCTGCTCGTCTGGCCGCTTCGGCAAATCTTGAATGTCGATGGGATTAGAATCCGGCGAAAGTCGGCGGATCAACCAAGATCCTACGATCTCCTGATAGGGATCATGGGATCGTATCGCCGAAGAGATCGCTTGTTGGTAATACGACCGCCCATGTCCCAGCTTGCCCTCCAGCCATGTGCAAGCAGAGGGCAGGACTGCCTTGGCTTCTCGAGCAATGCAGCCTCCTTGCCAGTTGGCAATCGCCACAAATCTTTGTTGGCCAAGGCTGCCTAATCCGGCTTGCCGACGCACCAACTTGTATTCCATCTTTGGGTCGGGCAAGGTCTTCTCCAGTGCCCGCTTCACATCGCTCCCGAGTGGCCTTGTGACAATAGGCAAGCGGTTCAGCTTTCCCCAAAAATCCGTCGGTGGCTTAAAACTATCAATGCCTAGCTTCCCGAGCTTGTGTTCGTGTTCTTCCAGGACGACGGCGTGGCCTCCCTCCAGTCTTTTCTAATCGAAGAATGAGCCTGAAGGAAGCCTGAGCGGGTGGCCGAGGAAAGCTCCTTTCAGGGTTTGAATTTAAAAAACAGTCTAGCAGTCGTCGAGGCGGTGGGAATGTGG
>JBEKNL010000166.1:0-6658 GCA_049522855.1 Candidatus Korobacteraceae bacterium
CGCAGAAGCTCTGGAAGGCGCCATCGCAGAAGCCCTGCGAGCTATTACCGCCGACAACGCTTTAGCTTGGTTCTCTCATTGCGGATATGGTCTACGATAACATTGAAAATGCTCTAGCCTTCGTCAGAACATCGTGATACTTTAGAAACCCAAACTTCGCCATTGGAATCACGCAGCCATGATGTTGGAAACCGAAGTCTTCCAATTCGAACCGGATATCACTGGGGTCTCCTGCGCGGGCCGCGTTGCCGGCCCCAACGATCAGGTCAAACGCCTGTTTGAGATCACCCACACCAAGGCGATTCTGGCGATCGATCCCGACCTGGTCACCAGCGTGAAGAAGCTTCAGGCTGGCGATGCGACGGCTGCAAACGTGACGGCGTGAAGTCCGTGCGCGAGGCGGATTAGTCTAATTTCAACCCGTCCGTCAGATCGCTAATCTTTTCAATGCGGTGCTCCAGGCACCACTTCTCCAGCGTATCGACCAGCGTCTCACAGGCGCATGGGTCCCAGAAATTCACCGTGCCGACCTCGATGGCGGTTGCGCCGGCCAGCAGGAATTCAACCACATCTTCAGCCGTGCTGATGCCGCCGATTCCGATGACGGGGATCTTCACCGCGTGGGCCGCTTCCCACACCATACGCAAGGCAATCGGCTTGATGGCGGGGCCGGACAGTCCGGCGGTGACGTTGGAGATGCGCGGCTTGCGGGTTTCGGCGTCAATCGCCATGGCCACAAAAGTATTGACCAGCGAGATGGCGTCGGCCCCCGCTTCCTCGGCTGCTCGCGCCACCTCGGGAATGCTGGTCACGTTGGGTGAAAGTTTCACGATGAGCGGGCGGGTGGCAATCTTCTTGACTGCGCTGACAACGTCAAACAGCATTTTGGGATCGCTGCCAAAGCTGATTCCGCCGCACTTCGTGTTGGGACAGGAAACGTTCAGCTCATAACCGGCAATGCCTGCGCCGTCGTTGAGCATGCGCACCACATCTTCGTACTCCTCCTGCGAATGCCCAAACACGTTGCAGAAGAAAACGATGTTCTTGATGTTATTCAGAAGCGGCAGCTTCTCTTCCAGGAAGGCCCGCACTCCAACATTCTGCAGTCCGATGGCATTGAGCATTCCGGCGGCAGTTTCAAACAGCCGCGGCGGCGGATTGCCCGCCATCGGCTCGCGGGAGAGTCCCTTTACCACGAACCCGCCCAGCCGATCAAGCGTGACCACGTCTTCGAATTCCACGCCATAGCCAAAGCTGCCGCTGGCGGCCATGACCGGGTTCTTGAGCGTAATTCCCGCGACGTTGACGCTCATGTCCAGCGCGGGCTTGGGAGCAGGACTCACCAGTTGTCCTCCATCAATGCGCCTCTCTTTCACGGCCTACGGTAATGGGCTGTCTCACACTGGCCGTGCGCTCCAGCTTGTCCCAGGCAAAGCTGCCCCCTTCCATGGCGCGCTTGAGCGTCTTGAGGAGCACCAGGGAGAACAGTTGGCGGTAGGCGAAACGTTGCAGCCAGACATGGCCCAGCAAGAGGAAGTCGCGTTTTCCGCCGGGCTGTTGCCGCTCCAGCGTGAAGGCGATGGCCGAAGCGATGAAGTCAATCACCATGAACAGCGCGAAGTACACCACCAACTTGTGGAAATCGGCCGGATTCGCCGACTCGGGATGCCGGTACTTGTCGACGGCGTAGATTGCCGCACCCGCGACGAACATGATGTCGATGAACGGCGAGACCAATGGCAGCAGAACCTGGAAGATGACCATGTTGGGTATCGCTACCCAGCCAAGAGCTCCTTTCTGCTTCACCGCCGCGCGGTGCTTCCACACCGACTGCATGATGCCGAAGGACCAGCGGAAGCGTTGCCGCATCAGCCCGTGCGCCTTGGTTGGCGCCTCAGTGTAGGCCAGCGCGCGGTCCTCGTAATTGACCCAATAGCCTGCTTGGAGAAGCGCCATGGTGAGATCGGCATCCTCGGCGACGGTGTCTGGCTGGTAACCTCCGGCGGTGCGAACGGCAGCGATGCGCCATGCGCCGATGGCGCCGGGGACCACGCTTACGGCGTTGAGCGTGTTCAGGGCGCGCCGCTCGAAGTTCTGGCTGGTGATGTACTCCAGCGCCTGCCAGCGGGTCCACAGATTGACGCGATTGCCGACTTTGGCATTGCCCGCCATGGCTGCCACCCGCGGATTGCTAAAGTGCGGTACCAGTTTGGAGATCGCGTCGGGCGCAACCAGGGTGTCTGCGTCGATGCCGACAGCCAGCTCTTCCGTCACTTGCTCGAGTCCGAAGTTGAGCGCGTCGGCTTTGCCTGAATTCGGCTTGGTCAACACCGTGACCCGGCCGGCCGCGATCTCATTCTGGAAGGCGGCGCGCGTGACCTCCAGAGTCGCATCCGTCGAGCCATCGTCGATCACAATGACCCGAAGGTTCTTGTAGTTGGAATCCAGGACCGAACCCACGGTGCGCTCAATAACCTTTGCCTCATTGTAGGCGGGGATGAGCACGGCAACCGCAGGCCGGTACTTGGGATCGAAGTTGCTCTTGCGCCGATGGAACCGGTCAAAAATGGCGAGGGTTCCGACCAGCACCAGGCGCCCGCTCATCAGCACGTCACCCACGAAGAAAACGAAAATGATGAACGACGAGATGAGCCCGAACATGCCGAAGCTAAGGCCATCCACCCAGGCGGCCCAGCGCTCGTTGGTTGAAATGGGCGGCATGATTTCGGCGCGGGTCTTGCCCAGCAGATCGGAGACCGGCACGATCTCGTAGCCGCGGGCCCGCAGGCCGTCTATCATCATGCCCAGCGCCTTGACGGTCTGGCTGCGGTTACCACCGCCATCGTGCAACAGGATGATGTTTCCGCAGCTCAGATTGCCGGGCTGGCAGGGCGGCAGGTTGGCCAACACAGCGGCCACGATTTCGTCGGCGGAACGCCGCGGATTATCGCGCCAGTCGCTGGGATCGATCTTGTCCCCCACCGTGATAAAGCCCATGTCCTGCGAGAGGGCCAGGGGACGAACCTGGTCGGCGGTATCGGGCTCCTGGTCAATCGAATAGGGCGGACGGAAGAGTACGGGCTTGACTCCCAGCTTGCCTTCGAACAACCGCTCGGTGAGGTTCAGTTCGACTTCGAAGTAGCGCTTGGAGATGTTGCTGATATCGGGATGGGTGAAAGTGTGGTTCCCGATTTCATGGCCTTCCTGGTAAATGCGCTTGGCAATGGCGGGATACTTTTCAACTTCCAGCCCAATAAGGAAGAAGGTGGCCTTGACGTTTTTTTCTTTCAGCACGTCGAGAATCTTGGGAGTCCACGTGGGGTCGGGGCCGTCGTCGAAGGTGATGGCAACCTTCTTTTGCGAGGTCCCGCCGTACATGTCGACTTCATACGGCGACGGCATCGTCTTGAAGACCTCGTCGCTGACCAGGTTGGTATTGGGATCGAGCGTGATCCGGCGTTCGCCGGAGGCCGGACGCGAGGCGATGCGCAGCACTTCGCCTTGCCCTTCAATGTCCACATCCTGACCGGGGGGGACAGTCTCTAGCTTGGCGGGCGCATTGGCCTCGAATGGCCGGTCCCACACCGCCCACAGCGAGCGGTCTTCCGAACCCAGCCTCCATAGTGCGAAAGTGTCAATGCCCAAGGAATGAGCTGCCCGCATCTGGTTGAGCACAGTTACCCCGTCGAGGAACCACACGTCGTGGCGAACATTGCTGTCGTCAAGATAGGCAAAGTGCGGATTCATGGCATCGTCATCGAAGTTCACGTCGGTCTCAGCATCTTCGGCTTCGAGCCACGCGTCCTGCGCCGAGACGGTGTGCACGTCGGCGGGCGGCGTGCCTTTCTTCTGGCCCTTTTTCATCGCCCAGTCGTAGCCGTAATTGCCGACCGCGCAGATGATTTTTTCCTTGGGAATGACCTTGAGGGCGTCTTGCAGGTTCTTCAGAAACCAGTCCTGCCCGGCGACGGGACCGGAGTCGCCGCCGGGGTAGTGCTGGTCATAGTTCATCAGGATCAAGCCATCCGAGATTTGCGCGATGGCTGGATAGTCGAATGTCTTGTCGTTGACCGGCACGGCGATATACAGCTTCAGGCCCTTGGCGTGGAGATCGTTGTAGAGTTCTTGCACCAGCGCGTGGTAGTCGTCGCGTGAGGTTTCGGGAAAGGCCTCAATGTCCAGCGTGATGCCCTTGTACTGGTCGGTGGCCAGGAATCTCATCAGCTCGCTGCAGAAGCGCTGACGCGCCGCCGGATCGGCCAGGAATTTCGCGGTAACGTCGGGTTGCCACTCATTGCTGATGGGATCGAAGTTGTTGACCAGAGGCAGGACCTCGGTTTGCGCCTTCTCGCCCTTGAGAAAAGGCATCACCCTTTCGTCCACCGGCCGTGGTTTGCCCTTGTCGTCCATCATGTTGTACAGAGTGTTCAGTTCGGTGACCGCTTGCAGCCGGCCGTCCGCGGTCAGCGCATGCATCCACTCGGGAAATAGCAGATCGATCTGCGGGTAGTACTCTTTCAGCGAGGCGAAGCTGGCCGCGTCCCACTGCACATAGAACGCTCCACGAATGCCTTCGTCGGAGTTCAGTACCACCTGCGACGCGGGGCGCTTGGTGTTGCGGTGTGTGTTCAGCCGGCGTGGCGGCTTGCGCTTCTGGCTTTCCTTAAGAGCGTGGTAAGGCTTCTTCACTCCAGGGAGGAGCACGCCCGGAACGGACGATCCACGGATGATGGTCGCGACAAAAAACACCACCAGCAGCGTGATGACAATCACGCTGGTGTCGAGCACCAAGCGTAAACGCCGCCAGCGCTTGCGATCGGGATCGAAGAAAATCGGTTTCGACTTAGGCATTCGGAGCCAATTTATCGTAGCAGCAGTTAGCACTTAGCCGTTAGCATTTGGCATTTAGTTAAGGCACTCCGGCCAAATGCTAAATGCCAAAGGCTAATTGCTATCTGCAAGCTGCTATATTCGCCACGTGCTTGAACCGGAGCGCAATTCGCTGAGGACAAGAACTGGGACGCACCCGTTCTGGAACATGCTGCGGGAGTCTTGGAAGTACTTCCTGCTGGTCACACTGGCGGCTTTTGCGCTGCGGCTTTTCTTCTACCTTAGATTCCCGCACGTGACCGGCGATTCGCTGGTTTACGGGGACATCGCCAAAAACTGGCTTCAGCACGGCATCTACGGCCTGAGCCACGCCGAGGGGCCGCGGCCTACCTGGATTCGCCTGCCCGGCTATCCCGCGTTTCTGGCCGTCTGCTTTGCGCTCTTCGGAAGCGAGCATTACAACGCTGTCCTGCTGGTGCAAATCGTCATTGACGTGGCAGGCTGTTTTGTCATCGCCGACCTGGCGCGCAGAACGGTGTCGCCGAGCGCGGCACGGTTCACGTTTCTTCTGTCTGCGCTGTGTCCCTTTACCGCCAACTACACGGTTGCTCCGCTGGCCGAGACGCTGAGCATCTTCTTCGCTGCGGTGGCTCTCGATTGCGCAGTCACCGCGTTCCAGGCCGCGGAGGAGGGGCCTACCCTCTGGTCTGCCTGGATTGGCTGCGCTTTCGCCGTTGCGGCGGGAATCCTGCTCCGCCCCGACGGCGGCATTTTGCTGGTGGCGCTGGGACTGTTTCTGTTGTGGCGGATGTGGCAAAGGCCTGCGGAGCGCGTCCGCCTGTTCTGTGCGGGAGCGCTAGTGCTGGCGGTTTCGCTGGCGCCCCTGGCGCCGTGGGCGGTCCGAAATTGGCGCGACTTCCATCGCTTCCAACCCCTGGCCCCACGTTACGCCAGCGATCCAGACGAGTTTGTGCCGTCTGGTTTCGATAAGTGGATGCGAACCTGGGTCGTGGATTACGTTTCCACCGAGGAGGTGTACTGGCAGGTTCCGGGCGATGACGTTAATTTGCAGGACCTGCCCTCGCGGGCCTTCGACAGCGCGCAGCAGCGCGAGAAGACGCAAGCGATCTTCAGCGATTACTCCAAGGGCCACGTTGTCGATCCCGACCTGAACGCTCGCTTTGCGGGGTTGGCCAACGAGCGCACAAAACGAGCGTCGTTTCGTTATTACGTCTGGTTGCCAGTGCTGCGCATCGCCGACATGTGGCTGCGTCCTCGCACCGAGATGCTGCCCCTTAACACGCGCTGGTGGGAGTATCGCGACGACACTGAGGGCAGCGTCCTGGCCACACTCTGGGGTGGGCTCAACCTGCTGTTCTTGTTCGCGGCGGTGATGGGAGTGGTGCGCGGGCCGCGGCCTCGCTATCTCGCCCTCATGTTGTTGTTCGTGCTTCTGCGCTCGGCGTTTCTCGGCACGCTGGAAAACCCCGAACCGCGCTACACGTTGGAATGTTTTCCGGTGGTGCTGTTGCTGGGTGGGGCGTGGCTGTCGGGATGGAAAAGGCGCGGTCGCGTACCGTGAAGCAGGACAAGATAGTTTGGGGGCCCCATCCTTTCGCCCGCCTTTGGCGAAAGGGTGGAGACGGATTCACTACATCCTGATCTTGCCTTGTCCCGCGATTCGTCCGTGGAGGATTGCTAGCGTCATTGATTCCATGACAATGTCGGCTCCCACACCCGAGTAGAGTTGGTGGTGCTGAACCAACCAACAGGGCTCGGGAGAAAGGAGCCGAGCAATGATCATTATAGGAGTAGATTTTCACCCCGA
>JBEKNL010000167.1:0-6596 GCA_049522855.1 Candidatus Korobacteraceae bacterium
AGGTTCAGCTTCTCTGCTTCGTGCACGCTGGTTGTCAATCCTCAGCATGCCACTCGCTCCAGGCTCATCTTGTGTTGGAAACTGCCTCCTCCTTCAGGCTCATCTTGTATTGGAAAAGACTCTTCCTGGAAACTTTGCCCCTGTCGCAGTAGTCTAATTCTGTAGGTTCTTGACCTTCCATGTTGTGCTGTCTCCTAAAACGCTTTCTCGTTGCCGCGGTTTCGTCGCTCGTGCTGGGGAGCCTCGCATTCGCATCCGGCGGCAATGACTTCCTGCCGCAGTCCTTCGCCGGTTGGACCAAGTCTGGCCCGGTGCAATTAAACACCGACCCGGCGAATGCCGATGCCGCTTATCCGGCAGTCTTGAAAGAGTACGGCTTCGCCGACGCCGAGACGGCAACCTACACTCGCGCCGATGGACGCAAGCTAACCGTGAAGGCGGCAAGATTCAACGACGCTTCCGGGGCTTATGGCGCCTTCACCTTTTATCGCCAGCCGTCGATGGGGACGGAACGTATCGGCACCAAAGCCGCGTCGGCCAACCAGCGCATTCTGTTCTTCCGCGACAACGTTCTGGTCGAAGCCGATTTCGATCGCCTGACCGAAATGTCCGCGGCTGAATTGCGCGAGCTCGCGGGGATGCTGCCCGCCGCCAAGGCTTCAGCCGAAAACTTGCCAAGTCTTCCCGGGTACTTGCCGAAGGGCCATGCTGTGGAAAACTCGGCAAAATATATCCTCGGCCCGCAGGCGTTGGCGGCACAGAAGGGGCCGCTCACTCCCGAGCTGGTTGACTTCAGTCATGATCCCGAAATTCTGATTCAGGATTATTCGTCCGCGAGCGGGCCTCTCACGCTCATGTTGATTCAATACCCGACGCCGCAGATCGCCGGCGAACGCCTGCGAGCTTTGCAAAGCGCTGAACAGTCGTCTCCGAACTCTCTGCTCGTAAGGCGCAGCGGACCCCTGGTCGATGTCGTCACCGGCGCCGTCGGGAGCAGCGAGGCCCATGCGCTTCTCAACTCCGTAAACTACGAAGCCGAGGTCACGTGGAACGAAGCCACCTCGATGAGCAAGCGCGACAACATCGGCAATCTCATCCTCGGAGTGTTTGCCCTGACCGGGAGCATTCTGTTGATCTCTCTCATCTTCGGGATTTTTTTTGGAGGCATTCGCATCTTGATGAAGCGTCTTTTCCCGGATCGTATCTTCGACCGCCCCGAGGATGTGGACATCATCCAACTGCATCTGCGATAAGAGACTATCTCCTGTAAATTACTGAAGATAATACACTTATCTTCATATTACGCGAACTCGGCAGTTTTCGGTCAATTTCCTGCAAATACCTTAATACTTTGTAAGTCGTTGAAAATACAGCAATTTAAGTCCTAGAAATTACTTGACACGGGGTTTTCCGTGACCCTAGTATTTGTGCAGAAAGTTTTGACGGTTTAGCCTCCGTTGGAACTATTCTCCCTTGAAGAGAAGGCCGCCCCGTTGCCGGGTGGCCTTTTCGTTTGCGTCAAATCGCTCAGTGCCCGAGTGGATCACGCGCTGGCCAGAAATTTTTGCGCGACAAAGTTTTTGCTCCCGCCATTTGAGCCAACTACTCCAATCGGATTTTGCTTCCATCTCATGTCCGTCAGCGCACAATATTGCTCCAGTTGCGATGCATTTTACTTTCGGCGAGAAATCCGATGTGGGCGATCCGGACAAACAATCACAGAGGCAACACTCTCTCCGCTGCTGCTGGTGCCTGATCCATTCGTCTCCGGCAGTTCCGAACCCAATCACCCATCTCGCGAATCCAAGTCTGTTGACCCTTATCATGCATTTCATGCATTCCACATCGGCGAAGCCGCTAAAGAAAACTGAGATCTTCAAGGCGCTGCCCGAAGTCTGGCAACTGATTCGGCCGCGCCGCGCCCTGCTCGCGCTGGGCCTGGGATTGATGATCGTCAACCGCGTCTCCGGGCTGGTGCTTCCGGCGTCCACCAAGTACCTGGTGGACGACATCATCGGCAAGCGGCATTTCAAGCTGCTCTATCCATTGGTGGGAGTGGTCCTGCTGGCGACGCTCATCCAGGGCCTGACGTCGTTTGCGCTGACCCAAACACTCTCCAAGGCGGCGCAGAAGCTGATCGCCGAGTTGCGCCGTCGCGTGCAAGAGCACGTCGGGCGACTGTCCATTTCTTATTACGACGCCAACAAGACCGGCATGCTGGTTTCGCGCATCATGAGTGACGTCGAGGGCGTGCGCAACCTCATCGGCACCGGACTGGTGGACTTCGCTGGCGGGCTGCTGACCGCCGTCATTGCCTTCGCCGTGCTGATCCGCATCAGCCCGGTCATGACCGCCATTGCGTTCGGCTTTCTGGGTATTTTTGGATTCGGCCTGCGCAAGGCCTTCCGGACCATTCGCCCCATCTTCCGGGAGCGCGCCAAGATCAACGCCGAAGTCACCGGCCGTCTGACGGAATCGCTGGGAGGAGTGCGGGTGGTCAAGGGCTATCACGCCGAGCAACGCGAGCACGAGGTGTTCAGCTCGGGGGTTGAGCGCCTGCTGCAAAATGTCTTTCGCACCCTGACCGCGACTTCGGTCATGAGCCTGTCGTCGTCCACTCTCATGGGCGTCATCGGCGCGATTGTCATGTTCATGGGAACCCGCCAGATTCTGGCAGGTAAGCTGACGCTGGGCGGATTCTTCACTTACACGATGTTCCTCGGATACCTGGCCGCGCCACTGTTTCAAGTTGTCGGCATCGGCACCCAGATCACGGAAGCGCTCGCCGGTTTGGAACGCACTCGCGAAGTTCTCGACGAAATTCCCGAAAACGAGGACCCCAACCGGACTGTCACGCTTCCCGAGTTACGTGGCGACGTCACCTTCCAGGATGTCACCTTCGCCTACGAGCAGAAGAAGACCGTCCTGCACGACATCTCGTTTCGCGCCCGGCCGGGTACGGTGACGGCGCTGGTCGGGTCCTCGGGATCGGGCAAGTCCACCATCATCGGATTGATTGCCGCCTTCCATACTCCCAACCAGGGCAAAATTCTGGTGGATTCGGTCGATCTCTCCACCGTCCGGCTGGAGTCGTATCGCACCCAACTGGGCATGGTTTTGCAGGATTCGTTCCTGTTCGACGGAAGCATTCGCGAGAATGTGGCCTTTTCCAAGCCCCATGCGACGGAACAGGAGATCCTCCGGGCTTGCGCCATCGCCCGCGTGGACGAGTTCGCGGAGAAGTATGAGCTGAAGTACAACACCATCATCGGCGAGCGGGGCGTGAAGCTGTCTGGCGGCCAGCGCCAGCGAGTCTCGATCGCGCGCGCCATCCTGGCGGACCCGCGCATTCTGATTCTCGATGAAGCCACCTCGAGTCTCGACTCCGAGTCGGAAGCCCTGATCCAGGAAGGACTCTCCTATCTGATGCAAGGGCGCACCACGTTTGTTATTGCCCATCGGCTCTCCACCATTCGCCGGGCGGACCAGATCCTGGTGGTCGAGGAAGGACGAATCGTCGAGCACGGCAACCACCAATCGCTTTACCAGTTCGGTGGCCGCTACTACGAGCTGTACACCAAGCAACATGGCATCGAACAGAATCTCTTCCTGGCCCCCGGAGAAGGGGACACGACCGAAGAGTCCCCCGCCGTGCTGCCGGACGGAGCGCCCGCCGACCCCGATCCGACGACGTTGCTGCGCTAAATACCAGTCCCTGCCGGTTGAGCCACATCCCTCTTCTGACCACCCACAGAGATGCTGTATCATCAGGACTTTCGCGCCGCGAACGGCCGCACCTTGACGAGTCGATATGGACCAACGTAGTTTCCAGAAGCTGCTGCGCCGCACGGTTCTGATACCCGTGGTATTGTTGTTGCTGCTCACCGCGACTCTGGTGGTTGAAATCGTTGGGCTTACCACCTCTTTTGGCCGGGTCGACCGTAGCGATCAAGTTATCGCCGATGTCAGGCAGTTGATGCGGTCCATAACGGACATGGAGTCCGAACTTCGTGGTTTCTTTCTGACCAGCGACCAGTCTTTCCTCGACGCTTATAACTCCGCCAAGGAAGGCGTGCCCAAACAACTGGCGATCCTAGACCAGCTTACCAGCGACAATCCCAGTCAACAGCGTCGCCTGCGAGAACTTCGCGATCTCGACTTTCGCTGGGTGCAATATTCGGAGCAGTTGTTGCAGCAACAAGGCACTCGATCTCTTTCGCCCCAGGAATTCACCGCTGGCAAACAACTGATGGACCAGGTCCGGGCCAAGCAGCGCGAGATCCGGGATGAGGAGCAACGCTTACATGAAGTTCGCCACCGCCGGGCCACGCTTCTAGGCAACGTCGTCATCGCTACCGCCGCTGCGCTTTCGCTCATCACGCTTCTTCTGCTGTTCACGCTGACCCGACGCGAGGTGTTTGCGCTTTCTTCCACCTACGATAAGCATCTGAAGGCCGAAGCGGACAAAACGCGGCTCTTACAAGAGAGCCGTGAGTCGTATCGGACAACCCTTACCAGCCTGGGCGAGGCAGTCGTGGCCACCGACGCGGCTGGAAATGTGTCGTTCCTGAACCCCGTCGCCGAAAAGCTCACCGGCTGGGACCACCAAGCAGCCAGCGGACGGCCACTGCGTGAAGTCTTGCGCATCAGCGACGAAAAAACCCGTACCGAACTGGAAGATCCGGTCGCGCTGGTTCGCCGCACTCAACCGGTGGTGAACGTTTCCAGCCACGTTGCCCTCCTAAGCCGTTCCGGACAGGAATATCCAATCGAGCTGACGGGATCGCCCATCCTCAACGATCGCAACCAGCTGGTCGGAATTGTGCTCGTCTTTCGCGATATCACGCAGCGCCGCCAGACGGAGCAGACCTTACGCTCCAGCGAGCGCCTGGCGTCGGCGGGACGCCTGGCGGCCACCATTGCGCACGAGATCCGCAATCCGCTCGACACCGTTTCCAACCTCATCTACCTGCTACGCCACGAACCGCAATCCAACATGGTTGCGAGTCAGTACTTGGAGCTGGCCAGCGAGGAACTGGCCCACATCGCGCAGATCACGGGACAGCTCCTGACCTTCCACCGCGAAGCGCAAGCCCCGGTGGAGGTGAATCTTGCCGATGTGCTGCAAAGCGTGCTGGTTCTATTTGCGCCGCAAATCCGCAAGGTCCACATCGACGTCGAGCAGCGTTTCGACGAGGTGCCTCCGGTGCGAGGATTTCCCGGCGAACTGCGCCAGGTATTCTCGAACCTTGTCGGCAATGCTCTCGACGCGATGCCCAACGGGGGCAAGCTAATTCTGCATTTGCGCGAATCCAGTCTCATCTCTGACCCGGCACGCCGGGGAGTACGCATTACCATACTCGACACCGGCGCAGGCATCCCGGCCGGGGTCCGCAAAAATCTTTTCGCTCCCTTCTTCACCACCAAAGGGGAAAAGGGCACAGGGTTGGGTCTTTGGGTGAGCCGCGGCATCATCGACAAGCATGAGGGGACGATTCATCTCGCCAGCCGCCGGCGAGCGAGAAAAAGTGGGACTGCCTTTTCGGTATTTCTGCCCTTCGAGCAGGAACTGGGATTGCTCGACGTGCCCAACGCGCCACCGGTGGCGTAGCGATTCGCGACTCCTAGGGAGGCTCTGGTCAAGTCTCGCTCTTTGAAGGGGACGGCCTTTAGGGCGCGTGTGAGAACTCGTTCTGAGTTGGCGCGGCGGAGTGATTGCGCAAAATCCGAGCCCCGCAACCGGGGTCCCCAGTTCGCGCCGCTTTTGCGCGAAATGGGGTGGAGGAGGGGCGAAATAATATTAGCCCAGGGCGTAACCGGGGTCTCCGACAAGCGCCGCTTTTGCGCTTGTTGGGGTGGTTGAGCCCTGGGTAAAGTGGGAAAAGTTAGGGAGTCCCGCAACCGGGGTCCCCAACGAGCGCCGCTTTTGCGCTTGTTGGGGTGGTTGAGGGACGGCACAGTTTTCACACACCCTCTTTAGGCCGTCACGTAAATGCCTAACATGAGGCCGGGGCTTTAGCTCGCGAGCGATGTCCAACGGGCTTAATCAGACCTTCCCTAAACGCTCAAGGTCGCGATTAAGCCTGGTGCCCCAGGTTTGCGTCCGTCTCTTGGACGCCTGGTACCGGCTGCCGTCCGCTTTTTGGTGGGAGCCCCCTGCTTTAGCAGGGGGAGCTGGACTTCAGTCCAGCGGAAAAGCGTTCAATTATGAAATGGGCTTTAGCCCGGGGATTTCTCCGTCCCGGCGCTAAAGCGCAGATCGAAGTCGAACTTTTACCGGAGCGCTGAAGCGCTCCTTCCCCCGCATAAATGCGGGGGCTCCCACCGAGAAGTACACTTTCAACCGCATTCCCATTTCGCGCCGGGCGCCGCATCCTTTCGGGCCGCCTTTGGCGAAAGGGTGGGAGGAAAAAACTGGTGAGGTCGTAAACTGCGGCGTTGACGAAATTGGGCCGTGCCCCAGGCTCGCGTCCGTCTTTTGGACGCTTCTATGAGACGGCTGGTCGAGTCAAGAACTTTCTCACGATTTCGGCATCACGGTGTCCCCATCGGTGGCTCGCGGTTTCATCTCGAACTTCTATTCGCACTCTGGTGAG
>JBEKNL010000168.1:0-6583 GCA_049522855.1 Candidatus Korobacteraceae bacterium
CTCACCAGAGTGCGAATAGAAGTTCGAGATGAAACCGCGAGCCACCGATGGGGACACCGTGATGCCGAAATCGTGAGAAAGTTCTTGACTCGACCAGCCGTCTCATAGAAGCGTCCAAAAGAAGGACGCGAACCTGGGGCACCAGGCTGAGGCCGCTTAGCGGTAACCGAGAGTTCCCCTTTCGTTTTTGTTATTTCCAGTATGATCGGCGCCAGAAGTGGTCGGTCGTTAGAATCCATTATCGTCACCTCGGCTCTGCTGGGGTAACCGTCGCTAAGTGCGATTTCGTTATCGCGTAGGCGGTCCACCGCAACGCGAGTTTTCCAGCTAACGTTAGCCTTTGTTTTAGTCCCCCAGCACACAAGCACCGATCCACCGCGTGTGTTAGGAATTAGATTAAAAGTGTCATCTGGATGTCCTAGCCAAAGAGCAGCAGAAAAGCCTGTTCCGATTTCCCGGCTATTTTTGTCGAACAACTTCAGATGCGCTCGCGCTCGCCTTATGGCCTTTATGTCCCGCCCAAAAACTGCCTCGTTTCTGAAACGTGCCACAAGTCCGATCATGTCTCCCCTGCTAGTTCCCACAACCTCACTAAAGGAATGCATTCCGTCCGTGCTGCTACTGTATCCAGGCCCGCTGTATGTGAGCTTAACGAAGGTTGCGCCCAAGAAAACTACATTGTGTCTTGGTTGTTCCTGTGGCGGAGGGGCCTGCACTGCTGGCGCGGCGGGTTGACTAAGTGGTGGAATAAATATCTGCGGGGCAAAAACTGGAGCGTTGTTAAAGGTGGGAGAGTTGTTAATTGATGGGTTTGCGGTCTGCGTTTGCACTGGACTTGCTTGCTGCTGCAATCTATCGACTACCTCTTGTGCCCTTTCCCTGATCGAGGGCTCAACCCTTTTCTCCTTCCAAAATGTCTGGACGAGGATGGTCGCAATCACACAAATTACCAATACGAAGAGCGCTAACTTTTGGCTTATCAAAAGCGCCCCAGCGGTGGCTCCTACCGAAATCAGGGAAGACACAATCGTTTTCTTTTTCATGCACACCCCCGCGTAATCGCCTGGTGCCTCAGGTTCGCGTCCTTCGTTTGGACGCCAACCTGGGTTACGCCGCCATAGAAATCTCGTGTGCCGCCCCCGAAGCGCCTCCGCCCGGTGCCCCGGCCAGCAATTCGTTTGTTCAGGAGATCCGGCTGATGCCTGGGAACGAATCGAAGCCTGCGTCAAAGCTCAGTATTTGCGCGATGTCATGCTGTTCCATTACGGACACGTGCACGGCATCCCGAGCTGAGAGCCGCCGGTAACCCAGAACAATCTCCTTGGCGCGTTCCACGGCCGCGTGATTAACCGGCAGGACTTCATCGACGACTTCAAGGAGTGCATCGAAAGCGGGCTGGATTGCGTCGCGCCGATCGATGGCCACGTAGCGGTGCAGTATCTCCTGCAAAACTTCGGCGTCGGTCACAAGACGCTCTCGGCCCCGTATCAGTTTCTCCAGCAGTCGCTGTCCATCCGTCTTGTGCGGGTGCGGCGCGCCCACCAGATACATCGGGACATTGGAATCGATGAGAATCACGAGCGCGGGCCGCTCAGGTAACCCGCTTCGATCTCAGCGAGCATAGTGTCCAGGTCTCCCGCCGGGTACTCCTGTTGGACCGCCCTACGGATCGCCTCCAGCTTTCGGGTGAGACCGCCGGCCGGCTCTTCCCGGCGTGCGGCTTCCAGCGCCTGGCGGACCCATTCCGCAAGGCTCATATGGCGCGAGCGCGCAACCCGCTGGATCTCCCGATACTCGGGATCCTTCAAAATGACCTGCAGCCTCTTAGCCATGACATGAGTTTATCTGACTCATTCGAATGAGTCAATTTGCCGCAGCAGGTTTGGAGACATGGAAAGTCGGGCTTGAAACTCGAAATTAACCCCTAGCCCCTGACCGCTATCCACTATGCCTGATGTGCATCACGTCGCCGTCCTTCACGATGTACTCTTTGCCTTCCAGCCGTAACGTGCCGCGGGCGCGCCCCTCGGCTTCCGAGCCGGCATCGAGCAACTGGTCCCAGTGGATGGTCTCGGCGCGGATGAAATGATGTTCCAGGTCAGTGTGGATAGCGCCGGCTGCGTGCACCGCTTTCGATCCGCGCTCCACGGTCCAGGCGCGGCACTCATCTTCGCCCACGGTGAAAAAGGAAATCAGCCCCAGCAACTCGTAGGTTTTGTGGATGAGCCGCACCAGTCCACTCTCTTTCAGGCCATAGCTGGAGAGAAACTCGGCAGCATCCTCATCGCTCATTTCGGCGAGTTCAGCTTCGACTTTGGCACACACCGCGAGCGCGCCCGTGTTGGGACGCGCCGCCACTTCCGTCACCCCGTATTTGGCGACCGCTTCTTCCAGGTCCTTTCCCAGCGTCGGACTTTCGCCGATGTTGAGCACGTAGAGGATCGGCTTCTCGCTTAGGAACGTGAAGCCGCGCACCCGCTTTTTGTCCTCGGGCGTCATTTCCATCTCGCGCAGCGGCCGCTCGGTTTCCAGATGCGCCTTGGCGCGTTTGAGCAAGTCGTGCTCGCGCTCCAGCTCCGCCGTCTTCATCTTCTTCAAGTCTTTCTCGACACGCTCCAGCCGCTTTTCCACCTGTCCCAGATCGTTGACGATCAGGTCGAAGTCGATGTTCTTGATATCGCGCAGCGGATCGATAGGACCGACGTGCGGGATGGAGTCATCCTCGAAGGCGCGCACCACGTGGGCCAGGGCGTCCACAATGCGCAGATTCGCGGCGAAGGCGGTCTCATTCAGCGCCTCCTGACTCAGCGCCCCCACGTCGGCAAACTCAACGCTGGCATGTATCAGCTTCTTAGGGTTATACAGCGCAGCCAGGCGGTCGAGGCGGTCGTCGGGGACCTTGGTCACCCCCAGATGCGCCTCGCGAGGATTTCCCGTGCGCTGCGCTACCTGCTGCTTGGTCAACATCACGAACAACGACGTTTTGCCCACTTGTGGCAGGCCTATGATTCCGGTTTTCATAAAATCAGTTTCCAGTGGTCAGTTGTCAGTTGCCAGTTAAGAGAAAGTACGAAAAGCCCTGAATAGCCTAGCTGCAATCCCTGGCGCATATCAAAAGGCAAAAGCGCTCATGCCATCCGCCGCGCGGTCAGATACAGCAGCGCCAGTCCAAGCACCAGCACCGATCCTTCGATGCGCGTGGACCACACGTGCAGGCGATTGAACTCCACCCGGCGGGCGTCGTCCTGCGGCACGTCGTCGATGACGCCCATCTGCTGACGCAGGACCA
Source organism: Candidatus Korobacteraceae bacterium (assembly GCA_049522855.1). GTDB lineage: Bacteria > Acidobacteriota > Terriglobia > Terriglobales > Acidobacteriaceae > Bog-257. The sequence continues at coordinate 3,290 of JBEKNL010000168.1, forward strand.
GCATCCGCGCTGCGATGCCAAACATGCCAACCAACGTCAAGATGATCATCGGGTAGATCAAAAGGTTGCGGGCCGCAAACGGATCGGCGACGCCATTCACGATCCGCGAATCGATCATGGACGTCACGGCAAATATCACGCCACACGCGATCGCCATCCAGTGCAGAATGCCTAAGCTGCGGTTGACCACATTGCCCGCCAGTTGCCGGGTAGGCAAGACCGCGAAGACCGTCGGCGCCAGCACAAACGCGAAGAAGATCAGGCCGCCAATCCAGATCACCAGCGACAACAGCATCAGGTAACGAAGGAACGACATCGGCACCTCGGTGTAAAGGCCATTGTAAATGGGAGCTGCTGAAATCAGTGTGGGGCCGTTGCGGTTTGCAATTTCGTTTTCGCCCGCTCCTGGCGGGCGCGCAGCCATTCCATCCAGCGATCGAGGCCTTGGCCGGTGGTGCTGGAGACATCAATGATTTCCATCTGGGGATGGACGCGCCTGGCATTTTCACGCGCCACGTCCGCGTTGAAGGGAACGTAGGGGAGCAGATCGATCTTGGTCAGCAACATCAGTTCCGACTTCAAAAAGATAGCGGGATATTTCAGCGGCTTGTCTTCCCCTTCCGATGTGCTTAACAGGACGATCTTTGCGTCTTCTCCAAGATCGTAACTGGAAGGGCAAACCAGGTTGCCAACGTTCTCCACAATCAGCAGGTCGAGGTCTTCCAGTTTCCAGTCCGCGAGATGCTTTCCAATCATCTTGGCATCGAGATGGCAGGTTCCGCCGGTCGTGATCTGCTTGACCGGGAAGCCAAACTTCGCCAGCCGCTTGGCGTCATTTTCGGTTTGCAGATCGCCGGTGAGCACGGCAACCCGCGAACCCTTGTCCATGCGCTGCAGGGTCCTCTCCAGCAGAGCTGTTTTACCCGAGCCGGGCGCGCTGATCAGGTTGATACACAGGACCCCGAGTTGCCGATAGCGTTCGCGTAACTGTTCGGCCAGGATCTGGTTTTCGTTCAGAACTTTCTTTTCGACTTCGATGCGGTTCATTCATCCACTTCCATATAGGCGATGTCGAGTTCTTCTCCGCTGATGCAATCAGTAAGGAATTCGCCGCATTGCGGGCACTGCGGATCGAATTCGGTCATGCGAAACTCGTGCGCGCACTTGGAGCAGCATTGCACGCGCGGAATATATTCCAAGTCGAGCACCACTGGCTCCCACTCCGTGTCTTTCACCAGCACTTCGAAGCCGAACTGCAGCGCATCCCGGTCAACCCCACACAGTTCCCCGATTTTAACGCCTACCTTAGTGATGCGACCTGCGGGATGGCGGAGGGCCTCGGTCTGAACGGATTCGAGAATGGAGGCGGCGATGCCTAATTCATGCATAATTGAGTTAGTATCGGCAACGGTATTGTCGCATTTTGCCGGCTGGGTAGTTGATGCTGCGCAGCTTCCGCTTCTCAGGTTGCCCTTGCTTCGCGCCCTCGACCTTGTTCCTCCTCGTCCCCCCCAAATCTCATTCCCCCGAGTGAGTGTCGGCAATGGGACACGTGCTCTCAAGGGAACCAACTTCATCATAGTGTAGGAAGAATCCGCACGCGTTACTTCAGTCTGCGAAGCAACTGGTTGTAGGCCTCGTGCGAGCCAATCCAGAACCAATGGAAATCATTCTCTTCGCGGAGGGCGATCGCGCGATAGGAGCGGCCTATGTCAACCGTCCATACCTCACCCTTTTGCTTCAGGCCGAGTGAAGGATTGAACGGGTCGCGCGTGAAGAGTTCGAACTTTTTGTCGGCAAGCTCACGCACGTGGCCGGGAAGCTTTTCGTAGCATTTCCAGAATTCGGAGACGGCAAACGAGCGGAAACTCACAGGTGGCGCGGACCCTGCGACAAGGGCTTGGACTTCCCTTCCCGCACCTGCTGGCGGACGCTATCGAGCAGGGCCGCACCAGCGCCGTCGGCCGTGAAGTCGCGTTCGAGCTCCGCGTCCCAAGCTGCCAAGTCGCGGTCGGCAACCCAAGTGGCAAGCTGCGCTTGCTCCTCCTGGGGAAGGGCTTCGATGGCGCGCTGTATGTCAGGAAGACTCATATTCAGTATTCTAGCGCCCCCTGCAAGGCTTGTGCTCCAGATTCGCATTGTGTCCGCAATTGGACACCCCTCACGACGGAACCAACTCAATCATAACCCGTCGATTGTCGGGCCGGGGCGCCCGTAATTTTTCGGAAACATCCGCCGCCGGATTTCGTCTATGACTCCGTAGGTGCAGCTCGTCTCGAATTGTCTTGGGTTCATGCAGAGTAGGTAGCTCACCATGCTGAAACAGTGGGGCCGCATCTGGGCCATCGGCTTCGTGCTGTGGACGGTGCTGGCTTTCCTGAGTGCCGCCGGGGCGCATGTTTATACCGCGTCCATGGGCAGCCCGGAGAGCTGGGCGCAGTTGCTTGCCTGGAACGTCACCATCTCGTTTGTCTGGTCGTTGCTGACGCCGGTGGTGTACGCCTTGGCCCGGCGATTTACCTTCGACCGCAGCAGTTGGAAGCTGGCACTTCCCCTCCACCTTGCCGCCAGCGCAGCGCTTACGCTGGCTGGGGCGGCGCTGATCGTGTCCTTGTACCCGCTGGTGACTTGGACTAAGGAAACTCATGCGCCATTCCTCGCGCACACTATTTCCCGCGCCCTCATGGATTTCCAGCGCTACTGGTATGTCCTGCTGATTACCCAGGCGATTGGGTATTACGGCAAGTACCGGGAGCGCGAGTTGCAATCGTCGCAGTTGGAAGCCCAACTGGCTTATGCGCAACTCGAGGTGCTGAAGATCCAGCTGGAACCGCACTTCCTGTTCAATACCTTGAATTCCATCGCCGCCCTGGCCAGAAACGATGGCCCCGCTGCCGAACACATGACGTTGCAACTGGCGGACCTGCTGCGCCTGTCGCTCGACGCAGCCGGCGTCCACGAGGTGCCGCTCAGTCGCGAGCTGACCTTCCTGCAGAAATATGTTGACATCCAGCAGACACGCTTCCAGGACCGCCTGCGCGTGGAAATGGATATCCAGCCGCACACCCGATCTGCCCTGGTCCCAAACCTGATTCTGCAGCCGCTGGTGGAGAATGCCATTCGCCATGGCATCGGCCCGCGCCGCGCCCCGGGATGCATTCGCATCTCGAGTCGCCTAGTACTTAGTTGCATTGAAAAGCGGTCTATGCCATGATGGGGCATGAGCAAATACCCCACTGCCCTCACATTGACGACAGAAGACCGCTCCACGCTGGAGAGCTGGGTTCGTGCGGG
>JBEKNL010000169.1:0-6539 GCA_049522855.1 Candidatus Korobacteraceae bacterium
GGATTTCCTTTTTGGCATCGGCACACCGCTCGTCGAGCCCTAGCCTGTTGGCAGCCACGCAGGCAGGAAAGCGAGAGCGGGCGATCAGAAAAATAGTTGCGCGGGGAAAATCAACCTCGGCCCTCAGTAGGCGACGTAGGGCCCTGGGCCACCGGCCAGCTCCTGAGGGTTCTCGCAGGGTAGCGCCATTTCTCTGCTCATGTGAAGGCGATTTCACAAACATCGATCCGAGATGTACCGAGGAGCCGCTTTCCGGATTGCCGACGGCACACTCAGAGAGGATCCTGAGGAATGGGTACCCCACCCAAAGCTCCCGTTTTGGGTGGGGATCTTGGTCGCAGTCACAGTAGTGTGTCGATTCATCCGAATCGATGAACCCCCGCTACTGCGATTAGAATGGTGTTGTCAGCCAGGGGCTGAAGGTCACTCCGCTACCAGCTGCGGTCGCGCAGCCGTTTGCACCAGGTCCGCCCGAGCACCCCCACCAGTTCTCGGTTGCATCGGCCGATCCCAGGCCGAGATTCAGAACACCCATGCCCTTGCCCAGCAGATTGTTGAGATGAGCGTCAACAATAGCGGGACTGTTGACCGCGATGTCCACACTTTCGTCCTTGATCACGTTGTTGGTAATAACTGTGCCGGAAGCCGGCGACACTCCAAAGACGTTGATCCCCGTGGGTCCCGGTGTGAATGCATCATCCGTGTCCGCACCGTTCCCGGCAATGTAGTTGCCGATGATCATGTTGTCGGTAATGGTTTGGCCTGGAGCGTGGGAGTGCATCGCGACCCCGGGCAGGCCATTGTTGGTGAGGCGATTGTTGATGATCACATTGCCGTAATTCATGGTGCCCGGAATTGAGTCGAAGATACCGACTCCGGCTCCCGCTCCTGGAACCTGAGTGCCATTCCCCGAGGACGTGTTGCCGGAGATCGTGTTGTGAAAGACGCCAAAGGGAGCTCCACTCATGGTGGCAGACGGATGAGACGCAAGAGTTATGCCGCAGTCATACGGGTTATCTGTCACGATGTTATTGGAGATCAGGTTGTCGTGGGTTGGGCCAGTGTCGTCGCTGAGAAGGATGCCTCCTGCGTTGTACTGTGAGGTGTTGTTCGCCACGACAGAATGATCGACTCCGCTGAGGTGGATTCCCTCACCGCAGTCAAATCCCTCGAGGGTTTCCCAAGGAGGAGCTCCGGGGCAAGTGGCATCATTGATGTCCAGGCTGCGATTGTTGTTGAGCACCTGGTTGTAAGAAACCGTCACGTTCGAGGCATTGGTGATCACGATGCCTTCGAGGTTCGCGTTCTTCACGGTAAAGCCGGTCACCACCACACTGGCGAGACCGGGGTTGTCGAGGCCGTCGATGTACAAGCCATTGAGCAGACCGGTAGCATCGATGACCGTATTGCTGCTATTGTGTCCCACTAGCGAAAGCGGCTTACCGACGACCACATCTTCTTTGTACTTACCTTGCGCCACATTAATCGTGTCGTAAGCGGCCGCAGCGTTAACTGCGTCCTGGATCTTCGAGAAGCAACCTGACTTTCCTCTGGGGTTCACGCATAGCGTGGCAGCCACGGCGGTTTGGCAGATGGCGATAACCAACATGGTATTGAGACAAAGAAATCGAATTCGATCGAAGCGATTACTACTTTTGGACCAAAGCATGGGTTTCTCCTTGCGAAGCACTGTTGCCTGTGAATGCAAGCGGAATGTCGAATCCGCGTTGCGAGCTCAGTTTTAGGTTGAAGCTGTGAACCAGATGGAAGTGGATTTGGTGTTGACGAGGACTATATATTTACTTGAGGTAGAAGACAATTGGGCAATAGTGTTGATTTCAGCTACCCATCTTTTGGGTTGGTACGTGTTCTGTTATTGCCACCTTAAGGCTATAGTACTACAGCACCTCTTGCGAAAATCCTTAGCACAGAAAGGGAAACGTCGTGACGTGCGTCATCAATTCTGTGAACAGCGGTGCGTATTGCTGCGGAAAAGGGGGATACCCTTCCTGCGGCGGCGATCCGGTCTGACTGAGACACCCCAGTATCGGTAGGCATCCCGTCGGGGGCCAGAAACCGGCTCCGAGACCATCAGCCACCAACTGAACGACCATACTGACCGCGGCGTGGGAGGCCGCCAGTATGGCACGTCGGAAGACTTCCAAATGATCCAAGGCTAAAACAATACTTCGCCTGCCCGACTTGGAGCAGTCGAAAATTTCCGTGCTTCACTCACTCGCAGCCGCCAGTTCGCAAGAATCGTACGGTCATGCCATCGACGAATTCATCGGCTGGTACTGTTCGGAACCGCGTCTGGCCTTTAACCGAACTGTGGTCCTGCGGTATCGGTTCTTCCTCGAACAGAAAAACCTCGCACCGTCCACGATCAACGTGCGCTTGGCCGCCGTGAGGCGGCTCGCCTATGAGGCGTCCGACACTGGCCTTTTGAGCCCTGAACTGGCCGCGGGAATCCGCCGCGTCAAAGGGGCAAAGCGTCTCGGCGTTCGGATTGGCAATTGGTTGACTGTCGATCAGTCCAGGACCTTGCTCGGCGAACCACCGTCAGACAGCCTCCGAAGCAAACGTGATCGGGCGATTCTGGCGCTGCTCATTGGATGCGGCTTGCGACGGGCCGAACTGGTTGGACTCGGAACAAAAGATTTCCAGGTCCGCGAGGAGCACTGGGTAATCGCTGACCTGATTGGCAAAGGAAAACACATCCGTACCGTTCCGGTTCCAGTATGGGCGAAACTTGCCGTCGATGAGTGGACCACGGCGGCTGGCATCAATGATGGTGCGATCTTCCGGCGGGTAAGTCGGCTGGGGAAGATCTGGGGTGATCGAATCACGCCCAAGGCGATTTGGCACATCGTGAAAGCGGCCGCGAAGCGTGCCGGCGCATTGTTGGCGGCTCGGAAACTGGGCCGAGAAAATTTCCTTTTGAGCACAGCCCTGGTGGAACTCAGGTGTGCGGCCCGCGTTCGTGGCAGGAAGTGTTGCATCGGCTTCGCCCACAATCTCCAAATGACTGGCTTTTCGCGAACGTGCAACTAGCGTGCAGAATCGGCCTCTTCCTGCCGGTTTTCTGCCGGTTTGGTGCGGGGAAGAGCAATGAAATCAACGGGACTTGATGATGACCCCTTGGGCTCATAACCCAAAGGTCGGTGGTTCAAGTCCACCCCCAGAACCGAAATCGCGCCGTTGGAACAAAGACCAGAGGCTCGGCGACATCAAGGAGAGGCAACTTAATTCCCTGATAAGCGGCCTTGAATTCCCTGATAAGCCTCTGATAATTCCCTGTTCGATTTCAAGGCAAGAACTTGGCTCTGGCATCAGAAGTTACGCAAAATGAAGCGCTTAGGGCAACTAACGGCCGGAATGGGGCGGCCAAATTCACGAAATTCCCTGTATTTTTCCCTGTTAGCAGGGAATTTAGGGCGGAGAAGGGTTCGCTCGTGACTGCATCCTCCGCCAGGTTCTTGCAATCTCAATCACTTAGCAGCAATTGCGCCGAGGACGATCCTTCGGCATGAAGGCCCGACCTTTTTTTCAATTTTCCCGGCCCTGTGTTCGGCTTTGCCTTCAGCCTCCAAGTCGGGATTGTTCGTGACTTGGCCTGTCTTCTCTTTGACTTTGCCTTTCACTTCATGAAACTTGCCTTTAATCTCATCCTTCGTACCCGTGCTCATTTGTTTTCTCCTTATCGTTGAATCTTGCCTAATTAAGGAGCGGGCCATCCGTTACCCGCCCCGGAAACAGCAGACTGTTCGTCGAATCGGTTGCGCCACAACACTCTTCCTGATGGCTCGGGGCAATCGAATACGTGCTACCGGCGTTTTCCGGTGCGATCGCGATCCTTACAGTTTCAGCAATCTGCCAAAAAAGGAACGATAGCGTTGTAAGGCAACGCGCAGATCCTCAGTGGACACGTTATCGCCGCTGTCCCACTGCTTTTCCAAGCCCGATCGCTCCTTGGCGAAACCTTCCGCGAGTCGCTGCATCACCGAAGCTACCAGCTTGTCCGCGTCCTCTACCGCCCGGCGCGGCTCGTCGACGAAGCCAGTCTGCAGGTTGCTCCACTGCGATCGGAAATCTTCCATCTCAGATTCAGTAAACAAGGGCATGGGCTCTGAGACTGCGGCTGCTGCGTTCAAAGTTTCCGACGCTTGTCGTTTCACCAGCTTGGGTTCGTTGGGTTGCTTTTGCGCAATGCCATGGCTCGCCAGATCGGCCGTCGTAAGCTCCAGTTCTTCTGTCTTCAGTTCACTCATTACGTCACCTATTTCCTTTCAACAGTGGTTGGTACCTGCACCAGTTCCTCAAATAGAGAGCGGTAGTGAATCATCGCCGTTCTCAGATCTTCCGTAGTCGCTGCGTCTTTCCCGACTCGCAGCGCAATCTCATGCGCAGACCGGTAATTCTCTACCACTCGGGGATGGTCAACAGAAATGTCGGCGGCGCGCTGATCGAAATCGGATACGGGATAGCCACGAGTTTTCATTAAAGAGGACACCAGGTCATCGGCTTCCGTGACTGCCCCCTTTGGGGAATCGACAAAACGAGACTGTACGGACGCCCACTGTTTCGAAAAACGTTCGCGTTCCATCGGATCAAGATCGCGAATCTTGAGCTTTTCAACCCGCTTCTCGCGATCCGCTAATTTCGCTTCGGCCTTTCGTTCTGACCCATGCTCAAGCACCGCCCGCTCGTACTCGGGCCCAAACCTTTGCCGCAGGTCTGCAGTCGTACTCCTGCGTTTTCGCACGTACAGCCAAGCAAGCACTGCGATGATCAGAATCACCACGGCGGCGAGCACAATCAGCTTCGGATCCAGCAGATTTAGATTCATCGAAACCTCCCTGCATCAAGAATGTTCACAAAACCAAATTTGCTCACGAAGTTCCCTTCGCGAATGGCTTACCGCACCCATCAAGCTGCCTTGAGACCGGAAACGACGGTGACGGGCTCTACCGCCCTCGCCGTGCGGGGTTTTGACGCGAGCATCTTCATCTGCGACCAGTCGTAAGCGAACTCGCGGCCGCAATCGAGGCAAACCACGTATGTCCCCGTTGCGGACGCTGCTGCAACGCTTCGGCGCAGTTTGCCGCGCACGGTTATGGGGAAGCTGCACCGTTTGTGCCAACAACCGAAGACCAGATCCAACAGACTCATAAGTCCTCCTTGGATTGAAGTCGAGACGGGCGGAGGTCACAGCTAAGAGCAGAAACCTTTTTCGGCTACTTAAGTGGCTATCTGGATTGCAGAACGGGTTGCGTTAAGCGCGTCCGCGTCCCCAGTACCAACCGCCTCCACCAAGCAGGAACACAACCAGGACGATAATTAAAATCGTTTCGATACTCATTTTGAAGTTCTCCTTCAAGGCCTGAGTTATCAGGTTGGCGGCAGCCTGTACGTAACGCTTGAAAAGCGGCTGCTATGTGCGCCACTTCTTGGCGTAGCACCAGACCTGCGTAAACCCGAGGTCTTTCAAAAGTCTGACAGGTCGAAGCTTGAGCAGTCTGTTCAAAAAAGAACACACGCTGGTTCTTCTTCTTCTCAAACTGGGACTGATGGCCATGGCCTTCCACAAAGTGTTTCCCTTGCCGAATCGAGGAGCGAGCGGGGACCACGGAATTGTGCGTTGCAAGGAACGACTGGGTGGTCCGCTGAAGTACTATGAGCGGGAAGCGGCATGACCCTTCGGTCGGGTACCCCCCCTTCCTCGAAAGCAAAGATGAGTTTTTTTACCATACGAGTCTGAATCGCGATTTACTGTTTAGCGTCATCGCTCGCGCTACAAGTTTATGGGGCGGCCTTTTTAATCCCATCGTCATTCTGGATGATTCCACGCGGAAAACGGCAGGTGTGTATTACACGCAGTTGCCACCTGACCCGTATCTCGAAGTCCAGAGCGACATGTTGAAGGCTTTCGATCCAGACCTGCTCATCAATTACTCGGCCAATCCGCTGCCTCCTGAGCTGAATGCGTGGGAGCACCGCACATTCCCGTCAGACCGCCTCGATTGGCGGCCGCTGAATACAACGGGAAAAGCCATTATGGTCGTCACACCACCTGTGGCCGAGCACGACCATCTGTGTTTCCCAGTTGGCCTTGCCGGGAATCGGCGGAAACACCGCGGGAGGTGTCGCTGTGAACGTGGGGGCAGCGACGACGTTGAACTGGTACGTTTGAGTGGTAGGCACGTCACCGTTGATATATGTGAACGCCACCTGATAAGGGCCGGGAACCGTACTGGACGATGTGCGCAGCCGGAAGTTTGTATACGGCATCACATTGTGGCTTGTGTAGCAGCCGTATAGTGCGGGATGCCAACCGTCCCTCGCCTGGTCGCCCGCGTCCGTGGCATTGTTCTCCGCGCACGCTAAATGCACGCTAAGGTGGAGTTTCATTTTGGCGCATTCTCGTCCAAATTAGCTCCGCTGTGCTGAGCGCCGCCGGGAAGAAGAAGGCTGAGAGTCTCTGATAAGTTGAGTTTGGGAAGACCAACGAGTCAGAGGAGGACTCAGCCTTGAACAGA
>JBEKNL010000170.1:0-6512 GCA_049522855.1 Candidatus Korobacteraceae bacterium
CGCACTTCGAAAATCACGGTGTACAGCTGCTCCCTCACCCAGCCGATCGCCCGGTACTGTTCGGGCAAATCCGAGCGCTGGTCAAGGTAGTACGGGTGCGAGAAAACTTCTTGTGCCTCTTCCGCTCATCGAAGTGAAACCGTATGAGTATAACAGTTATACCATATCGAGCGGGGTGCGCCAGATTCCGGCCTTGCATGCACCGTCCCGGCTCCATCCTCGCGTCCGGGCCGAGCTGAGGAACCCCGCCAATGAACTGTGGCTTTCTCCCGTCTCGACCTGGGAGGCGCTGCTGGGGTTCCCCGCGAACCACTTCGGGATGAGCGATAGAAGATTGGGCTATCGCTCATAAATATGGCATAATGGGAGCGATAGGAAGACAAGGCTCTCGCTCATGCAGTGGAATTGGCAACAACCGGACTGGCCGAATTTCACCTGGGATCCGGCCCGCCTCGCATTCGCGGAACAGCACTTCCTTATCTGGGGTGGTGCTCTTCTGGGCACAGTCAAGCATTTGGCGGGCGAGGAGCGCAACCAGCTCACCGTTGAAGCGATAAGTACAGAGGCGCTGTCGACATCTGAGATCGAGGGCGAGATCCTGGATCGTGGCAGTGTGCAGTCTTCAATCCAAAGGCAGCTTGGACTGGCAGCGGACAATCGACGCATCGCTCCAAGGGAGCAGGGGATCGCAGAAATGTCAGTGGATCTTTACCGTACTTTCTCCACCCCACTTTCCGAGGAAATGATATTTCGATGGCACCGAATGTTGATGAGGGGCAGGCGGGACACCCAGGATGTCGGACGTTATCGAACCCGTGATGAGCCCATGCAGGTAGTCTCAGGGGCAATCGGTGCGCCGAAGATTCATTTCGAGGCACCGCCGTCCACGCAAATCCTCTGCGAGATGGCGGGATTCATCGACTGGTTCAAGCGCTCGGCTCCGGCAGGAACGCAGCCATTGCCAGCGCTCACCAGGGCAGGTACGGCACATCTGTATTTTGAGTCGATCCATCCGTTTGAGGATGGCAACGGCCGAATCGGACGAGCCATTGCCGAGAAGTCGTTGGCTCAGAGTCTCGAGCAGCCGACCCTCATTGTGCTTGCTGCAACCATGCTTGCCCGGCGAGCGAGTTACTACCATGCTTTGGAAGCGGCCAGCGGACGAAATGAAATTACGGACTGGCTTGCGTGGTTTGCCGGAGCAACGATTGAAGCGCAACGGCGCACCCTTGCGCTCGTAGAATTTCTAATCGACAAGGCAAAGCTGTTCGACCGGTTAAAAAATCAGCTCAACGAAAGGCAGCAAAAGGCGTTGCTACGCACGTTCAAGGAAGGCCCGGAGGGTTTCAAGGGCGGCCTTAGCGCCGGCAAGTACAGCAAGATGACCGGGGCGTCTCCGGCAACGACGACCCGCGACCTGGTGGACCTAACGGAGAAGGGCGCACTCGTGCGTACGGGTGAGCTTAAACACGCGCGTTACAATCTGGCCGTCCCTTTGAAGACTTTGCGGCGCGTGACGCTTAGTGAAAGTGGGGAGCTGATAGAGGGGTAGGAGCGAAGTAAGTCTTGCCCTTTCCCCGATGCTTGTGGGTTGGTCACAAGCAATGGCACGACATTATATCGTTACACGATATATTAAGAACTGCCGGTCTCCTATGTTGTCTTTTTCGTTTGGCGCCGATAAAGGAGTCTGGGTGATTCATTCCAAGGGACGTTCAAACCATAGGTGACATTTTTCAGGCGTGACGCACCCAATTCTCACGAGGAAGGTCTTTGATCTGCGCGAACTCCTTCTCATTGTCGGTGACAATGGTGCAACCAAGAGCCATGGCCTGCGCGGCGATGAGTAAGTCATTGGCTCCGATCAGCCTGCCAGCCTTTTCAAGCCGGGCGCGCAAAAGCCCGTACTGGGCATCGGCGGGTGCCTCTAGAGGGAGGACCTCAAGCGCACCCAGCACCGCCTGAAGCTGCGCCGTAAGGCGCGTCGACTGTTTCTTTGCAGCACCGTAACGCAGTTCCGCAGCAACGATGATGCTGGTGCAGACTTGTGCTTCTCCAATCTTACGGATGTGTTCCGCTACGCGGCCCTGCGGGTTGCGAACCAGGTCGGAAACGACATTAGTGTCGAGTAAGTAGCGCATCAGAGGTCAACCGGATTGAAAGGTAGATCAGAAATAGGCGGAAAATCCTCGTCGAGTTTTTTCAGGGTTGCTAGTACTGCCAGCAGCGATTTCGGCGGCCTGGGCTCGATGATCAGCCGTTTGCCTTCTTTGCGCAAGATGGCATCCTCGCCAGGAAGTTCGAACTCACGGGGAATCCGGACTGCCTGGTTTCTGCCGTTCTTGAAAATCTTCACGTGTCGCTCAACAATCATCCTATCTGCGCGCGGCATATGTCTTAGCATATGCCAATGTGGTTTGTAATGCAATGCTCTGGCGCGATCCATCTGCGCCAACGGCACTATCTAACAGGCTTTCGATGCTGCTGACTTCAGGGAGAACTTCCTCATGCGACAATCCGAGCCCGTTTAGCTCAGCGGGCCGCGTTGCAACGTTCCAGAATTCGGCGATGTTCTGGGGACAGAAAAAGACGGCCTGCTTTTGCCGGATAAGTTTCGCGACTGCGTGCGTGGCTTGCGAACAAAGTGGATGATTTGGTTGGGCACTGCGGAGGAGAATATTCGTATCAACAAGAACCCGCATCAGTGGTCGCGGCCTTCATACATACTGTCGCGGCTAACGGCGTAATCAGAGAGGGGGGAGTCGGGCGGTGGCTCGCTGACCACGCCTCAAATGCTGTTGCGCGCTCCTCCTCCGGCAATGTCTTTTGCGTCGCCGGAAGCACCACGCCTTCTACCACCGAGAGGAGGTATTCCTCCACCGTCATTCCGCTGGCCTGCGCCTGCGTCACCAGTCCAGCTTCAATTTCCGGCTTGAGATTCAGGGTGACGGTCATCGCTCGATCCTTTAACAACATGTACGTCAGCCCTGCCCCCGCCGGAAAGCCTCGGATTGTTTAGCGGTTATGGGCCTCGCCGCCCGCAGATAGGAGCAAGTCGCAAATCTCCAGCCACTGGAGGCGACCATCTGCGGCAAGGCAGTGTCGAACTACCTGTGACACGCTACTGATCGCTTGAAACCTGAACGCTCACTGGCGCCTGGGCCTTCCGTCGCCGCTGTTGAGATTCAAGGAGCCTCTGCAGTGCCCAGTCAAACTTTTTCTGCAGTGCCCTGTCGTATCGGAGGATCTGGTCCATGTCATCTTCCTCAGGCAGAGCATGTGCAGCATTGTGATCATCCGCTTTTTGCTTGAGCATCAAACAATGCAACATTCGAAACAGCGCGATTCTCTTTCTGGCACGCTCCTCCTTGTCCACCGGTGGCGCCGTCCCGACGGTTTTGGTTGGAGGCGGATTCTCTGGCGCAAGTTGAGGAAGCGGAGTGCTGTGAACCGCCAGGAGCTGCCGCAGGCGAGCATTTTCCTCCCGGAGACGAATATTTTCCTGCTCTGCAGGCTCGAATGGAAGAGATTCCGAACCCTTCTCGGTCATACCGCGTTCACCGCTCCGTGCGACGTGTCAGCACTTCTTGGAGATACTCCTGTACGCCCGCAAACACCGCGGCGATATCAGTTGGGAGCCCGCATTCTTCCGCCAGGGCTTGAAACGGGATCTGCCAATCCGCTGGCGGCGGAACCAAACCCCCCGGCAAATCGTGTGTTCCTCTTCTCTCAAACGTCAGACGCAAGGCGTCCAGGATCCTCTGTTTATCCAGTTCTCCTGATCTGATCAGGAGAGCCAGGTCCACCAAATCCTTCACTCTGCTGTTCGCAGCGTTCCGCGGGAGCGTGTAGGCATGAATCTTTTCAGCGAACTGCTGTTCGCGACCGATCATCCGGACCCGCGCCGATTCGATGCCAGCGAATCCCAGCCAGTCCCGGCAGATGATTGTTTCCAGCGGCTGCATAACCACGTCACCAATGCCGGCGTCCAGGTGGAATCGGGCAAACATCCGTTCGTCCATTCGAGCTTCGACAGGATAGCGAGCTCCGCCGTACGGCGCGGCGGTCAAATCGATGACAGGCGGTCCGATCGCGTACTCGAACCAATCACCAAGAGGGATGTCAGCCACGCTCTGCAGCATCCCCCGTACAAATCTGGTTCGGGTCACCACCCGCCGATGTTGCTGCCCCCACTTGCTGCCATGTCAGGTCGATGTCCACCGTTGATCGAGCAGCCTTGAAGCGTAGCTCCAGCGCATAACCACCCTTCAAAACCCAGGGCGCTGGTTCTTCCCGGAACAGCCTTGCCAGCAGACGGTCGAATGATACCTGTCGCCGGAGGCGGTTGAGATCGATCTGATCAGTCAGAGATGCCCTCTTCAGGCGTTCTTCAAGAGCCCTTCGGAATGCTCCCGCCGTCGCATATGTCCTAGGTGACGGCATTACGCAGCTCGCCGCAGCACTTCCTCTACGATTTTGCGCGCAGGTCCGCTCATTTGCGTGTTCCGAATCTGTTGGCGAGTGATCAGACCACGGTCGACAGCCTGCCTTAGTGCCTGGCGGATGATGTTCCGCTCGACCGTGCCAGCCTCGATCAGGTCAAGAATCGTCCGCAGAGGGCGAGTAAACTTGAAGCCCTGCGCCATCTGTACGTCGCTCCCGGACAGGTCGGCATAATGAAGTACCAGGATGCCGGGAATATCGCTGTTGCGCCGGAAATCTGTCGGAACGGTCATGTGGAGCTTCGCCGGATTCAGGTCTGACAGATCGTAGAGGCTGAGCGCCGTGTGGTGGCTGTATGCACCCTCGACTTCCTCGTTCCGGTTCCGGGACCACAGTGCCCAAAGGACTAGGTCGGGCCGATCAGCCGCCGGAAACAGAGCGAGCCGGTAGATACCCCGGTGCTCGCGGATCCAGTTCCCGACCTGCACATGATAGGGGTGCGTGTTTTCGGCGAATCCGGCCGTCTTAGCCTGCTTGGTGGTGAAGAAACCTTGCTGCTGCTCAGCGAACTCGAAGAGTCGCCGCGCGGCTTCACGGTGAGACTGGGCCATAGCACAATACTACAACTTTCTTGACGCTCAATCAACTGCAGGTAGTCGGTGCCCTGTTGGCAGGGCTAGACCGTCATGGGCACGCTGGCTCTGGCGAGGACGAAGGTACCGGTCGCACTCCCCCGCAACACTCTACTGATCGGCTGAAACCTGAACGCTCACTGGCGCCTGGGCCTTCTGTCGCCTCTCTTGAGATTCACGGAGTTTCTGCAGTGCCCAGTCAAACTTTTTCTGCAGTGCCCTGTCGTATCGGAGGATCTGGTCCATGGCAGTACGGATACCCGAGGGAAGAGCAGTTGGTGGGCCGGATGGCATTGGTCGTTGCATCGCTGAAAAAGGTTCTTTCCGCGGAGCCGTTTGTCATCTCAGGTACAGTGGCGGCCATCAATATTGCGGGACCTCGAGATTCAAGCCCTCGATCATTCCGAAGTGCCTACGGTTCTTGGTCACCAACGTGAGCCCCTCTTCGATCGCGATAGCCGCAACCAGCGAATCAAAGACGTGTAGGCCGTGAGATTTCGCGTACCGTTTGAGGAGTTCGTAGGCTCGCGAGCCTGTGGACCCCGAAGCGGCACGATCACGTAAGCTGACAGAAACGTATCGATGTCGGCGAGGTCTCGGTTATTCCGTGCCCCGACGATGAGTTCTAGGGCGGAGATCTGCGAGATCGCCCATCCCTCTGGCAGCGCATCAATGTATTCGCGTGCCGCCGGTTTGCCACGGGAAACGTCAATCAGGTGGTCCCGGAGGGGGTGTGATTCCGGCGGTCTGAAACATGAGATGACCAAGTTGGTCATGTCAGCTATAATTAAAGTATGAGAAAGGTGAATGTCAGCGATCTAAAGGCGCGACTCAGCGCTCACATCCAACTCGTAAAAGACGGCGAAGAGGTACTTGTCTGCGACCGTAACAAGCCAGTGGCTCGGATTGTGCCCTGTCGCCTAGCCGATCATTCCCGGGAGCAGCGGCTGGTTGCTCGTGGCGTTCTGACGCCACCCTTGAAGAAGCGGTCTGCGTCGGGCTCATGGCCGGTGCCGCCGGGGAATGTTTCCGATGAAGTTATAGAGCAGCTGCAGCAGGAAGAACGGGAGGACCGTTAGTGCGAGTCCCGGCCTTCTGGGATACCAGTGCTCTGATTCCTCTCTGCGTGCGACAGGGCATCACGCCGCGGGCCATTGCCCTGTACAAGCTGCACGACGCTGTGGTCTGGTGGGCTACGCCGGTCGAGATTGCTAGCGCTCTGGCCCGACTCGTGCGGATGAAGCAACTGGCTCCCAGCGACTGGACCAGGGCCCGTAAGCTGGCCCAAAGGTTGGCCGATTCATGGTCGGTGATTCAGCCGACGGACGCTTTGCGCGCGAAGTCGGCACAACTTGTGGATCGCTACGATTTACGGGCCGCTGACTCATTTCAGTTGGCGGCGGCCCTGGAGTGGTGCGAAGACGATCCACAAGGCCG
>JBEKNL010000171.1:0-6382 GCA_049522855.1 Candidatus Korobacteraceae bacterium
CCTGGCCAATTCATGAGCCGTTGCTGGTCGCGTTCCTGGGCCTGGGCCTTCTGGTCCGAACTTCACCAAGCGCCAACGTCCTGCTCTTCTCCAAGGAGAAAAAATGGGCCTTCAACGGTGTCCTGGTGTATGCCGGCGCCGCCCTGATGGCGATATGCAGGTCACAATACTCCTTCCATCACTACACCATCTTTCTCGTGCCTCCAATGACGTACCTGGCGGCAGTCGCTTTTAGCGCACCTCCAGAGGCTGTCGAACTGCTAAAGAGTCGACGGTCGTCTCCAAGGGTGATATTCGCTCTGATCCTAATCCTCGTGTTCGCTGCCATCGGTGGAATCCAATATGCAAATATGGTCAGAGTTATCGGCGAGTTATCTCATGGCCCACTAGATCGGAATCCGAGAATCGCCAAGGCTCCTGGCGTGCCGGTGATGAATTCCAATGACAGGTTGGCCAAGCTGAAATATATCCTCGGTTGCTCTGCCATTATGCAGTGTTCTTGGGAGGTAAGAGATTCGAACGAAAGAATTGCCGCGGTCGTCCGCGACATCCGGGCAACCCGCCCAGTTCGGAGTATGGCGGTATGGGGATGGGCGCCCGGAGTGTATGTTCTCACCGGAATACTTCCCGCAACCCGCGACTCGGTTACATACTTCCAGATCAGCCCGGGGCCAATGCTGACGTACTTCCGGGCGCGTTTTCTTGTTGACTTGCGCCAGAAGCCCCCAGACCTGTTTATCGACGCCTTCGTGCCGGACGCGGTGGTGTGGCCGGAGTGGACCGAGAAAGATGGCTACGAATCCGATCCCCAACTGCGGAAGTTTGTCGAAGACAATTACATCCTCATTGATCAGTTGACGCTGGTAAAAGGGGCAAAGCCGGTCAGATTTTTTGCGCGCCGCTAGATCGGTTCCGGAAAGTAGAGAAAACATCTTGGCGCATGGCAGGTGAATCCGGCCAGGCGCATCCATTCACGGGCTTCGGAGGGCTTCAGGAGTACTGCGTCCACATCGACCCGGTGCTGAAACGCCATCCCAAACTGGAACAATTTGTCACGATGGCTTCGCTGATGCCGGGAAATTGGGTACATTGCTTCGACCCTCGTCTTTCCATTAAGATTGACCAGGAGCGCCCTGTGATTGAGTCGCCAGTGCTGCACGATCAAGAAGCGCGTCCAACCATGAAGGTGGTGATACTTGCAGGAGGTTCAGGTACCAGGCTCGCCGAGGAGACGATACTTCGTCCTAAACCAATGGTCGAAATCGGCGGCAAGCCAATGCTCTGGCACATCATGAGCATCTATGCTCGGCAGGGCTACAAGGACTTTCTGATCGCCTGCGGATACAAAGGCGAAGTCATCAAAGAGTATTTTCGGAACTATCATCTTCACAACAGCGATCTTTTTCTAAACTTGAAGGATGGTTCGGTGAGTGCTGCAAATTCGTCGACTCCGGACTGGCAAGTGGGCCTGATTGATACAGGACTGAACACGCTCACTGGCGGACGCTTGCGAAGGATGAAAGGGCTGATCGGAAACGCTCCCTTCATGGTCACTTACGGCGACGGGGTCGCTGATGTCGACATACAGTCTCTGGTCGACTTCCACCGCAGTCATGGCAAGCTGGCTACGATTACCGCCGTATTACCTGTCGCGCGCTTCGGCAGTCTGCAGTTGAGCGGTGACACCGTGGTTCGATTCGCTGAGAAGCCGCGCACGAGCGACGGCTGGATTAACGGTGGATTCTTCGTGTTCCAGCCAGAAGTACTCGACTACATTTCCGGCGACAATACTCCTCTCGAAGGGGAACCGCTGGAGAGATTGGCATCCGAAGGCCAGCTACTTGCATATCGCCATCCGGGATTCTGGCACCCGATGGACACTCTCCGCGATAAACAGCTGCTCGAATCTTTATGGGCAACCGGCAAACCGCCTTGGATGACAACGTGAATTCTCTGCCAGAGTTTTATCTGGGGAAGAAGGTTCTGGTAACTGGCCACACCGGATTCAAAGGTGGCTGGCTCACCATCTGGCTAAAGCTGATGGACGCTGAAGTTATAGGTTTTGGGCTGCCTCCTGAAACGCAACCAAACCTGTTTAGCGCTGCCGAAGTTGCCGATGGCATTGTCTCCATGTTTGGCGATGTGCGCGATCTGGCGTCGGTGAGAAAGGCGTTCCTTCAACAAAACCCTGACATCGTGATACACAACGCTGCTCAGGCCTTAGTGCGGCGGTCCTATCGCGAACCGGTAGAAACTTACGCCACCAATGTTATGGGAACGGTGCATGTGCTCGAAGCCGCACGCACTACGCCGTCTGTCCGTTCCGTTGTGGTCGTTACCAGCGACAAGTGTTACGAAAACCGTGAATGGGCACGAGGTTACAAGGAAGGCGATGCCATGGGAGGTCACGATCCCTACAGTTCGAGCAAAGGCGCAGCCGAACTAGTGGCGGCGGCCTATCGCCGCTCCTTTTGCAGCGGCGACGGCTCAGTTGCCATAGCCACGGCTCGCGCTGGGAATGTCATTGGGGGCGGCGACTGGGCCGAGGATCGTCTCATTCCAGACATGGTTCGTGGTATTTCCTCCGATACGCCGATTGTGATTCGTTGCCCTGAAGCGGTCCGCCCTTGGCAACACGTGCTCGAGCCCCTCAGCGGCTACCTTCTGCTTGGCCAGAAACTATATCAAGACGGAAAGCCCTATGCAGAGGCCTGGAATTTCGGACCCGGTGAGGACGATTCTATCCCGGTGGTCGACATCGCAGGGCGCGTGTGCGCCATCTGGGGTAAGGGAGATCTGCGGATTCAGCCAGATCCGAACGCGCCACATGAAACGACTCACCTCCGCCTGAATTGCGCAAAATCTTCGCAATACCTCGGTTGGCGCCCGCGACTCCGCCTCGCACAGGCCCTGGAGTGGACCGTGGATTGGTACCGCGCATTCTACGAGGGCTCTTCGCTTTCCCCACGCGCGATGACAGAGCGCCAGATTCGTGCGTACATGCAGGCCTCGGCGTTATGAGCAGTACTTTAAAATCCGCTCTGGTTACTGGCTCGACCGGCTTCCTGGGTTCTGCGCTTGTTACTCGATTGCTGGCGGAAAATGTCGAGGTCACATGCCTTGTTCGCTCGCAATCGATTTCGAAAGCGCATGCCTTTGCCGCCGACCCTCGCATTTGTGTCGTTGAAGTGTCCTCGTTCGAAACTTCGGTTTTGCAATCGAAATTAGCCGGCATTTCGGCCGAAGTGGTTTTCCACCTCGCATCATATGGGGTTCAGCAAGCCGACCGCGACATCGACCAGCTGGTTGAAGGCAACGTGGCGATTGTTCTCCACCTCTTGCGAGCGACAGCTCGCTGGCCTTTACGGCGGTTCGTTCACACCGGTACTTGCTCCGAATACGGATACCCGGGCCCACAAGGTGCGCTCATTGCGGAAACGCACTCCGTCCAGCCGAGATCGTTGTACGGCGCTGTCAAGGCCGCGTCGGTGCTCTGTGGGAATGCGTTGGCCTCTACCTTGAACATTCCTTTCGTAACGCTCCGGCTTTTCGGCGTCTTCGGAACCCGGGAAACCCCTCCGCGCCTGGTTCCCTATATCATTTCCAAGCTGCAGAACGATCAACCGGTCGACCTTACTCCCGGAGAGCAGGTCAGGGACTTCCTGTTCGAAGACGATGTTGCGGCAGCGTTTCTGGCTGCGGCAACAGCAGAGGGGCTAAAATCAGGCAAGGCTTATAACGTCTGCTCCTCTCGGCCCACACGGATTCGGGAATTAGGAGAGATGGTAGCCGACGCCATGGGTAAGCCTCGCGAACTACTGCACTGGGGGGAGCGGCCCTACCGGTCTGATGAGCCGATGTGGCTGGTCGGCGACAACCGCCGGTTCCGAGAAGCAACCAGCACCTGGTGTCCAACGATTGGTTTGCAGGAGGGCATCTGCCGCGTACTCGATCATGCGCGCGAACTCAGAAAACGAGATGAGCACCAGTATGGAGTTTGACCGTTTCGCCGACGATTACGCCCACATCCTCGACCGTACCGTCTCCGCCTCGGGCGAGGATTCCAGCTATTTTGCGGAATACAAGGCGCTCTATCTTCAGCGTTTGCTCGGTCCTTCCTTCTGCGGAAAGGTACTCGATTTCGGGTGTGGCGTCGGCCTCCTGTCACGCTATCTCCGTAAGCACCTGCCGTCGGCTCGCATCGATGGTTTCGATGTCTCTCAGGACAGCATTGCGAAAGTCGATCCTGCTCTTTCCACCCAGGGCCTGTTTACCTCGGCGTTGAATGACCTTGCGCAAGATTACGCTCTGATCGTTGTGGCGAACGTGATGCATCACATCCCTCCGGAGCAGCGATCGGGGGTTATACAAGACCTTGCCGACCGCCTTGACCGTGGAGGCTTGCTCTCCATCTTCGAGCACAACGCCGCGAATCCGCTGACGCGCTGGGTGGTTAGGCGGTGCCCGTTCGACGAGGACGCCATCCTGCTGTCGCCGCGTGAAACTGCCGGGCACCTCGCCGCTGCTGGCCTGCGGTTGAAACGTCGGGACTACATTGTTTTCATGCCGGCTTTTTTGGCATGGCTGCGGCCCCTCGAATCGTGGCTGCGCTGGCTGCCCTTGGGAGCTCAATACGTGACCCTGGCTGTAAAACATGTCTGAGCACAAACCGCTGATCAGCATTTGCATCCCGGTTTTCAACGAAGAGGGGAATATCGAACCTCTCTATGAAGCACTCATGCCGATCATGCAACAAGTCCGTGACCGGTATGATTTCGAACTGCTCTTCACCGATAACCATTCCACCGATCGAACCTTCGACGTTCTGGCCGGTCTCGCGCGCCGCGACCCTCGCGTGCGCGCAATTCGCTTCTCTCGAAACTTCGGGTTTCAGCGCTCTATCGTCACCGCCTACAGCAATGCCCGGGGAGACGCGGCCGTTCAGATCGATTGCGACCTGCAGGACCCCCCCGCGCTCATCCTGGACTTCCTTCAGAAATGGGAGGCGGGGTACCGCGTGGTTTACGGAGTGCGCACGACTCGCCAGGAGGGCTGGTGGATGAATGCGACGCGGAAGGTCTTCTACCGGCTGATTGACTCGCTGAGCGAAGATCCGCTGCCACTCGATGCCGGCGACTTTCGCCTCGTCGACCGTCGGGTCCTGAACGAGTTGCTGAAGTTTGAAGACAGTCAACCGTACTTGCGCGGCACCATAGCAGCCTTGGGATTCGAACAAATTGGAATCCCCTACAATCGGGCCGAACGCCAGCATGGTGAAAGCAAATTTTCTTTTGGGCAGCTGGTTGGGTTGGCTCTGGACGGCATCTTGAACCACTCGGTCGTCCCCCTCAGAATCGCCACCTACTTGGGTCTTCTGATCTCAGTCACGACTTTTCTGGGAACCGTGGGCTACGGCATTGGCCGGCTGGTGTTCGGAAAAGACTGGCCGCCCGGTTTCGCGACTATCATCATCCTTATTCTCGGCTCCCTCAGTCTCAATGCGCTGTTCCTCGGTGTCATCGGGGAGTACCTCGGACGCATCTACCGCCAGGTCAAACGCCGCCCATTGACGATCGTCGAGCGAGAACTGAACGCTCCTGACGTGGGGACCGAATCAGGTCTCTCCGCCACATGGGGCGCCGGTCACGGCGATCGATAAAGCCCAAGGCGGCGTCCCAGAGGGAGTGGAGCAAAAGCTGACGGGCGAAAACAGCGAGCCTTCGGAGCTGATCTATTTCAAGGTCTATAAGAGCCAGATCCGGTCATCGAGACTGCAGTCCTGATGCTCGGGTCCGACAAATCCCGGGGCTAGTCTACTGCTTGGAGATGATCTGTGCGAACTTTCTCGCCGGGGCCTCGATGGACGGCAGCAATCCGGAGATCCTGCTGCAGTCCATCTCACGCTATTACCAGTCTCTGCCCAGCCCACAACAGGAAGCCTTTCTCTCTGAGGTCGCCCGGAAGGCTTCATGAAGCAGATTCCAGCCAAGAACCCGAGACTCCGGCTCGACGCGGATGCATACCGCGAGCTGCATCGTCGGATACTGGAACGTGACGGCTGGCGATGCCAGGTCTGCGGTAGCATGCAGCATCTGCAGGTACACCATCTGAAACCACGGAGCCAGTCGGGCGGAGACGAAGAACAGAACTTGATCACCTTGTGCGCGGAATGCCCCGAACGAATGCGTCGAAATCCGAAGTCGTTCGATGAGTTTTTGGAGTGCCGATTCCCGGAGCCCGGACCCTTTCCCGGCCAAACCTAGCAGCCCGTGGTGCAAGTCTGGATACGCAGGCAAAAAATGTTGAAGTATCCACAGGCTTGATTCGTAGAATGTGCGCATGGCAATGGGCACGCGCAAGCAACGGGAGAAGCAAGAGGACA
>JBEKNL010000172.1:0-6352 GCA_049522855.1 Candidatus Korobacteraceae bacterium
ACTCGCCGGCGAAGATCCTCTTGGGACTTCCCCGGCAGCGAGCGAGCATCCTGTTTCTTCATCCCAGGACGATAACAGAATACTCACTGAATGTCATCTATATTATGCTCTGATTAGTATCTATCTTCGAGCGGCAGTGCGGCCAGTGCTGCTAGGTACGGCTCGGTGTCCTGTCCGTTCATGTGAGCCGCGAGCAGAGCCAGATATGGTTTCATCTTTTCCGACTGAACAAGCTCGTCGGAGCCCGGTTCGGTCTTGAGGTCTTTGACCGGGACAGTTTTTATTTCCCCATCTTTCATTTTTCCTTCTTTGTGAAAGAAGTGCCCAGCCACGCAAAGTGTAACCTCTGGCCGCACTTTCGTTAGCTGGCGGAATCTCTTTCGTAATGAATTTTGTCGTTTCTAGAAAGACCGCAAACGCTACAGGTACGAAAGCCAACAGTTGGCTCGAACGAATGTGGATTGTCTGACCCACGCCGAGTCAGTCGCTTAGGCGATTTTGGTTTCGACAGGTACCACAGCCACGCTCCGGCGAGTACAGCCAAGGTTACGGCCAAACCAGCCCTGACCCCCGCGCCTCGCCAGAGCCACTTTTTCCTGCTGTCGCCCATCGCAACAATTTAGCACGGTGTCAAACCCCATGCCACGGTGATGGCGCAGTTCCTAAGCGACAAATATATTTCCCAACACAACGGCTAATATCCGGCAGCGCTGGCCACCAGATCGCCGCGTGCCTTCGAGCCCTTATATCGAGAATGCCGTGTTCTTGGCGGAGCCCAAACAGCGGTGGCCTAATCCCCAGTTGAGCGAAGGCGGATTTTCGGGTTTTATCCCCCAAAACTTGCTGTTCGGTAAAAACACCCCCAATTCCATCGCTTAATTGCGGATCAGAATATCCTCCTCAGGGAAGTACAATACAAACAGAAACAGAAACGGAAGAAGGCTTGAAATGACAAAAGCGAATATCGGACGACATGCTGGAGCAGTATCGAATCGGAAGATATTCGCGGAAGCCTACGCCCAAGTGCTTACCAACCCGCATGCAACCTACCAGACAACAGGAAACCAAACGTCTTTCACGGCACAGGCATACGTCACGCGCAAGGGAAACCATAAAGGAGAAAAAGTAATTCGGTTCGCTCCAAACAATGAATATGTATACGAGTGCTGTTGGGGTCATGAAACGAACTGCGCTGGAAGCCACATAGATTGCTATACTGCTGCCATCTGATGAGAGCCTCCCCATGCCCGAACCAACTTACGAGGAACTAAAAGCAAAACTCGCCGAACTGGAAGCCAAACAGCGCGGCGGCGGCGTTACCTTTAAGGTCAGCGATAAGGGCGGGGTTAGCGTTTACGGACTTGGGCGCTTTCCCGTAACCCTGTATTACGAGCAGTGGATTCGGCTGTTGGACAAGGCGCAGGAATTGCGCGAGTTCCTTGAGGAGAATAAAGGGAAGCTGAAGTTGAAGGATCAGTAGAAATCAGGAAGTCCTACCGCCACGAGTTTGGAGCGGCTGTCCAACGTTGGAAGGTCGGCAAGTATCGCCGCCTGCGGCAAACAATACATCGCTGATGGCCTACACGTATTTTGTGAACACTTCTCGCAGGACTTGGTAAAAACGCGCCTAATCCGCTTTGCTACAATGAGCAAGCGGATGGACAGTCCTTATTTTGCGCCCGTAGCTCAATTGGATAGAGCATCGGTCTTCGGAACCGAGGGTTGGGAGTTCAAGCCTCTCCGGGCGCACCATTTTTTATTCGGGATAAACCCAACACTTGGGGCATCTACCTCCCACGGTGTACGAAGTCGAGCTATTCATTCACCGCTGACCTTTAATCAGAAGGGTTTTGGCGATATGGGGGGTGAAGGCTACAAGCCACCCTTGCCTAATATCTCATCAGGCTTTTTCGCCAGCGGGAAAACAAGCGAAGCGGCCTAATCTCCCCCTGCGCTGCTGGCGGAGACGGATGGAAGCACACGCCTGTTGTCCGAACGCCTTCAACGCAGAGGCAGTCTTGCTTATCCGCAGGGACTCTCGGAAGGATGACAAGTGCATCCGGGCAACTCCGGGAATTCCCTGCGGGCTTTTCTGTCTCTCACCGTGGCAGAGCCGTTTTCGAGATCAAAAAGGAAATTCCGACCGTACATCAGAATCGACGTCTGATAATCTCGGTGCATGTTTGAAACGGAGGAGTTTAGGGAGCTTTTGGAGGAGGTCGTAAGCAAAGAAGTTCGCCGGAACAACATGCGGTACAACGCCGCAATTATCGACTATTTGCAGCAGTTGGCTTCTAATAACGAACGCGTTCTAATGGAAAAAGAATTCGAGAAAGCGGTTGGCTTCAGGCGGGGTGCATGGGACGCATTGCGAAGTGCTGAGGAGCTAACGAGGGACGCATCCGTATACGCGTCACGGCAGGGACGGCCAGATCTTCAGTTAGTTGACATCCGAAAGGCGTATGAGGCGAAGTTCTGTCAATTCTGGCCGTTCTGTAGGTAGGAGACATCATGGGTTAGTTGTCCTCAGCAACAATCCGTTCTTAGACGGGGCTAAACTGCTAGCCGAGGTATTTCCGATTATTGCTGACAACTGGTCAGGAATCGGGAATCTCTCCTAAGGCTACCCAATGATCTCCTGACGAGCCTCAGCCCGTGGCGACGACACGGGCTGTGCTTTTTTTGCTGCCCTCGTTGCGGGCATTTGTCGTTGCAGCCCATGGTGCAGAGATTCACATTGCAACCGCGAAGCAAGGCGCATCTCCGGCAACTAATCCCCGACCTCGAAGCCAAGCACATTAGTGCATGAACGTCGGCCACTCCTTGTTCACGACCGTAAATCCGGCGCGGCGGAGGTCGGATTGGTACTTGTCATAAGCAGGGCGGGCTGCGCGACCCATTGAATCAATCACCTCCATAAACGCGCAGGCATCTTTATCGACTTCTAACGCCCCCCCTTCAGCATGTCGGGGAAGCGGGAAGTGTATCCCATCTACCCAGACATAAGCGGTCCGGTAAACCAGAGAATTGTTGAAAAACACATCGACGAACCCGCCACTAGCCTTCGGGTTAGGGAAATTCTTACACCAGTCTTCTTTGAAATCTTCCAGCCATTTCAAGCCCCAAGCCATCGTGATTGACACGTCGGGAATGTAAACCGCAACACTGGGATGCGCTGCGACGTGAAGGACATTCGGCTGGCCTTCGTACATTTCGTAAAACTGAAGATGGTCACGATAAGACGGCGCGTCGGCTATGAGGTGCCAATCTTCCCGTGACGATCCAACTATTCTGCCTACCAACTGTCGCAAATTCATGTTCTCGCCTTTCAATTTCTCCCATTGTACTTTCATTCCCTTTCATTGCATCGAGCAAAGATTTCCAAATGGCGACGACGCATTCGATGCCGTCGTCGGACTTTTGGGGATGCTGGAAGGTGTCCTGAAACGCAGGCAGACAGGCGAACCGCAAAACAAAGCGATAACTGCCCTCGAAGGATGGATTCTCGAGCAGGTGGATAACTTGGGCGTCAGCTATGAAACTGCCTGTTCCGCGATACGCTTCTAAAGATGCTGGAAGCGGAGCACGTTGAGTACAAGCAACTGACTAAGAAAGTGGCATAGTCAGTTGCTTGGCTGAGGATAAATAAGTATTGTTACAGTATCCTTCGCCATATCGGGATATGGTGTCACTGCTACCGTGTCCCCCGGAAACACCTTGCCTAACATGCACGCTACAAACTGTCCTTCGGGAGATTCGTGATCAAAAGTAGCCTGTTTTGCCACATCGTTCCAAGTGCCAAGAATTGATGCACGCGTCCCCGTTGGCAGCTCACCACCGCCCGCCGAGAAGGTGTTTATAATGTTGTCCTTTAGCCTCCAGCCCGCATTATGAAACATCGTGTACCAATCTTGAGCATACTTCCAACCCTCCATATTCCCTTGGATTGCAAGAATGCCAACAATGCCTGTTCGTTGCGATAGGCACTTCGATCCCTCGGCAATAAATTCGGGGGATAGGTGCCGTTGGGGTGGGGCCGGGTTGATGATCGTGGGATTGCCACTAATATCTCCTCCGGCGCATATTCCGCCGGGGCAGTTCTGCGTTACGGGTGGCGTTGGCTGGGCTTGCAGTGATTGTGGTTTCGCGGCCTCAGTCGAACTCGCAAACTGTGACTTCGTAGATTTAGAAGACTTTTGGTATTTGTTTAGCGCTTTGATGCCTCCTCAAGAAAGGTACTTGCGCAGGCGCGGTGACTGGTTAGTCTGGCCGCATGGAGTCGCTCGTACAAGAGAACGCTCGACTGCGGCGACAGGTGGCGGAGTTACAGGCTGCCAACGAACGGCTGGAGCGGCGGGTGGAAGAGTTGATGCGGGCACTGGAAGAGGCCCAGCGCGCGGGGAAACGTCAGGCCGCACCGTTTTCGCGGCGAGCGCCGAAAGCCCATCCTGCCAGACCCGGGCGGAAAGCAGGGGCCAAGTATGGTCGCCGTTGTCGCCGTCCGATTCCGGAAACCGTCGACCAGACCCTAGAAGCAGAACTGCCGGCTTGCTGCCCGCACTGCGGGGGCCAAGTGGTGGAGAGCGGGAGCGAGAACCAGTATCAAACCGAAATACCGAAACCCAGCGTGGAGCGGATACGCTTTCACATCCACGTGGGTCAGTGTAGGGGTTGCGGACGGCGGGTGCAGGGCCGACATCCGCACCAGACCTCCGATGCGGTGGGCAGCGCGGCGTCGCAACTGGGGGCGCGGGCTGTCGCGTTGGCCACAGAGTTGAATAAGGGGCTGGGGTTATCGTATGGCAAGACCGCAGCGGTGCTGGAGAATGCCTTCGGGTTGCACGTGAGCCGAGGCGGGCTAGCACAAGCTTTCGAGCGGGTGGCCAAGAAGGCGAAACCGACCTACGAAAAGCTGGTAGAGCAGATTCGCGGCTCGCCCAGCGTGACGCCAGATGAAACCGGCTGGAAGGTGGGCGGCCAACTCTGGTGGATGTGGGCCTTCAGCAGCGCCGCGGTGACGGTGTATTCGATTCAGCCGGGGCGCGGGTTTGAGCAGGCGGCGACGGTGCTGGGGGCAGAGTACGACGGGTTTCTGGTGCGGGATGGATGGATCGTCTACCGGCGCTTTTCCCAGGCCATTCACCAAACCTGCGTGGCGCACCTGCTGCGGCGTTGTCGCGAAATGATGGCAGTAGCCCGACCTGGGGCAGCGAAGTTTCCGCGCACCGTAAAAGGAATTCTCCAAGCTGGCTTGCAGTTGCGTGACTGCCGGGATCAAAACGAGATTAGTGAGCGAGGGTTGGAGGTCGTCCGCGGAAAGCTGGAAACGCGACTGGACCGGGAGTTGAAACGTAGTTATCGTTCGCCCCAGAATCAACGGCTGGCCAACCACTTGCGCCGCGAGCGGGAGGCGATGTTCCCTTTCCTGTACTGTCGGGGGCTGGAGGCGACGAATTACCGCGCTGAGCAAGCCATTCGTCCCATGGTGGTCACGCGAAAGGTCTGGGGTGGCAATCGCACCGAGCGGGGCGCACACACGCAGAGCATTTTGGTCAGTATTCTGCATACCTGCCGTCAGCAACTGCGGCCAGCCGTCTCCGTCGTTGTCCGACTGCTGCGTTCCCCCAAGCCTGAGGTTCTGGATTTAACAGCTCCTGATGGTTCTCCCTAAAGCGCGCAACCCACCAGAAAGCGTTGGTCGCGATGACCGCTTACGGGCTGCAGCTATACTCCGAAAGACGATCTCGGCGAAATTCCATATGAGCTTCAGCCCTGCCTTCACCCCATCCTGGTCGGATGTCGAACGCTACAAGCGGTTGCGCTCGCTCGGCAAGGACCTCAATCATCGCATGGTCCAGACCATTCCCCGCGAAACCCTTCATGCGGTCGGAGAAGCCATCGGTATCTTGCACAAGGGTGTTCTGGTGTTTGAGACCGAAGACATGTCTGGGGTGCTCGTGGATTGTTGTCTTTACGACTGGCCACGCGAGGGTAAGAGCCGCGTGCAACAGTATGCCGAAACACGCACTTTGGCGCCGGGCAGCGAGGAACACGAGCTCCTGCAAGCCTATCTGCGTGCCGAGTATCGGATCTTGGTTCCCCAAGCGCGTTGGCGGGGCGCGGGAGTCTACTTTGCCGATGCATTCTCAGCGGATCAGTTCTTCGTCATGGACATCGGCCTCAGCCAAAGTCCTCTCCATCCTGAGATGGCGTTGGCTAGCCGGATCATCCCCCTAGCAGCCTGTGGTGCAAGCAGCTGATTTTGGGCACGGCCAGCGGCGTACTCGGGTTCGTGGGCTCGCCAAGGATTTCACGCCGGACGTTGAGATTCGACTTCTGTAGAGCCAATTCC
>JBEKNL010000173.1:0-6159 GCA_049522855.1 Candidatus Korobacteraceae bacterium
CCATTAGTCGTCCTGGAAGGCAGTCCGTACCTCAGCGTATTTAAGGTGGACCAGTTGCAGGCCGTGGCGCTGATGTTTATCAAGTTGAATGTTCAGGCCGCCTACATCTACCTGGTATTTTTTGGACTGTTTAACCTCCTGATCGGCTACCTCATTTTCAGGTCGACCTTCCTGCCTCGAATTCTGGGCGTGCTGATGGCGCTTTCCGGTTTGGGTTGGCTGACCTTTCTGTCACCGCCGCTCGCAAACTATCTGCTCACCTACATTGAGGTTCTCGGCATCATCGCCGAAGCATCACTGATGCTATGGCTCCTTGTGAAGGGCGTGAACGTTCAACGATGGAAGGAACAGGCCAGGGCAGCGGGGGAACGCCAATGAAATTCGCCGTCTATTAAAGGACCATCAACTTTTAATTAAGCATGAATGGAAGAATCAATTTCGGCATAGTTGGCGGCTACGGTGCCACCGGGCAAGCGGTGGTTTCTGAACTTTCCAAGTCCGGCAATGGCGGTATCCTGATCGGCGGACGCGATTTGGCCAGGGGAAAGGCCTTGGCGGCGGAATATGGCAGTCACGTATCAGCGGTCCACCTCGACGTGCTGGACGCGCAATCGTTAGACGATTTTTGCAGCCAATGTTCGATCATCATCAACTGCGCTGGACCGGTTATGGTGTTGCAGGATCGGGTCGCACAAGCGGCCTTTCGCCGGCAGTGTCACTACATCGATCCGGCTGGCATGACGTTTGTAGCGGAACGGATGCGTGACGAAAGCAAAGAGATCGCAGATTTGGGGTTATCTTTTGTTGTCTCCGCCGGGTGGATGCCAGGCATCAGTGAAGTGGTATCGGTTTACGCCCACGCTCAGGCTACACAGCAAATGGATACTGTCGATTCCGTGGCGGTTTATTACGGCGACTCTGGGGAATGGTCGGTGAATGCTTTGCGAGATGCTGTCTGGTATGTCCGGCAATTGGGGATCCGCAGTCCAGGTTACTTTCATAAAGGCAAGTGGGCTCGCGTCAGTAGGTCAGCGGCTCTCTGCACGACCAATTTGGGGAGCCCGATCGGTACGCGGCGCTTCGGCATGTTTTTCACTCCCGAACTGAACGAGATAGGCGGCCGACTCAATGACTGTAACGTTCTGGCTTATTCCTACGTGTCTGGTTTTCGGACTATCCTGGCTTCAATCTTGATTGCCTTGCTGCCATTGCCCGAGGGTTTAAGTGTCCGGCTGCTCCGGAACGTGTTTCGCGGAAATCACCAGCTGCCTGTGGGTGGATTTGTCGTGGCCCAGGTGATAGGACGTTCCCGGGCACGCCGGGTGGCGGTGACGGTTCAAACGATTTACGAGGCGGGGCGTGATTACTGGATCCATGGACTAGCAATGGCGACTGCTGCTCGCATGATTGCCTACGGGAGAGGAGTGCAGAGAGGCGTGCACTTTCTGGCTGATGCGGTGGATTCTAAGGCCTTCATGGCAGAGCTGCGAAAAGCTGGAGTCGAGCAGACGGAAAATCTCGAACTGGTTCGGGACTGAGATCTCCGCGAACCCCGTTCCTGGATAGTGTCTGGTTTGCCGACTACACGTCCAAGTGACTTCCCCGAAGCGGACCTCTGGCCCGCGTCGATACGCTGTCGTGAGCACGCCAACTTGCGACCTAAACCGAACGGGCTGCTCATCAGGGATTACGTGCGAGATGGCGATTTATCGCCAAGAATACGCCCTCGCGGTCTTGGCGGATTCGTTTGGGGTGAGGCTGCTGGGGTACACGGCAAGGAATTTGGAGACGAACTCCTCGTCTTTGGGTACCGGCAAGAAAATGTTGATGGTGACAATTTTATTCGCACTCCGCCAGAAGGTTGTTTCACCTCCACTCTCGCCGAAACGGTTTTTGAAGTGCGGGATCCGATAGACCCTGATCCGGTTCCCCGATCTAATTTCTTCTGAAACTGTATTCGTGGACCTGTAGCCGAAACCTGAGGTGAGTGTCGAGAGGTCTTGTCGGGCTGCCTCCTCCGTCGGAAAGTCGTCAACGCTGACGTGAACTTCAGTGGACAAACGGCCCCCTCGAGCATAGACGGCACTGTATCCAATGTGGCCGGTAACCGCGTTGTTGCCCCACGTTCGACGACTGATCACTTCGCGATCCCCGATTCTGTCAAATGGAAACACCTCCGAAAGGGGGAGGGTAGGCAGCATCGGCATGTGACGATGCTCGTATGGAGATGAATCGTTGCTCACGGCCCCGGCTACGAAAGCGGCTAAATCGCCGAGGCAGGTCTTCACGGCCGGGTCTTCAAGCTGTCTGCAGATGGCTTTGTTATTCTCGACATCTTGTATTGAATCGAAGTGCAAGAACGCGGAGCGGTAAGTGTTCAGTTCTTTGCACTGTTTCGAGACAGTGGGATTCGCGATGGACGAGCACCTATCGGGGCGTTCCAGGGCGGGAATCAGCGGCACCGTGACGAACCACAATGAGCGGAGATTCTCAGCGGCCGGGCTAGGAGCTCTCCACAGCAGCTCGCAATTCGGACAGTGAGATTCCAGCATCATGGGAAGGTATTTATTGGTTTGGTATGGCCCCAGGTCAACCTCTTTACGCCACGGCGTGGCAGCCATACTTTTCTCGTTGACGTTGATCGTATAGCCTTCGGTGGCAAAAACTGGCCACGAGTAAAGATATGGACGAAATAGGACGTATCCGCCACCGCCGGTCGTTTTGGTCACGCTGAGTTGTTGTGATGGCGTGTCCGACCGAGCGATTGTCACCCGCTGTGTGACTGCAATTCCCTCGATCGCCTGTCCCGAGACCGCGTCAACTACCCGCACCAGAATTGGCGGTACAAACGTGAACGAGATGAACAGGACAAAGCAGATCACAGGAAGCAACAGGACGAGGCCAATCAGCACCGCTATCACGCGTCCCGATACACGACGCCGGACCTGGGCTGGGGGTGGGGGTTGAATCACCTCGTCATCTTAAAACCAAACGGCCACTGTTGATAACTGTCGTAGCTGTTGAAAAACTCCGGTTTTCAAAAAACCGGCTCAAAATGGGTGACCGGAAATGTATAGGAAATCGGAGAAGATCGTTTATAGGGCATCCTAGCGCGTCGCAATTTTGGCGAAAGCTCTACGAGCGAGTTTTTCAACAGCTACTGTCGTTATCAGGCCAAGTCACTCTCTATGGCGAAGCCGGGACTCTCGGCCCGAATAGAGAGTGACTTGGCGATTTCACAACCGCTATTGCAATTTATCCACTCAAACTCGCTCGGACAATTCGCACTGGATGCCAACGGCTGGTATCTTTGCGTATCTGGTCTTTCGTTGGAAGGAATGTTATGCCTCCGCAAGCGGCGACTAATTCACCGAGCTCGAAGTTACTTCTGCTCCTGAGCTTGGCGGCGCTTGTCATTAATTACGGCTACGCCTCAGCTCCTGAGACCGTCGTGCAAGCCTTGAAGAGGTATGGCATTGAGGTCAACGAGGCGGCTCTCATTCAGGCATTATCTGACCCCAGAAAGGAAGTGAGGGGACTCTCCGCAGCCGAACTGGCCGAGATGAAGGTCACCAAGGCTCTCCCTGAGATCGTCCGTGCCGCAGAGAGTGAAACGGATGGGTTAACGCAGGTCAACATCGCCGCAGCGGCAACTTGGTTAGGGTCCGAGCAGGGACTGAGCTTATTGAAGGGTATTTGTGCGGAAAGGACGAAGCCTGGATACGTAAGAGTCGCGGCCGCTCGAAATGTTTTCAAAGTGCAAGACCACATCTGCTTCCTATCGTTGGTCGATATGATCGACCGTGGAACAGACACCGAGGGCCGAATCGAGGGACTTGGCCTTTTGGCACAGGTCAGTCCAAAGGCCGATTATAAAGAAAAAGAAGCTTTGAGGCTGGCCCTAAAAGCTCTTCAGGACCCAGAAGTCATTGTGAGGCTTCAAGCGTGCGAAGCAATCAAATGGATTGGTGATCCCAGAGCCATTCCACCGCTCCAGGAAGCACTCGGGCATGAACAAGAGGAAGTTGTGCGTGATCGAATTGCAGCCGTTCTCAAGTTCCTTCGCGGAAATGCCCGTCAGCTACATGAGTGACGTGGGAGCGGCGACGCTGACGTAAACAGGCCAACTCGCACCCTATCTGAACCGGATGGAATATGTTCCTCGGTAGTCGGCCAGCATCCGGCACCCGCATTGGCACCGCCACTTGGCCGTATAACGCCCATTCCGCCGAACTGGAATGCCTGACGCCCGCGAAGTCCTGTTGTGGGAAGATAGATGGGCTGATTCCGCTCGAATCACGCAACTAGGTAATGTTGCTGGTTTGTGCGTTGCGGGCGCCGGAATTCGAGCACGGCACCGGTGAGCTGTTGCCCAATCTATTGCCCATTATGCGCCGAGTGAGCATACAGTACCCACCTCAGAGCCTTGAGTCAACTGTAGAAGAAGTTACCGCTCGTTTTCCCGGTTGCGCAGTTTTGCAGATCCAACCGGAGATGCTGGTAAAATTCCTCCCGGGCAAACCACGAGAACCAGCGGAGACAACAATGAAGGAAACACCGCAGGAATACATCGAGCGCATTACGAGCTACGTCGAAGGTCAGCAGCCCTTGAAAGTGCAGGCCGCCACGCCAAGAAAACTTGAGCGTCTGATCAAGGGAGTCTCCTTGTCCAAATTGCGCAAGCGCCCTGCTCCGGACAAATGGTCTGTCGTCGAAATCCTCGCCCATCTCGCCGACACAGAAATCGTTGGCGGCTTTCGCATCCGGATGATTCTCGGAGCGCCCGGAACGCCCATCGCGGCATTCAATCAGGACGCCTGGGTCACTAGCGGGCATTACGGTAAACGCGATCCACGCAAGAGCTTGGGGCAATTCCAGGTGTCACGGGAAGCGAACCTCGCGTTGCTCAAGTCAATCACGCCCGAACAGTGGAAGCACCATGGAATCCATTCCGAGCGTGGCGTAGAGACGGTGGAGCACATCGTGCGGATGTTCGCCGGTCACGACCTCAATCACATTCGGCAAATCGAGCGCATCCTCGCGCCGCAAGAATGACGTCGGCGAGCTTCTACGTTGAAATTGGAACTAGAAACCTCAGGCTCGCCAGGCCGGTGCCCAACGCCGCCATGCCCTCGCTCGAGCCGCTTGGCGCCACTACGGCATCACTGTTGCGGAGTGTTGTTAGACGGCACGCCGTGCGGTCCGACCGGAGCTTCCCCGGCTTTCAACTTGCGGCAACAGCCACTCACCATGTCTCCCTGGGGTAAGTTGACTTGGGCGGAGTAGGGAAACGTTTGCTTGCGTTCAGGATCAGTGCACGACGCCTTCTGGATGGTAGCCGACAGCGCGTATCCGCCGCCCATCGGAGCGAGGCCGTTTTTCCGTTGCCACACCCAGACTTTTTGGTCCGGCACCCAGAAGAATCCGCCAAGGAAGTCCTTGTCCGGCTCATTGATGCCGAGATACCTCGCGCCCCACGAGACAAATTGGATGCTCCATTTGGGGCCTTCGCCGAAGCAAACCATGTCGGGCGGATTCGGCGGAGCAGCCGGGTTCGCAGGTTTAGCAGCTGAAGCTTGCGGCGCGGGGTTCGCCGTATCTTGCGCCTGAGCCGAAATCACTGCAGCCAAAACGAACAGAATCGCGACACCGCGAACAAGAATGCGTCTCATCAGAACCTCTCTAGGGCAAAATTATTTCTAGGGAAAGTTGATCCAGCCGCTATTTCAGAGCCCGGCTTCACGGGTGAATGTCAGAACCACCTGAAAAAGGTACCACAAGGTGCTTCAGCCATGTTCCCGGCGACTTCCGAGCGCCCGCGTCCCCCCGCTTTGCGCAGCGGGAAACGAGGGCAGTTTTGAACGGCTCTACATTCTGCTCAGGCGTCAGAGTTACTTGCGTCGATCGCCGTGGATTTGCGGTTGGAGAGGGACACCAAACCTCCTTGCCGCAAATCCAGCCTAACGGAGCTATCAGGTCAACGAACGGCTGGCCTTTGAACGGCTAGCGCCCGGACGTGGTCTGCGACTGTGGTCCCGAAGTCCGGTTGTCGGAAGTTAGCTGGATCCGCGTAGCTGAGCGCACAGCTGCACGAATAATGGGCGGAGCAGAAATGAACATTAGCGCTCGTGCGAGTTCGCTTATTTCGGCCTGACCCAG
>JBEKNL010000174.1:0-6009 GCA_049522855.1 Candidatus Korobacteraceae bacterium
CTCGCCGGCGAAGATCCTCTTGGGACTTCCCCGGCAGCGAGCGAGCATCCTGTTTCTTCATCCCAGGACGATAACAGAATACTCACTGAATGTCATCTATATTATGCTCTGATTAGTAAGTAATAAATAAACTTCGATCCTTCCCCGTTCAATCAGCCAACGATAGCCGCTATCCTGCGACGGCAACCGCGCTTTTCGCGGCGATACAGCGAACCTAAAGGAATAAGGTAGCTTGAATGAAAAGAATTGCTTTGTTTTCGCTCAGCGTGCTAGTTCTGGTTACGTTGGCTTTGCCCTTGGTCGCCCAACAGCGCGATGGCAGCCACATCTTTGCGCAGCCGCCAATCCGCATCACCAGTCCGCAACCCGACAGCTCTACTCCGCACGGCCTCTTTCCGTCACAAATCAAGGCCGCCTACGGACTGAATTCCACCCCCAACCAGGGACAGGGCCAGATTATCGGCATTGTGGATGCTTTCGATGACCCCAACGCCGAAGCCGACCTGCAAGTTTACGACACTCAATTCCACCTGCCAGTTTGCACCACCCTAAACGGCTGCTTCACTAAGATTAAGGTCGGCAGCCCCCCAGGCGACACCGGTTGGGGACTGGAAATCTCTTTGGACATCCAACAGGCCCACGGGCTCGCGCCGGCAGCCAAGGTGATACTGGTGGAAGCCAACAGCAACAGCTTTGACGATCTGCTGGCTGCGGTCGATGCGGCCCGCCTGGCCGGTGCCACCCAAATCTCCATGAGCTGGAGCGGTGGCGAAGACCCCAGCGAGCTAGGATTCGATTCCTTCTTCAACCATCCGGGCGTCACCTTTATGGCGTCCACCGGCGACAACGGCCACGGAGTCGGCTATCCCGCGGCATCTCCTTATGTGGTTGCCGTGG
The DNA here is from genome assembly GCA_049522855.1 of Candidatus Korobacteraceae bacterium. Taxonomy (GTDB): domain Bacteria; phylum Acidobacteriota; class Terriglobia; order Terriglobales; family Acidobacteriaceae; genus Bog-257. The sequence goes on from JBEKNL010000174.1 coordinate 898, forward strand.
GTGGCACCACGCTGGTGCTGGCCTCGGCTCTTCCGCTTCCCAATCCACTGATGCCGAACTACGGCCATGAGACGGCGTGGGGTGGCAGCGGCGGCGGCATCAGCACAGTCGAGCCCGGCCAGTCTTATCAGAACGGCATCTTCGCGGGCTGCGGCAGCACTGGAATGCGCTGTGTTCCCGACATCTCTTCCGATGCCAATCCCTCTACCGGCGTTCCTGTCTATGACACCTACGGCTACTCGCAGTGGGTTGAAGTCGGCGGCACGAGCGTGTCTTCGCCCGACTGGAGCGCGGTCTTTGCCGTTGCCAATTCCAGCCGCGCGACGGCAAGAAAAGGCCCCCTCCAGAACGCCATCGCTGACCTGTATACCTTCTACAACACCACGCAGTACGCTGACTTCCATGACATCACGTCGGGAACCAACGGTAGCTGCGGTGCAGATTGCACGGCTGTTGTGGGCTACGATCTGGTGACGGGAATCGGGTCACCCAGGGTGAACGTCCTGGTTCCGGCATTGGTTGCCATCGAGCCGTAACCTACTCCAGAACGTCCTGCCACAGGCGCGCTCCCTGCTCAAACAAGGGGCGCGCCTGGGCGAAATTCCGCTGAAATCGATTACCGTTGGACCAGGAAGCGCTTGCGACCGAAGCGCAATGCGAACCAGGAACTGGCGGGCAGAATCACCGCGTTCGCCACCAGATAGCTGGTGAGCACCCAGGTAGCTTCATCATTGGTTGCGGACAGACTGCCGGCGATGTGAGGAAGCGCGACCGACGCAATCGAGGTGTCCAGCACCTCCATGAAGGTCGCCAGCATCACCGAGACCGCGATCATCCAGGGACTGGAAATCGCCGGGAAACGCTCATATCCTGCGAAGCATCGACTGTCGCAGTTGCCATTCTAGGCTCCTTGGGCGAGAAGTCGGCTGTCGCGGTTGGCCAATCCGCAGCCAACGCTAAACGCGAACCAAACAACAAAAGATGCATCCGGAGGGAAGAACGATTCCAGGTTGGCGTGCGCAATCAGCCGGAAGATAGATTTGGGGTGCCCCGTTCTAGCCATCTCTTGGCTAGGGCGGGGCAGTTCGCGATACACTGCTCCCACTCAATCATGAACAACCAACACGGCTTCACTCCGGCGGAACTGCGCAAGCTGCGCAGTTTGAAAGATCCATATGGCATACAACGATTTCTGGACGACATGCCCTACCATCTGGCCGACACCGCGTGGTCGCCGCGGCGGGTGTTGCGCGAAAATACTTCTCATTGTTTCGAAGGAGCAATCTTTGCCGCCGCTGCCTTGCGCGCCAACGGCTATCCGCCGCTGATAATCGACTTTGAAGCGGAACACGATACCGACCATGTGCTTGCCATTTACCGGGTGAAGGGACATTGGGGCGCGGTGGCCAAGTCGAACTATGCGGGCTGCCGCTATCGCGAGCCGGTGTATCGCTCCCTGCGCGAGCTGGCCATGAGCTACTTCAATATCTATTTCAACCTGCGGCGCGAGCGCACCCTTCGCACCTTTTCGCGTCCCGTTAATCTGGCACGGTTCGACGATCAGGCGTGGATGACCACGGAGGAGCCGATCTGGTTCATCATTTATTACCTGCTGGAAATTCATCACTACAAGTTGCTGACGCTGGGCATGATCAAGCGCCTGCATCGCATCGACGACAGATTGTTTCGCGCCGAGACGCTGGGAAAGGCGTACCGAACGGAAAAGCCCCCGCTCCCATTTGGATAGCGCTGCCAAACTGTACCGAACCAGACTCCGCGGGCCGCATCCAACTCTGAAATCGCTCTAGCAACCGACATCGCCGTCCGTTGTCAGCAACACTCTGCGAAGCTGCAACAACGCCCCGCTGAGGGCGGCCAAGCCCGCACCCCAACCAGCAAACGTCACGTTCACCGCCCAGCGTGGAGCTTCTCCGACCCGGCGCAGCAAGAAGGGCAAGAAGTTCCAGGTGTCGATGTGGACGTAGTCCCAAGGGTCATAGGTCATGGAATCGTTGCTGAGGCCCCACGCCTGCATCTTTCCCAAGGCAAAGGCCGCGATGTTCTTGAAGCGCAGGAAGACCACGAACGTTGGGTGTCCCAGCGTATCCTCCTGGTAGATTTCCAGCGGCAGCCAGAAGGCGAGCGAAGCCAACTGGATCGCGGTGCTGAACGCGATCAGCGCGATTCCCGTCCACCACACCTGCTTTCCCACCGACGCGCGCGCGCGCAACAACAGCGGCACCGAGATAAACGCGGCCAATTCAACCGCGGTGGAGACATAACGGTCTCCCCAGGCGAAGTCGCCGCTCCAGACCGTGTATCGCGCGTAGAAGCTAATGTAGCCTAGGAGTAAGAGGAAGGCCGTGATCAGGTAAGCCCTGACTTCAGGACAAAAACGCTTCCACGCGATCACCGCGAGAACAATCGTGAGTATCAGCAGAGGGTCAAACAGGAAGATCGATTTCTCCGGCATGATCAGTGGCCCGAGAAAGCCCACGCGGAACGGGACTTCCCACGGATAGTTTGCCGGCAGCGATGGATTCAGCCGCCGCTGCTCCTGGCCGGCAATGGATGTGTAGGTCGTGAACAGCGAACCGAAACGATAGAGCTGGTACAAGCGATCAATCAGTCCGAAGATCGCATATACAGGCAATGCCGTCTTGATGTAGGTCAGGAAGCGCCGCCAAAGGGCGCGGCCTCGCACATTCTCCAACCATAGGACCAGAAGCAGAAACACCCCTCCGGCGATCAGGTCGAGGCCCGTGGTCAGGCGGGTCAGCAGGTTCAGCCCGAACGCAAGCGAACCGATGAGCAGGGCGCGTCGGCTGCCGGTCCGAAGCCACTCGTATTGAAACGAGAGACCCGCCAGCGTCAGCAGCATGATGTAGTTGTTTTCCATAATGTTCTGCGTGTAGTGCAGGTGCGTGGTGCAGAACAGCAGCGCCAAAACGCCGGCGACCGACTGTTTGACGCTGAACCCCAACTGGGACAGAAAGCGGAAGCAGACTAGCGCCGTCAGGACGTTGACCAGGATGTTGGTGCTGTAGCTGACGAAAATCGCGCGGACTGTCGGATCAGTGTTGTTGTACGTCGCAAAGATCGGCAGCTTCTCCAGTCCGGTGCCGATCACGTCCGCGGGGAACATGAGCAGTGACTGCCCCATCCCATACCAGCTATAGAGCTTGCCTCCCCGGCCGTGAATGCCGAACTCGGGATACTCCTTGGGAAACACCGGCGGTTCCGAGGTCCACCAGGAATGCGTAGTCTGCAGACGATGCGAGGTGTCGGAGGTGCCAAGCTCCCCAGATTGGATGACGAATGCGCTGAGAGCTGCAACGACGATTAACAGGGATAGAGGGTTGCGATACCAGCGTCGGGGAGCAGAAACCATGCAGAAGCAATAGTAATGGAGTGGCGGAGCGCCTCCAAACGGATGATCCATTTGTCACTGCGAGTTCGCTCTACGACTCCGCTCCTTCGCGCTCGCAGCCATGTCCGTCGGAGCGCGAGTTAAGCTTTGACATCGGTGTACAGATGTGCATACAATGAGCCACTGTGGACTTCGAGTGGGATTCGGGCAAGGCGGCGAGAAATCTCGCAAAACATGGAGTCTGCTTTGCCGATGCTGTTGCCGTCTTGGAAGATGATCTTGCACTGACAATTCGCGATTCCTACTTCGAAAATGAAGTGCGATGGATCACGATCGGGACGGATATACTCGGGAGACTTTTGGTGGTGGTCTACACCTGGCGCGGAGAGGGAATTCGGCTGATCTCCGCGCGGTCGGCCACTCCGCGCGAGAGGCGGCAATACGAGGAAAACAATGAAACGTGAATACGACTTCAGCCACGCAAAACGGGGAGCCGTCGTGCAAGCACCCAAGCGCAAGAGCAGAATCACGATTCGGCTCGATGGCGATCTTCTCGATTGGTTTCGGCAAGAGGTAGACCTGGCTGGCGGCGGCAACTATCAGAGCTTGATCAATGATGCTCTTCGGCAGCACGTTCGCCGGACCCAGGAGCCGCTGGAGGCCACGCTGCGCCGCGTCATTCGCGAAGAACTTAGTCACGCCAGTTGAGAAAAAGCAGGTCCCTCCGCTCGCCCGCCGCGGCGGGCTCGGTCGGGATAACAGAGGGGAGGGACAATGCTTGGGTGTGGATGACAGCGATTCTGGCGAAAAGCGAAAAGCGAAATGCGAGCAGCAAAGAGCGTCCCTGCTGCTCTACAATTGAACTCCTGATGCTATGCGACATGCCAGCTCGACGCTAAAGAAGATCTTTGCCGACACCCTGCATCGCGACGGTGGCGACGACGCGCCGCTGCTGGCATGGCCGCTGGTGTGCGGATCGAAGGTAGCGGAAAGGACCAGCGCCATCGGCTACGCGGATGGAGTGCTGACGGTCGAAGTTCCGGACGCGACTTGGCAACAGCAACTGCACAGCTTCAACCCGCAGTATCTTGCGGCCCTGAAGCAGATCAGCGCGCAGCCGGTGAACACGATCAAGTTTGTGGTGAGGAACCAAACGGAACAGCCGTGGCGCTAGAGCGATTCCAGAGCCAGGAATTGCGCACGCGTTCTCACTGCGGGCCTGAAGGCCCGCACTACCCGTACGAGCGGATACACCACTCCTGGGCTAGAAGGCGGATCAATGGTTACGGATAAAGACGTCTCCTACGTTGCCGACCTGGCGCATCTCGAACTGACCGCAGATGAGCGCGCCCGCATGCTAAACGACCTGAACTCCATCCTCGGCTACATTGACCGGCTGAACGAGTTGGACACGGCCAACATCGAGCCTATGGCGCAAGTCGCCACCGGCTCCACTGAAGGCGATGAGACGAGCGGTACTGAAGGATTCGCTCACGCCATGCGGGCCGACGAGCCGCGTCCTTCACTACCCCACGAGGAAGCGTTGCGCAATGCGCCCGCTTCGGACGGCGTCTTCTTCAAAGTTCCCAAGGTGATCGAGCGATAGCCATCTCAGAAATCCGGCTCTGTAGCAGAATCTGTGGGTAAAAGGGGCCGTGGAAAAAGCCACTGCGTGGAAAAGTCCAAAGACGGGACTTTCCCCCTCCGTTTGGAAATCCCGCAAGAGCGGCGGGATTCCCACT
>JBEKNL010000175.1:0-6003 GCA_049522855.1 Candidatus Korobacteraceae bacterium
CTCGGAATTGGCTCTACAGAAGTCGAATCTCAACGTCCGGCGTGAAATCCTTGGCGAGCCCACGAACCCGAGTACGCCGCTGGCCGTGCCCAAAATCAGCTGCTTGCACCACAGGCTGCTAACCACTGACCACTATTTCTTCCCCCGATACAGGCCGGCGATCCCAAACGTGTAGGGCGTCCAGGAGACTTCGCGGAAACCGGCAGCGCGCATTCGCTGCAACATTTGGTCGGGGGACGGAAAGCGCAGCACCGATGCGGGCAGATAGGCATACGGGCCGCGCACGCCGGAAATGAGCGTGCCGATGGCCGGCAGCACCCGCCGAAAGTACACTCGATACAACTTGCCGATTAGCCCCTTGGGCTCGCCGAAATCGAGAATACCCACCTCTCCCTGGGGCGCAAGGACACGGTAAATCTCGGCCAGTCCACGGTCATAGTTGGCGAGATTGCGGAAGCCGAAAGCGGCGGTCACCAGTTGAAACTGGCCCGTGGCGAACGGCAAGTTCAACGCGTCAGCCTCGACCCAGCCGATGTTCCTGCCTGCCGACTTCTGCTCCGCGCGCACCAGCATGGCGTGCGAGAAATCGGCCCCGAAGATTTGCGTGGATGCGAAATTCATGGGTCCTCCAACGAGTGCCGCTTTTGTCGGGGTCCCCGGCAGACGCCTCTTTTGCGTCTGCTGGGGTGATTTGGCACTCGTTGGGGTGGTCAGGCGACGATGCAGCGCAAACGTCATGTCGCCGGTCCCGCAGCACAGGTCGAGCACCTGCGCGTCAGGGCGTCGCAGCACCTCGCTGAAGACGCGGGCGGTGCGGTTCCACCATACCCGGTCGATGTTCATCGAGAGCACGTGGTTCAGCAGATCGTAGCGGGGCGCGATCGAGGTGAACATATCGCGCACCGCCTTGGCGGCCGATGCTTCGTCTCGCGCGCCGGCCGGGGCTGCGCCCACGATGCGCTGGTCCGTCCGGCGATCCGAAGGTCTGACCGGCGATTTGTCGTCCTGGGCCAACGCTATGCCTCTGACAACTTCTTGACTTCTTCGACGGCGTGGATAACCGCTCGTTCCGGCACTGTATTGACCACTGCGACCTTGCCGATACCCGTCGGCAGAACGAAATGCGGCACACCGCCCACCGTCTTCTTGTCGGAGAGAAGTCGCTTGGCGATGCCTTCGCTGTTCACGTCCACCCTCGGCAACGGCGCGTAGGCGCGCACCAGCCCGACGATCCGTTGCGCAGTGCGCGAGTCGGTCATCTGCATTCCGGCCCCAATCACAGTGGCGGCAATCATTCCCCAGCCCACCGCCTCGCCATGAAGGAACTGCTCGTAATCAGTCTCCGCCTCCAGCGCATGCCCGATGGTGTGTCCAAAGTTCAGGATGCGGCGTTCGCCGCTCTCCCGTTCGTCGGCGCTCACTACGTCTGCCTTCACGCGAATGCATTCTGTAATCAGCGTCTCCAACAGCGCGCCATCACGACGCAGCAAAGCGTCGCGGTTCGATTCCATCAACTCGAAGATGGCGGGGTTGCTAATCATCCCGTACTTCATTGCCTCGAACAGGCCGGAGCGGTACTCACGCTCGGGCAGCGTCGCCAGCACATCAGGATCGGCAAGCACGGCGAGCGGCTGATAAAAAGTGCCGAGCAGGTTTTTGCCCGACTTCAGGTTCACCCCGGTCTTGCCACCGATCGCCGAATCAACCTGCGCGAGCAGAGTCGTCGGTGTTTGCACGACGGGAATTCCGCGCATGAAGACGGACGCCAGAAACCCTGCGACATCGCCCACCACTCCACCGCCCAGCGCCAGAATCACCGACCGCCGGTCGGCGCCGCGACTCACCAGTTTCGAGGCAAGCTTCTCCAGTTGCGAAAGGGTCTTCGCGCGCTCTCCGTCTGGCATCTCGATGATTTCGACTTTGCGCCCGGCTTTGCTAAAACTCTTGCGCAGGATGTCGCCCCAGTGCTTGCGCACGGGCGCCTGCGTCACCACAAAGATGCGCCAATCCAGAGGCACAGTACCGCTCAGTGCGGCGGCCGCCGAGCGCAGTAAGCCTCGCTCGACCAGCACTTCATAGGATCGGGATGGGGTGTGAACCGGGATGCGAGTCAAGCTCTTAGTGTAATGGATGAGAGTTGCTGTCGCACTCGTTCGGTGCGATTTCCCATTTGGTTTGGCCGTCCCATATACCGAATCCCGCGCTCCGTGTAAGTGCTACCATGAACCCGTGAAAGCTCTTCCTTCCGAATCCGATTTCATCGTGGTGGGTGCGGGCATCGCAGGTCTGCGGGCCTCGGTGGAACTGGTGTCCGCAGGACGCGTCCTGTGTCTGGCGAAACGCGGGGTCACGGAATCCAACACCCAGTACGCGCAAGGTGGCATCGCCGCCGCGCTTAGCGATGACGATGAAGTCCGCCTCCACCTGGAGGACACGCTCAAGGCGGGCGACGGCCTGTGCAACGAAGAGGCTGCGCGAATCCTGGTGGAAGAAGGCCCGCCCCGTATCGAGGAGCTGATCGCGTGGGGCACGGAGTTCGATCGCGCCGGCACCAAGATCGCATTTACTCGCGAGGGAGCGCACAGCCGCAACCGCGTGCTGCACGCCCACGGCGACTCCACCGGGCGTGAAATCGGCCGGGCGCTCTTTCTAAAGGCCTCGGCTTTGAAGGAGATCACCTTCCGGGAATTCGAATTCACCACCGACTTGCTGGTGCGTGACGGCAGCGTGGTTGGGGTCCGCGTTCTCGACCCCTCGGGCCAATCTCACGACATCTTTGCCGGCGGCACATTACTCGCCACCGGCGGCTTGGGCCACGTTTACAGCGACACCACCAATCCCTCGGTTGCAACCGGGGACGGGGTTGCCATGGCGCATCGTGCCGGCGCCGAGATCAGCGACATGGAGTTCGTGCAGTTCCATCCCACCGCGTTGTACCTGAAGAACGCTCCGCGGTTTCTCTTGTCGGAGGCGCTGCGCGGAGAAGGCGCATATCTGCGAAACATTGAGCTGAAACGCTTCATGCCCAAGTACCACGAGTTGGCGGAACTGGCTCCGCGCGACGTTGTGGCCCGCGCGATTGCACATGAACTGGAGCTGGTAAAGCGTCCCGATGCCGCCGTGTATCTCGACCTCACCCACCTGCATGCCGACCGCGTACGCAAACGTTTTCCCACCATTTACTCCACCTGCATGGAGTACAACATCGACATTGCTACCGAACTGGTTCCCATTCGTCCCGCGGCGCACTATGCCATGGGCGGAGTGCGCACCGATCTCCGCGGACAGACTTCTCTCCCCGGTCTATATGCAGCTGGAGAGGTGGCTTGTACCGGCGTGCACGGAGCCAACCGGCTGGCCAGCAATTCGCTGCTGGAAGGGTTGGTGTACGGAGCGCGTGCTGCTCAGAACATGCGTGAGCGTCTGCGGTCACGTCGTCACAACCCAGCGGTTGCAGGAGCTGAGAATGCCGCCGTATCTACCAATGGACAGCCGGCACAGATTGAGGCGTTCATCAAGAAAGTGCAATCGCTGATGTGGCAGTACGTAGGCGTGGTGCGCGATGGAAAAGGCCTGCGCCAGGTTGTCTCGGAGTTGGGCGACTTGCAGAAGCAACAGCCTGCCTCGGGCGATCGTCGTTCACACGAGGCAGCGAACATACTACAGGCCGGACTGCTGATCGCACGCTCGGCGTTGGCACGGGAGGAAAGCCGCGGCGCTCACTATCGCCTCGACTTTCCCCTGAAGAATGACGCAAAATTCCGCAAGCATTCCGTGGTTAGCGGCGACAAGATTCGCTTCGAATAAATCTGCTACGTGGCTTTCTATTTTTTCTTGGGAAACAACAGCGACAAGAGAATCGAGATCAGCAAAACACTGGCGACCACTCCCAGTGCGACGCCAATAGGAATCTGCACGTAACTCGACGCCACCATCTTCACGCCGATAAAGATCAGAATCAGCGACAGGCCGTAATGCAGGAAGTGGAACACTTCGATCATTCCTGCCAGCGCAAAATAGAGAGAGCGCAGTCCGAGAATCGCAAACACATTGGACGTATAGACGATGAACGGCTCGCGTGTCACCGCCAATACCGCCGGAATGGAGTCGGTCGCAAACAGCACGTCGGTCGTCTCCACTACGATCAGCACCACCGCCAGCGGGGTCGCATATCGCACCAGCCCGCGTCGCACGAAAAACTTGCTACCCTCAAAGTCTTTGGTCACGGGGAATAGCTTGCGAAAGCCGCGCAGTACCAGGTTCGACTCAGGGTTGATCTCCTGATCTTTTTGGCGGAACAGTTTGATGCCGCTGTAAATGAGGACCCCGCCGAAGATGTAGATGAACCAGTGGAAGCGGTTCAGCAGCGTGATGCCCGCGACGATGAAGATGGCGCGCATGACCAGCGCACCCAGGATGCCCCAGAACAGCACCTCGTGCTGCAACTGCCGCGGGACCTGAAAGTAGCGGAAGATGAGCAGAAAAACGAACAGATTATCGACGCTGAGGGACTGCTCGATGAGGTAGCCTGTGATGAACTCCAGCGACAACTGGGAGTTGGGCCGGGCATGGCTGCCCACCATGGTGTGTCCGAAAAAGTAAATCAGGACGGCGAAGCCCGCTGCCAGAGAAATCCAAACCAGCGTCCAGCCCATGGCCTCGCGAAAGCCCACCACGTGCTTCGTGCGGTGGAAGACGCCCAAGTCGAGCGCCAGCAGCGCCAACACGAACACGTTGAATAGGACCCAGAAGAGCCAGTTCGAAGGCATGGGCAGAATCTCGGAACAGCCATTCTATCTGGCGAGCTTGAAGAGCGGGTGTGAGAAGTCGTTTCGAGTTGGCACGGTGGAACGGATCGTGCAAAATCGAGCCCCGCAGCCGGGCTCCCCAGCTCGCGCCGCTTTTGCGCGAACTGGGGTGGAGCAGGGGCGGAATTGCTTTTAGCCCAGGGCGGAAGCCCTGGGTAAAGTGAAAAAAACAACGAGTCCCTTCGGGGACGGCACAGTTTTCACGCACCCTCTTAATCCCCACATGGTCTTTTCGACGGGCCCGCGATTTCCACCTACAATAGAGCCAGGGGCCTCGTCCGCCTTATACCGGCTCCCCACCTGGAGCTGTCATTACTTCAGCCATCAACGAAAGGAATCATCATGGCCCGGCAACCCGGCGTTTATGCAACCCTGGACACCAGCGAAGGAACCATTGTCTGCCGCCTCTTCGAGCAGGAAGCGCCCATCACCGTGAAAAACTTCATCGAGCTTGCGGAAGGCGCGCGCGAATGGACCCACCCCCACACCAAGAGCAAGAGCAAAGCTCGCCTGTATGACGGCACCATCTTCCATCGGGTGATTCCCGACTTCATGGTCCAGGGCGGAGACCCGACCGGTACCGGCATGGGTGGCCCCGGCTACCAGTTTCAGGACGAGACCAAGGGCTCACCGCACAAGTTCGATAAGCCGGGCAAGCTGGCCATGGCGAACTCTGGGCCGGGCACTAACGGCTCGCAATTCTTCATCACCGTCACAGCAACGCAGTGGCTAACCGGCAATCACACCATCTTTGGCGAAGTCGTCGAGGGCCAGAACGTGGTGGACAAAATCACCAGGCTCCCGCGCAATCGCCAGGACAAGCCCAACAAAGATGTGGTGCTGAACTCGGTAAAAATCGACAGGGAAGGTAGACCTGATTCTATCTAAGCAGGCTCTGAATGATGCTATTTCATTCGTTCGTCGAGAGCCTTCCTGAAGAAAGGTTCGAACATGCTCAGGTCTGTTTCATCTGACGCAAGCTGAAAGTTTGCCTGATTATAAGACTCATCGTAGAACATTTCGCGACCCGGTATCTTGGTCTGTTCCGCGAAAGAGCGTGGCACCTTAAAAAATGGATCGTCGGGAGAATTCGTGGGTGAATCGGTGGGAGTAAACCCTCCTGCACCCCGCGGGGGCTTCGCCCCTGCGAGACCCTGAAAACCAAAACCTTTCTAAGAAGGAAAAACAAGAAGCA
>JBEKNL010000176.1:0-7312 GCA_049522855.1 Candidatus Korobacteraceae bacterium
ACAGCCCAAGCATCACGATGCCGAGGAAGCCACCGACTCCGTGAACGCCCCACACATCGAGCGCATCGTCCCAGTGCAGTTTGTTCTTCATCTCGACCGCGAAGTAACAAACCACTCCGGAGACCACGCCGATAATGACGGCGGTGGTTGGCGAAACATATCCCGCCGCGGGAGTTACGGTTGCGAGTCCGGCAACCGCACCGGTCAACAGGCCGAGGAACTTGGGCTTCCGCTCACGGATCCACGCCACCACCAGCCAGGCCACGGCCGCGAACGACGCGGCGATGTCGGTGTTCAGGAACGCCGTCCCCGTCACCGAATCCACGCGCATCTCGCTGCCGGCGTTAAAACCGTACCAACCGAACCACAACAAGCCGGTACCCAAGGCCACCAAGGGAATGCTGTGGGGTCCGCGGTCGAGCACGCGGCGTTTACCGACATAAAGGACAGAAGCGAGGGCGGCAAGTCCAGCTATGTTGTGGACCACGATCCCACCGGCGAAGTCCTCCACTCCCCAGCGTTGCAGGATGCCTCCACCCCACACCATATGCACGAAGGGGAAATAAACGAAGGTGAGCCATGCGGTCAGGAAAAGACAGTAGGCCTTGAAGGTCACGCGGTTGGTGAACGCACCCGAGATGAGAGCGGGGGTAATGATGGCAAACATCATCTGATAGGCAATGAAGACCATAGCCGGAATAGTGTCGTTCGGAGCAGAAGGTGTGGAAAGATTGACGCCGCGCAGGCACACGTTGTGCAGGTTGCCGATGATCCCGTGCCAGTCTCCGCTGAAGCACAGCGAATAGCCGTACAGGTACCAGATGACGGTTGTCCAGCCCATGGAAACGAAGCTCTGGATCATGATGGCGAGAACGTTCTTGCGTCCCACCAGTCCGCCGTAAAAGAACGCCAGGCCGGGCGTCATGAGCATGACCAGGCTGGTGCAAAGAATCATGAAACCGGTGTTACCAGTATCGAGGTGAAGCATAAAAGCCTCCAGGAAAAGGTATGCGGTAACGAGCTAGCGCGCCGCTAAGTGAGAAGCAGCGCTTGATGCACGCTCGGACAGAACTGGGTATTACCAGGCAGCGGGCATACTGCTCTATACGGCTCCAGATAGGTAAATCCCGCTTCGCGTTCGAGGCGAAAACGAAGCGAGTTTGGACCACGCTTGACGGCGATCGGAGCGTACTCTGCCTCGCAGCAGCGACCACCGGGGAGACGTGAGGTCGCAGCAAAATAGCGTGCGCTTTCCTGGCATCGAAGTCGGTGCCACACGTCACGTCCCCGAGTGATAAGTGCCATCCGGGACGAGTGGCCGCAGCCGGAAGTTGGCCACAAACCGGCTTGGGGGAGATCACTCCCCGCAAGTCGGCAAGTGTTTACGAACGTGTTCGCTTCACTTGGACGATGAACGCCCATCGCGTGCTCTTGAAGAACTTCCCCATGTCGCGGCCACAGAGACGGAACGGCGACTACACGTCCAAGTGACTCCCCCGAATGAGACTTCTGTCTCACGTCAATGGGCGGCTGTCCGGGAAGAGGCAGAGCCGCTCTGACGGCGGCTGGTCACCCACCGTGTAGCGATTGAAGGCTATGCTCAGGATTACCTACTAAAGCTGCCAGCCTGGGGCTGGCAGCACCGGGCGAAAGGGTGGCCACCCGCCCACGGAGGTCGTTTGTGCTAGCATTTCGTCCAACCAGGGCCCCTATGCCCTTCATTGACACATGAATTGCCGCAGGACAGCGATAGTGAGATGAAAAGTTTCGAGATCATCAAAGCGGTGCGGGACTACGGTCCGCGAGACCGGGTTCAACGCCTTGTTCTTCTCGTCCTTGCCACGTATGTCAACGACGCGGGCTTGTGCTGGCCCAAGGTTAAGACCATCGCAGAGAACTGCTGCCTGTCGAAGCGGGCCACCCTGTATCGTCTCGCGGAACTAGAACGCGATGGACGGATAATTGTCAACCGGAAAGCCGCTGACGATCACAAGGGCAATACCTACCAAATCGTACTCGAAAAACTGGCAACCCTTCGTTCAAAGAAAGAATCTGCCGCAGTGTATGTACTGCCGCGTGCTGGTAAAGAAAAAGCCTATGAGGTGACGCGGGAGCAAATCGATCACTGGGGCGGGTTGTTTCCCGGCGTGGACGTTGAGGCCGAATTGCGCCACATGATTGCGTGGTTGGAGAGCAACCCGAGGCGCCGCAAGGTGAAAGCCGAGCGCTTCATTACCAACTGGCTCGGCAGGGCGCAAGACAAGCGACGGAATGGAACGGGAACCAGCACATCCGTTCCGGTTCTACCGCTCGGCAAGGGCGACGCGCTCCAAAACGTACCAGCCGAGAACCGGCAGTGGCGTGCTGAGCTTGCAGCCGAAAGGGCGGCGAGTGCAACTGAGAAAACTCGCGATACTTGAGCAGCCGGGATGTCTTGGGCTCGGCACTCTTCCCCATTTCCAAATGTTCCAGGAGAGCGACATCGGTCGGCTTCCGAGCTTGCGCGTCACCGGGATTGGGCAACAAGAAAGCCGGAGCTGATTGGCTCCGGCTTGTGAAGTCAACTACGTGAGGGTTAGCGATTCAACTTGTGACGAATAACGCCGAATGCTCCAACCAATCCGGTGCCGAGCAACAACAGGGAGCTGGGCTCCGGGGTGGTCCCGCCACCAGTGGTGGCTGCTTCGATCACGACAAAGTACTGATCACCCTCGGTGAGTGAAATTCCCTCTCCGCTGGTATTGATCGTAGTTAGCTGGGTAGAGGTGCTTCCAAAGACGGGCTGGTTTGTGACAACCCAGGAATGCAGTTCAGCAAAGGGTAGATTTCCAACGCTCGTCCACAGACTTACAGTGGCGCTGTTGTCGCCCGCCGCCCAGCCCAAGCCGACGTCAATCTGACTCACATTGCCGCTTAACTGGGACGTGAACTGTTCGGCATCGCTGACAAATCCGACTAACGAAGTCGACCCGCCGATGGTATAGCCGGTGCAGCAGTTGTAGACAGGGGGTACCAAATTGGTGTAAAAGGCGCCGTTAGTGCCCAGCACATCAAACGCACCATCGATTGAGCCAGGGAAACTATTCCAGCTGCCGGGGGAGCTTGCCTGCAGAAGCAGTCCAGTCGCGCCGTTGTTATTCAGATTCCAGGCGTCCCAAGTGTCCGATCCTGCGTGTGCCGGCAACGCGCTGAAGAGGGAAAGGGACAGCAGACAAAACATCCATCCAAATTTCCTGTTCAAGTGTATATCCTCCGTGGTTGCGAGACTTGATTCGCGAGTTGAGACTTTACTCGAACACCTTTACTTGCAATTATGTCTCCGTCGTAACTCATTGGAAAATATAAAAGCCGAATCTATAGAGGCGCAAAAATTTGCACTTAAGTGCCGGACTACGTGCTCCGTTCCGCGACCGAGCCAACCTCCTCCTGTGGTCAAGAAACTCATCTTCGCTTCCTAGGAAGGGGGGTTTAGCCGCGTTGCTGGCGTAATCAGGCCAACTCGCACCCTATCTGAACCGGATGGAATATGTTCCTCGGGAGTCGGCCGGCATCCGCAACCGCATTGGGACCGCCACTTGACGTAAAACGCCCAACCCGTGCTGTTGAAGAACTCCACCAGGTCGCGGCCACAAGGACGGAACGCCGACAATACGTCCAAGTGACTTCCCCGAACCGGACTTGAACGAAGCCGTGGTACGGCGGACGCTTGCGCGTGTCGTAGGCGAGCAGTTTGGAGGGAGCTGATCTAAGGTGGCTCGCAGAGAAAGGAGGATTTCTCTGTGACCCATCTTCGCAAGATCATGCTCGAAGAACTTGAGCGTCGGAACTACGCTCAGACCACCATCGATTGTTACGTTCGCACCGTCGAACACTTCTCCCGGTATTTCCACCGTTCGCCCGAACAGTTGGGCCCACAACACATCCGCGAGTACCAAGCCGCCTTGTTCAAGAAGTGGAAGTTGGCGCCGAATACGGTGAACCAGCGGTTGGCGGCGCTGCGCTTCTTCTACATCCAGACACTTAAGCGGGCCTGGAGCGTGGCCGAAACTCCCTATCCCAGGAAAGTGCTGAAGCTGCCGATCATTCTCAGTCAAGACGAGGTCGCTCGTCTGATCAACTCGGCACTGACTCCCTTTCATCGCATCGTACTGATGACGCTCTATGCCACCGGGGTACGGCGTGCCGAACTGGCGCGCCTCAAGATCAGCGATATCAATAGTCAACAGATGGTCATCCATATCCAAGGGGGCAAGGGACGCCAGGATCGTGACGTCATACTCAGCCCCAAGCTGCTGGATGCCTTGCGCGAGTATTGGCGCGGGTTAAAGCGCAAACCCTCCCAGTGGTTGTTCCCCGGGGGCTGTAGCCATACGGCGGACCATCCGATCACCCCCAAGGCCGTCTATCACGCTTGTCGCAATGCCGCCCGCCGCGCTGGCCTGCAGGATAAAAACATCCATCCCCACACCTTGCGGCATTGTTTCGCAACCCACCTGTTAGAAGCCGGCGCTGATCTGCGCACCATTCAGTTGCTGCTAGGGCATCACGATTTGGAAGAAACCACCATCTACCTGCATCTGTCCAAACGCCATCTCAGTGCCACCGCGAGCCCGTTGGACTCCGATTTAGCCGGCATGACTTTCGAATCGTTGGCTGCTTGTGCTAAGAGTTGGGCTAACGAAACCGGCTGATCATTGGTGTCGGCCAGCGTGAAGTCAGGTACCCTCTGTCCTATCTGCGGCGCACCCGCAGACGTTGGGATGGCCCGCGCGCTGAAGAACGCGAAGATCGCCACGCCCACTAGCAGCAGCGAGACCAAAGAGAGGACCGAGCTTAGAATTTTCCTTCTATAAACCACCGGTCGTCCGAAAGCGTGCTTCAGTCCCAAGCCCAGGAAAATCAGCGCGACGACCGACAGCAGCATGCTAACGATGGCCCACAGTCCCGGAAGATTGAGGAAGAAAACCACGTTGCACAGCACTGCAACACGTTCACATCCGGCAAGCGACCAACACCACATAGACGCTATGTTACTGACCAAGCTGCATGAGGGCGTTGCGGAGCGGGGCGCTTGAGACCGCAATTAGGCCACCGTAAGGGGCATATAGCTCCAGAATCAGAAAGATCGCGCCAGAGACTGACAACGCGCAGACCAATAAGGCGCTGGTCACGGTCAGGTTGCGGGGCGCGCTGAGTCCGAAGCTGATGAAAATCATCGTGAGCCAGAAAACCAGGATTGCGAGCATGGGTTTCGAAACCGAGTTGGCGGCCTGGGCATACATCAACCAGCGGGTTTCGCCGAGGCTCATCGCTAGGCTCGTCGCCTGGGCCTGGAGCGAGTGCTGCGTCTCGTTTGTTGGCGACAGCGCCTGAATCCTTTGATAAAGCACTTCCGACCCAAACCTGGCGGGCACCGGCGGTCCAGAAGTTGTCGAACGCTCCTGCGGCCACAACCGATCAAGGTTAAGGGCAACTACGCCTCGCAGCAGGTCACGCACTTCTTTCGCCTCGGGACCGTAATTGGCCAACACGCGGTCCAACAGGACCACCTTGGCGGACATTTCTGTCACGTCGGCAGTCTGTGCGTCGAAGGAACTCTTAGCCGAAGCGATCAGCAGACCGAGAACCAAAGCAGTCAGCGTGGCGAGCAGTCCCATGGTCAGCTTCACGACATCTCTTGAGGCATCTTCCAGATGACTTTTCGGCAGAACGCGGCTGAGAAACCTGCCAAACAAAGCACCGCCGAACACACAAGCGAACACGCTCAAGCTTATCGCCATGCTGCTCATTAGCCGCCCCTATCTTGCCCGCACGGCGTCCTTTTAAGGCCGTCGCTGGATTGTCGTAGCGATGGCCTGCAAGTTCACCACGAGTCTGGCTATTTGGGAACTGTCACTTGCGACAGGTGGCTGCAAGCGCCTTTGGGAATAGCGAGCCTATTGACGGATAGGTGTCGTGAACAGACCATTCCGCACGTTATCCCGACCGGCGACGCTCAGCCGGATTACGCACGAGATGGCGATTTTTCAACAGCTATCGGAACGGTTGCCCCGAGGAGCCAGGTTCCTGCTCGCCGCCCACGCACGGACTAAGTGATTTCGAATAGGAAGAGGGGGCGCCCAGCTTGCCGAGCGCCCGGTTGATTCAGTTCCCGGTTGGTACGGGAATGCTGACGCCTTCTTTCTGCAACATCTCCCGGATCCATTGGAATCGCTGGTAGTTGGAAATGGTGATGGGGCCGGTATAGCCGACGCTCTGGAGCTTGCGCGGCGGGTACTTAACATAGGTCGCCATGATCTTCTGAACTTCCTGTCCGATCGGAATCATCATCCAGGTTCGCTCGGTGTAGTTATTCATGAAGATGTCGTAGCGTTCCTGAGGATCCTGCCAGAGGTCGAAGATTTGGGGAACGATAGCGACATACTTGGTGGCGCCTTTCCAGCCGAGGTTGGTGTCCACGGCGAGACCGCCCGTTTGTTGGCCGTCGTCACCACGAAGATTAAAGACGGCTTTGTAATTGTTGTAGCGAACCGCGCCGGGAGAAAGTTCGTCCTCGGTGAAGTAGAACCAGGTGATCCGTGGCGCCTTGCCGGTACCAAGCAGAATCGGCGACATGTCGTAGCTGTCGAAGATGCAGGGCTGGCCTTCGCGGTCCTTTTCGGGCAGCTTCACTCCGGCTAACGACGCGAAAGTAGCCATCAAATCCAGGCCGCCAACGATGTCGTAGTTGCGTGATCCCGGTTTGATCTTGCCCGGCCACCAGGCAATCGCCGGCACGCGATTGCCGCCTTCGCGGACGGTGCCCTTGGTTCCTCGGAACGGGGTGTAACCGGCGTCGGGATAAACATCTTGCCATGCCCCGTTGTCGGTCGTCCAGATGACGAGCGTGTTTTTGTCCAGACCGAGTGCGCGAATCTTGTCCATGATCTGCCCAACCCGAGTGTCGGCTTCCACGATCGAATCGGCGTACTTGGTTTTGGACGGCGACTTGTCGATGAAATCGGGAGCCGGCAGATTCGGTTGGCGCTGGAAGTGTGGAAGGACGTTACCTATAACTTCGAGTCGACGGATGTGCCGGACGCACTCGCCACGCTTACGGTCTGATCGCAGCACCCGGCTTGATCTGGGTAGTAGGGCTGCAAGGACCGGCGCTACGCCGGTTTTCAGCAGTCTGGTGAAAGGACACCAAACATGGCACGGACACTTTGCGTACCGAGGTCGAAACCAAGCCACATGTTTCCTTCCGCTTCGAAATGCTAAGGCGGTTGGCCGATCCAGGCGCCGGCAACAACGATTCCGAGTCTGGCCGGGG
>JBEKNL010000177.1:0-5696 GCA_049522855.1 Candidatus Korobacteraceae bacterium
CCGCAGAAGCTCTGGAAGGCGCCATCGCAGAAGCCCTGCGAGCTATTACCGCCGACAACGCTTTAGCTTGGTTCTCTCATTGCGGATATGGTCTACGATAACATTGAAAATGCTCTAGCCCACGATCTCTTCAAATTTCAGGGGATCGGGCGGCACGGGGCTGGATGGCGGTTCAATCACTTTCAGGACCTGATAGGTGTGGGTGACGCGGTGAATGACCGTAATCGTGCTGAGCAGGGCAATCACCCATAGCACCGGGCCCATGCAGTTGAACAGTGCTCCGATGATGATCAGCACGATGCGCTCCGGCCGCTCCATGAAGCCGACCTTGCAGCTGGGGATGAGCGACTCGGCGCGCGCGCGGGCGTAGCTCACCATCACCGAGCTGATCATGACGAAGGCGGCCATCACCACGTAGAAGAACCGGTTGGCGCGGGCGTAATACACCAGCAGCCCGAAGAACAGCGCCACATCGCTATAGCGATCGATGATGGAATCGAAGAAGCCGCCGAACTGCGTGACCTGGTTGGTGGCGCGGGCTACACGGCCATCCACCATGTCGAAAATGCCGGCCCCAATGATCACCAGTCCGGCGTAGAGAAACATGCGGCGCTGGTTCTCGGCGTGGGCATAGCCGAACAGAATGCCGGCTACCACGTTGATCAGCAAACCAATGAAGGTGAGCGCGTTAGGCGAAATTCGGGTGAGCGCAAGGCCGTGGACAATCTTGTACAAAAGCCACTTGCAGGACCGCCCGACTGCGCTCGTCCAGGTCATTGCGCGCCATTATCCTTCATCGTGAATGGTGGTCAGTTTCAGCACCTCTAGTTCGCGCTTGCCGGCAGGGGTGACGACCTCGCTGACGTCGCCTACTTTTTTCCCCATGAGGGCGCGGCCGATCGGGGAAGTGGTAGAGATCAATCCCTTGGTCACATCCGATTCTTCGCTGGTCACCAGCTTGTACTCGATCTTTTCCTCTTTGGTGGAATCATAGATCACCACGGTCGAGCCAATAGCGGCGCGGTCGCGGGGAATGTTCGCCATATTGATCATCGAGAGGTCAGCCATGCGCTGCTTGAGTTGACCCAGACGGGCGCGGACAAACTCCTGCCGCTGCTTGGCCATGTGGTACTCGGCGTTCTCGCTGAGATCGCCCATGGCTACCGCCTTCTTCAGCTCTTTGGGCAGCTCGTGATTGAGCTCGTGCTCGAGAACCAAAATCTCTTCCGACAGCTTCTTCTTGATGTGTTCAGGCATACTTCGGAGTTGATGGCTTCGGACCGGCTGGACGCCTCCCGAAAGCATTGCACCATTATACGACGAGGAGTATTTCTCCACGCGAACGGAGGTGGCCTGGCAGCACTGTAAGACGGGGAATGGTGAACAGATTGATCCGTCGTGGGCTGCTTGGGGACATAGCGCCGGCCGGCAATTCCCCTAACACCCCGTCAATTGACCCCTTCGAAGAAACGGGGGTATACTTCTAGCAGCGAAAGAGCCGTTTTTCCCCGTAAAACCCAGGTTCAGTGTCTGGGTGTAATGCTCTGGCCCTCATGCATAACCTAAGTTTCAGCATCGGAGACAAGGTCGTTTATCCCAACCACGGGGTGGGCGTAATCGAGCAGATCAACAGCCGCACCATCGGCGCGCAAGTCGAGAAATTCTACCTACTAAAGATCAAGGCCAGTAGTTTGAAGGTCATGGTGCCCTTTCACAACGTCGGCAGTGTCGGGTTGCGGAGAGTGGTGCGCAATGGCGAGGTGCAGAAGATTTTAGACTTTCTCAACGATGGAAAGTGCGAGAACCACGCCGATTGGAAATACCGCTTCAAGGAAAATTCCGACAAGATGCGCACTGGTTCTCTGCTTGATGTTGCCGTGGTCCTCAAAGGTCTGCTGGTTCTGGCCCAATCCAAACCACTCAGCTTCCGGGAAAAGAAAATGCTGGAGCGGGCCCGCTACCTGCTGGTGAGCGAGTTGGCGATGTCAAGAAATCGGGCGGAAGCCGAGGTCGAGGACCTGCTCAACAAATCGTTGTCGAAATCCAAGCTCCGCTTTCCTGAAGCGTCGAGCATGGAAGCCTGAGTTTATCTCCGAATCAGCCAGCATCGGGGGGCGCTAGTCTCCGCCTTTTTCTTTTCAGCGTCCGCTTGCGCAAGTAGCGATGCCAATCATAAAATGCAGCGGATTAGCGCTAACGCCCGCACTCGGCTCTGGTCGCCCTTATCGGGAAGCCCATGCCAGGAACATTGCACATCTTTCGCCTGAAACCCGATCCGCCGCAATACCAGGCGAACATCAACGTCGGCGCGAATTCGTGGGTGCGGGTTTTCGACGCTCCTGGGCTCGATGAGTTTCTGCGCCACAGTTGGGCGCTTCCCGGGAGTGAGGTTGAGGCCATGCTGGGGGAACTCCGGGCCACCGGGTGCACCACCGAGGCCTTGGTGGACATCCCAGAATCTCACTTGGCGGAAATGGGTTTCGCCGAATCGCCCAGCGACGAGTAGCCGCCCGCCTCGCGCCAGAAGTCACCCCACCAGCACTGCGCCCCCGTTTACATTGAAGACCTCGCCGGTGATGAACCCTGCGTGTTTGGTGCAGAGGAACAGGATGGGCGCGGCAACCTCTTCCGGTGTGGCGACCCGCCCCAGCGGAATCGCGGCGAAGATTCTTTGGCGCCGAGCAGGATCAGACAGCGCTCCCGCCGTCATGTCTGTGTCAACCCATCCCGGCGCAACGCAGTTGACGTAAATGCCATGCGGGGCGAGTTCGGTCGAAAGCCCCTTGGTCATGCTGATGATCGCACCCTTGGTGGCAGCGTAGTCCACATGGCCGGCCTCGCCGCGCTGTCCGGCGGTGGAACTGACCATCACAATGTGTCCGCCGCGCGCCTGCCGCTTCATTTGCGCCACCGCGTGTTTCACTAACGCGAATGTGCTCTCGAGGTTGACGGCGAGAGTGGTGCGCCACTGCCCGTCCGTCATCTGGTCGATGTCAATTTCCTCCGATAGCCAGATACCGTGGTTGACGACCAGCGCATCGAGCGATCCGAAGCGCTCCACGGCCGCGCGCACCAGCGATTTCGCTTCCCGCGTGCCGGTGAGATCGGCGCGCACCGCATGACACAGATCGGCGCCGCATTCCTCGACCAGCCGCTGCGCTTCAGACTGCGCCCGCACGTAATTGACGACTACCCGGGCTCCAGCGCGAACGAACAGGCGGACAGTCGCCGCGCCAATGCCGCGTGAGCCTCCCGTGATTAAGGCGACTCTTCCTTCGAGCGATAAAGTCGGAACCGATGGCATAGCTAAGAAAAGCTACCACACGGCAGGCGTGGTCGGTTACCGCATACCAGGCGTCTCAAGCACATGGATCCCGATCCGAGTAGAAAGCAGCATCAAGGCGCCACTAATGGACTGCCCGACTATGGCCGATAATAGCAACAATGCCGCGTAGGCTGCGCAGCAAGGCAGGGATGGTGGGAGCGTGGGGCCTCGACGAAGGACGTGCTCCCACCATCGCTATCAGTGACGACGGTCACGGCTTGACAGCGCTACTCTGATTGTCGGGCGAGAAAAAGCTCCGCTGGCAGGCACAGCCTCAAAAGCTCCCTTTCCACCTTGGCTCAGGTGAATATTCTTGCGATCTCTCCCTTCTGTACCCGGTCAACTGACGTCCGTGCCTGGCGGGCACTACATGGCCGACCAACTTTATCGCGTATGCTCCTATGATCCCGTGAGCATCTCAATTGCGGTAGTGGTATTGTCGTTGGCGGCAGGATTGGCGGGCTTCACTCCGGCGCGAAGGGCAGCCAGCATTGAGCCCATGGAGGCGCTGCGCATCGAGTAGGTAAAGAACCTCTACAGGCTGGTCATGCCGCGCTGCATGTGGTAACGTCGTCCGTTGTTTCGGGCGTCCATCGGGCGAAAATGGGAATAGCCATTGATTCGTCGGCTACGGGCGCGCGCCGAAATTCGGACGAGGAGAAGCACATGAAGAAACTTGGATTCTCGACTCTGTTGATCACGGCAGCTGTTCTGTTAACCGTAGCATTCCCGGCGGCGGCAACTGGTCCCAAGACACCGGCGGCTCCCGTGGCCGTTCCAGCCAGCGCCGCGGCTCCTGCCGCGACCCAGGAGCCCGGCGGACCGCACCCGCGTGTGCACGAGGCGATAGAAGCGATGCGAAATGCCAGGGAACATCTGCAGCGCGCTGAGGGCAATTTTCACGGCCATCGCGAGAAAGCGATCAGAGCATCTCAACAGCGCTATCCACGAAGCGGAGATTTGCGAGCACGAATGATAGCGTTTGGATCAAGAAAAAAGTAGTGTCCGCGAACGCGGGTTGTGACCGAACTTCGGCACGCAGCGGCCGACATCCTGGAATGGGTGTCGGCTTTCTCTTGCTACCACTAGCTCCTGATTGTCGCCATCGGAAATGACCATCGGCGTCCCCGGGCCGCGGAGCCGGCTTATCCTGAACTGGCGCCGCTAGAGGAAACTATCCTGTCGAATGCCTGGTAGCATTCGCGCAATGGAGCAGATGATGGACATTGAAGCAATTCGGAAGTATTGCCTCCAATTCCCCCACACCACCGAAATCGTGCAGTGGGGAGCCGACCTGTGCTTCAAAGTGGAGGGCAAGCTGTTCGTAGTGGCGGCGATGGAGATGGTGCCGCAACGGGTTTCGTTCAAGTGCACGCCCGAGAACTTTGCCGAGCTTTGCGAACGTCCCGGAATTATTCCTGCACCGTACATGGCGCGCGCGCAGTGGGTCAGCCTGGAACGGCTGAACGCGCTGCCCGACTCGGAGCTGCGCGAAATGATCTCCGAATCCTACCATCTGGTGTGGGAGCGCCTGCCGATGAAGAGGCGAGCGGAGTTGGAACGTAGCGCAGCGGCAGGCGCACGCCGAGGGGCAGTCCTTAAGCCAAAGAGTGCCACTCGCGAGTCAGCGGTCAAAACCAAGAGTACGAAGGCGGGCCGGCGTAGATGAAGATGAAGTGGATAG
This sequence comes from Candidatus Korobacteraceae bacterium, assembly GCA_049522855.1. Classification (GTDB taxonomy): domain Bacteria; phylum Acidobacteriota; class Terriglobia; order Terriglobales; family Acidobacteriaceae; genus Bog-257. The sequence goes on from JBEKNL010000177.1 coordinate 5,010, forward strand.
CTGGCCTGCGTCGTGCCGTCATTTTCAGCGCGATGCTTTCGTCCATGCTGCTGATGAAGACGGCCTCCGCCGGAGCCCAGTCAGCTTCCCCGTCAGGTGCATCGAGGGCGCCACATGCTTCGATCTCGCCGCAAACCGCGGCATTGGAGCGCGACTTCTTCGCCGCCATTCGCGAAGGGAATGCCAGGAAGTTTTTGTCCTACGTGCCCGAGGAAGGTCTTCACGTTGGCCCACAAGCCAAGCCAGTGGGCCGTGCCGAGGTCGAAGAGCAGTTGTCGCATCGCCGCGGCCTCTACTGCAAGCTGTTCGATTCTTCCTGTATCGAAACTTCCATCAAGCTGGATGCCAGTTCGCGCGCCTGCTCGGACCGCGAGCTGCTCACGCATTCGGAAAAGGTCCGCACCGCGGCCAGCGAGACGGTGCGCAACGGCGTGCGCCAGGCGATTTTGGTGGCCGACGTCAAGAACAATCGGTGCAGCGGAACGAACCTGGTCGATTTCATCTTCAATTACGTGCAGGGCGAGTGGAAGCTGTTCTCGGCGCCCTAGGTCCTGAGTGGCTTTCGTTAGAGCATTTTTAGAGATAGTGTAGACTGTTGGTGGCGATTCTCCGCTCCACCCGATGGCACGACCCTACGCGAATGATTTGCGGCGAAAGTTTTTGCAAGCCTATGAGCAGGGCAAAGGG
>JBEKNL010000178.1:0-5615 GCA_049522855.1 Candidatus Korobacteraceae bacterium
AAAAACGCTGCTGCTTTGGCTTCCGCCCGGCGAGACCTTCGGCGCGGCCGCATTCTTGTCAAAGCCTTTTCAGTACCTGGTCAGCACCGAAACAGTGAAGAATAGCTGCGTGCTGGTGTGGGACCGCGCCACTATTCGGGAGTTTGCTGCGCGATATCCAAGATTGGTAGAGAATGTGTTGTTGATTGCCTTTGATTATCTGGTGGTCTATCGCGCCATGCACGTGTCGCTGACCTGCCATACCGCTCGCCAGCGGCTGGCCACCGTGTTGGTCAACCTGGCCAGCGGGATCGGCCATGCAGTCCCCGGAGGTATTGAGCTCGATGTCAACAATGAGGAACTGGCCAATGAGGCCAACGTTACACTGTTCACTGCGAGCCGGTTGTTGAGCGATGCCGTACTACATAAGAAAAGGCGTTTCCATGCAAATTGAAGTGCTGGCGGATGCCGAAGCGGTAATTGCCCGGGCGGCTGCCCTCATTGCCGAGCACGCGCGGACTAGAGGGCGAGTCGTTCTCGCCGTTTGTCTGGCCTTGTTCTACTCGAGTGCGGTTTATGCTCACGCGCAGGCAATCGCGGAGATTCCCCGCGACCCGTCGGAGGTGTCGGTGCCGCCAACTGCACGCCCATCCAGTTCGCTGGACGTATCGGTTAATCCAGGCGGCGAAGCTGGGGCGTCGGGAGCGGGCGTAATTGCGGTGGCCCCGCCTGCTCAATCGCAACGAGGAATAGCGTGGTCTCACGTGTTCGAAAGCTCGCTGATGTTCCTGACGATCGAACATGTGTTTCGCTACACTACCGAATCGGGGACCCGTGATGCGTTCCACACGGCCTTTTGGCCGGGGTATTTTGATTCGGTAGAGAACCTTCACGGATGGGCTGACGGCGACCCGTTCTTGGTTAACTACGTCGGACACCCCATGCAAGGCGCGGTGGCGGGATTCATGTGGCAGCACAACGATCGGGCCTACCGGACAGTAGAATTCGGCAAGAACAGACGATACTGGAAAGCAAAGCTCCGGGGAGCCGCTTTCGCATACGTTTACAGTCTCCAGTTCGAGATCGGCCCAATCAGTGAAGCCTCGCTCGGGCACATTCAGGCCCTGTTTCCCCAGCAAGGGTTTGTAGACCATGTCATCACACCCACCGTCGGCCTGGGGTGGACCCTCGCCGAGGACTCTCTGGATCGCTACGTCATAAGGTTTGTGGAATCTCGCACGAAAAATCCCTACGTTCGTTTGCTCGCCCGCGGGGGACTGAACCCATCACGCTCCTTTGCCAACGTGTTGAACCGGGAGCTTCCCTGGCATCGCGAGGACCGCCCAGGTGTGTTCAAGCCGTATCCGGAGGAGGCGGTGGTGAAGAGCTTCATGGAACAAGCTACCAAGAGCGGGGTGGCGCATCCTCCCGCTGGAGTTGCTCCTTTCGAATTCACGGTGACTCCCAACTACCGGGCGTATGTGGGAAGTGACGCGAGAGGATCTTGCATGGGCGGTGGGAGTACGATCGCGTTTCGCGTCGCCTCCGAATGGCAGATTGTTGTGGATGTCAATGGCTGCAAGATGCTGGACCTTCCAACCAATCTCAGCGGCGATTCACTGAGCTACATGGTCGGGCCTCGCTGGACGCCCTCGACGTCCGGCCGCTGGAACACGCACGCGCAGTTCCTGGTAGGCGGCACCAAGCTCACCCAGGAAATCCTGTATCCCGAAGAAAAGGCCATAGTGATCGCTGCCGCCCCGCCGGCCGAGCAGGGATACGCTCTTCACCATCTTTACACCAAGGATTGGGACACGAATGGGTTCGCTGTCTCCGCCGGAACGGGAGTGGATTACAAAATCAATAATGCACTGGCCTTGCGAGTGGCTAGCCTGGAGTATTCACATTCCTGGACGCAAGAGCTGAACGGCGTGAATTATCAGAACGGGCTGCAGCTCACAACCGGGTTGGTCCTGCGCATGGGGACGTGGTAGGCGGCTCGTCAATGTTGGCGCGCCTGACTCCGCCGGCCGCTCCGAATACGTTCTGCGCAATCTGCGCTTCGATCTCAGCCAGCGCAAGGTGTTATTGGTCTTTGACGAAGCCCAGCATCTGTCGATTGAGTGCCTGGAGACCCTACGGGAACTGTTGGATCAGCCGCCGCACTGCGGTTTGCTGTTCGCCGGTACCCACGAGCTGGAGGAAATCTTCACCCGACAGGCTTTGGAGCTGGAGCAATCAGCACACTCGGTAAAACCTTTCTCGTATTCCGCCAAGCACTTCGGGTAATACATGCTCTGTCTCCTGTTGAATGACAAAAGCTGTCCGCGCGGGAAGCATACACCCGCTGCTAAGAATGATGTTGGGCCGTTGCAAACTGAAAAAGGCCGGTGCTCCGCAAGAATTCGATCGGACACTCTTGACCACCGATGTAACATTGTTACATCTGATCCAACGGGACTCTATCTCCGCTGTCGGATGTCTCTGATGTCAAAGGGGTTCAGGCCGGACAGTATTTTCGCGAGGGACAGGTTTGCGCCCGATCCATTACCATGCATGACAAGGTGACCTTGCGATAAAGGAATATTGGTCTTTGATGAGAGTCCTGCCCGGTGCATGCCGTCGACTGGCTTCCTTGTTGCTGATGTTCAGCTCCACGCTGGCCTTTGCCTGTGAAGGCCTTCCAGCCGGGCAGACGTTATGGATTCGCCTGAGCTCGCCGGTTTCCTCCTACAGCTCGAAGGTGGGCGATACCGTACACGCCGTCCTGATCGAAGCCGTAACGTGTGACAGCGGAATGGTCTTTTCGCTTGGCACAAAAATCGATGGAAGAGTGGTCTCGGTTCGCAAAGTGGGCTGGGGCATCCGCCACGAGACCGCTGCCTTGCAGCTCCAATTCGATCGCGCCATTCCAACCGAAAGCTCGCCGGTGGTCATGTCCGCCGTAGTGGTTGAAGTGGAGAATGCCCGCGAGCAGGTCTTCAAAGGCGTGATCCGGGGAGTCCGTAGCAGCGACTCTCCGCAAGGGCGAATCAACAGTCGCCTCCGGCACCTGCCTACCTGGAATCCTTATTCGGACGTGGGGTTGATCGTGTTCAAAGCGGCCTTTCCCATCTTTCCCGAACCCGAGATTTATTTCCCGGCCGGCACCGACCTCCGCATCAAGCTGACGGAACCAACTCCGGCAGTGGTAACGGAGCCTAAGTCGTCGGCGGAACCATCGCGGGGAAGTGGGGTTGATCAAACCGAAAACTCCGAGTTCGAGAGTTTGGCCCAATCGCTTCCACAGCACTCCACCACGGTAAAGCAGGTGGATGCGGATGTGGTGAATCTGGTCTTCGTGGGCTCGCGCCAGGAAGTGGAGTCTGCTTTCCAGCAAGCTGGGTGGAGCACCAGCGATACCTTCAGCAAGAAATCCTTTTTTCGCGACTCTTATGCGTTTCTGAATGACAGCGGCTACGCACGAGCGCCGATGCGGCCTTTTCTTCTGGACGGCAAACCCGCCGACATGAACTGGCAGAAGAGCCTGAATAGTTATGCCCGGCGCGACCACCTACGCGTGTGGCAATGGCCCGGCTCAACGGATTCCGAGACCGTGTGGGTGAGTTCGTCAACCCACGATACTGGAGCAACCCTTTCCCTGGAGCACCGCCAATTCGTGCACCACATTACGCCCGACATTGACGAGGAACGCAGCAAGGTGATCCGCGATCTCAACGTGGCCGGCTGTGTGAAGGCGGTCCATTTGGTGTCGCGGCCTAAGATGGCGAGCATCACCCAGAATGCGACCGGAGATCTGGTCAGCACCGACGGAGCCTTGGCGGTCGTGGAGCTTAAGGAATGCCGGCCGATGGTGCCGGGACTGGTGTCGGGAAATGTGGCGACACAATTCAGGCCCGGCAACCGGCTGTTTCGCTATTTCCGACGGCAGATATTGACCTTCCGCAGTGACATCTGGCGTGCCAACATTATCTATGGCGTATACGACCTGACGCGCATGAGCGTCATCGCCTGGCGGCACCATACTGCTTTAACTCACGAGCCGAACATGTACATCGGGCCAGTTCAACCACAACTCGCTGCTAACCCAAACGGCAGAAAAGAAAGAAATGGCGCGCCCAAGTGTTACCAGTTTGAACTCTTTGGCGGAAATACTGCTGTCATTCATCGGATGTGTTGCAACTTTCAGAGCTGCTGGCTGGTGACGTGAAAGAATTGCGAAATGGGAACCCGACCCGCGATCTTCAAATGGCGGCAGACCGAACCCGGGCTCATACTTTGTGCGGTCCGGTGGTATCTTCGCTATTCTCTTTCACTGCGCGATGTTGAGGAGCTGCTGGAGGAGCGTGGTCTCGATGTCGACCACACAACGGTCTGGCGCTGGGTGCAGTATTACGGCCCTGAGTTGGAGCAGCGACTGCGAAGGCATCTCAAGCCGACCACGTTTAGGGCGGTTCCCGTTTTTCGTGGGGTTTTTTGGAACGGTTCTATCGAATGGAGATTCCATATCGAGCCACCCAATTAGTAAAGGTCTGGTAGCTCGGAAGTCCAACCAGCTTGGCGGCTTCGACTTTGTTCCCGTTGCGGGAGGTTGCACTGCACTAACAGCCCAAACAAGCAATCATTCTCGGCGCGGATCACTTGTTCAATGGCGATGTTATGAGAGCTATCTACTACCCAAGGTGAAGTTCACGATGATCTCCGTATCCACCTCGACGGGCTGGTCATTCAACCTGTAAGGCTTATAGCGCCACAGCTTCACCGCATCCAGTGCCGCCTTCACCAGCAGAGGGTGTCCGCTAACCACGTGCAGGTCCTGCACTGTGCCATCCTTCGCGACCACCGCCTGCAACAACACCGTCCCCTGAATCCGCGCCTGCATGGCCAGGGGAGGATATACCGGCTTGGTTTGATGAATGAGCAGGCCTTGTGCGACCCCCGATGACACACGCACCTTCGGAGGCGCAAATACCTTCGGCATAGCAGGCAGAATCTTGATGACATTGCTGATGACGCTGTTCGGCACAGTCCCAGTTCCGCCAGGAATCCCGTCCAATTCGGGCGCTCCGGCTGCGTCTGCACTCGCAGGCTGATCGTGCAAAATCGCAACCCGGGGCGGTATCCAGTTCGGAACCCGCAGCACTCTATCCTCGGGCATGGGGCGCGGCTGAACACCGCGTGCGTGGGTGGAAACCGGCGCCAGCCCTGGGGGTGGAGAAGGTTCCGTCAGGATGCTCGTCAGCTGACGTCCGGGCAACGCTTCCGTATAGATGATAGGTAAGAGCACCAACACACCAGCCAGCACTCCCTGCATGGCGAACGACAACGCGGCTGTCCATGGATTTCGTTTGCTCAAAGTTCCGCTCGACTCAACCAGACTGTCTTCGAACATACCGGCGCTCCTTGTCTCACTACAGACACCGGCAACTAGAGATTAGCTCCCGCGATTGTTCACGACTGCGCTGCGGTAGATTCGGAGCGTACTGATGGATTAGTTGTGAGATGGCGATTTCTGTGCGCCGGGATAAACCGGCATGAAGCAGAGAATGCAAAATTCTTACGAGAAAGGATTAGCGATCCGCTCGGCCCTGAGTCTTGCGCTGCTACCGCGAGGGACGCAGTGAAGCGTAGACAGG
>JBEKNL010000179.1:0-5495 GCA_049522855.1 Candidatus Korobacteraceae bacterium
CCATCAGGGGAACCGATTATCGAGGGGTCAACCTGCTTTGTGCGAAGGCAGGAGAGGATGATTATGTCCCGCATTTTCAGCAGCGCCGAGCCGGATCCTCAGCTAACTTGGACAGCAATGACCTCTGTACTATCTTGCCCTCTTCGCGGCATGAGACTGCCTATAGATTCTGGAAAGACGTACTGAAGTACAGCACCGACCAACCGAGCTTTTCTTGGGAGTAGCCATCATGGCGTTGCTTACGAAGATCGAATGGACCGATGCCACTTGGAATCCTGTTCGCGGCTGCTCAAAAATCAGCCCCGGCTGCAAACACTGTTACGCGGAGAGATTTGCTGAACGCTTTCGTGGTGTAAAGGGGCACCCGTTTGAACAGGGGTTCGATCTTCGCCTTGTGCCTGAGAAGTTGGCTGATCCGCTTCGCTGGAGCACGCCTAGAATGATCTTCGTCAATTCGATGAGCGACCTGTTTCATGGTGGTGTGCCACAGGCCTACATCTCAAAGGTCGTGTCTGTCATGCGCTTGGCGCGCTGGCATACGTACCAGATGCTCACGAAGCGTTCAGGACGTTTGCGGGAACTGCTTTGCGGGCCGTTGCGTGAAGCGTCAGAGGAGGCTCATATCTGGTGGGGCGTTTCCGTCGAGAATCGGAAGCATGGGTTTCCGCGAATTGCCGACTTGCAAGCTGCGCCCGCTGCCATTCGATTTCTCTCTATAGAACCACTTATAGAAGACCTCGGAACTCTTCCGCTGGATGGCATCTCGTGGGTGATAGTTGGCGGTGAGAGCGGACCGGGCGCACGAGTAATGCAAACAGCATGGGTTCTGTCAATCCAAGAACAATGCAAGGATGCCCGCATCCCATTCTTCTTCAAGCAATGGGGAGGCGTTCGGAAGAAGGCCAGTGGTCGAAGCCTGCAGGGCAGAACACATGATGAATACCCCGCACGAGTACAACAACCCACGCTACCAGTTGGAATGCGCACTCAATACGTCTCCGAACTTGAGCAAGCGGCATGCGGGTCTTTGGTGTACTTGGACGAACAGTGAACGAGAAAAGGCTCAGTGGTGCAAGGTTGATTGGATCGCCAAATCCTCGGCGACAGTGCCGATCTGTGTGTGCCCTTCGGAGACCTTCTGAATGACGCATGCGATCTTTTGGTGCCATCTGTTCGGGTGAAAAAACCAGGAGGTTATCAGATCTGATTTTCTGCTTAGGTTCCGGGGCGCAAAGGTGGTGATTCCGGGAACCTTGCCGAATTCCAAATACATTTTGTTGAATAGCTCTCCTACAGCTCCCGCGGCCAGATCTGGTATGGCCGTTAAGTCTTCCTCTAACCTATCCCCCTCATCAAGGTCGGTTGTGCCCATACTCATCTGTCCCATACGGTGCCGGACATAAAGACCGGTAAACGTGCCCATCATCTTCGCACAGTCGCGCTTGTGAACTTCCGTAGCGAACAGATCGTCTGCATCGGAAATCCACGTAACGTTCTGCCCTTCTTTCGTAACCAAACCCAAGAGAACACTGATTATGTGGGTTACGGTTATCATGCGTTCCAAGCTGCGCGACGTCCAATTTCCCAAGATCATGTGTCGCTCTTTCAATCCCTCATGGAACCCATCGAAGCTCGCGAAATGGCGCAGCCGCTTATCTATGGCGAAAACCACAGAAACCCCACGAATCGCGTCGGCGGCATTGAGGAATGGTATCAGCGCGGCGCGACGGTGCCCGTCATTAAGAGCCTTGAAGGACATCCGTCGGCCGTCACCAAGGTACTGCTGGCGGACAGCTAAACGCTGCCTTTCCCAGTCTAAGGAATCACGAGAATCCCCGATATGAACTCCGATCAGGAAAAAGCGACTACCGCGGTGTGCGCCGCTGTAATCAGATGCGATCCACAAGTGGGGGGCATCGATTGCTACCAGGTTCCGTTCCCGCAACTTTGCTACGAGATGAGGGACCCATTGAAACGGCCACTCGCCAATAACTTCCCACGATGCGCGATGCCGGTCGTCTGCCACAATGTCCCCCGCATAGACTACAAGAGGCTAGAAGTCTGGATTTCGCACGATCGTTCCACCGCGCCAACTCAGAACGAGTTCTCACACACGCTCTTTAGCACTTGCAAAAACAGGCCCCGGGGCTGAGGCCTTCGGAATGACACAATAAGGGCTTAATCACACGGCTGAAGCCGCGCCCTGCTGATCATTTTCCGCTCAGGTCCGCTTATTACTTTGCACTGGCCATGTGGGCTTTTGCCGCCTTCGACAATTTTCTTTTTCGCTTGTGACGGAAGCTGCTGCGATGCCCGCGACGATCTTCTTGTTGGAAGCGGACCTTCTTGGCTTTCGAACCCCACGCTGTCTCCTCTTTGCCGCGGGTCCAATAGCTCTGGTAGCCGCCTTCGTGCAGATCGAACGGCTTATCCAGTACTTCCATGTGGTCGAAACGCGTCGATCCTCTCTTGTGGAAGGTCTCGAAGTACGAGGGGTACACGAAGTCGGTCATGGCGATTCCGTCCACCTTGAAGAACAGCTCCTCCACCGGGTCGGCCACTTCGTAGTCATACAGGCGGTTCTTCTTGGGCCCGGTGGAGTAGAGGTTGGCGGCGGGATCGACCAGCATCTCGGCCAACTCGTGCGAGGCGGCGACGCTCACCTGGTCCTTCTGCTTCAGTATGTTTTTGACAAACACTTTCGACATCGGCAGTCCCTCGGGAGTCACGTCGTGATACCCCTCCAGGTCCCCGTCTTTCGCACTGTCGAGAAACGCCATGGCCCACGCCCCCTTGAGGAAGCCGGTGGACTTCACCAGTTCGGCCGGCGTTCCCCAGACCGGCGCAAAGTGCTCGTCCACGAATTTCTGCATGGCGGCAATGAGGGCATCGAAGTCCACGCCCATCGGGGTCTTGGCGTTATTGAAGCACGCGATTCTGGGCGCGCGATTCTTGTACGAAAATGGATGCATGGATGACTTCCCCGGCATGGATTCCTCCCGATATCAAATTCCCTGTTTGGTTTTCTGCGAGGCAGTATACCCGATTCGCAATGCCGGAACGGGAACGGCTGTCTTCGGGGAAGGTAATAATAATGCTAACTACCTTTGGCAAACAGCGATCTGGACACTACGCACGCGAAAAAGAATTGCAACCTTTTGCCTGGTGACTGTCAGCGGCGAATTTGATCAAATGCCTCACGACTTTGCGTTCATTCTATCCTGCCCTAGTTACACCGGTCTACCGCGAATACAGATAGATTGGCAACCAGATGAAGCAGAGGACACTGGCGATGATGAAGGGATTCGCTTGCCACCCGATGAGCGATCACCGGATTCCGACCCTCGTTCACGTACTTCATGTAATCCCCACAAACTCCCTCTTCGACAACTTCGCGCGGGGCGGCCTATAGGGCTCATAAGAAGGTTCCTGCGGCTTTCGAACCGTCGGTCCGGCGCGACTGGGTGACTCGCTCACCTGCGGCCCCTGGGGCCTGCGGTTTCCGCAGCACGATTGCGCCTGTGGGAGGGTTATCCGTGCTGGCACGCTCTGTGCCGTTGATGAACCCGCAAGCACCGGGGTCACTGATGCAGAGACCTCTGGTAACGCGCGAGGATCTCCTTGCGGTTCTGGCGTAGGTCGATTCCGGTCGGCTCGGCAGGATAAGGCTTGTTACCCATCAGCCCTTTCCAGAGAATGCGGTTGTAGTCCGCGAAATCCATGCGATCTTCGGATGTGAAATCCATGCCCTTCGTGGCCCGCGCCCAGTACTTCGCGTTGTGGGCCGGCTTTGGCACGATCAGGCTGGCCGGTTTGGGAGGCAGCGGCAGTTTCGTACCGTAGAGAAACGCCGAAGGAGTGGCTGTAAAGCGCCACGAGTTCGGCTTCGTATTGAAAATGTCGGCCATGGGCCTGGCCAGCGCGTCGTTCAGGTTCATCGGGGGAAGGCCCAGAACCTCTTCCATCGTGCGCACCAAGTTGATGGTGTTGTACTGCGTCGAGACCAGTGCTCCTTGCTTCACGTAGGCACCCGCCACGAACGCGACACTGCGGTGCGAATCGACGTGATCGCCGGCATCCTGCGAGTCGTCTTCAACTACAAAGATCAGAGTGTCGCTCGCGTACATGCTGTTGGCGATCTTCTGGACAAGCAAGCCGACGGCATAGTCGTTATCGGCTTGCTGTAGCTCGGGAGTATTCACGCCGTCAATCGCGCCACCGAAACTTCCGGTGTGATCGTGCATGAAGCGAACCAGGCTCAACGAAGGAAGTTGCCCTTTGGCGTAATTGGCATCGAAATCTCGCGCCCACTCCGTGTAACGGTAATAATCCGGAAACTGGTTGTCGAAACCGCGAAAGTACGGATCGGTGTACGGCGTCAGGGAAACGCTCGCCGGAAAGGCCACCGTCGTGTGGGTTGAGAACGGGTTCCGGTCAAGGGGAATGGGGACGACGTGGGTCCCGGCCGGCGCTTTCACCGGATAGAGGGTCGTGTCCACGAAGAAACCATAGTTGCGGACCGTCAGATTCGCTCGCAACGCGGCGTCCCACAAATAGCCGGTATTCACTTCGTTGTCCGGTCCATCCGGCGCGGCCACATCGGTCTGGCCCGCTAATAGATCCGGGTCGTCGGGTGTGAGGGGATCGGCGGCCCGGCGTTTGGCGAGGGTCGGAATCGCAACGTTGACATTACGATTTACGCCCTCGGAATCTAAGCTCAGGCCGCGTCCTGCATAGGCCACCGGGAATTGGCGTTCGACCACGTCGGGGGCGCGGGCCGACGTGGTCCAGGGCCAGCCGTCATTGCTGGTTTCGGCGCTGTCGAAGAAGTTGTCGAGGGTGACGAAGCTTCGCGCCAGGTTATGCAGATTGGGCGTGAGCGGCTGGCCAAACTCCGCCAAATCAGGATCGCCATTGCCGATTTCCAGGTCGCCCAGAATCTGGTCGTAACTGCGGTTCTCCTTGATGATGAAGATAACGTGCTGGACACCTTGACGCACGGCCGCCATAACGGCGGCGTCGGTGGCGCTCTCGGTGCTGGAGAACCGGTTGTTCGTGGCTACCTGCGCCGTCAGCGTCGTGAGCTGCGCCGGGCTGGGGCGGGGGAAGGTCTGGAAGCCTGCTTTGATCAACTGGGGATTGTACTGGCTCGAAGCAACGCAACTTTTGTGGGTCGGCGGTCCGGCGCTATAGCAGAAGCCGGGATTTGGGCCGGTCGGCGACTTCCCGTTGACCACATACACCCATTTGCCATCGCCGCTGAAGCTCACCGAGTTCGGATACCAACCCGTCGGAATGAGACCAACCACCTGATCGCCGCTATTGCTTCCGCCCAGCGCCACCACCGCGATGGAATTCAGATTGCCGTTGGTCACGTAGAGTTGCGCCTCGTCCGGCGAGAGCGTCACGCTGTTGGGGTTCGCGCCCGTATATCGGGTCAGCGCGGAAGGCACTACCGACGCTGGAGCGATCACCGGGATGGTTTCGAGGATCGC
>JBEKNL010000180.1:0-5485 GCA_049522855.1 Candidatus Korobacteraceae bacterium
TGAGAGTCGCGAACAATGCCGCCAAATGCGAGAAAAACGGCATTTTAACGGTTACTTATCTGACATTAATGACTTGCTGGCGGAGAATAGTTGATTCGAATCGCCGATATAGGTCATTCTCCGTCAACAAGTTACGTGTTTACATGGATTTGCGTGGCGTTCAGTTTCTCATCCCTGCCAGGAAGTCACGAGCGAACCACGAGCGTGTACGCTTCCACCAGACAGTCACGAGCGAACCAGATTCTCTTGGCTGGCGGCATCCAAGGTGTCGGTACAAGTTTTTCTGCCGGATTACAAACCCTCCTTGCGGCGCGGAATGCCCTTAAATTCGCACTCCGCGATTCCGGATCTGTTAGCAGTGCGCGGTAAGAACTTCCGACAAGCCGACTTCTCGGGAGTAATCTCCCACATGCCGGTTTCGGGCCAACTTCGCATTGCAGACCGTAAATCCACAATCGTAGATCGGCTTTCCGGAGGTCTTCTTTTCTTGACGACAAATAGCCAATTCACGCAGCGCGCTGTTATCGCCAACTAACACTCAACCTGCGGATTGCCTATCATCCGCCAACTACACAATGGACGATACGCTATGGATTCTGCCACCGGGAGGACTGTGTCTGAGTCTCTTTTCGATGTATGGCCCTACTGCAACTTGGTGTATTCGGCTTTGGCTTGCTTATAGATGGGAATGTCGGGGTCGGCGTCCTTCCAGAGCACCAAGAAATCCTCATAGGCCGATGTGGCCTTGGTTCTGTCTTCCGATTGCGCGTAAGCACGGCCCAATTGCAACTGTGCCAGTGCGCTTATCGGATCGCTGACTACGATCCCCCGATGGTCGAGAATCTTCTGGAACTCCGCAGCGGCTTCGGCACCTCGTCCTTCAGCCAGATAGGCCTCGCCACGCACATAGAGGGGATAAAGCGCCCCGAAGAGCGCTTGAATACTGCTCCGCGGAGCACCGAGTTCATGAGGAACAGCTGCTTGCAGAAATTCTACAGCCTTCGAAGCGTCGCCTCGATTCAGTGCGAGGCGGGCGCGAAGCACAGGCAGATAACTGAATCGGATTGACGAATCCTCAGGAAACCGCCTCTCCAATTCATCAGCGAGTGCTTCCGCGTGCGAAGAATCCCCAGAGAGAGCCAGCGCAAAGGCAGCACCGTACTCCACCTCGCGATCCTTTGAAAGATCGAGTGCGGCCATCGATCTCTCTCTGGCTTGAGGTGCATTACCGAAAAGGGCCTCCCGCACTGCCGCGCCCGCTTCCCACAGACCCGCCCTCTCCCGCTGCGCCGCCTGCTGAGCCTGATCCACCGCGCGGCGTGACATGTTCCTTGCCTGTTGCAGGTGACCCGAGTATGCCAGCGCAAACCCCTCTTTGTTGGAGATCCAGCTTTCCCCTCCGGACCTTCCACGAGCCCGAGCGGCTTCCCGTTCCATCCCCGCCTGGTCACCTCTCAGGAAGTCGATATCGTACTTCAGCATGATGAACTCATCCATTTCCAGCCCACGTCCCGCCGCGCGCCGCAGGGCGTTCTCGGCTTCTCCCAGGCGACCTAGATAAACATTGTTGACGGCAACGTTGAAATACCCGAAGGCAAAATCCGGGTCGAGATCGATGGCTTTCCGGGCTTCGGCGGCCGCCTTTTCGTATTGACCTGCAGCTTTGTTGATATACCCCGACAACTGTGTATGGGGCAACGCCTCACGAGGATAGGTTTGCGCCCAGGCCTCGCAGGTCTGTTGCGCCTTTTCCAGGTTTCCCGTCACCAGCGTCTGGTAGCCAGCAGTGATAAAGAACTTCTCCCGATCACTCGTGCGATCCCGCAATTGCCAAGCCCTGGTAGTGCTTTCGGCGGAGAGATCGGACTCATCGAGATCGGCGTACATGCGCCCCAGCGCCGCATGTGCCATCGCGAAGTTGGGATCGATTTCGGTAGCGCGCCTGAAAAGGGGCAGCGCGGCCGTCGCGCCACTTGAGGAGTGAACCTTCCAGGCCAGGCTATAAGCTTCCAGGGCTTCGAGCGACGCCGTCGTCGCCTCGGCGAGCGGAGTATCGTGCTGTTGGATCGTGGGTAGCGATTCGCCGACGCGACTTCTGAACTTACTGGCAATTTGAGTAAGCGCATTCAAAACGTCCTCTTTTCTCATCGCTTGCGCCTGCTCATCATCGAGGATGTCTCCGGTGTGGCAGTTCCTTGCGCGCAACCCCACCACGTACTGGCTTCCCAGGCTTGCGATCGAGCCTTCCAGCACCGCGGCACTTCCAGTACGCTCGCATATCTCTCGCGCTAGATCGGGAGTGAGCTGCGCATCCGCTGACCGGCCCATCAGGCGGAGTGTGTGCCGGATCCGTTGCTCCGAGATGAGGCTAAGAAACGGCGACTGCCCAAGTTGAACGGCCATGCCTTGCCGCAGTGTCCCGTCAAACACCGGGTCGCCGGTGGAATTGGCAAAATCTGCAAGTACAACTGTGTCCTTTTCGCTGAGAACCACTGGCCGGTGCCAAAAGAGCTGGAATATTCCGGCAGCAGCGGCAAGCAGCAGGATCCCAGCTACGGCGATCCATCCCCAGGGTTTCGATTCCGCGACCTGTACCTGAACCTTAGAATGGTTCGCCGCGATAATGCTGATTTCGTGGTCCGACACCAGGTGCACGTTCTCAGCAAGACGATACCCTCGTCCGGGCACCGTAACGATGTACCGATGGTCCTGGGGACTCTCCCCCAGCGCCTTTCGCAACATGAAGATGTTGCGGCTCAGGTTGGCCTCTTCCACAAAAGTGTCTGGCCACACCGTTTTCATTAGGTCGTCTTTAGTAACTATCTCGTTACTGTGGCGGACCAGCACCAGGAGGATCTGAAACGTCTTTGGCGTCAGCGGGACAGGCTCGCCGGCGCGAAGCAGAGTTTCTTTCTCGGGATCAACGCGAAAGGGGCCGAACTCGTAGAGTTCCTTAACCCTGGGGCTTGGGCTCTCGGACATCCAGCATCCCACCTCACAAAGCTGCAGGCCGGGATTTTAGCACGATTCAGAGTTTAAACCGGCAGGAGCGGCGCTCACCTCCACCGTTGAAGTGCCGTGTTTTCTGGCTGTTATCCGCCTGCGAGAAATTATCAGAAGTTTTCAAGCGGTTTGTAAGGACTTTTCACGTGTCCTCCTGTCAATCTGCGCTCGTTTTAGCACACGGCCGGTTTCAGAAAGCAAGCTGTTATGGCGAAGCGGATGAAGATCACGATCGAAACCGATTCTTTGTTGATCCTGCGAAGCCGGAATTCGAGACGTGCATGGTGTCCGCTATGCGCGACCGAAAGCGAGGTGATCGCGCTGGATAACGTCGGGGTCATCTCGAACCTGGAACGGCCGGCACTAGAGGAATGGCTCAACTCGGAGGAACTCCATCGGTCGCAGGCAGCCGATGGCTCGGTGCTGATTTGCCTGAATTCACTACTGGCTCGCGTGCAAAACACAAGAATCAGCTAACCGCTACGGTTGCGAAGGACATTGAAAAGGAGACGATATGAAGTCCAGATTGCTGTTCACCATTTTATCTTTAGGCTTGCTGGCGCTGCTGGCGATGCCGGCAGTTGCCGCACAGGAAGAACACCAACAGGAAGCGCAGCACCCTCCAGGCTATACCATGCTCTACACGTTTACCGGCGCGGACGGGGAGTTCCCCCTAGGGAACGTCATTCGCGACCGGGCGGGCAACCTCTACGGCACGACTTTCAACGGCGGCGACCTCAGCGCATGCAACGGCTCCGGCTGCGGAACTGTATTCAAGGTCGATAAGAGCGGCAAAGAGACCGTCCTTTACAGCTTTACGGGAGGAACGGACGGAGCCTATCCTGCCACGGGTTTGGTTCGTGACGAGGCGGGCAACCTCTACGGCACCACCCACGGCGGCGGCGACATAACCGTGAGCGCATGCTCGTTCAATCCCGGATGCGGAGTGGTGTTCAAGGTGGAGCCAACCGGAAAAGAGATCGTCCTCTACGCCTTCACTGGGGGGGCGGACGGATTAGGTGCTTCCTCGGGTCTGGTTCGGGACGAGGCAGGCAACCTCTACGGCACCACCGTTATGGGCGGCGACCTAAGTGGATTTTGCCCCGGCTTCCCCGCCCCCGGGTGCGGAGTGGTGTTCAAGGTGGAGCCAACCGGCAAGGAGACCGTCCTCTACACCTTCACGGGGGGTGCGGATGGGTACGCTCCATACGGAGACCTTCTTCGGGACGAGGCGGGCAACCTTTACGGTGCCGCATCGAATGGCGGCGACGTAAGCGGATTTTGCGGCGATCTGGTCTTAAACAAGACCGGGTTCCTCGGCTGCGGAACGGTCTTCAAGCTGGACCAGAACCGAAAATTCACGGTGCTGCATACTTTCAACGGAGCGGACGGTGGGCCATTTCCTGATGGATGGCTAGTTCGCGATAACGAGGGCAACCTCTATGGCATGAGCGGAAACGGGGGCGAGTTAAGCGCATGCTCCGGCTTGGGGTGCGGGGTGGTATTCAAGGTGGATAGGAGAGGCAAAGAGACCGTGCTCTACAGCTTTACTGGGGGCGCAGACGGAGCAGAGACGTTCGCAGGTGTGATCCGGGACGAAGTGGGCAACCTCTACGGCACGACATACCTTGGGGGCGACTTCAGCGGCTCCTGTGGCGGCGTTGGCTGTGGGGTGGTGTTCAAGCTGGATCCAACCGGCAAAGAGACCGTCCTCTACACCTTCACCGGGGGGGCGGACGGAGCGAATCCTAACGCAGGTCTGCTCCAGGACGATGTGCGCAACCTCTACGGCACGGCATCAGACGCCGGAGACTTGTCATGCAGCCCCCCGTACGGCTGTGGGGTGGTGTTCAAGATCGCCCGTGATCACTGCGCCGAGGGAGAGAAATCCAACGATACGCCGAGGGTAGTCCTGCCGGAAAATGTTCGAGAACTGTTTCAGCAGCGACTGCGCTTCAGCCGATTCCGAACTCCGCCTGTGGGGCCACAATGATCGCCCGCGAAGATAGCAACCGCCAACGGCCTGGAGCCCGAGAAGCGTAGGCACACGAGCCGCGATTGAGAGAGCAGAGGAACTCC
Source organism: Candidatus Korobacteraceae bacterium (assembly GCA_049522855.1). Lineage (GTDB taxonomy): Bacteria > Acidobacteriota > Terriglobia > Terriglobales > Acidobacteriaceae > Bog-257. Next base: position 5,083 of record JBEKNL010000180.1, read on the forward strand.
TGCTCTCTCTTTTCTGTCTCTCCACGCGACATCGGAAACTGATTATGGGAAGCTACAGACGAAGCCCTGGGCGAACTGTCAGCCATCCGGAAGTTGCCCGCTTTCCTGTCTCGTAAAGATTTCCAGTGCCATTGCCTGAGTTTTCAAAACGGAACGGAACGCCAATAGTCATTGAAAGGCAATGTGGGCCAATTCCGTCGATCATGAGTTCCTCCCACTTCGCACCTCTGCCGGTTTCCGAACCGGCAGGCATAGCTCCAATTCAAAGTGCGACCAATCCATCTCCGCACAGGTCGGCTCGCGGACCTGTACTGCTGTTTTGCCGTTCCGAGAATTTTGGCGGGGTCGGACGCTAGATACGCAGAAAATACCTAAGGCTTGGAAATTGGCAACCACCTGTTGG
>JBEKNL010000181.1:0-5386 GCA_049522855.1 Candidatus Korobacteraceae bacterium
ATTGACCGATTCATAGCCGCATACAACAAAACCGCCACGCCCTTCGAGTGGACGAAACGCGAGATTCGCAATGTGCATCCCCATTTATCTTACGCTAATCTACGCAACTAAGTACTAGGCGGCTCGAACAAATAGTCACTTACTCGTTGGCTCGGCCTTCTGCTCCGGATATTCATACACCCCGCGCCCAGCTTTGCGGCCCAGGCGTCCGGCCTTGACGTACTGCACCAGCAGCGGCGCGGGACGATACTTTTCGCCCAGGGTTTTATGCAGGTATTCGAGAATGTGCAGGCGAGTGTCCAGCCCGACGAGATCAACCATTTCAAATGGGCCCATGGGATGATTCAAGCCCAGCTTGAGGGCTTTGTCGATGTCCTGTGCGGAAGCAACCCCTTCCTGCAACATGTAAAACGCTTCGTTACCGATCATGGCATTGATGCGGCTGGTAATGAAACCGGGCGATTCCTTGATGACCACAACTTCTTTCCCCATGCGCTTGCCCACATCGACCGCAGCGGCAAGCGTTTCGTCATCGGTTTCCAAGGCGCGCACCACCTCTAGCAGCTTCATCTTGTGCACCGGATTGAAGAAGTGCATGCCCACGCATTTCGGCGCGCGATACGTTACCGAAGAAATTTCGGTGACGCTGAGCGACGATGTGTTGGAGGCCAGGATCGTACCGGGACGGCTCACCTTGTCGAGCAGGGTAAAGATCTCGATCTTCGATTCCATCTCCTCCGGCACGGCTTCGATCACCAGATCAGCTTGGCGCGCCGCCTGCTCCACCGACGAGGCATATTCCAGGCGGTCAAAAGCTTCGTCGGCGGCGCCCTTGGTGACTTTCCCGATTTCAACAGCTTTGTCGAGGTTGGCGCGAATCTCGGTCTCGGCCTTGCGCAGTGCAGTAGGGAGAATATCTTCCAGGATGGTGCGATAGCCGCCCAGCGCCGCGGCATGAGCGATACCGCGGCCCATAATGCCGGCGCCAATCACGGCGATGGTGCGGACCTCAGCCATCGGGCTAGTCTCCCTTTTCCAGCATCTCGATGACGTTCAGGAAATTGGGATCGGCCTTGCGCATATATTCGGCCAAACGCTTCTTCTCTTCCCCGTTGAGCAGATAAAAGCTGCTGTTGATGCGGCGCAGCGTCGCCGCGATATCGTCCACGAAGTTCATCATGCGAATCAGTTCACCAGTGGCAGCCATACCAATCCTTTCAAAACCGGCAGTAAAGCGGAGGAATGATGCGTTTTGGTCCGGTCAGCGCTGTTCACGAACGCAGCCGGCACGGATCTACAAGGACTTTCGACGGCGCACCTAACCGTGCGCCCCTTCAACGGCAAAGACCGGGCAAACACTTATTCTCGCCGCCACCCGCAATTAAGTAAAGGAGGCGAGCAAGGATGCCAGCACAGCCCGCGGTCTGGAATGATTTGGTATTGGCGCCACCGGAGGTGATGATTTCTTGGCTACGCAATATCTTTACGGCCCGAAGTACTGATTGCGCTGGAGCGGTTCCCACTATGTCGCGAAATCTTCTCTCACTTTCCCGTCGCTCTTTTCAGCGTGCGCTGACGGCTGTTTTACGCATTCGTCGCGGTCTGTGACCTCGACCAGGGCAGCCAGCTTTTCTGCCAGGGGCGCGGTCAACGCGCCGCACCGCAATCGCCACGACCAGTTACCGGTCGTCTGGCTGGGAACATTCATGCGCGCCTCGCTGTCGAGCCCCAGCACGTCCTGAACGGGGATCACGCTCTGGTTTGCCACGGAAGTCAGCGCCGCCCGAATGAGCGCCCAATGCACTCCATCTTCCCCAATTCCCAGGTAGGCGGACGCCGCTGCCTTCTCCTCCTCGGTCGCGCCCGAGTTCCACCAGCCCACGGTGGTGTCGTTGTCGTGCGTGCCGGTGTACACCACTGCATCGGGCTCCAACCGATGGGGCAGATAGATGTGGGCGCCGCGATTTCCGAAGCCGAACTGCAGGACCTTCATCCCCGGCATTTTCAGGCTTTTGCGCAGATCGTGTACCTCACGGGTGATGTAGCCAAGATCTTCGGCAATGAAGGGTAGCTTGCCCAGCGCGCTCTTGAGCGCTTTGAACAGGCTGGCATTCGGGCCCGCCACCCAACGGCCGTGGACCGCAGTGGGCTCGTCGGCGGGAATTTCCCAGCACGATTCAAAGCCACGGAAGTGATCGAGGCGCACGATATCGCAAGTCTCAATCGCCCAGCGCATCCGCTTGATCCACCAACTGTAGCCGCGAGAGCGGAGCGCATCCCAGTCGTACAGCGGATTCCCCCAGCGCTGCCCGGTTTCGCTGAAGGCATCCGGAGGCACCCCGGCCACCACCTCAGGTGACAGGTCCTGCTTCAGGCGGAAAACTTCGGGGTGAGTCCAGACGTCGGCGGAGTCGTAGCTGACGAAAATTGCGACATCGCCGATGACGCGGATGCCACGCTCGCGGCAATAGGAACGCAAAGCCGCCCACTGCTCGAAGAAGGCGAACTGCAGGAAGCGCTCCTGGTCGAGCCGCTCGCGCAACTCAGTGTGCAGTTTCGCCATGGCATCGGGGCGGCGGCGAACGATTTCCTCGGGCCAGCTATTCCAGGGCCGCTCGCCGTAGCGTTCCCGCAGGCTGCTAAACAGCACGTAATCTTCCAGCCACCAGTGGTTGTCGCGGCAGAAGTGGTCGTAGCGCTCACGCGCTGCACCCGGCGCCGACCGCATGAAGTTTATGGCCGCCTCCCGCAAAAGGGGAAGCTTATGCTGGCGCACACGGTCAAAATCCACCGGAGAATTCAGGTCGGACGGGGGCCCGATTCGCTCACGATCGATGAGGCCGCGATCGGCGAGACGTTCCAGGCTGATCATCAGGACATTGGCGGCGAATGCAGAAGTGCAGGAATACGGCGAGTTGCCGTATCCCACCGGACCGAGCGGAAGAATTTGCCACAAGGTCTGCTTGGCGGCGGCAAGCCAGTCAACAAACTCGTAGGCCGCGGGGCCGAGATCGCCGATACCATCGCGCGAAGGCAGCGAAGTGGGGTGCAACAGAATACCGCATGAGCGTTGTGAAAGCATGAGCAAGAGTTAGACGGACGGAGGTAAACACTCATCACCAGCGACTGGCACTCATTCCGGTTGCCGGTCAAGAAAAAGTAGGCCAGCAGACTTTCTCCGCTGGCCAAAGACTCGAAGCCGCTGGACTGGGCTACGTCCCTTCGGAAAGGCTGGTCAGACGCTCCATTTCCGCTTTATTGATTTTGATCTTCCCTTCCTTCTCCAGCCGATCACGCAGGCCTTGCACGTAGAGTCCTTCAAACTCGGAGCGCTTCTGTTCCAGCAGCGTCTCCTTGGCCTTGTCCCAGTTCTGCTTCACTTCTTCCGGCGAAGGCATTTGAACTTCCAGCACGTTCAACACGACTCCGTTCGGACCGCCCTGCAGAGGACCGCTGATCTCGCCGGGCTTCATGCTGAAGGCAACGGCGGCAGCGCCATTCATGGGACCGATTTCAGGGACCTGCGCATTGCTATCGACCAAATCGCTGGTCTTGACCGTGGCGCCCAGCTCTTTGGCCGCCTTTTTCAGGTCGTGAGCGGCGCGGGCACGGTCCGAAAGCTCCTGCGTCCTTTGCGCCAGCAGCGCTTGCGCGCGTTGCTGCTTAAACTGCTGCTCTACCTGTGCCTTGATCTGTTCGAACGCCGGCGTTTGCGGGGGCTGAATGTCGGTCACCTGATAGATTGCATACCCCTGCGATGTCGGCGCCGTACCCGGAGGGTCGTTCTTCTTGGCGGCGAACAGCGCGCTGTCCAAATCCTTCGCGTTGCCGACGCCGGGCAGAGGATCGGTTTGCGCAATGAACTCCGTGGTGATAATGAGCAGTCCCTTTTCGCTGGCAGCCTTGTCAAGACCAGCGGTGCGGGCCAGCGTCTGCACCGTGTCGGCCAGTCTTTGCGCCTCGCCGGAGACCTGCTGCTGCTTAAGCAACGGCTCAATCTGCGATTTCACTTCGTCGAGCGGCTTCAACCTTGCCTGCTGCTTGCCCTCGACATGGATGATGTGGAAGCCATAGTTGGTGCGAATGACGCCCGTGGTCTGGCCCACCGGCGTAGTGAAGGCAGCCTGCTCGAACTCCGGGACTGTGCGGCCGCGCGTCAGTGGCGGCAGCAACCCTCCATCCGGTGCGCTCCCCGGATCGTCGGAATTCTTCTTGGCCAGATCGGCGAAGTTGGCGCCGCTCTTCAACTGCTTCGCAATGTCGTCCGCCTTGGTCCGCGCTGCGTCCACGCCCTTCTGATCAATTTTGCCGTCCGCATCCGGCGCCGGGGTCTTGATCAGGATGTGCCGCACGGTCACTGTCTCCGGAATACGGTACTCATCCTGGTGCTGGCTGTAGTACTGCTGCAACTGGGCCTGGCTGACCGAAATCTTGTCCGCCAGTTTGGCGGTGTCGATCAGGATGTAGCGCGCCTTGCGCTTCTCGGGAATGGAATTCGCGTACTGCTGCTTGTTCTGCTCGTAGAAAGCCTTCAGTTCGGCATCGGTCGGCTTGATCTGTTTCGTCACGTCGTCCAGCGTCAGCACGGCGTACTCGAACTTCACCTGCACGCCCTGCTTCTGCACTTGCTCGGCGACGTCTTTGTCGCTGACGGAGACTGCGGCGTTTACCAGCGCCAACAGTTTTCGCTGTGCGATCTCAGCCTTCACCTCCAGCTCGAACTGCTGCACGCCCATATTGAACTGGTTCTGAATGAAATCTTGATAAGCCTGCTGACCGATGAAGGTCCCTCCCGGAAATATCATCTGCCCCATTTGCCCCTGGTGCAGGTAAACACGCAGCTCGTCATCGCTGACGCCCAGGCCCATGCGATCGGCTTCATACACCAGCGCCTTCTGCGTGATCATGCCTTGCGCGGCCCGCTGCATCAGATAGGGCATGATGGCGGGGGGGATGTTTCCCTTGAACTGCTGGCGACCGATGAGGCGGGCCTGCTCCGATACCTCCCGCAGGCTGACCTCCTGGTTGCCAACCTTGGCCAATATCCCCGATTGGGTGACGCCGCCGCCAAACAGGTCGTTGAGGAAGCCGCCACCGGGAATGAGGGTGATCACCATCATCACGCAGATGACCAGAAGGATGCCGCCCAGCACAATTTTCTTGATCGGGCCGGGGGTTTGCAGAAATCGAATCATGCTTTAGGAACTCCAGAATAGATAGCTGAATGCTTGATTATAAACCAGCACGCATGTGAGGCACAGGTTCAGTCTTTTCCAATACAAGATGAGCCTGAAGGAGGAGGCAGTTTCCAACACAAGATGAGCCTGGAGCGAGTGGCATGCTGAGGATTGACAACCAGCGTGCACGAAGCAGAGAAGCTGAACCT
>JBEKNL010000182.1:0-5263 GCA_049522855.1 Candidatus Korobacteraceae bacterium
GATTGACCGATTCATAGCCGCATACAACAAAACCGCCACGCCCTTCGAGTGGACGAAACGCGAGATTCGCAATGTGCATCCCCATTTATCTTACGCTAATCTACGCAACTAAGTACTAGTGCGGCATGACCATTACACACAGGACCTGCGGCGGCGCCGATAATCTAGAGACTGCGTCCCCAACGCGGTTACCACCTTTGAGCAGAACTGGAGCGCGATCGTCACCGAGTTACTGACCCTGCGTGCCACCAACAACACCATTATCCGCACCATGGACATCTACGATCCCTACGTCGCTTCGGGCATGCAGAAAGGCATCTTTACCACTCTTGAACCGTATCTGGACGAGGTAAACAACTACATCCACACTACGGCGGCGGCCAACGGCGTTTCAGTCGCAAATGTCCACCAGGCCTATAACGGCGCGGACGGCACCGAGGACAATAGGCGATCCGGAGTTTCGTCATGTGTGGCCGCTACCGCCTATCCCGTCGCAAGCAGCTGATCCAGGAGTATTTCGATACCGCCGAAGAGGTCGATTGGGAGCCTCGATACAACATCGCTCCGTCGCAGAACGTCGGCATCATCCGGCAGGACCAGACTAAGCCTGAGCGCCATTTCTCGCTCGCACGCTGGGGCCTGATCCCGCGCTGGGCGAAGGACCCCAGCATGGGCTACAAGCTGATCAATGCGCGGTCGGAGACCATTGCCAGCAAGCCCTCGTTCCGGGAATCGTTCGAGAGCCGACGCTGCCTGATTCCTGCTGATGCTTTTTACGAGTGGAAGCGGACCGAGAGGGCCAAGCAGCCTTACCATTTCGGCATGGCTGATGACTCGCTGTTCGCCTTTGCGGGGCTGTGGGACCGCTGGAGGGACGCGAGCGGGCAGGTGGTGGAGTCATGTTCGATTCTAACGACTACGCCAAGCGGACTGCTCGCCGACGTGCATGACCGAATGCCTGTGATTCTGCGCCCAGAACATTACGATTTGTGGCTCGATCCTGGCTTCAGGCGTGTGGGAGCGCTCAAAGAGTTGCTGGGTCCCTTCGACGCATCGCTGATGAAAGGCTATCCCGTTAGCACGCGAGTGAACTTTGTGAAGAACGACGATCCGGAGTGCGCGGCGGCATTGCAGGGAGTGAGCGCTGGTTCAAGCTGAGAGCAGTCATGGCCCGCAAGTCTCGATACGACATCCCGAAGCTGATATGGACTTGTCCCCACTGCGGGTTCGTCCACGCCGCAGCCGATCTCATGCGCCTGGACTCGGACAGGTTTCAGTGCAAGAGCTGTGGTAAGCCGTTCCCAAGCGTCCCAGCGAAAGACCGTCAATAGGCTCGTCGGGCCGTAGTCCCAGTCACAGATGGCGGGAGAACTCCGGTAGAGTGGTAGAGTCCCCGTTCAACCCCACTGCCTCGGCATACCCTACAATCAAGTGAAATCATCCTGAACAGGTGTATCGATGCTAACGAATGTGGAACGCAGGACTGTGGATCTCTCACAGTATCCGAATCTCGTCGTCATCTATCTTGGAATGCGCGTTAATCGCCTGACCGGACTGAAGACGCTGATCGGTTTCGGCCCGAGGATTTCTGCTTCGGCGGAGGCTCAGCCAGATGGGCTGCTGCTGCACGAGCCCATCCTGTACTCGTTGTTCCCGGCTCACGCAGGCATGCGCCAGTACTGGCGCGATTTGCCGTCGCTGCTGACGTGGACGCGCTCTGCGCCGCATCGCGAATGGTGGAAGAGCTTCCTTAAGGACTCCGGAGGCACCGGATTCTGGCACGAAACTTATCTGATGCAAGGCGGAATGGAAGCCATCTATGACGACATCCCGCCGCCAGTCGGCATGATGCGCTTTGCGCCAGTTAGGCCAGCGCGTGGCCCGCTGTTTGGCGCAGCGCAGCGGGTGGATACAGCGCAGACTGGAGAGCCAGTGCTAACCGAAACAGACCTGTATGGAAACTAGGCGAATCCGCTCGACGCACCACGCAGGTGCAGGTCGGCCATGCGGCAGGGCAGTATCTGACCTCAAGCCCAGCCCACACAATCGTGTGCGGGTTGCGTCCGCCGTCATCTAGCTGACGGTGGATCGCTGGCTTGCGATCCATCGCTCGCGTCCACCCTGCCATCCGCCTGCAGGTCTCACCCAAGTGCGTGCGCGGGGACCGACCTGGCCATCATCCTCATGGAGCCCCGTACCAAAAGCAACGAAAGCAACGCTGGATTCTACTTCTCCTGGTTTCTTGAGCTTTTGGTAGTGTCCTGAAATTAGGACAGTACCGAGCTTTTCAAGAGTTAGATGGCTTTGGTTCTTGCAGGTAGAATACAGCGATGCCGAAGAGAAGAATCGGCGGACTGCATCCTCGCTATTCGTTCATGCTCAACCCTCACGCAGAACTGCGCTTGAGCAAGTGTCCAAAGTGTAAGCAGACGACGCATTTGCGGAAGTTCGCGCTTTTTATCCACGTTGAGGGGTGGGGAGCGATCGCGCTCGGCAAAACATGCCGCTATTGTTCCCGTTGTGAACTGATTATGGCGCATCGGCACGAGTTAGAGGCGCAGTTGGCGCATAGCTTAACCCAGATGGCACCGGAAGTCATCGGGAAGGAGTACGTGGTGCTTGGCACGATCGAGAAGAAGGCGTGGCAGGAGGGACTCCGGGGCAGAGCAATGCACCCTGCTGCAATGTTGCAACACGTAGCCGATTTCAAGAACGTCTATGATCTTAAGTATGAGCCTGGCGGATGGTATCCGAGCTGACGAGGGGCCGAGAGAGCATGACGGGCAAGCGCCAGGGGATCGCTTTTCGATCCTCACGGTCGGCGGCGGGGAAGCCTTGATGCCCGGTTTGGCTACGCGCCCGCCTGTTTCTCTGCTAAGTCGCCGACGATCGGCAGTTTAAACATTTCGTGCTGATAGGCCTTAACCACCAGCAGAATCCAGAGCGCCAGCTCGGCCAACCCAAGCAGGCCATAAACCCCGACCAGCACGGGAATAAAGTAGAGGAACAACGACAACACGATTTGGAAAACGATCAGCGCGGCACAGGTGAACAGGCACTGGAATGAGTGGAAGCGCACGAAGCGATTGCGATTGTAAGGCTCAATCAGCAAAAAGATGATCGCAGGAATAATAGTGAAATAAGCCAGCATGCCCGCCACGTTCTCCGCCATCGGTGTAGCTGGAGCGCCAGTGGCGCCATAGGTGCCCGTTGGCGTCGGCAGCGGAGCAGAAGGAATCCCCGAAGCGCCCGACGTTGCTGCCGCCTTTCCACATTTAGGACAGAACGCCGCATCATCGGCTATCTGGGTGCCACAAGCTGAACAGAATGCCATGAAAAACTCGCTGAGTTATACGGGGCGAACTCTCCTACGTGGAGGATCATAGACCGGAATTTCTGTCTAGCCCCAACAGCCCACACTATATACCCATCGAGGGATTTCCGCGCCGAAGCCAGGCAGTATGCAGACGCGCTGTGGTGGCATAAGGCTGTAATCAAATACTACCGAGCGCATGGGCGCCTCGACTGGGCACGCAGGGCCGCTGTAATCAAGGCACAAGCTGCTAAGGAACATTCAAAACAATGAACTACAAACTATAATCGCACCCTTGATGAAGACACAAACGGAGAGCCCCTTACACTTCACATGTGATAGGCCAGACTTGACCTTGGTGCGTCTCGCTAAAACTCTCCGTCGCGACGCTCGTCGTGACCGGAAGCCGCAGCTTGGCCAGCCCGAAGTCCAGAATCTTCAGTCGTCCAGTCGTCCCTCGCTTGTAACCTGCAAGTTGCCGGGCTTGAAGTCACGATGAACTGATGAACCACCCCGTGGTCATACGCTGCCGCCAAGCCTTCCGCAAGTTGCACGCCCAGACGGAGGACCTCCTTCTCCGGCAGCGGTCCGGCAGTCACTTTCTCGCTGAGTGTAATTCCGGGGATGTACTCCATCACCAGGAAGTCCATGCCCTGCTGCGTGTCGAAGTCGTAGATGGTGGCGATGTTGGGATGGTTGAGCTGCGAGAGAATCAGAGCTTCTTTGTGGAAATGCTTGCGATGAGAGCGCCGGAGCAATACTAGGCCACAGCACGCCGCGGGAGCGGCGTGGTGCGGCGGAGAAAAAATAGACCGCCGGATCTTGGTTTCACGAAGTAGTTGCCGTAAGTAGGTGCTTCGTGGAACACCGGAGGGATGTACCAAGTGGAGATCTATGGTCGTATACGGCGTGCGGTTTTAGTCGAGGGCAGAAGTCAACGTTCGGTAGCGCGGGAGTTTGGACTGGCCCGCGTGACGGTACGCAAGATGTTGGGTTATTCGATTCCGCCGGGCTACCAGCGGAAAGAGCCAGCCAAGCGGCCCAAGCTGGGACCGTGGGTCGGCGTGATCGACGCGATTCTGGAAGAAGACAAGACCAAACCAGCCAAGCAGCGGCACACCGCCAAGCGGATCTTCGACCGTTTGCGGGCGGAGCACGCGTTCCCCGGCGGTTACACCATCGTAAAGGACTACGTGCGTGCCGCCGCGCTGCGCCACCGCGAGATGTTCATTCCGCTGACGCATGCCGCGGGGACGGCACAGGCCGACTTCGGCGAAGCGGTGGTGAGCGTCGATGGCGAGGAGCGGAAGGCCCACTACTTCGCGATTGACCTGCCGCACTCGGACGACTGCTTTGTGATGGCGTTTCCGGCGGAGACGACCGAAGCGTTCCTGGAAGGTCACGTTCAGGCCTTCGCCTACTTCGGCGGCGTTCCCACCTCGATTCTGTACGACAACACGAAACTGGCGGTGGCGCGGATTCTGGGTGACGGCACCCGGCAGAAGACGCGGGCTTTCTCCGAGTTGCAGAGTCACTACCTGTTTGCCGAGAAGTTCGGACGTCCGGCGAAGGGCAACGACAAGGGCAAGGTCGAGGGGCTGGTGGGCTACGCGCGGCGCAACTTCCTGGTAGCCACGCGCGAAGGAACTTTGGCATGTTGATTCGTTTAGCGCTACTCCGAAGCCCGCTTCTTTTCCGCCGGTGCGGATGTGAGTTTGCGCGAGAAGGGTCTCCCAGAGAGCCAGCTTGCCATTGCTCAACATGTCGATGGCAGTACCATTGGAAAACAGTTCGCCTGAAGGGCTTTAGGAAAGCGCTTGGATCGCCGCGAACCCCTGAAGATGTGCGGCATACGCGAGACCATCGTCGCTATCGAGAATTGGGTCGCAAGCGGCCTGCTGAGCGACGCTGAGGCGAACGAGCTGATGCGGTATCACGGATGGGGGCGCT
>JBEKNL010000183.1:0-5249 GCA_049522855.1 Candidatus Korobacteraceae bacterium
CCCGCCGGGTGCCCCACCCGTTCGCCCGCTTCTGGCGAAGGGTGGGAGAAGTCTCGTCAACCGCAGATCCCTCGGCTCCGCTCGGGATGACAGCGTTGGAAGGATTGGAAGTCCCCGCATTCATGCGGGGGAAAAGTTCGTGTTTTGATCGCGCGCTTTAGCGCCGGGCTCGAGAAATCCCGGGGCTGAAGAGACTATGTCTCAACCTCTGTCGTCCCTACGGGACTCGGTCACATTTCCCACTTGACCCAGCGCTGAAGCGCTGGGCTAAGCTCTTTCGCCCCATTCGGGGCTGATTGTTGTGCGCTTTGTCCCATGGTGGCAAACCGATTCGGGGTTGTGACACAGTCTCTGAAGCCCATTCGAAGATGGAATGCTTTTCCGCTGGACTGAAGTCCAGCTTCCCCCTGCTGAAGCAGGGGGCTTCCACCAAAAGTCTTAAGAGCAGGTCCCTCGACTTCGCGCCCGCCCGACCCACAGAAACACGGGCCGGAAATGCTTTGCGGGCTTTGCGCTCAGAATGACACCTCAGGTTTATGAATAATCCGCGTTCAGCGCTAAATTCTGCTTGCTGTCGCGCCAGGCGGGAAGAGGTAACTCGACAACATGCGCTTCATCTCCGCGATCACCCAGTCGCGATCTTCACGAGTCGGCTGCTCGTAAGCATAGGCGATGAGCCGCTCGCCCGCCTCGCTGACCACGCGCAACATCAGGTCGAGCTCGTCGGTATAAGGAAGGCCCAGGCGCACGACCATGAAGCTGGCCAGCATGGCGGGAACCCCGGCGGTGGGCGACGCCTCACGTAGTTTGGTGGGCGCGCTAATATAGCGTCCGAAGGAGATGGTGCGGAAGTCGGGATGAGCGTCGAGGTAGAGGGTGTAGGCGTCGACCATCCTGTCCAGCACAGTGGCCGGATCGAAGGTCTTCAGATTGACGAGCTCGCGCCTCAAGGGTTGAAATACAGTGGCGTCCAGCGAACCGCGAAACTGAACGACGTGGCGCACCGCGATGGCGTCAATGATGGTCTGCTTGTCGGGGAAAAAGCGGTACAGCGCGCCGATCGACAGCCCCGCCTCAGTGGCGATGCGCGTGGTGGTGACGTCCTCCAGCGGCATCTGGGTGAGCAGGGAACTGGCGGCGTCGAGCACCCGCTGCACGGTTCGCACGCTGCGGTATTGGACCGGAGTGCGCCGAGCAGGTGCACTCACCTCGACGGTCTGCATAGGATTAGACATAAACGATAGTTGTCACACTACGAGGCCCGACCTCCACACCGTTCTGCGCGAAGACTAGCCGCTCACATGAAAGCTTCCGCCCGGCGATGGGAATGAAAGCGTCCGCCAGACAAGATGTCTGGCCAGAAGAAAACAGGCCAACCAGATCAGGCCGTAGAAGACTATGTCGCAAAAAAGCCAAGCCCGTTGGCCAGCGTAAGAGATTCCCCACCCGCCACGCCAGTGCACCATGGCAATCTTCGCCGCCTCCAAAATGATCAGGACGGCGAGGTAAAAGGCGCACGTGAACAAACCAATCTTTAACTAGAGCGGCATGAGGTTCTCCTTCCTAGCCTGTTGACAGTATGGCACGCTTGGTGTAAAAGCGAAAGAGAGTTCGCGTTCTTGTTCTGCTGACAAGGCTGTTAGGCAGGATGGGGGCCCTTCGACCCCTCGCTGCGCTCGTCGCTCAGGATGACAGACGAAATCTCAGGGATTTCCGAAGCGAAAGGCGAACAGCGAACAGCAAATCGCTGACGGCTGATAGCAGCTGGCAGCTCATAGGCTCTAACGAGGTTCTACCGCATGGGTGTTCCGGTTTCGCAGATGTGGACGGTCACGACGTACGTCCTGAAGCAGAAGATTAAGGGCCGCAAGCGCTATCCGCTGGTGCTGATGCTGGAGCCGCTGTTCCGCTGCAATCTGGCTTGCGCCGGATGCGGCAAGATCCAGTATCCCGCGCATGTGCTGAAGCAGAACCTGTCGCCCGAGGAATGTTTCCGCGCGGTGGACGAGTGCGGCGCGCCCATGGTGTCGATCCCCGGCGGCGAGCCGCTGATGCATCCGCAGATCGCCGAGATCGTGGACGGCCTGGTCGCGCGCAAGAAGTACATTTACCTGTGCACTAACGCCCTGCTGCTCAAAGAGAAGATTGGCCTGTTCAAGCCCAGCAAGTACCTGACGTTCTCGGTGCACGTGGACGGCGAGCGCGAGCACCACGACTTTTCCGTCTGCCGCGAAGGCGGATTCGACATTGCCATTGACGGCATGAAGGCAGCCTTGCAGCGCGGCTTCCGCGTCACCACGAATACTACGCTCTTCGACGGCGCCGACCCCAACAGCGTCCGCGCCTTCTTCGACGAGATGATGGACCTCGGGGTCGAGGGCATGATGCTCTCGCCCGGCTACTCGTACGACAAAGCTCCCGACCAGAAGCACTTCCTGGGACGCGCCCGCACCAAGCGGCTGTTCCGCGCCATGTTGTCGAACCGCAAAGCCAAGTGGGTGTTCAACCAGTCGCCGCTATTCCTGGAATTCCTGATGGGCAAGCGCGACTACCCGTGCACGCCGTGGGGCATGCCGACCTTCAACATGTTCGGCTGGCAGAAGCCGTGTTACCTGCTACAGGATGGCTACGCCGACACCTTCGAAGAATTGATGCGCGAGACCGAGTGGCACAAGTACGGCACCGAGTCGGGCAATCCGCAGTGCGCCAATTGCATGGTGCACAGCGGATACGAGGCCTCGGCGGTGAACGATACGTTCGGCTCGCTGCGTGGATTTCTGGGGACCGTGCGCGCGACTTTCTCCAGCAAGTACAAGGACGACGAAGCGCTGGCCATGCTGAACGAAAAAGTTCGTCCGGTGCACGCCTATGATCCGCTGGTGCAGATCGCTTCGCCCACCCTGTCGCCAAAATCGGGCGACTAGGGTGGGGCACCCGGGGAGCAGCGCTGAAACTTTCCGTGCTGTCATCCTGAGCGGAGGCGTCCTGCTTTTGGACGCCGGAGTCGAAGGATCTGCGTTATCGAAGGCGCGGCAACAACTGCGTCGGCCCTTAGCTCGTAGCCTTTAGCTCTTACCTAGACGTTCGAGAGCAAGCATTAGAGTGGGCAGGCGAGGGGCGGAGCCCGTCAGGGCGGAACTGAAGTTAGCCCAGGACGGAGCGTAGCGGAGTCCTGGGTAGGCTGGTCATATTGAATTCTGAGCCGGCTTCAGCCGGCGATACACTACTCAGGCTCGCTCCCACTCATTCGAAAACCGCCAATGAGTGGGCACCCGGCACGGAGGAAAAACAAAATGAATTTTTCGGTGATCTCCGTGTCCTCCGTGGTGAATAGAGACTTTGGCGAAGAGCGAACAGCGAAAGGCGAATAGACGCTATCTCATAAATCGGTTTGTATCAGGGCACGGCTTCAGCCGTGCCGCAATTGGCCCGTTACGGACTGGGCTTTAGCCCCTGGGGTACCTTGCTTTGGGCCGAACGGCATTTATGAGATGGCTTCTAGCGAAACCATGAGCGAACCGCAGCGCAATTTAACCGTTGACGCGCTGGAAGTCGTCGACGGACGCGACCACGAAAAGATGGAAGGCTGGATTCCGGAGCTGGCCAGCGAAGCCGAGCTGCGCGACGCGCTGGAGAAAGCCTTCGACTATCGCGGCGACGTGACCATCACCCGCAAGGACGGATCGCGGGTGGAAGGCTACGTCTTCGACCGGCGCAACGGCCCGACGCTCGACGCATCGGTCGTGCGCCTCATTCCGCAGAATTCCTCGCAGAAAATTTCCATTGCTTATTCCGACATCGCCGCCCTGGCGTTCAGCGGACGCGACACCGCCGCCGGTAAAAGCTGGGAAGCCTGGGTACGCAAGTATTGGGAGAGGAAGGCCGCCGGCGAAAAGGGCATCGCGCTCGAGCCGGAGAAGCTGGAATAACTGTGAGGGTGTTTCGAAAATCGGTTTGTATCAGGGCACGGCTTTCAGCCGTGCCGTAGCGATCTTTATAACTGTGTGGGCTTTAGCCCGTGCCCTCAGCGGCTAGACAGGCTGCTGAAAAAGTCGGTTTCAGGGGGTGTTTTGGAAGGGGCGCAGCCCCGGTTGGCTCCGCTCTGGAATTGCGAATGCTCGAACCCCGTCAGGGCGGAACTGAAGTTAGCCCAGAACGGAGCGTAGCGGAGTCCTGGGTAGACTGCTTATATTGAATCCTGAGCCGGCTTCAGCCGGCGACACAGGCAGGCACGGCGGCGCTGATCCTTTCTCTCCCACCCTTTCGCCAAAAGCGGCGAAAAGGATGGGGCACCCGCGATCGAGGTTTATTGGACACTTTACGATAAGATAGGATGGGCGGGAGGACAGATCAGCACGCCATCAGCAACATGAGACGCCAACTAACTGATTCGGAAAAAACCACCGTTCTACAGCAACATGGCTTGGCGGGAAACAATGCGCCGGGCGAGACTCGCGAGTGCGCTATCCGTTGCTATAGCGACAGGAAATCGTCTAACGTTTGCCCCCAGTTCGGGGCAACATGAGGAAAAACCTGGAATGAAACGTACTCTGATTCGGCGGGCCTTTTGCTGTGTGCTCGATTTTCCCGTGCATTATATGCCGCACATGAGATAATTTCCGCGTTTCCCCCACCCCAGTAACGGCTGTAAGAAGGAGGACGCATATATGAAACGTGGTGATAAAGTGCGAGTCGCAGTGCTGGCGCATGAACCCGAGTTTCGAGGACGGTTTGGGACTGTGCTTGCTGATAGCGCACCTGGTGAAATGGTCAAAGTGGAGTTTGAGGAGGAGGCTATTAGGCACAATTTTTTGGCCAGAGAGTTAGAGCGCGCGGTGGAGTAGGGATTGGCATGACTCAGGTTGAGATAACGGCAAACGAGATGGCCGACGAGTTTGGCATCAACCAAAAATCATTGCGGCGGGCACTGCGAAACGAAGAAAATCTGTCGTGGCATGTCCGCTATGAGCGTTGGACGGTTCGGCGTGGCAGCGAGGTTCAAAACTGCCAAAATCCTCAAAATCGTCCTCAGCGATCACCCAAAACCGGCCAATGAGTATCACCTGAAAACCGGCCAATGAGAGCGGCGTTCGGGACATTGATTCCCGCGGAGGCTTGTAGGCTCCATGGGCATGGCCAATGTCTTGAACGAAGAGAAGAAACAACAAGTCTTAGCTCTGGGGCGGCTGGGATGGTCGCTGCGGCGGATCCAGCAAGCGACCAGAATCCGTCGTGAAACCGCCAGCGCA
>JBEKNL010000184.1:0-5169 GCA_049522855.1 Candidatus Korobacteraceae bacterium
AATCGAGAGCTTTGCCCCAATGACAAACATCAGCAGCCCTCACTGAACGTCACTCCCTGAATCCAAGGAACTCACACACCTACCAGGACTGCGTTTCGACCCTTACTCAGACACGCTCCTAGGAAGGCCAGCACCGGCCCGACGTCTGTTTTCTAGGAACCTCTTTTTGCCCGGTTTAGGGGGCATTTCTGTCCATCCCACCCCGGCGATGCAACTTATTATTTTCCGCTTGCTTCTGTAGGAAGAGGAGTAAAATTGCCTTAAAGGAATGTAGCTGCGGATTGGAATCGCTCCATCCGGAGAGGCCTTTGCATGAACGTGCATTTCAGCTACAAGATTTCAAAAACTTCCGACCTCGAAAAACTAATCAACCAACAAGTGGAAAAGCTGGGCCGATACCTCCGGGTATTTCGTCCCGGGCTCGTGCACCTGAAAGGGCTTATCGAAGACAGCTCTGCGCGCGAAGGCGTGGTGGTGTCGCTCAACTTGCGGCTTCCGTCGGGCCAGATGGCGGCACAGGGGAGCAGCTCGACGGCAACGGCCGCCATCAAAGCCGCCTTCGATTCCCTTGCCGAGCAGGTCAAGAAGCATAAGGAGTTGCTGCGCAACCATCACAAGTTCGGGCGCCGTCGCGGCCCGGAGCGGGTGGTGGTTCAGACCGTGCCCTTCGCCGACACGCTGGCGGCGATGAAGCCGGAGCGAATTTCCGCCGACGATATCGCCGGCTATGTCAACGTCAATCTGCCGCGTTTGCAACGTTTCATCCAACGAGAGCTCGACTACCGCGAGAGCCAGGGGCAACTCCAGCCCGGCCAGGTCGCAGTGGAAGACGTGGTGGGAGAGGCGATTGCAAACGCCCTCAGCGAGCAGGGCGAGAGTCCAGAACGCATGAAGCTGGAACCCTGGGTGCATCGGCTGGCGAAGCAGGCGATTGACCAACTGGCCTCGGAGAATCGCGAGGACGGGCACGTCCCGCTGGAACGCTCGCACGGGGAGCCGAACGTGCATGCGAGCGATGAGGACAAGCTGCAATTCCATCAGCCCGACGAGCAGTTGTCAGAAGAGAACGTCATTCCCGACCCCACCGCCAACAGTCCGGAAGAGCTGGCGGCGCGAGACGAACTGATGACCCTGGTAGAGACGACCCTGCGCGATGCCGGGCGCGACGAGGCCGAAGCTTTCATCCTGTACACCCTCGAAGGCTTCACCCTGGAAGAGATCGCCGATATCACCAGCCGCGGTGCGGAGGAGGTGCGCACGTCCATTCGCAAGGCCCGCGAACATTTGCAACGCGCCTTGCCTATCAAAGATCCACTCAAACAGAAGCTCGTGGAGTATTCCAAGAGCGCTTAACAAACATGGGACTGCCCAGCAGTTCCCCGCTTTTATGATGCAAGAGATCATCCATGAGGAGAACCGGAATGATCACACGAGATGACATCCGAGAATTGGCTAATTTTCACTCGCCGGAAACTTGCGCGGTTACTTTTTACTACCAGCCCACGACACCCCTGAATAAGTCGCACCGCGAAGAATCGATCCTGGTCAAGGACCTGGTTCGCAATGCGCTGCGCGACGCGGAGAAGCACGGCAGAAATGGCTGCGCCCGCCCCGATCTCGATCGCATCCAGGGCATGGCCGAGGGTCTGCGCGGAAATGGCGGCAAAGCCAAGGCAATTTTTGCCTGCAGCAAACAGGGTCTCTGGCGCGAGTTTGATATTCCCGCACAATTGCTCAAGACCAACCTTTTCGTAAGCCAGCGCTTTCATCTGAAGCCCCTGGCCGCGGTGCTGGACGGGGTGCAACATGCCTGCGTGGTACTGGTCGACCGCACCAAGGCCCGCGTCTTCGAACTGGTAAATGACGAAATCGTGGAGAAGCAGGACTTCATCAATGAACTCACCCGGCGCGGCAAGAGCGATGGCTGGCGCGGCTATGATGCCGGCCATGTCGAGCGCAAGCAGATGAACGAAGCTCTGCAGCACTTCAAGACTGTGGCGGATTGCATTGAGCCATATTTCGAGCGCAAGAGTTGCGATCGATTGCTGATCGGCTGCCATGATGACGTCTGGCCCGAGGTCCATCGCGAACTACACTCGAACTCCAAGCAGCGCCTGGTGGGACACTTCCGCATTGACCCAAAGGTCGCGACTCCCGACCAGATCAGACAGATGGCGACGGAGCAGCTCGCCGAATACACCTCTCGTTTAAAGCAGGACCTGATTCGCGAGGTGATCGGGGAAGCCCATCGCAATAGCCGCGGCGCAATTGGTTTGCGCCGGGTGTTGCGTTCGCTGGAGGTCGGCGAGGTACAGACCCTTCTGCTGGGCTCGAATTTCCAGGCGCCGGGAGTGAAGTGCCACCACTGCGGTCACATGGACCTGCATGATGCGCCGGCGTGCGCGGTTTGCGGAAAAGAGAACACGCAACTGGAAGACATCGGCGATGCCATCGTAGGATATGCGATTCGCAATGGCATCGATATTGTGTACATCGCCCACGACGAGCAGTTCGATCAGGTCGGGCGCATCGCGGCCCTGCTGCGCTTCCGTGCCGACCAGAACACCTCGGTGAAAGCGGCCAGCTAAGCCGCAATCGGCCACCACTGTCCAAGGCACAGCCACGCGCTGTGCCTTATTCATTGCGAGCGACGTTGCTCGCCCCGTTGATGCGTTCGCCATGCTATTCTGCTTCACCGTCATGAATTCACAGGGAGAGCTCTTATGAAATTTTCGCGTCGCGATTTTATTGCCACGACGGCTATCGGCTCCGCATCGCTCGCACTCGATCTGCAGGGACAAAGCAAACCAGCCACAGGTGCTGCGCCATCGGTTAATCCACCCAACAAGGCGGTCATCATCAGCGCCGCCAATGGTTACAACTACCTCGATCGCGGCTACGCGGTGTTGAGCAGCGGGGGCGACACGCTCGACGCGGTGATGCAGGTCATCACCGGGCCCGAGGACGATCCCAACGACGACAGCGTCGGTCTCGGCGGACTTCCTAACGAGGACTGCGTGGTGGAACTCGATGCCTGCTGCATGCACGGCCCAACGCGTATGGCGGGTTCCGTTGCCGGCGTGCGCGACATCAAGAATGTCTCCCTGCTGGCGAAGACAGTCATGGAGCATACCGGTCACGTGATGCTGGTGGGCGAGGGCGCACAGAAGTTCGGGTTCGTTATGGGCTTCCCCAAGGAGAACCTGTTGACCGAGCGCTCGCGCAAGACCTGGCAACTGTGGCGCGAGAGCATGTCCAACGACGATTGGTGGGGCCCGGGGCTGGCCAGCCCTAAATTCAAATTTCCCGATACCGCCGGCAATGTCTCGGAGTACTACGACGAGCGCATCAAGCGGATGGAAAAGCTGGCGGAGAAGATTGGCATCGAGCCGGAGTTTCGCATGGCTGCCATCGAACGTGTTCTGAATCCGCCGTCCGGCACGATTCATTGCTCCGTGGTAAACGAGAAGGGCGAGATGTCGGGTGCAACCACCACCAGCGGGCTGGCCTGGAAAATCGCCGGACGCGCGGGCGATTCGCCGATTATCGGGGCCGGCAGTTACACCGACCAGGATGTAGGTTCGGCGGGGGCGACGGGCAACGGCGAGGAGAACATCAAGGTCTGCGGCGCCCACACCATCGTCGAGAACATGCGGCGTGGCATATCGCCGCAGGAAGCAGGTATGGATGCCCTGAAGCGCATCGTTCGCAACTATGAAGGCTACCCGGAAAAGCTGCAGTACGTGGACATGAGCTACTACATCCTGCGCAAGGATGGGGCCTACGCCGGAGTCTGTATGTGGAGCGGACCGCCCGAGCATCTGCGGCGCTTTGCGGTACACGACGGCAACGGCAAGCGCTATGAAAACGCGGTGGCGCTGTACCAGGGACAGTCGCTGGGTTGGCCACCGATGCCAGGCAGGAAACATTTGGCGCCGGAGCAGAGGAAATAGCGCTGTTGCCGCTGCGCGAACTAGGATCCATCCGGCACGCCCTTGACCGCTGTAACATCAAGTGTTACGCTCTATTCAGTGATCAGATCCTTCCGGCACAAGGGCGTTGAGAGGTTCTTTCTCACTGGCTCAAAAGCCGGCATACAGCCAAAACATGCGTCCAGGCTCCGTATTCTGCTGACCACCCTGAATCTGTCATCTACGCCGCTGGATATGAACCGGGAAGGGTGGGGATGGCATCCGCTGAAAGGTGACCTGAGGGGACACTGGGCCGTCACGGTGAACGGCAATTGGCGGTTGACGTTCTCGTTTGACGGGGAGGACGCTATTCTCGTCGATTATTGGGATTACCACTAGGGGTGTGAACATGATGATGCACAATCCAGCCAGTCCGGGAGAACTTCTTCGGGAGTTCATGGGAGATCGCAGCGTTACCGAACTGGCCAAGCATATCGGTGTGGCGCGGGCTACGTTGTCGCGCATTCTCAACGGGCGGAATGCGGTGAGCGTGGAGCTCAGCATCCGCCTGGGCGAAGCGCTCTCGCTCTCCCCGGATTTCTTCGCCAAGGCGCAGCTCCAGTACGACCTCTGGCGCAGATCGCAGAGGAAGCGCCGCAGCATCAAACCGCTTGTCGCAGCGTTCGCTTCCAGGTGAGGCCTGGAGGTATGGATCCGCTGGGCTGGTCGCCGATGCCGGAGAAAAAACATCTGGCGCCGGAGCAAGTAGGGGTGCCTAAAATATGCCGTGCGTCTAAACGAGCACCGTGTGGCCAGACAGCCGCAACTTAATCGGGATTATTGATGAGGCTGTCGGCCGCTCGCCGGAGGCCCGAACACTCGGAAAGCTACGCTATATCCGACCCACAATTCAAGCGACAATAGCGGCAACCAGTAAAACCACGCAGTCCCGCCGACCACGAGAACGAGCACTAGAAGATGCACGCCTAGCCAAACCAAAAAGAACAAAATGAACGACGCTCGCCTGAACTTGTTACGAAGGTCCCAGCCTACGGTTGCGACGAAGGCCACAGACATCCAACCTAAGAAGAGTTGGACAAACCCGACGTGATATCGATCACCTATCCAGAATGAACCTAGAGCGTGTTTCATAAATAGGTTCGGCCTCACAACAGGTACTTACGTGTGAGGTAGGTTCGCTGGTGAGCTTCTGTCATGAAGAAACGACAGAAGCTATTGACAGAGGAACAGTGGGAGC
>JBEKNL010000185.1:0-5131 GCA_049522855.1 Candidatus Korobacteraceae bacterium
GCAGAAGCTCTGGAAGGCGCCATCGCAGAAGCCCTGCGAGCTATTACCGCCGACAACGCTTTAGCTTGGTTCTCTCATTGCGGATATGGTCTACGATAACATTGAAAATGCTCTAGTCCGCAAAGTGGACTCATGTGTGTTGATACCCTGCTGAGATCAAATGGGCGTGAACAAAGGGTTAAAAGAGAATTAACTGCGACGGTTGATGTTCAATTCATGCGAAGTCGTGACTGCCGAATAGGACAGGATAGCTACCGCTACGTAGCATGGTGCTGCATTGGCTGCGGATTCTGGTACGTTGGACGCAGGAGGCGCTGATGAAACGTGTTCTGGTGGCGACGTCCAATCCGGGCAAAATTCGCGACCTTGTGGGGGCAGCCGCGGCTCACCACGTGCAAATCGAAATCTTTCCCGGCTTCTCATCGCTGCCGGGTGTCATCGAAGATGGTTTGACCTTCGAAGCCAACGCGCGCAAGAAGGCCGAGCACTACAGCAAGTACGCCGAAGGGGAGCTGGTAATCGCTGATGACTCCGGCCTCGAAGTCGATGCGCTGGGCGGTGCTCCAGGGGTTCGCTCCGCGCGCTATGCTGCCGACGAGCCCAACCCGCCGGAGCAGGCGCTGACCTCCGCCGACGAAGCCAACAACGCGCGCCTCCTGCGCCAACTGCACGAGGTTCCCGACGAATACCGCACCGGCCGGTTCGTCTGCACTATCGCCGCGGCCCGCAACGGCCACACTCTGGCAACCTTTGAAGGCAAAGCCGAAGGCATTCTCCTGCGCTCACCTCGAGGCTCCAACGGTTTCGGTTATGACCCGCTCTTCTATTTTGCTGAGATCGGCAAAACCTTTGCCGAACTGACCGCCGAGGAGAAAGCCCTCTATAGTCACCGCGGCGCGGCGTTTCGCGCGTTCCTGGCGTGGGAGGACGAACGCCACGAGCAACATCCGCACACGGACCGCTGACCCTGATCACGCGGTCATAAGACATTGTGATGGATATCACAACGATTTCGCCATCGCAGCAGCTATTCTGAACCTCGTTTGTCAGACGGAGACTGTGCCCGTCTCAGGTTTTTCGCCAAGCAAAGCGTCCGCGGCTTTCTTGACTTGCGCTGTTGGCGAAATTGATAATGCAAAGTTCGCTTATACACTCCGCATTCATAAGGAGTTGGCTTCGTGGCTTCTTCGGCCAGTTCGATCGATACGAGCTCCGCTCGAATTAAGCAAGGCGTGGCTCCGCTGCGCGCCGGGCAGGGCTATTCCTTTGTGTTGCGCAGGTTACATTCCCTGTCGGGCATTGTTCCCATTGGCGCTTTCCTGATTGAACACTTCATCTCCAACTCGGAAGCAACCAAGGGCGTTCAGGCCTACAACGACCAGGTGAAGTTCCTTACCAACCTGCCGTTCGTGCACGTTCTGGAATGGGTGTTCATCTTCCTGCCACTGCTGTATCACGGAATCTACGGCCTATACATCTGGTACAAAGGCGATTCCAATGTCGGCGAATACCCTTGGACTGGCAATTGGCTTTACACCTCGCAGCGCTGGACCGGGATTATCGCCTTCATCTATATCGCGTACCACGTTATCGACATGCGGTTCCTGGGCGTGCACCTGATGGGTGGCGGCTATCAGAACGCGTTCTCGAAAGTGTGGTTCGACTTTCAGAGTCCCTGGATGGTCGCCTTCTACGTCATCGGAATCGTGGCCGCGTCGTGGCACTTTGCTTACGGGGTTTGGCTGTTTGCCGCCAAGTGGGGTTTTACGACGGGCGATAACGCGCGCCGCAAATTCGGCTACGTTTGCGCTGCTTTGGCTATTTTGCTCATCGGCATTGGGCTTTGGACAATAACCGGCTTCGTGCAAACGCCGGCCAGTCAAGTCCCTTATGTCGAGCACGACTAGAGGTTTCAAATCCCAAGTTTCAGGATGGGCGGCTTCGGCCGGATTTATACATTTGCGTAAACATCATCATGTCTCAGCCTAAGATCATTGTTGTGGGTGGTGGGCTGGCAGGTCTCTCAGCCACCATCAAGATTGCCGAGATGGGAGGTCACGTTGACCTCTTTTCCATCGTCCCGGTCAAGCGGTCTCACTCGGTGTGCGCGCAGGGCGGCATCAACGCCGCCAAGAACCTGAAGGGTGAAGGCGACTCCACCTGGCAGCACTTCGATGACACCATCTACGGCGGCGACTTCCTCGCCAACCAGCCACCGGTAAAAACCATGTGCGAGGCTGCGCCCGGCGTCATCGACCTGCTCGATCGCATGGGTGTTCCCTTCAATCGCACTCCCGAAGGCCTGCTCGACTTCCGGCGCTTCGGAGGCACGCTTTACAACCGCACCGCATTTGCCGGCGCCACCACCGGCCAGCAACTGCTGTATGCGCTCGACGAGCAGGTACGCCGCTATGAGGCCGAAGGCAAAGTCACCAAGTACGAAGCCTGGGAATTCCTCTCCGCGGTGATCGATGACCAGCGCGTCTGCCATGGCATCTGCGCCATGGACCTGCGCAGCATGGCCGTACAAACCTTCCCGGCAGAGGCGGTAATCATTGCCACCGGCGGCGTGGGCGCCATATTCGGCAAATCCACGAATTCGGTGGTTTGCACCGGATCGGCGCAGTCCGCGCTTTATCAGCAAGGGGTGTACTACGCCAACGGAGAGTTCATCCAGGTACATCCCACGTGCATCCCGGGCGAAGATAAGCTGCGCCTGATGTCGGAGTCGGCGCGTGGCGAGGGCGGACGCGTGTGGGTGCCCAGGCAGCCGGGCGACAAGCGCGATCCCAAGAGCATTCCAGAAGGCGAGCGCTGGTACTTCCTGGAAGAGTGGTATCCCAAGTATGGCAACCTGGTGCCGCGCGATATCGCCACCCGCGCCATCCACAAAGTGGTTTACGAACTTCACCTCGGCATCGATGGGCAGCCCATGGTTTATCTCGACCTGACGCACATCGACCGCGCCACCCTGGATCGCAAGCTGGAGGGCATCCTCGAGATCTACGAGAAGTTCGTCGGCGACGATCCGCGCGACACCCCGATGAAGATCTTCCCCGGCGTGCACTACACCATGGGCGGCATATGGGTGGACTTTGAGCAGCGCACCAACATCGAGGGCCTTTACGCTGCCGGCGAATGCGAGTACCAGTATCACGGCGCCAACCGCCTGGGCGCGAATTCGCTGCTGTCGTGCATCTATGCCGGATTCATCTCGGGACCGAATGCGGTCAACTATGCGCAGAACGTAATGAAGAGCGGTGGCGTGTCGGCGAATGGCGTTTACGATTCGGAGCGTAAACGGCAGGTAGAGATCAACGCCCGTCTGATGAAAAACGACGGCGCTGAGAATCCGTTCCTGCTGTGGCGCGAACTGGGCGACACCATGACCAAGAATGTCACGGTCATCCGCTACAACAAGAACATACTCGAGACCGATGCCAAGCTGGTGGAGCTGCTGGAGCGCTATCGTCACGTAAACCTGAGCGACCGCTCGATGTGGGCCAACACCTCGTTCGCGTTCGCGCGGCAACTTTACAACATGCTGCAACTGGCGCGGGTGATCGCCCAAGGCGCGGCCATGCGCGACGAGTCGCGCGGCGCACACTACAAACCCGACTTCCCGGAGCGCGATGACGCCAACTGGTTGAAGACCACGAAGGCATATTTCGCGGCCGATGCCGATGAGCCACGCTTCGAATTTGAGCAGGTGGATACGTCGCTCCTCAAGCCCCGCCCGCGGCGCTACGACGTGGCGTCGTAGAAGCAGTGGCCAGTTGTCAGTAGTCAGTAGTCAGTTTGAAGCGCATTTCTATTTGCCTGGCGCATTTGGCAAAAGGCGAAGAGCGAAAAGCGAAGAGCGTAAAAGCGAAAATGGCGAATTCTAAAACCGTAATCTTAAAAATAAAACGCCAACAAACTCCCGAGTCCAAACCGTACTGGGAAGAGTTCGAACTGTCGTACCGCCCAGGCATGAACGTCACCTCAGCGCTGATGGACATTGCGGCCAAACCGGTCACGCGGCAAGGCAAGTCGACCACCCCGGTCACCTACGATTCCAACTGCCTGGAGGAGATCTGCGGCTCGTGCGCCATGATCATCAATGGCCGGGCGAAGATGGCGTGCTCGGCGCTGATCGCCAACTTGAAGCAGCCCATCACGCTGGCGCCGCTCACCAAGTTCCCCATCATTCGCGACCTCGCGGTGGACCGCAGCGTGCTCTTCGAAAACCTGAAGAGGGTCAAGGCGTGGGTGCCGGTTGACGGTACCTACGATCTTGGTTCCGGCCCGCGCCAGTCGGCGGAAATGCAAGAGGAAGCGTATCCGCTGTCGAACTGCATCTCATGCTGCTGCTGCATGGAAGCCTGCCCGCAGTTCAACGACAAAACCGGCTTCGTGGGCGCCGCCACCATCGCGCAAGTCCGGCTCTTCAACTCGCATCCCACCGGCAACGCGCTCAAGACCGAACGGCTGAAGGCCCTGATGGGCGATGGCGGCATCCAGGAATGCGGTTATGCGCAGAACTGCGTCGAGATCTGCCCCAAAGAATTGCCCTTGACCAAATCCATCGCCGCCATCGGCGGTCAGGTGATGTGGCAGGCCATCAAGGACCTGTTCCGGACATAGACCCCTCTTAAATCACACGGGGGAGCCGGGACGGACGGCCCAGTTTAGGAAGCAGTCGCAAGTGAAACGCCCCACCACACCCGGAATTTCAATCGGAATCGCAATTATCGTCCTTGCAGTGATCCTCGGTCTTGCCTTTGTGTCTTACTTCAAACCGGCAGCCAGAGCCAACGCTCCGAACCAGCCGCCGCAAGTAGCACAAACTTCAGCCTCCGCGGCGGAGCCTCCATCGGCGGGTGTCACAATGCGAGCCTACGACCTTATAAAAAACCCGTACCGTTACAAGAAAAGACTGGTAATGCTCGACGTCACGTCCCGGCCTGTCCTTTACGACGGCGCGGTCATTCAATACGCGCCCGGAGATGATTCACGAATGGGCAAGAGCCTAGCAGCCTGTGGTGCAAGCAGCTGATTTTGGGCACGGCCAGCGGCGTACTCGGGTTCGTGGGCTCGCCAAGGATTTCACGCCGGACGTTGAGATTCGACTTCTGTAGAGCCAATTCCG
>JBEKNL010000186.1:0-5066 GCA_049522855.1 Candidatus Korobacteraceae bacterium
TCCTCGCCACGCGCAAAACACCGAGCGGCCTGACAAATCCCTTCAGCAAGCTGGTGAGCAGAATATTGGCGGTGCGCACGCACGTAGTCGAGTACCCTGTCAGGACCGAATTGCACGTCATCAGAAGTGGCGGTCTCAGTGATCCCGTCAGTCAGCAGCAGCAACAACTGGAGCGGCTTGAGGGGAAGGACGGTGCTAACAAACTTAACGTCGCCAAACATACCCAAGGGAGGGCCGCTGCTCCTCATGACAGCGTCAACCCCTCCAGAGGCGTTCAGCAGGAAACCCGGGACATGGCCAGCGCTCGCATAAGCCAACGAGCCCTTGCATGGATCGAGGCGTACCAGCAGCAGGGTTACAAAACGTTCGTCGTTGAGGTCTGCCACGAGCATGCGGTTGACCTTGGTCAGAATCTCGCCAACATCAAATTCCACTTCGGCGAAGGAGCGCACGTAAGCTCGGGTGAGCGCCATCACCAGCGCAGAGTCGAACCCATGTCCGCTGACATCGCCAATACCCACACGCACAGAGGTGTCCGGCATGGTGAAGAAGTCAAAGTAGTCACCGCCTGTCTCTTTCATTGGATATGCAGCCGCAGCGATGTCAAGGCCCGGCACAGAAATTTCTGTTGCATAGAATCGTTGCTGCACTTCGCGCGCCAGACGCAGTTGCACCTCCCGCTCCTGGTTCTTGCGTAAGTCGGTGACATCTTTGAGCACGGAGACGAAATGGGTGATATTCCCGGCGTGGTCCTTTATCGGGGTTATCGTCTGTTCGGCCCAGTAGAGTTCACCCGTTTTCTTCCGGTTCACGAGTGTTCCGCGGAACGGTTGTCCTTCCAGGATGCGGTCCCACAGCATCTTGTAGAAATCCGCATCATGGTCGCCAGACTTGAGAATCCGTGGCGTCTTGCCTAATGCGTCCTCGCGGGTGTAACCGGTAGTCGCCTCGAAGGCCGGATTCACATACTCGATCACTCCCTCCCTGTCTGTGATCACAACGCTATCGGCTGTCTGCTCCACCGCGCTGGACAGCAGCATAACGGTCTTCAGCGCGCTCTGCCGTTCGGTTTCAGTGCGCTTCTGGTCGGTTATGTCGCTCACCATTGCGAGGGCCCCCGAGAATGTTCCGTCATCATTGAAGATTGCACTCGCTGATACCCTTGTCCATAACTCCGTCCCGTCCTTCTTGCGGTAGCGCCTTTCGAGTTGCTCACTCACGCCGCTTCGCCGGCGCTCCAGATCGGCTCTTTTCTGGTCGACGTCGTCCTCGAAGATAAAATCGAATAGAGGCTTCCCAAGCATCTCATCGACGGTATATCCCAACAGCTCAGCCATACGTCGATTGACGAAACCTGTGATGAACTCCGCGTCCAACTTCCAGATCCCCTCGTTTGCGGTCTCTACGATTCCACGATAGCGTTTTTCACTTTGCTCGAGTCCCTCGCGTGCCGTCTGTTCACGGATCAGTTGTGCTTTTTCGGTGGTTGATGCAGCCAGCGCCAGCCCAGACATTGAAATCACGGCGAGAAAGGACTGGAGGAGGGTCGCGTTTTGCAGAGAGCCGCTTTTCACGAACGGCCCGAACCCGTGGGCGGTTTCCCACACAGCAACGACGGAAATTAACAAGCTTACCGCTGCCGCCCCGGCCGCCTCGAATCCCATTGCACCCCAGACCACGAATGGAAAGACGCCGAATGCGAATACGTCTGCTCCGGCCTGGAATCCAAGCCGCCGATCGAAGATCAGCAAGCAAATGATTACCGTACCGAGCAGGGTACCCGCCAATTTGAGCATTTGGCGGGGTTGGCGGATCGACAGCAACCCAGGAGCGGTCAGAACCACTGGCGTCACAATCAAGACTCCCATCGCATCGCCAAGCCACCAAATTCGCCAAGCCGCCCCGAAATTCAACCAGGCATTTACGTGCGCGAGATATAAAACGGAAGTCCCGAGCGTGGCACTTATGGCCGTGCCCCCGAGCGCAGCAAAAACAATCAACCCGAATACATCACGGAGACGAATAAGAGAAGGGTGAAACCGCGGAATTCGCCGCAGGCACCAAGTACCAGCCAAGGGGCCTACTGTATTACCCACTGCAATGCCGAGCGCGGCCAGATGGGGGATCGGAGTGAAGAAATTCACCAGAAAAGCAGCGATTGCAACGGCTGGCCAGATTCGATAGCCAACCACCAGCATGGCGGCCATCGCGATTCCCGCAGGTGGCCACACAGGAGATACATTTCCACTCGTGAACGGAATGGCAAGCCCGACCTTGCCCCCAAGGAAACAAGCGGCAAAAACTAACACCAACTCTACAAGGTATTGAGCCGTTTGATGAGCCTGAACCATCCGTTTAGCGGGAGCCTTGCTGATCGAGCCATCCTCGGGCTCCTTAGCGAGGGAATGAGACTTTAACTTAGATTCGTCGACTAACTCTGTGAGCTTCTTCACTCTCTGGAGCTGCTGCAATTCCTCTGGTTCCAGAGCAGCTGCGTGCTCCTTAGCGACGTCTTGCGGTTTTTCCAACATTTGCAGGGAGGTCCCGGTTCGCGTGGCAAGCCGCTACCATTTTCCGGATTGCCACTTCCCTCGTCATGTCCCCCTCTAGGGAGCCTGAACTTACGTCTTCTGAACGTTCAGGAATATTGGTAAGGGTCGCTCCCTCTTAGTGCATGAAGCTGCGGCGATTCGGGGTAGCAGACGAAGTAGCGTTTGCGAAGGGTTTACTCGAAGACCTGGGGCGTCCTCTTCAAAAGCGCTACTGTCCACGATTGTAGGACTAGTTCTCTGATGGAACCAAGCACAATACTTCTGGCCCGCGCTTTTGGGGGCCGTTTCCCAATATGGGAAGTTTCTGAGGACGAAGTCGTAGCCCTGGCGTTGTCATTCATCAAAACATCGTACACCCGCAATATCAATGACTTGGCACCAAGCTCGATTGGCAACGTTCCGGTAAGATTCTGACGCATTGACTCACCAAAATTGCTACTGAGAGGTGGGTGGTTGCCTCATTGAAAATGCTACCGGCGTGAACGCACGCCGGAAGGCGAGAATGAGGAGACGGATTAGATTGACCACACGACGAGAACTGACAGCAGCCATCAAACAGCGTTATCAAGCAGCGGATCGACTCGGCAAGAAGATGATCCTGGATGAGTTCACCCAAGTGACCGGGTATCACCGTAAGCATGCGATCCGAGTGCTGACCACTCAGCCTGCGAGCGAACCCAAGACGCGTGCGGTGCGCCGGGTTTATCAGGAGGCGGTCAAGGAAGCGTTGATCGTGCTCTGGGAAGCCTCCGACCGCATTTGTGGCAAGCGGTTGAAAGCGCTATTGCCGCTGCTGGTGGACGCCATGGAGCGACACGGGCATCTGCAATTGGAAGAGGGGGTACGGGCCCAACTGCTTGCGATGAGTGCCTCCACGATCGATCGTCAGCTTCACCTTGTCCGAGAACGAGCCTATGGAGGGCATAAGAAGAGATCGGCTGCGACCAACCGCGTGCGTAAGATGGTTGCGGTCCGCACCTTTGCCGACTGGGAGGAGCCGCTTCGTCCCGGCTTCATGGAAATGGATCTGGTCACGCATTGCGGGCCGCGGGCAGAAGGAAGCTTCGTGCATAGTCTGGTCTTGACCGACGTGGCCTCGGGTTGGACAGAATGTGTCGCGCTTCCCGTGCGCGAACAAGCTCTCATCGTCGAAGCCATTACCGGCTTGCGCCCCAAGTTACCTTTTTCTCTGCTGGGGCTAGATACGGACAACGACAGTGCCTTCATGAACGAAACGCTGTGGAACTATTGCCAGGAGCAAGGCCTCGTGTTTACCCGCAGTCGCGCCTATCACAAAAATGACCAAGCGTGGGTAGAGCAGAAGAACGGCGCCATTGTCCGCAAGCTGATTGGTTACGGCCGGCTGGAGGGTCTTACTGCGACCGCGGCGTTGCGCCGTGTCTATGAGGCTTCGCGACTGTACACCAACTTCTTCCAGCCGTCGTTCAAACTGAAATCCAAGTACCGAGAGGGTGCGCGAGTTCACAAGCAGCATGAGTTGCCCGACACGCCATATCGGCGATTGCTGGGGCGAGAGGATGTTCCACCCAAGACCAAGGAAATGCTGAAACAACAGATGGAATCGCTCGATCCCGTGCTTCTGTTGAAGCATATTCGTGATGCACAGGACACAGTGATGGCGCTCAGTCAGAACCGAACACCGGAGATAGTGGCACCGGATGTTGCGAGATTTGTAAGTAGTCTGGCAACAGCATGGCGCGCCGGTGAAGTGCGGCCAACTCATCGGCAAGAGCCAAAGCCGGGACACTGGTGGCGGACACGGCCAGATCCTTTTGCCGAAGTCTGGCCTGTCTTACTGAGCTGGTTGGAGGAGAGGCCGGATATGGAAGCCAAAGAGATGCTGAAGCGATTGCAGGCAAGCGGTTATGGCGAGTTTCCCGACGGGCAGTTGCGCACTCTGCAGCGCAGAGTGCGGGTGTGGCGGATGCTGCCAACAGCTGTTCGAGAGTGGTGGTTTTAGCCAAAGCGCCCTGGGCGGCGGTTACGAGCGCTTTTGAGTCATCTGTTGACACGTACAGGCTGAATCGGGTCTTGCGACAACACGGCATTGATTGCAGCGGTGAAGACGAAGTAGCAGTCTTCAGGTCCAGCCTCATAGGAATCGTCTTCATGTTCTAGGTTTCGCCGAATCTCGTAGGCAATCACCAGGCGTCGCCAGTCCGGTTCGGACAGCAAACCCATCCTGTAAGACAACTCAATTAGCCTTGCGGTGGAGTAGTCTTCGACATCTTCTGCTTTCTCTATGGGCGGCAATTTGAAAGTCCTTGCTGCTGGTTTTCTGATCAACCGCAGGTACCTGCTGCATGATCGCGACCGCAAATACTGCGCATCGTTTCGTCAGCTGATCGAAGCCGCAAGCGTGAAGACGCTTGCCTTGCCGCCCCGAAGTCCGAATCTGAACGCCTATGCGGAACGCTGGGTAAGGTCGGTTAAGGAGGAATGCCTGGCCAAGCTGATCTTGTTGGGTGAAGGCTCATTGCGGCGCGCGCTGCG
>JBEKNL010000187.1:0-5027 GCA_049522855.1 Candidatus Korobacteraceae bacterium
GCTGGTGGGCCGGCGCGCTACAGCTTGCAGATGAGCCTGCTCTTCCGGTGTCAGCGTAACCGTGTGTGCCTTCATGGGCACAGTATACGCAGTACGCTAACTTATGCAACTAGATACTAGGCGCTAAGCGGTACGCTGCTGACCGCAAACCTCTTCCTTGGCTCGCAACCAGTCCTGCTCGGGCGAGCCGCCCACACCTCCGCGCTGCAAGTACAGCTCATAGGCGCGTGTGCGGATCTTCTCCTCGACCACCGGCGAGGCTTGAGACGCGTGAGCGAATTGGGGCGTCGTCACCGGTTGCGCTGCCTGAGCATCACTTCCATTCTCAGGCTGAGTACCATTCCCGACGACGGGAGTAGTCTTGCGGCTCCGTTTTTTCGGCGTGGTGCCATCATTGGCTCGTGTTGCTTTCGGCATCGTACTTGACTCCTAGACCAAGAAACTTGCAGCTGGTCCGCGCTCAAGTGACAGTCGCGGCCGATCACTACAGCTTCAACTATAAACGAATGCGGGGCGGTTATGGGGCGCCAGGTACCTTTTTCCACAACTTTGTGCAACTCAAATGAACATTCTGTTACTGATCACAGGTTGCTATCGTTGCAAGGCTCTTTGTTGTCCAATAGAGGTTGGCAGCTCGACGATTCAGGAACCAAGCTTCCTGGGCTTGCGTATAACTTAAAGTAGGGCGGAGTCCCGTTCACCGCGATGCTATTTTTCGAGATCCTGCGACAGATGTTGCGAACCTTGTGGGCGCACAAGCTGCGCTCGTTCCTGACCATGTTTGGCATCGCCTGGGGAGTGGGGTCTCTTTTGCTGCTGGTGGGACTGGGAGAGGGATTCCGCTCGGGCAACCGGCGCGAACTGAACTCGCTTGGGGAAGACATTATGTTCATGTTTCCCGGGCGGGCTCCGGCGGTCGCAGGCAACATGAGCTCCGGTCGCGAGTATCGCCTCACCTATAATGACTATCTTGACATTCAGCGCGAAGCCCCGCACGTGCGCGCGGTTGCGCCCGTGCTGAGAAGGCAGGACATTCGCGAAGTCAGCGACTACGGCAACACCAACGGCGAGGTCGTCGGAGTTCCTCCGCACTTCAACACCATTCGTTACCTGCCGCTCGACAGCGGCCGCTGGATTAATGATGCCGACGATACCCAGAAGCGGTTCGTGTGCGTGGTTGGGGACGAGATGGTGAAGAACCTTTTTCCCGGCGGCAGAACTGCAGTTGGCAGTGCGATCCTGCTGAATGGCGTTCGCTTCGAGGTCGTAGGCGTGGTACAGCGGGTAGGCCACGGCGATGACAACTCGACTAACAACCGCGTCTTCCTCACCTACACCATGATGCACCAGTTCTTTCCGTTGGCTGGGGAACAGCAGCAGGACGCCGTCTCGTTCTTGAACTATCGTCCGCGGGTGCGCGACGAGCACGATCTCGCGCGTCAGGAAGTGCGCAAGATCGTCGCCCGCAATCACGGTTTCGATTGGCGCAATGAAGACGCTTTCGAAGACTGGGACACCGTCAAGAACGCGGAGACGGTGGGCAAGATTTTCGACGTGATGGATATTTTCCTGGGCGGAGTCGGACTGGTTACGTTGACTCTGGGCGCGATTGGCATCGTCAACATCATGCTGGTGGCGGTGAGCGAGCGTACCCGCGAGATCGGCTTGCGCAAAGCGCTGGGCGCAACCAACCACAGCATCCTGTTGCAGTTCTTTCTGGAAGGCGCCTTCCTCACCCTGATGAGCGGAGCCATCGGCATGGGTGGCGCTGCGCTGCTCATGCACCTGATGAGCGGCATGGGACAGGTGCCAGGTTTCGATCCCCCGACTATGTCGTACATGTCGGCGACGGTCGCCATTGGAACGCTGGCGCTGGCCGGAATTTTTGCCGGTCTCTATCCCGCGCGCAAGGCCGCGCTGATGCAACCGGTAGATGCGCTGAGGCAGGAGTAGCCATGGTCAAAGATCTGATGACGCAGGCTTACGGCGCCATGCGCCACGATCGGCGCCGCACCGCGCTGACCATGCTGGGAATGGCTTGGGGCATTGCGACGGTGGTTCTGCTGCTGGCCTACGGCGCCGGATTCGGCCGCGCCATCGAGACCATCTTTGCCAACTGGGGCACCCGCATTATCGGCGTCTTTCCCGGGCGCACTTCCCAGCAAGCCGGCGGGCAAAAGGCGGGCACCAAAATCCGGTTCACCTTCGATGACATCGATCGCATTGTGAATGCAGCCCCGCTGGTGCATCGCATCACCCCGATGGTGGCGAAGGACTGCGTTGTGCAACAGGATGTTCGCACCTACACCCTTCCCATCAACGGCGTTTATCCCAGCATGTTCAAGATTCAGGCTTTGAACCTGGGCGAGGGCCGCTTGATGGACGAAGACGACGAGTTGTCGCGCGCGCGGGTAGCGGTCATTGGCTCCGAGGCCAAGAACAAGCTGTTTTCCGGCCAACCCGCTTTGGGCCAGTACGTACGCATTGACGGTATCAGTTACCGCGTCATCGGCGTTCTGTCGCCGCACATGCAAGAGGGGGACGACAGCATCAACAAGCTGATCTACATCCCTTTTAACACCATGAGCGATTTTAAGGACACGCACTACCTGGATGGCATCTGGCTCGACTACGAGGGCAATGAATACGAACTGGTGGAGCGCCAGGTGCGCGGGGTGCTTGCGCAGCAGTACAACTTCAAGCCCGATGACAAGCGCGCCATATTCGTCTTCAACATGATGAAGCAGTTGAAGCAGTTTCAGATCATCATCACCGGCTTGCAGGTCCTGCTGGCCTTCATCGGGACGCTGACCCTGGGCATTGGCGGTGTCGGCCTGATGAACATCATGCTGGTATCGGTGACCCAGCGCACCCGCGAGATCGGCGTGGAAAAGGCCCTCGGCGGCCGGCGTCGCGACATCCTCTTTCAGTTCCTGGCCGAAGCCCTGGCGATCACCTTTGCCGGCGGCATTGCCGGCATCGCCATGGCCTATGCGATTTCGATTGGTGTGGGCCGCCTGACCTTCTACAGCGCGGTTGCCAAGAATGCCGAAGCTGCCGATATCCGGCTGATTATCGATCCCAAGATCGTCCTCATCGCTACCATCATTCTGACCCTGGTGGGCCTGGTAAGCGGAATGCTTCCCGCCATCAAAGCGTCGCGGCTTGATCCAATCGAAGCGCTGCGCTACGAGTAGGGCAGCTCGTCGCTCCGTCGAAAATCATTTACCACGGAGACACAGAGGGCACGGAGTTTTGATTTCTATAGAGTTTCCTCCGTGATCGCCGTGCCTCCGTGGTTAATTTTCATTTCTATGGAGGGGCCGCAGGCCCATGTGACACTCGGGACGGCACTCCGATTTTTTTTCGCGTATGAGTACGTCAGCTTCGATGCGATCGCTCGGGAAATCAACCTCCGACTTCCACCCCGGTTAGAATAGAAACCTAAGCTTATGATCCGATCGATTGTTTTCCCACGCGTTGTCGGTAAATCGCTGGAGGAGTTGCAGCCTGCGCTGGAGTTGTTCCGCGCCCTGGGTTTCGCACCGGGCAATGAGTGGCATGAAGGCGGAAACCACGGAATCGAGATGCTGGCCCCAAGCGGAGGCGTCGAGTTCCTTGCCGCTGCCGATGCGCCCAGCGTCGATGCCATGGTGGAGGTCTCCGATGCCGACGGCGCATGGAAGATTGCTAAGAGACTTGGTGTGACCATCCGTCGTGAGATTGCCGACACGCCTTACGGCGCGCGCCTTTTCGAAGTGGAAGTGAGTGGGCTTCGCATCGGCTTCCTGACCTACGCGAGAAAAGCGGGAGAGCATCGCGGGCTGGAAGCGTCGCTGAATGCAGCAGGTAAGCAGTTCGCCATAGTGGTGGGCCGCTTTAACTCTTTCATCACCGAGCGTCTGCTGGATGGCGCGCTGCTGGCTTTGCGCCAGTGCGGAGCGAAGCCAAACGACATCTCTATCGTTCACGTGCCGGGAGCTTTCGAGATTCCCGCCGCCGCCCGGCAGCTGGCGCAGACAGGCGGCTACCATGCAATCATCTGCATCGGCTGTCTCTTGCGGGGCGGCACCTTGCACTATGAGGTGATTGCCAACGAAGTGACGCGCGGAGTGGGCCAGTCAGCGCAGGAAACCGGAGTCCCGCACGCCTTTGGAGTGCTAACGTGTGACACCCTGGAGCAGGCCATCGACCGGGCGGGATTGAAGGCGGGCAACAAGGGATTTGAAGCCGCCCTGGCGGCGGTCGAAATGGCGTCCTTGCGGCAGCAAGTTACCGCGCATGTGGCCAGCGCAGCGGACGGAAAGCGATGAGCAAGGCCGGCACTCGCAGGAAGTCGCGCGAATTGGCTCTGCAGATGTTATTTCAAATGGAAATGGGAAAGCAAAACCCCGATCAGGTGCGGCGATCGTTCTGGAGTGAACGTCAGGACCTCGATGACAAGGTGCGTGGCTTTGCCGACCACCTGTTCGGTATCGCTGCCGAACGCGGAGAGGAAATTGACCAGTTGATCGAGCGCAATGCGGAGCATTGGCGGATGGATCGCATGGCAGCCGTGGATCGTAATCTTCTGCGCGCCGGGGTGGCTGAGTTCTTAGGATTTCCGGAAACGCCCCCTGCAGTCGTGATCAATGAGGCCTTGGAGATTGCGCGGCGTTTTTCCACGCCCGAGTCCGTGCACTTCATCAACGGCGTACTCGACAGCGTGGCCCGCGAACTGGGAGAAGGCAAAAGCCAGGCAGAGTGATCCTACGCCCGAGTGAGGCATGGTTCAACCGCGCTAGCGCGATTCGGGATTAGTGTATCCGCCCGCACGGTAGTGCGGCGCTTCAGCGCCGCGTTCGCGCGCCCAAATGCCGCGCACATCAATTGCGGAACCGCGCTAGCGGCGATTTGCAGCAGCTTGCTAGTACTACTGTGTTATAAGAAGCCTCGCCGGCAGCAGGGACACCTGGGCAGGGAGCGGGCCAAGTGGGTGGCGATCAGGCGGCGCAGGGTGGCAATCGAGGATGGATTATGCCGTTCGG
>JBEKNL010000188.1:0-4991 GCA_049522855.1 Candidatus Korobacteraceae bacterium
TTCAACGGGTGGGGTATGTGAGGCCACGCGGGGCCTGGTTCGGACCGATTTTCTTGAGTTTTGTCGCAGGTCTTTACTTAGATTTATGAAATGTTCCACTAGTCCGGCCCTAATTCCAACCTTCGGACAGCAACGGG
This sequence comes from Candidatus Korobacteraceae bacterium, assembly GCA_049522855.1. Lineage (GTDB taxonomy): Bacteria > Acidobacteriota > Terriglobia > Terriglobales > Acidobacteriaceae > Bog-257. Next base: position 138 of record JBEKNL010000188.1, read on the forward strand.
TAAATTGCGCCCTTGGTTTTCTCTCCAAGGTGCACTATTTGCCCTTTTCCTCCCCCGGCCTCAAGGATTCTACTTCCGCTTAACAGAGGTACGGTTCCCTCGTGCCAGATATTGCCGATCGAGGTGAACGCGCCGGAGCAAAAACAGACCACGTTACGCCGCGTGAGCGGCGTGATGCGGTGGAGCGCTACGTAATCTGAAACAATCTGATAATCTTATTATATGAAAACCACTGTTATTAGCGTGACGGAGGCCGCGCGAAATTTTGCCGACTGCGTCAACCGTGCCCACTATCAAAACGTCACGTTTGTCCTGCTCCGGAATGGCTCTCCGGTTGCCCGACTGGTGCCGGATGATGAAAAGGGCTGTTCCGGCCGGGACTTGGCGCTGGTCTTGGGCCAAGCCCAGCTGCCGGAGGACGAAGCCAGGGCATGGCGTCGTGATTTGCAGGCCGCCCGCAAAACTCTCACGGCTCCGGGTGACAAATGGCGATAATTCTTGGCGCTGACGTGGTTATTCGCGGCGAAAAAGGGACCTTCGACTTCAAGAACTGGGTGGCGTCGCGCCCAAACGATCAATTTGAAATTGCGGCCATCACCGTTGCCGAACTTTGGCATGGAGTGGAACGGGCTGCAGGATCACATAAGGCCAAGCGCGAGCATTATCTTCGCACCATTTTGGCGGCTTTGCCAATCATCGCCTATACCGAGCAGACGGCGTATGAACATGCGCGCATTTGGGCTGCATTGGAGTCCTCCGGCAAAATGATTGGCTTCTACGACCTCATCGTCGGCGCGACGGCTTTGGAACGCGGCAGTGATGTAGCCACATTCAACAAACGTCACTTTGCCCAAATAAGAGGGCTGAAGGTAATCGAGCCACGATGAGGCAGTCCGCGGGCCGGTCGACTGTTTGGCGTTCCCCATTCCGCCGCAAGGTGCTTTTCCGCAACTGTCTTCCTACATCTTAGCGAAACCGCCCTGTGCGGGTTGGTGATTCTTTCGATCGAAAGAGAAGGCTATCAAGATTCGGTACGCTATTAGCTTAAAGAAAACACGAATCGAGGGATACCGAATCTACTCAGTGATCAAGTTAGTGGGGAATCCGGTCGAAGGTGAACGCGATTCCGCTCCAAGCCGAACGCCATTCCGTTAGACGACAAAAACTGTTCGACTTCCCACCGGAATTGGCGTTCACCTTCACCGGAATACCCAAGTTAGCGGGAAAAGGCAAATTTTGAGGGCAGCAGCACCGATTTTTGAGCTTTCTCGCGCTTGGGTGTAATCAGTAAAGGCGCGCACAACGTCTTTACTTCGTCCTCAGCTTCTGTTTGGCGACCAGGCGCTGAATGAACTTGGGCCCGTCCTTCTTGTAGGCCTCGACCCCTTCGTATAGCAGCATCTCGCAGATCTGGGAGATGTTCCGCTGCTCGTCATCGGCCATCTGCTGAAATAGGACGCTTTAGTTCGGGGCTGACCCGAAAAAGCAGATGCGCATTCGCGCTGTATTGATGGGCCCCTGCGGGACATCCAGTTGCTGGGCTTCGCCGCGCTCATCATCGCCGGTGTGAGCCAGCGGCTTGTACCCCAGGTGAGTGTTGAAACTCAAACTAGACGAAAATCTCAGCAAACGCCTAGCTGATCTGTTTCGAGGCGGCGGGCCATGACACAGCAACGGTGCGAGGCCAGCTAATGTTTGGAGCTGCCGGCTCCGATTTCATTGCGCGTTGAAGATTATTTTGCAGGTTGTCTCTTGCCCCTAACCTTCGTGTCCCTGTTCTGCCGTTGCTCCCAAACCGCTGTGATAGTAGCTTCCAAGTAATTCGTAACAGAGCGCTTTTCTCTGGCAGCCTCTTCCATCAGCCGCCTCTTAAATTCCGTCGACACTCGCAAATTGAGGGTTTCTGTCTTGAGCATTCCAAACTCACCGCTCGTGGAATTGTAAGGCCAAATTCGATGCGAGGTGAATAAACTTGCGGTGTACCGCTATATACGTTACAATAGCGTTACAGCAAAAGGTTGAGACGTATGCACAGAAAAACTGATTTGTATTCGCGGAATTTGCGGCTGGCGAGAACGCTATTCGGTGTCGGAAAACAACAAATTCTTCTCACGCCCCTCGAGCATTTATCTGCAACGCATTTCGATATCGGGTCAGGAGATCTCGCGTTACTGACCAACCACTGGTATGTAACCCACACAGGCTTGCTGCGGATGGCGAAGCGGAAGAGGTGCTCTGGTATCCATGTTGAAGCTGTCGATTCGCTGTGTGATTCCGCGGCCAATCGCTTCGTCCTCAAGGCAACGGTGTATCCATCCAAGGATTGTGCAGGTTTCGTCGGCTACGGCGATGCCGATCCCGCCAACGTGTCTCCTCTGGTCCGTGGTGCCGAGATGCGGGTATCGGCTGATTCTGTGAGCGGTGCTCACTGGGTCTTCTTCTTGGTTTTCGACCACCTCGCGCGTGCCGCCCTTTGGGCAATTTCCCGCCGTTGCTCGGGGGAAAGTGCGGCGGCTCTGGCTTCGCCCCCCTTTCTTGCACCCAGTTTGGATAACGCAACGGCGTGCGGGTTCTTTTTCTTTTCGCCCATGACCTTTAGGTCTATATATGCCTCATCCAGCAGGGAAAACAATAACGAGTTTGGTGCTTGACATGCCTACACGAGCAAGCATATGCTTGCTCGTGTAGGCATTGATTGACTTTCATTTAGATATCAATGAGGTGTTTATGCCTTCCAAGAATCTCGACCAGAACAACCTCCAGCTAATACGCCACAACACTTCCCTAGTCAAGAAGCTTTACCCGAACATCAACCGAGCACGGATCCAAGCGCTAAAAGAGCTGACCAAACAATTCAGCTTCTCTTTCGCGAGTGGAGATGTGATCCAGCTGGAGAATGGCTGGTTCGTAACCCATACCGGACTCGTTCGCCTGGCGCGCCGCAAGAGATGCCGGGGTATCCACGTCGAGGCCGTCGATTCGCTGTGTGATTCCGCAGCGAATCGTTTCGTCCTCAAGGCGACGGTGTTTCCGTCCAAAGATTCCGCCGGTTTCGTTGGCTACGGCGACGCTGACCCTTCCAACGTTTCTCTGCTGGTCCGCGGCGCCGAGATGCGGATCGCAGAAACCCGAGCCGTCAATCGCGCCCTGCGTAAGGCGTATGGCATCGGAATCTGCTCGATCGAGGAGATCGGATCGAATCCCGGTCCGATGGCGGGGGCTTCCGATCAACATAGATTTCCGCCTCAAAATACCACCGGCAACGGGAACGGCAATGGTGGTGCGGGTCACAAGGTCCGCGACCGGCTCTGCCAGATCATCCGCCAGCACCAACTCAATCCCGAGTTGGTGAAAGCCTATGCTGTCGATTTCTGCGGTACCAAGGCACTCAAAGACGCTACTCGCGAACAGGTCGAAAGCTTCGTGCAGCAGCTTGCCGAGGCGGCCAAGAAGGACCGTGATGGCCTGCTCTGTCAGCTCAACAGCTACGCGCCTCCAAGCCAGGAGGTGGCAGGATGAAACAGCATGTTTCCGGACTCTCCGAGACCGCGCAGGATTCGCACTCCGAGGTTCCTGACGGCATATTTCTCGTCCGGCTCGATGGGGCGCAGCATCGCTGGCAAGCCCAGAAGCGCTTTTATCTGCTCCGGCTCTCTGTTCTCGAACCCAAGCCGTTCGCCGGGCGCTCGATTGTCAGCCGGCTGTACTGCACGCCGAAGGCGATGTGGAAGCTGGGTTGGTTTCTGCGGGATTTCCTCTATGACCCCGAACTGTTGAGCCAGGACGAGGTCGACGAGCGCGCCCTGCGCGGCCTAGTCGGCGTCGTGAAGATCAGCCACACCGTGGTCAACGGCATCTCGCTAGTGAATCTCGACGGTTTCGCCCCAGCCAGCCAGTGGGAAGAGCTGGCCACCTCCGTCCGCGTTCCGCCGGCCAGTAACGGTAAGGTCACGCAGAAGCAAAGGGCATCACGATGAACTACAGCTACACCCAAATCTCCCAGTACCTGACCTGCCCTCGCCGCTACCGCCATCGCTATCTCGATGGCTGGCAGGAGAAAGATGTTCACGCCGCCATGCTTTTCGGCCGCTGCTTCGAGCAGGCGGTGGCGGCTTTGTTCCGTCACGAAGATCCAGCGGCAGTTCTATTTGAGCAGTGGGCACCCTGTAAGAACCTGGAACTGGCCTACTCCGGAAACGATAACTGGGACTACATGCTTCAGCAAGGCATTCAGCTGCTCGAGCGCTTCGTCCAGGATGGGCGCGTCCAGATTCAACAGCCGCATACTCACCAACAAATCCGATTCACACGTACGTTGAGTTCTGGCAACAGCTTTGTCGCCTTCGTCGATGCGGTCGGTGAACTGGATAGCACACCCTGTGTGCTGGAGTGGAAGACCAGCTCTGCCCGCTATCCCGAGGAGCCGGACGGCATTGCGGCACTGGACCCACAGCTGGTTTGCTATTCCTGGATGGCTGGCATCAATGAAGTCGCTCAGGTCGTCTTCGTGCGTAAGCGCATGGTTGAGGTCCAGTACCTGCGGGCCACGATCACCGATCAACAGCGGCAGGAGTTCGAGACCCTGGTCGACGACACGGTACGTCGGATTGAGTCTGGACTTTTCCTGCCGCACAGCGGCATCCGTTTCCCCCAGAACCCGTGTACGACCTGTCCCTTTCTCGGGCTCTGCCTCGACCAGCGCGATCTGGTGGAGACTGGGCTTATCCGCAAGCCGGGAGTCGATCTTGGTCTGTTTGACGAACTTGGTTACTAAGTATCCGCCCATGCCGCCCAGGATGAATCGCCGTCGCGCCCAGGAGGTACTGAGCAGGATCGACGCGATCCTGGCCTGGG
>JBEKNL010000189.1:0-4805 GCA_049522855.1 Candidatus Korobacteraceae bacterium
GTTGGTGGCGAAGGCCTTGGGGGATGTATCCAAACATCAAGTCTGGCGCGTGCTGCGCACCCAAGGAATCCATTTACAGCGGCGCCGTAGCTGGTGCATCAGTACCGATCCCCAGTTTGCCGCCAAGGCAGCCGATATCGTTGCCCTATACCTGGACCCGCCGGAACACGCGGTCATCCTTGCGGTGGATGAAAAGCCGCATATTCAAGCCTTGGAGCGAGCGCAAGGCTATTTAAAACTACCCAACGGCCAAGCGGTGACCCGTTTCAGTCATGAGTACAAACGCCACGGCACCACGACCCTGTTCGCCGCCCTGAATGTGCTTACCGGCCAAGTCCAGGGCGGACACGCTCACCGGCGTCGACGCCGCGATTTTCTTGCCTTCATGAACGAGGTGGTCGCACTCTATCCGGGCCGGGAACTGCACGTGGTGGTGGACAATCTCAATACCCACAAACCGAAGCATGACCGTTGGCTGGCGCAACATCGCACGGTTCATCTACACTTCACGCCTACCCACGCCAGTTGGCTCAATCAGATTGAATGCTGGTTCAGCATCCTGAGTCGTCGCGCTTTGCCAGGGGCAAGTTTCACCTCGCCCCAGCAGGTGCGAGAGGCGATCGACCGATTCATAGCCGCATACAACAAAACCGCCAAGCCCTTCGAGTGGACGAAACGTGAGATTCGCAATGTGCATCCCCATTCATCTTACTCTAATCTACGCAACTAAGTACTAGGCCACCATGTCAGCCAATACCGGGTACGGGCTCTCAGTTTAGCACACCTCCCTAGAGGGTAACACTCATCGAGACCGAGGGTACTGTCCTAATTTCAAATCAAGAAAATTTGGGCTGTGGAAAACCGTCCTGTTGCTATGTTGCCTTACGCCTTAACGCCTGCCGGTTGAAGTACGACCTTTCGGCTGCGCTTTTTTCGTCCGTCCACCCATTGCCTCGTACTCCCTTTCAGCCGCACGAGTCCACCGCTGTCCAGTCGAACTGTTCCTAAACTTTTCCTGTAATCGGCGTGCGCCCTCTTCCGCCTGCCGTCCACCCATTGCGTCATACACTTTTTCAGCTACGCTTTCCCTGCGCTCGTCTGCCATACTCTCTCCAAAATCTGTCGATCAACGGCCATGATGACTCATGTAAAATGTAAACACAAGGGCAATTTCTCTGCCAAACCGATGCAGGAGTCGAGCCAAATTAGGACAGTACCAGACCGAGTGCAGCCTTACTCTGGCTCCAATAGTAACCGAAAATACGCCACTTTAGTTTACGTTGGCTGTTTATACTTGTGGCTCTGAGCGAGAATCTGTAAGCACCCCCGTTTTTACTGGCTTTTCTGTTAGCGGGCTGACAGAGTGGCCCAGCCATCGAGAAGGGTTCGTGTGCGGTAATCGCCAGTGTTTTCCCGCTTTTCATGGTGCTTTCAAGGGGTCATCGGGGCTTGCCACAATCGCGACCCGAGGCTCGGGCTTCTGCCAGTGCGGCAAGGCTAACTTCCTGCCAGGAGCGGCCTCTGCAAGGCGGCGAGCCTGTCTGACTGGGGAGGCAGCAGGCAGGTCAGCCAGCGCTGTGAAAGAAGATCCAGCAGCGCGTATCCCTTACTAGATCAGCGGCTTACATCTATCTCGGAGTTCTCTTCAGCGCGCCTTAGCCTTGAGGGACGGGTGCCTCCATACCGGGCGCTCGGGTCCGCATCGCCTGAGATCAACTGGCCATGCCAACACCAAATCCGCGCACATGGCCGATCTCTGAACCTCGAAGGTCTTTGATACTCAACCCCAAGCCAATTGACCACTCTTACATTCTTGCGCAGAGCCACAAACAGTAACCCAGTAACAAATTACCTTCGTTTAGCACTACAAACTAATGTATGAGACTGAGGACCAGTCTTAGTACTATAGTGCCACCAGTATTAGAAATTAGTAAAACTGTCGCACCCGGTGACTAGCACTAAGGCGCTATTTTTTTCTCGCCGGGATCCTACCGGAGGTTTATGTCTTGATGCAGACCAACTCGAAAGGACGTATCTTCACGTCTCTGACACCTTTGTGCATGATTGTTGCCTTATATGCGTTATTAGGCACGGTTTCAGTACGCTTACAGGCTCAGTCATTGTGGTCGCTAGAATCAACCGAAACTGGATGGCAATGGGTTCCCCCAAGTGGCCCGCCTCTTTGCAAGTACGCGGGAGTCTCAACTGTAGACACAAACATGATCGTCAGAACCGGACAGTTCCCGACGCTCATACCTCACAAGTACCCTACAATGGCAGCATGGGCGCAGGCGCAGAGTGATCGGCTGAAATCATGGGGATTCAATTCGGCTGGCTTGGACAGTAACAGGTACGCAACGAATCGGCCAAGTGACGGTGTGCCCTGGGCTGCCGCGTTCCTATCTTCATCGTGGCTTGTGCGGGACGATAAGCGGTACCACGTTAAGACACTGAACCACAACTACAGCGGCGAGGTTTGCGGAAGTCGGTACTACCAGCCGTCCAGTGGTGGTCAGGCTGATGCATTCGATCCGGGAACTGCCGCAGGATATTTGGCTGACGTTCCTCTTCTGGCTCATGGGTGCGGTGGGCCGGGCGGACTATGCTGGAACAGCAATACCATCTTCATCGTTCCCGAGGAAGGCGACGATCTTTTCGGCTTCAACAGCATCAACACGCACCAGGATTTGGCCGTAATCGTTTTGAATGGCAACCCGGTGCAGAACACCAGTGTCGGGGGAGGCTACACTTATCCAGACAAGTTGGTCTATGCAAAGACGGCGATGCGAGACTTCTTGGCGGATCGGTATGGATGCCACGGTTCGGCTGATCCTGCAGCCAGCAACTATTGCGGTAGGGACCCTGCCGCCAGCGCGCTGGCCGCACTCAATACCGCATGGTTTGGTAGCAGCATCTATACAACGTGGAACACGAGCGATTCGGGGGGCTTGACCGGAATTCACAATGGGACATATCACTCCTATGGCACAGGAACTGGATTCCTAGACGAGAACGGCACGCATACCCTGAATGCCGCCACTAAAACAAGCTGCCAGGTCCTCCCGATCAACACCTGGGCTTTTAGCCCGGCGATTGCAAACTACACACACGATTACGTGACGTACTTCGTGCAAACGTATGCCCAGAAACTCTCAGCGGCATGGGCACAATCTTCGGTGAGTCCGCACCCACCAATCATGGAGATCATCTACGACGGACCCAGCAATGCCTACACAGCGGCAGCCCCCTACTTCGATGGCTTCTGGATCTCCGCCATTCACGAAAACACGCCAGCCGATCGGCTTGCCTTCATGCAACGCATCATCGCGGCTTCCTCGGTGCCTGGCGGCAAGTCGATGCCGTTGATCTATGCCGACTACACGAATGCTGGGCCAGACTCCTACGAAGGGCATGAGGGCGGCCTCGCTATCGACTACGACACCCAAGCGCTCAGGGGAGCGGGAATGGTCTCGGATTGGACTGCGATGCTGCCGCAACAAGACGCAAACGGCAAGTATGTGCTGGTGGGTATAGAGCACTGGCCGTTCTACGATCAAGTCGATGTTGGCGCAGACGGCGGCATGGTCACGGCCGTTGCTGACAATCCCTACGACGGGAGCGCCTCGATTGCGACGGCCACGCACTCCAATACCTGGCAGAATGGACATACCTATCCTGCTCCGTCGCTAATCTGGGATGGAACCAACTATCAGGCTCTCACTTTTGGTGCCACTCCTGCCAGTTGCACTAGTGGAGTTTCGGCGCCAACTTGGGCGACGAAGATGGGCGCGTTTACTGCGGATGGAAGCTGTACTTGGGCCAACGAAGGGCCGCACACGTTGAAGCCCGAGCAGGCGTCCCGCATCCCCGGTACAGCAACCTTACCAAGGGTAGCCTACGGCGACACCATCACGCCGATCAGTAATTTCTTAAACGCCGGCATCTGTGATCCTAGTGGGGGCCTGTTCATCGTGACCACCAGTTTGCCGGGTGGTATCGCTGGTACTCCCTATTCTGCAACCCTAACAGCATCAGGCGGCACACCACCCTACACTTGGGCGGTAATCAGTGGGTCGCTGCCGGCGGGATTAAGCCTTAGCTCCGCAGGGGCGATCACAGGCACGCCAACAACTGCAGGAGTTTCATCCTTTACCGTGCAGGTGACTGACGCGGCAATGCTCACCGCCAGGGCACAATTGACGATAACGATTGCCACGGTCTCGACTGCCACCACCTCGCTGCCTGTCGGTATCCGCGGACTGCCACATTCCGCCACCCTGACCGCAACTGGGGGGAAATTGCCGTATACCTGGAGTATCACTGTCGGTGCTCTGCCTCCCGGACTGAGTCTGAATGGCAGCACCGGCGCAATTACTGGAACTCCAACGACCATTGGGCTATGGCACTTTACGGCGCAAGTATGTGATGCGAATTGGGAGTGCGCGACGGCGCCACTCGGTATCACAATCGGGGCGAGCGCGCACTTCTGATCGCAGGCGTCTTCGTAACTGTCGCAGGCGTGTCTGCTAACGTGAAGTCTGGCAGACTACCACTGTTCTCCTTTTCTCCACGCTGCGGACTTTATTTAAGTCCGCAGCGTTCTCGAGTCAGCTGGATCCGATCAAGGATGATCACTGCTGCGGCCGGCTGCTAGTACTACTGTGTTATAAACTAGGTACCTTATGCTGATTTTCCTGGCGCTGATGAATACGGGGCAGTACGTTGAGGGCGATGAACAGCCGCCAACCGGATTTCTCCCGCCAGTCGGGGCGCCTGCAGGTCTATCTGGAGAGGCTGACTCGGGC
>JBEKNL010000190.1:0-4747 GCA_049522855.1 Candidatus Korobacteraceae bacterium
AGGATGTGTGCTCCAACTGCCACGCCACCGGATGGGTAGAGAATTTCTACAAGCAGTATGACAACACGATCGATTTGTACAACGAGAAGTTTGCCAAGCCGGCGAAGTCGATCATGGACAAGCTCTATGCGGCCAACAAGCTGACCAAGACGCCATTCGATGAAAAGATCGAGTGGACGTACTACGAGATGTGGCATCACCAGGGACGGCGCGCCCGCATGGGCACGGCCATGATGGGCCCGGATTACACCCAGTGGCATGGTTTTTATGAGGTGGCGAAGACGTTCTACAACGAGTTCATTCCTGAGGCCGAAGCGCTTATGCCGGGCGTGACCACCGAAGTCATGAACAGCCCGTACCACCAGTGGACGAAAGGCCTCACGAAGGAGCAGATCCAACAGCAGATCGATTTTTACAAGAAGAAATACAACCAGTGACGCATTTCACTGACGCGGCCGGTCACAAACCATGCCTTTCTTTCGATTGGTAATGACAAGTCGGCTTTGCTCCCGCCATCTCTATGCCAAGCGACATGCTGGCAAATGGGTGGCGCCATGCGCGTTTATCGGTACCAATCCGAAGGCAGTGGTTCCGTATTGCCCTTCAACCGGACGCAACAGGCGGACAAGCTACACTCCTGTCGGCGCGTGTGGTTGTGGAGGCGAATAGGAACATTTGGGAATGAGCCGACACGATAGCGGTCCATTGAGTCGGTCGGCCCACCCCAGCAGCGATTGAGGGTCTGTCCCGGTTATGGCCTAGCCTCATAGACCAGATTGAATGGCGTCTGTGTGGCCCGCCGGAATCGGCTGAAGCCGGCAGAAGTGACGACTTTCTGCATTTGCTTCTCGCCGGCCTGAGCACCCAGACACATCCCGACTTCCTGCGATCGGGAACAAGGGGTGCACAGCAGAGTCGAGAATGAATAATAAACGCGGCCCACGGGGTTGAGATTGTCCTGAAGATCGTCATTCGCGAAGGGCTCGACGATCATCCAGGAACCATCAGCGGTCAAGGCGGCGCGGACGTGCGCCGCGGCGCCCACCGGATCCCCCATATCGTGGAGGCAATCGAAGACCGCCACGAAGTCGTAATCCTTCCCCGGGAACTCCTTGGCTTTCGCCACCTCGAACGTGACCCGGTCCGCAACACCCTGACGCTTGGCGGATTCGCGCGCCGCTTCGATGGACTGGTCGTGGTAGTCGAATCCGAAGATGTGGGATTTGGGGAAAGCTTTCGCCATCAGGATGGTGGAAGCGCCCTTCCCGCAGCCTACGTCGGCGACCTTGGCACCGCGCGCGAGTTTGTCCTGGACACCATCGAGAGCAGGGATCCAGGAACTGACCAGATTTGCGGCGTAACCGGGGCGAAAGAACTTCTCGCATCCGTGAAACACGCGATCCTCGTGTTCGCCCCAGCCCATCCCGGCGCCGGAACGGAACGCCTCTGTGATGCGGGGGACGGCGGCCAATGATCCCAAAGCGAGTTCAAAGGCGCCGGGCAAATACGCAGGGCCGTCTTCATTCGCCAGGGTAAGCGCCTGCTCTTCGGTCATTCCGAACTTGCGGGTTTCTGCGTTGTAAGTGATGTAACCGCCCGCCGCCTGGGAAGCCAGCCACTCGCGCACGTAGCGCTCGTCGGTGCGCGTCATGGCCGCCAGTTCCGTGGGCGTTAGTGGACTGGCCGCGAGGGCTTTGTAAAGGCCAAGGCGTTCCCCGATCACGACCATACCGGCGTGAACGGTAGCTCCCAGATCGTTGACAAACTGTCCTAAGAATTGCTCCAGTTTTTTTGTATCCACAGTCATGGTTTCCTCCAAATCGATTCAAAGTGCCGAGAATCTACTTCTTGCCCGGGTCGTCTTCGGGATGGATGTAGTTGAACTGCATCGGTGCGACGCCATGAATCTGGACGATGACTTCGCCGGAGGCCATCGCGTAGTGGTGCATGTCGGGATCGAGGTAGGCGAAGCTACCAGCGGGGAAGGTCGCCATCTTTTCTTTATCGAAGGTGTCTCCCATCCCGACCTTGAACGTCCCTGAGATGACCGTCACGTTTTCGCGCAGGGGATGCCAATGGGGCGCGATGCGGTAACCGTCGGGCATTTTCACTCGCACGGTATAGTCACCGGTGGATGCGCCCGGATTGCCCTCGATCACGGCGACCTGTGCGCCCGGGGCGATGAAAGGCGGCGGCGGACCCCACGGAATTGTGTCGGGGGTGAATGCGTTTTTGTCGTGAGCGCTGGGATGTGCAGCGGTGGTGAACAACTGGCCAGCGAAGCACAACATCGCAATGATGGCCAAGGTGACGAACAGATTAGGTTTCATAAACCTCTCCTTTGTGCAGCGTGATGATGCATCTTCCGGTGAAGTGGGGAGCTGGACAACGCAGCCGAGATATTTTTTGGATATCTTTCCTGTATCGTCGCAAGTTGTTGATTTTTGGTTGATAATGCTCGAACAGCATCTCCATGGGGCAATCCAAGCGGAGCACCGGTGAAGTCGAAGTGGACTTGGGACGGTACGAACTGCGGCGGTTCGGACAGCGGATCAAGATCGAGAAGAAGCCCATGGAATTACTGATCTTCCTGCTTGGTCGGCGCGAGCAGATGGTGTCCCGTGAGGACATCGTCAAGAAGCTCTGGCGCTCCGATCTGTTTATCGATACCGAAAAAAACGTCAACAACGTTGTGCGGAAGCTGCGCACCGCGCTGGGCGACAGCGCCGATAGACCGCGATTTCTTGAGACGGTTGTCGGAAAGGGGTACCGATTCGTCGGCCAGGTTCGGGTAATCGATGCGCAATATCCGCTCTCTGATCCTGGGAGAAACTCGTCGGCACGCATTGTTAGCCGGAGGGATGGGAGCGAATGGGGCGGGCGCTCTTCGATTGCCGTGCTGCCACTGTTGCTTCCGGAAAGAGCTGCGGACGACCAGGGTTTGAGCCTCGGGTTTGCGGACGCACTCGTCTCGCGTCTCGGAAATCTGCCGGGCGTGGACGTGTTGCCTACTTCTGCCGTGCTGAACCTGCCGGTCGAAACGCCCCCATTGGAGATCGCCTCTCGCCTGGGCGTCCGATTTGTAGTCCACGGTGCCCTGCAGATGTCGAAGGGACAGTGGCGTCTCTCGCTGGAGATGTTTGACGCCCACCGGCAACACTCCTGCTTCACGAAGAGATGCGACCTGGACTTGAATCGCTTGTCGAGTATTGAGGGCGACGTCGCGAAGGGGATCAGCAGCGCATTGAACCGGCCTTCTGTTCCGGCGGCTGCCGAGCAGCGCCCACGCTATAGCAGAGATCCTCTCGCGTACGCGGAATTCATGCGTGGCTATCGGATCACGGCAGCTGGCGACGCATCCATGATGGACAAAGCGAGCCATCATTTAACCAACGCGGTGACGCGCGATCCCACTTTTGCTCTTGCCCATGCGACGCTCTCGTTTGCCTGTACAACCCGCCATTTCGAATTCGACCCGGCCAGCGCGTGGCTGGAGAAGGCGGAATTCCATTGCCAGCGGGCGCTCGAAATCGACAAGAATCTTCCCGAGGGGCACATGGCACGCGCTTTTCTGCTGTGGGGACCGTCGAAGAACTTCCAGCATCTGGAGGCGATTGCCGAGCTCAAGCGGGCACTGGCTCTACAGAACAACCTGCCTCATGCCTACAACCGTCTGGGCAGCATCCTGGCACATATCGGACTGCTCGATCACTCGCGTGCGATGTTCGAAAGGGGACGGCCTTTTCAACCCCGGAAGGCGGTGAGCCCGAGCGTCGTACAGGTTTATGTTTGGGGACAGGAATACGACTTGGCGCGGCAGCAGATTCAACTCTGGCGGACTGAAAGTCCGGGTAACAAGTACGCCCTTTATTTTGCTCCGTTCCCGGCAATGATGACTGGGGATTGGAAAGAGGCCAGTCGCTTGATAGATGAAGCGTCGCAGCTTGTTCCGAACGATCCGCTCGTCATCAGCTTACAAGGTCTGCTCCATGCCTTGATGGGGAACAGAGACGCAGCAATCGATTGTGTGACCAGAGCCTGTTCGAGTCCGAAATCCTTTGGACACGCACACCATACGTATTATCAGATCGCTTGCACCCTCGCCCTGACGGGAAGGCGCGAAACTGCCTTCGAGTGGCTTGAAAGGAGCGTCAGCACGGGGTTCGCCTGCTGGCCTTTCTTCTTGAAAGATCCTTGCCTGGCGAGTTTGCGCAGCCTTCCCGAGTTCGAACTTTTGATCACTGCTTTGCAGGCCAAATACCCGGACCATCTGGGACTGCTATAGGCAAACAACATCAGTGCACAACGGTTCGGTGCTCTCTCTTTCTTCCGGATGTGTTGTCGGCAATCCGGAAGCTACCGATGAACGGGCGTCGAGGAAGTTGGCCGGATTAGTAACGACAAGTCGGCAAGTGTTTACGAACGTGTTTGCTTCACTTGGACGTAAAACGCCCATCCCGGACTTCTGGCGGAACCGGATATGTACTGGCAAACGCCCTAGCATCCATCGACTTTTAGTTTCCTACTCCATGCGTTGTCCACATTCGAGTCAGTTGATGCAATATCGCCTTCACATCAGCTGCGACTTGATGAGCGATCGGTTCCCGAACTGTTCGTCCCGAGTCACGCTAGTGCTTTTTCGGAGGCGCGCCCGTAGTGAGCCGAGTGGAGCGGAACAGAAGATGGGGCGCGCATTCGAAAAAGCCGTCAGAAGGAAGCCGTTGGCGCGGCGGACGCGGGCCATATG
>JBEKNL010000191.1:0-4718 GCA_049522855.1 Candidatus Korobacteraceae bacterium
TCCCGCTCCAGACGAGCGATCTTTTCCGAATCGGTTTCCTGCGCCACGCGCCAGATTAACCGCTACCACAACCCGTTCAACCACCTTTCATCCGAAAGGCACCAAGACCCTAAACAATTACTCCCGAACCAGCCTCTTCGGGGCACGGATGCGGCGGGTTCGAAGCTTCTCTTCGAGGAGGGTGCGAGATTAAGAGCCTTCGGCCGGGACCGGCAAGAGGAACGGCAGGGGAATCTCGCCGGCTCTCACTTAGCTCCCAATCCTTTCTTAGGGCTGCAAACATTGGCGATATGGCACTTCAGCGATCTCTCAGGCTGGGTGCAGAGCTAACCCTCTCACTCAATGAAACCCAATGAATACGCGGGGCCTGTCAGATTCTTGTGCAGAACCGTTTTTCCTATACATAAATTTGACGGCAAGCTCACGCTTGCTGACCCAAGATGGGAGCCACAATTCGCTCCTGGTGTGGCTGTAGGATGGCTGTTACCTAAAGCAGCACAGGCGAACATATCTGTCGGAGTTAAGCCACCCAATCCGAAACCTTCCACTGCCTTGCAGTAGTAATCCAGTGGCAGCAGAATGATTAGCAAGGCGAATGCCAGCTTTACGACCTGTGCAAGCGAAATGGCACTACTACCGGAACGCTACTTCGGTCGGGGTTGCCGCGTATGAAGACGCTGGAGGGGTTCAAACTCAACGAGGCAAAGCTTGCGCCCGCCGAGGTTCGCGAATACACTCAAAGCGACCACATCGCGATAATCACACGTAGGCCGAGTCAAATTTCGAACACATGGGCGAAAGCTTTAGCACTGGGAAACCAATACTTGCGTGATTTATCTCCGGCAACTAAAACTGTCAGCCGGGTGCGAACAGCTGATAGGCCGGCGGGGAGGTGCTGACATGAAGCTGCCAAAGCTGATCTTCGTCTTGTGTGCATCCTTAGTCATTGGAATGCCGATGCAAGCTCAGAAGCTATGGTCGCTAAAGTCAACTGGAAACGGGTGGCGGTGGGTACCTCCGAACGGCTCACCAGTCTGCAAGTACGCAGGAGTGTCGATGGTCAATGAAAGCCAAGTTAAGCGTAATGGTCAGTTTCGTGCCCTATGGCCGGATAAATATCCCAATAAGGCTACTTGGGCTGCAAAGCAGGCGGAAAGGCTCAAGTCGTGGGGATTTAATGCGTTCGGCTGGGCTAGCGACACGCGTCTAACTAGTTATCTCCCTGGAGTTGCACCGTTCCAGGGCTCTACCTGGTTGGTGCGAGATGACAAGCCCTATCACATTAAAGCGCTCTACTGGAATTATGGTGGTGAGGTCTGCGGAAGCCACTTCTATCAGGGCTTTCAGTACGGAGGGCAGGCAGACGCTTTCGATCCAGGTGCTGCCGGTGCTTGGATGGATGCCGTTCCGAAATTGACTCATGGTTGTGGTGGGCCAGGTGGTCTGTGTTGGGACAGCAACACGATGTGGATCGCGACCGAAGAACCGGACATGCTCACCGGCCTCGCCCACGTCAACGATCACGAGGACATGGCTGTCATCATTCTGGATGCGAATCCTGTCCAACCGACGAGCAAGGGCGGCTACACCTACACGGACAAGATGGTGTATGCAAAAACGGCGATGCGAGACTTCTTGACGGATCGGTATGGATGCCACGGTTCGGCTGATCCTGCAGCCAGCAACTATTGCGGTAGGGGCCCTGCCGCCAGCGCGCTGGCCGCACTCAATACCGCATGGTTTGGTAGCAGCATCTATACCACGTGGAACACGAGCGATTCGGGGGGCTTAACCGGAAT
The DNA here is from genome assembly GCA_049522855.1 of Candidatus Korobacteraceae bacterium. Taxonomy (GTDB): domain Bacteria; phylum Acidobacteriota; class Terriglobia; order Terriglobales; family Acidobacteriaceae; genus Bog-257. The sequence continues at coordinate 1,800 of JBEKNL010000191.1, forward strand.
TCACAATGGGACATATCACTCCTATGGCACAGGAACTGGATTCCTGGATGAGAACGGCACGCATACCCTGAATGCCTCTACAAAAAGAAGTTGCCATGTTTTTCCCTTGCAAAATTGGCCATTCAGTGCTCAGATCAAGACCGACACTCAAGCTTTTGTTGCCTACTTCGCACAGGTTTACTCGCAAAAGATTGTGGCAGCGTACAATCAGCCACAGAATCTGCCGCATCCTCCGCTGCTGGCTCCCATCTATGACGGCCCAAGTTATGTTTACTCAGCAATGGCTCCCTACTACGACGGCTTCTGGATCTCGCCAGTAAACGAGCCGAACGAGGGGAGCTTGCTTGGTCTTGGTGGGCGGCTCGCGATGGTGCAGCGCGTTATCGCCGCTTCCTCAGTTCCCGGCGGCAAGTCGATGCCCATTGTTTATGCGGACTATTTCGTCAGCCAGAGGGACAGTTATTACCCTAAGGCTCCCGGCAATGGGGTCTTCGCCACACAATACCTTCGGGGCGCAGCCCAAGCAGGCGACTGGCAGGCTATCCTGCCCTTCCGGGATGTGAACGGCAAGTATGTGGTCGTAGGGTTTGAACATTGGGCCTTATATGATCAGGTCAATGCTTTTATGGATGGCGGCATGGCTACCGCCTTTGCAGACAACCCCCTCGATGGATCAGCGGCTGCCATCACGGTTACTCACTCTGACGTGTGGCAAGCCAATCACAGCTATTCTTATCCATCGCTAATCTGGGACGGGGCCAACTACCAGGCGCGCACGTCGTCGGCGACGGGGACCGATACGCCCACGCCCTGCACTAGCGGGAGCACGTCCCCGAACTGGGCGACGAAGATGGGGGCTAGGACAACGGACAACACCTGCTACTGGCGGAATGAAGGGCCCTATGCTCTGAAAGTGGAAAGCGGCATTCCCAGCACAGCGACCATTCCCAATGTGGCCTTTGGCGATGCTATCACGCCAATCGCCAACTTTCTGAATGCGGGATTCTGCGATCCGCCCCAGTAATGACGTCCCGTGTTGCTTCGGCGTGCCTTCCAGAGAACGGGGAAACGGAAAACGTGCTGGTGTTTACCGAGGTAATAGGTTGCAGCTTCGCCCCGCTGACTGGCGACCGGCTAGGAACGTGTAGACCTGCTCCGAAAACCACTGTGCTTCTTGCGCATACGGGTGCAGGCGATCATTCGCATAGTTTTCCTGGGCATCTCTTTGCGATTAGGGATCGCTCGGGCGCCATAGCGAGAAAAACGGATAGTGGCTTCGTTTCCGACACCACCAGCACCTCGCGCATGATGTGGCGCACCTGCAAGCCGCTGGGACGGCTGGCAGGTCTGCCCGAAGCCGTGCGATTGACCCGGTAACGCAACCAGCGCATCAGGTCCTTGGCATATAGAACGCCGACGATGTGTTCGGGGCGCGCTGCACATCGTAAACCGGAACGCGCGAATGTTGCTCGTCCACGACCAGTTGCAACGCTTCTTCCAGCGAGATGTTTCCGGGCAAGGAAAAGATATCCCGGCGCGGCACCATGATTTCACGCACGGAAATGTTTTCCAGCTCAAGTGCGCGATGAATCAACTCCTCCTGCGGCGGCGCCAGGATGCCGAGGCGGTGGCTGGCAGAAACGATCAGCTTCAACTCTTCGGGTGAATGGACGCCGCCTTCACGCACTTGGCGCGTTCCGAAGGGCTTCAGGACAACCCGGGTGGAAGCCGTCATGAATGCCAGGAATGGTCGGCGATCGTCATGAAAACGTCCAGCGGTCCGGCGACCGCTAGCGCGACTCGCTCGGTCCGCTGCAATGCAATCGACTTGGGAACGACCTCACCCAATATCACGTGGCAGGTAGGTGATCAGCACGAACGCAAGTGCCACGGCAACGCCGTGGGCGTACAAGCGAGAATGCGGCAGGTTGCGGAAAGCGGGCTCCAGCACACGCGCCATCGAGGCCTCGCCGATCCAGCCTAAAGCCAGGCTGGCCACCGTAACGCCGAACTGCACGGCGTTGAAAACGTGGTCGAGCTTTTGATGGAGCTTCTGGACAGTGCGCGCGCCAATGCAGTGCGCCGCAATCAACTGTTGGAGTCGCGTCTCCCGTACGCTTACCGGGGCGAATTCAGCGGCCACGAAGAACGCGTTTGCCGCCACGAGCAGGACTACCGCTACGATCCGCAGCAGAGCGAATGTAACCATGAAGCCGAAATCTTATCATCGGAAACCGCAGCCGTAGGTGGAGGGAGACGTGAGGAACCTCTGCTAGAGGGCCACTCTTGCTGAGCCGTTGCAGGTCACCTGCGAGGGCCGCTCCTTGCCTGGGATGACCGTTCGCTGGATGTCTTTTTCGCTGATTTCTTAGGTGCTCTCTTGGCGGCGGACCGTGTGTCCTTGCCGCCGGCTGTTTGGCGGTCGCGCGCTTCGACGTGGCGGATTGGATGCAGCAACCAGGGATCGGGAACCGCTTTGTCAGACCGCTTCTTCACGGGCTCCCCGATGCTTTTCCCCATTGACTCCCGTTTCAGCCTGCGAATCTCTTCGCCTGTCCTTCCGCCATCATGGCGAAGTAGTCCTTAATGGTCGGCAATGTCGGCAGGTTGGGAGTGTCGGCATACGTGTGGGCTTTCGTGGTGACATGGTCAGCTACGATACCGCGGTTGAGGCGTGATGTCACCTCGCGGAGGTCGAATCGTGGCCTACGGAAGAGATGTGTTCCTGCTGAAAACACGTGAGCATCAGGAAGGGTTCGTTCCGGACGGAATTTTGTACCCGCACGTCTTTCTAGTACTACTGTGTTATAAGAAGCCTCGCAGGCAGCAGGGACACCTGGGCAGGGAGCGGGCCAGGTGGGTGGCGATCTGGCGGCGCAGGGTGGCAATCGAGGATGGATTATGCCGTTCGGTCCGCAC
>JBEKNL010000192.1:0-4666 GCA_049522855.1 Candidatus Korobacteraceae bacterium
ATTGACCGATTCATAGCCGCATACAACAAAACCGCCACGCCCTTCGAGTGGACGAAACGCGAGATTCGCAATGTGCATCCCCATTTATCTTACGCTAATCTACGCAACTAAGTACTAGGCGGGATTCTGTGATCGATCAATCCTTCAGTGGAGCGTAACGGATGGAATCTGCGACGACGTAGGTAAGTCGGGCGCAGCTTCCAATGGAGTCCGCGGCGTGTCGCGCAACAGGAAGTCGCAAATCACCCAATTGAAGTCGGCGGGCACTTCTTCGTAAGGAACGTGGCCGACGCCATCGAGCATGACCGGCGCGCTGTTTTTCAGCCGCCGCTGCAGCTCATAGGCTGACGACGGGTACACCGCGGTGTCGCGGGAACCCCAGAGCAGCAGGGTGGGCAATTCGCTGATCGCCGGCAAAGACTCCTCGATAAGTGCCAGATCGCAATGCCACGACCGCACAATGCGCAGGATATGCTCAAAGCTTCCCGGCACGTCCAATCCCGCGGTGTAGCCTTCGATGCTGCCGGGCGCGATACGCCTCGGATCGCCATACAGTTTGCGAAAGTAACGGAGCATCAGCCAGTGCTGCCTGGGTAGGACGCGAGTGACCGAGAAGCCGCCCAGCGCAGTGGAAAGCAAGCGAGTCAACAGCTTTCCGTAGCTCGACCAGGGATTGATGGCACAAACCAGCACCAACCGCCGAAAGAGATGTTGCTTCGATCGTTGCTTGGCCAGAGCAGCCAACACCATCGCCAGGCCGCCGCCGCGAGAAGTGCCCAGCACGTCCGCCTGTTCCATTCCGAAATGATCCATGAAGCGCAGAACGCCTTCGGCATCGCTGGCCAGCGAGCATTGCGGCGCGTCGGTGCGCTGCGAGAAGCCGCAGCCCGGCAGATCGACGGCATACACCGAGAAATGCCGGGACAGCGCCTCCATGTTGAAGCGCCAGGAAAAGGAATAAGCCATGAAGCCATGGATCAGCAGCAGCGGCGGGCCCGAACCGGCATGAAGATAGCGCCACCGTACCCCGTCTAGGGTCACGCTGCAGTCTTCGGTTCCGGGAATCCTGGCGATCTCCGGAACCGTCCCAGCTTGTTCGGCCGTGTCAAGTTCTGGCATGTGGTGCAACCAATCCGTGGGTCAGAGAATCACAAGAACCGATGTCGCCTCTGTCGCATGGGGGAAGAGTGAAAGCTCTCCCCTTTTTTTTTGCATGGATGTTTGCGGCGGTCCCTGACTTTCAATGCTGATTCTAGACCTGAGTGCGTAGGTTTGGGAGCGGTCTGCTTGCTGAGCAGGTTGAGATCCTTGTCGTTTAGTCGCTTTCGCTCGTTCCAACCGGCGTATTAGTATGGGGCATCCGCCATGGGTCCCGGTCCTCCAGTGCGTGTGTCTTCCACGGAAGCGTTGTCCTTCAGTGAATCCCAGGCATCGCGTTCGGCGCAGCAACAGGTGGCGCGGGCGGCCGAATTGCGCAAGGTCCACGAAGGGTTTGCCTGGTTCCGTTCGCACGCTCGCGAGTTGGAAGACTTACAACTCCAAGTTACGTCGATCGCTGCGCCGCCATGGGGCGAGGCTGCACGCAGTGCATGGCTCGAAGCTCGTTTCAGCGAGTTGGCGCTTTCCGATGTGCATCAGGATGAGTTAGGCAACGTCTTCGGCATCCGGCCGGGTACCGATCCCAACGCTCCCTACATCGCGCTGAGCGCACATATCGATACCGTGTTTCCCGCGAGAACGCCGGTCGAAGTGCGCCGCGATGCCGGCAAACTCTATGGGCCGGGCATCTCCGACAACTCCTCGGGAATCGTTGCCCTGCTGGCGGTCGCTGGCGCTATGCAGGCGGCAAATCTAACGACCGCCGCTCCGGTGCTTTTTATCGGCGACGTAGGTGAAGAAGGCGAAGGCGACCTGCGCGGCATGCGCCACATCTTTCAGCAGCCCAAGTGGTCGGCATCGATAGCTTCGCTGGTGGTGCTCGATGGCGCAGGAACCGACACCATTATTGCCGAAGGACTTGGCAGCCGCCGTTATGAAGTCACGGTACGTGGTCACGGCGGCCATTCGTGGAGCGACTTCGGCGTAGCTAATCCGATCATTGCGCTGGCACGGATCATCGATCGCTTCGCCGGCACGCCGGTGCCCACCCTGCCGAAGACGACCTACAACATCGGCATGATCCACGGGGGTACGTCGGTCAACTCCATTCCGGAGTCGGCGACCATGAAGGTGGACACTCGATCAGCTTCGGTGGAACAACTCGACCGCTTAGAGAGTGCCCTGCACGAGGCGGTGGACGCCGCGATGTCCGACAGCACAGGTCGCAAGAAACAGGAACTGCTGACGGCAGAGGTCCGCGTGATCGGCAATCGTCCGGCGGCTGATTTGCCGGTGGAGTCGCAACTGCTGAAAGCCATCCGCGCGGTGGACGCGCAACTCAACAACGCAGCGCGCATTCAGCGGGCCTCCACCGATGCCAACGTGCCATTGTCGCTGGGCCGGGAAGCGATCGCCATTGGCGCTGGAGGCAGCGGCGGCGGCGCCCATACCATTGGCGAATGGTACGACCCAACTGGCCGGGACCTGGGACTCAAGCGCATTCTGTTGCTCATCCTCGCACTCGCCGGAGTGGCGGACGAATGAGATTGCTTCTATTCATGGTTCTCGCGCTGATCGCCTTGAATACGAACGCCTCTGCAAACTCCGCGTCAGCTTCGGGTAATTCAGGCAATGAGGCGCCCGACACCATCTTCCTCAATGGCGACATCTACACGCAGGCGACGCCAGCGCGCGCGCAGGCCATGGCGGTGCGCGATGGCCGCATTCGTGCCGTGGGAACAAACGACGATATTCGCAAGTTGAAGGGCGCCCACACGCAGGTTGTTGATCTCGGCGGCCACTTCGTGATGCCGGGCTTCAACGACGCCCACGTTCATCTGGAACATGCGGGTCTGGAGTTGCTCAGCGTCGATCTGCGCGGCACGCGCTCGCTCCAGGAGATGCAGCAGCGCATCGCGGCCAGCGCCAAGACTGCCACGGCCGGCGAGTGGCTCGTGGGCGGTGGCTGGGACCAGACGCTGTGGACAGACGGAAAGCTGCCGTCCCGCCAGGATATCGACGCGGTAAGCGGCGCGCATCCGGCAGTGTTCATCCGGGTGGATGGACACATCTCCGTGGCCAACACAGCGGCGCTGAAAGTGGGGGGAGTTACACCGCAGACGCAAGCTCCGGAAGGCGGCAAGATCGACCATGACACCGACGGCCAGATCACCGGCATTCTGCGCGAGACGGCAAGAGGACTGGTCGAGTCCAAAATCCCGCCGCCGTCTCCCTCGCGTCTCCGGCGCGCCGCCGAACTTGTCCTGGCCGACGCCGCGCGTTGGGGCGTCACCTCCGCCCAGGACAATTCCAGTTGGGAGTCCTTTCTGGTTTACGAGGACCTGGAGCGCGAAGGCAAGCTGACGCTGCGCATCAGCGAATGGCTGAGGTTCGACGATCCTGTCAGCCTGCTGGAGACGCACCGCGCGCATCATCCCGCTGACGATCCCATGCTGCACACCGCCATGCTGAAAGGCTTCATGGATGGGTCGCTAGGTTCGCGCACGGCCGCGCTGCTGGCGCCCTATTCCGACGATCCCGGCAACTCCGGCCTGCCGCAGTATGAGCAGGGCAAGCTGAATCGCATGGCCATCGAGCGCGCGCTGGCCGGCTTCCAGATCGGTTTTCATGCCATTGGAGACCGCGCCGCGCAAATGGCGCTCGACGCTTTCGCTGAGGCTGAGCGCAGCGCGAAGGAGAATGACAAGACGCGCGACTTCCGCTTCCGTATTGAGCACGACCAAGTGATCACGCCCGGCCAATTCGCGCAGTACAAGAAGCTCGGCGTCATCGCTTCGATCCAGCCGAGTCACCTGCTTACGGACATGCGTTGGGTCACGGAGCGGATTGGCGCCGAGCGGGCGAAGACCTCCTACCCATGGAAACAATTCCTGGATGACGGAATCCCCCTGGCGTTCGGCACGGATTACCCGGTCGAGCCGATCACTCCGTTTCGCGGAGTCTATGCGGCTGTGACTCGCAAGAACGAGGCGGGCACCAAAGAATATTTTCCCCAGCAGAAGCTCACTATCGAGCAGGCCATCGCCGCCTACACCACCGGCTCGGCCTACGCGCAATTCGCGGAGAAAGAAAAGGGAACGCTGGCGCCGGGCATGCTAGCCGACTTCGTGGTCCTAGACCGCGATCTGACCAAGGTCGCGCCGCCAGAAATCCTGAAAACGCGCGTGCTCAGGACCGTGGTCGGTGGCAAGACGGTGTACGAATCAACGCGGTGACTAGGAGCGAATGATTCCCAGAATGGATCTTTACAGAACATTGGAAGGGTACCCCCTCCCCCAGAGGTATTTCATGCCCGCATTGTTTCACTGGAATGGCAAGAATTCAATCTTGGCGGGCGGCCCGGCCGGGTGCCCCATCCTTTCGGCGTGAATCTTTACTTGGGGTGCCCCACCCTTGTCGCCCGCGTTTGGCGACAGGGTGGGCATAGCTGTGTGACCACCGTCACCGCGTAACTCCTCCCAGCACGAGATAAATTGCTTCTGTGCCGCGAGGACTCAAACGTTATCAGCAAGCCGGTGAACTACACTTCATCACCTTCAGTTGTTAT
>JBEKNL010000193.1:0-4646 GCA_049522855.1 Candidatus Korobacteraceae bacterium
GAGATTCCCACATTCCCCCCGCACGACGACTACTAAGAATGCTTTTAAAACCAAAAACACGGACCCAAAAGTGTAAAGTATGTCCTCGGTCTAAAGTGTTAACTATGTCCCCGGCTGGACATTCAACGCCACCGCTGCGCGGCTCGATTTGGATAGTGACTCTGCCCTAGCGATGCCGAGGAATTGATTCCCACCACGTGGATGTGACCACGTAAACTAAAGACCACAAAGCAACCATGAAACTCCACTACTATCCCGACACAGACTCGCTCTACATTGACCTCAATGCGAATCCGAGTGCCGATTCCCGCGAGGTGGCCGAAGGCTTGGTGATCGACTTAGATTCCGATGGCCGGGTGGTGGGCATTGACATCCAACACGCGTCGCAAGTGTTGGATTTGAATACGCTGGAAACTGAATCGCTCCCGGCGGTCAAGACGAGGATCGCCTAGCAATACTTCATACGAAATGTCTCTGCTTCACGCATCGGCTTACGCTTTCGCCCCTCTTAGCACCTCATCCACCGTTTGGATATCCACCAGCCCATAACATCCATAGATCGCGGGAAGCACGCGCTCTGACGGGAAGCTGCGCCGCAACTGCGCGACTCGTTCCGTTCCGGAGCGGTACGCCGGAAGATACATGCGGCCCAGCAGCGGATGCCGTCCCCACGCGCCCGACAATTTGTCAGCGCGCTCCTCGCTCACCAGAAAATCGCGGCGCAAGGTCGCAGCCACTTCGGCTTGCGGCCTGCCTTCGCCCCACGTCAGATACGACGACTGGTTCTTGGCGTCATCCTGCAACAGCGCCAGCAAGACGCCGATCTGCATGTCGTCGTCCGGCAGTTGCTCGATCTCGGTCACGCCGTGCGCGATCAGGATGGCATTGTTGGCGAGTCCTTCAAACAGCGTGGCAGCACGCGTGTTCATGGTCAGGACAGTGGCCTCAAAACCGGCCAGTCCGCGGACGTACAGATTTTGAAGATACGCAAACGTGGTCACATGTCCGGGCACGACTTCATGGCTGACCAGTTGCTGGAACTCCGGAAAGCTGATCTGCAACGACGCATTGATCTCATAGCTCGCCTCGTACTTCGGGCTGCCATCGGCGTTGCGAGCGCGGCCCAGATAGTTCATGGAGCCCGAGAACCACGCGTCCTTGATCGGCAGGAAATCGATATTGGCGCGCGGCACACCTGCCAGTTCTTTCGGCAAAAGTGGCAGCAGGTTCGCCGCGCTGAGATGGTCGAAGTAGGCGATCACCGCAGCGCCCAGCGCGCGCACCGATGCCATCGGAACGACACGTTCGCGCCGCCAGGCATCAACCGCGCCCAGCAAGCCGTCGGACTTCGCCGTCGAATATCCGCCACGGTCCAGCAACTCAGCAACTCGATCGCGCTTGGCTTCCGGCTGCGACGGCTCCGGCAGTTTGCCGGTCGAGGCCTGGACGCACCGCTCGTAGGGGACCGGCTTGCCTTTGCCGAGTATCTCCATCGCGAGATCCCACATGGTTTCAAGGCAGTTCGCCAAACCCGCAAGGTACTGGCCGCGCATCCCGCCGATCTTCTCCGCCTCGCCGCACATCCCGTCCATTGCTCTCGGCAGGTCCACCTCGCGCAAGTACGCTTCGACCGCCTCGCGATCGACCGTCTTGCCGCCAACCCCTCCGGTTTCGCGCACCCGTGCCGCGGCAGGCGTGGTGTAGGCAGGGGGCAGCGGCTCGTCGGAGAACCACGAGTCCGCAATGAATCGTCCCGTTCCCGACGCACACATCACGTCTCCGCCCCAAAGCGTGTCAATGCCGAGAACTGCCTCGGCTACAAATCGTGCTACCTGGTCCATTTCACCGCCTTCTTTCCCTGGATCGACCTAAACCACACGTACAAGCATAGTCCAACGAACATCAGCGCGGAAACCGTCTGCGACACCGGCTCATTCGAATAAAAGGGTGTGTGGATCATGTCTTCACTATATTTCGGCAGCAGGCGCAACGCCGCTCCAAAGACGCCGCCCAGCGCTCCGCCCGCCATGAGTCCGCCGGCGACGATGACGCCGCGCTCGCGTATGGTGCGGCCACTGTCACCGCCCATCTTGTCCGCACGCTTGTTCACCAGGTGCGAGAGGAATCCGCCAGCCAGTATGGGCGTGGTCAGTTGCAGCGGGAGGTAAATTCCCAGGGCGAAGACCATGGATGAGACGCCGAGCATCTCCAACACCACGGTGACCAGGGCGCCGATGCCAAACAGGACATAGGCGACCGGCTGGCCGCTCATAAATCCCTCGACCACGGCCTTCAAGGCGGAGGCCTGCGGCGCGGCCAGCACCTGGCGCACGTCTCCGGGCGCAGCCTCTCCGAACTGGAAGGCCTTGGCCAGCAGGATGATGGTCAAGCCGGCGGTGATCGCCGCGGCCACCACCCCGATGAACTTCACCTTCTCCAGCGCCGCGGGCGTGGAACCTATCCAGTAGCCGGCCTTGAGGTCGGTAATAAATTGTCCCGAGGCGCAGAGGGCGACGCACACCATGCCGGCGAGAGCCATCACGAAGAACATGCCGGTGGTTCCGGAGAGGCCAAACTTCAGCAGCACCACCGCCGAGATGATCACGGTGAGCAGGGTCATGCCGGAGGCGGGATTGTTCGCCGTGGTGGCAATGGCGTTGGCGGCCACCGTGGTGAAGAAGAAGGCGAAGAGCAGCGTCAGCCCCAGACCCAGCGCCACCACGGTCCAGGTGACATGCAGTTGTCCATAGAAGACGGCCACGGCGATGGCCCCCACCACCACGCCGAGGAGTATGGCCATGATCGGAATATCGCGGTCGGTGCGCTCCATATGCGGGGCTTCGCCGTGGCGGAAGGCGTGCAGCGCGATGCCGAACGATCCCGCCACCACGCGCAGCGATTTGAGGATGCCGACCAGGCCGGCGGCAGCGATGGCGCCCACGCCGATGAAGCGCACATAGTTGCGGTAGATTTCGGCAGCCGTCATATGCGAGATGGGAATGGTGGCCGGATAAACCGTGACGTCGCCCATGTGGCTGCCGAGGAACCAGATCACGGGGACGATCACGAAGTTGACCAGCACTCCACCGGCGCAAAAGATCATGGCGATGCGCAGGCCCATGATGTAGCCGAGGCCGAGAATGAAGCCGATGGCGTCGAAGTTGAAGACCATGCGCTGGCGATCGACCAGCGTTCGCATGACCGGCACAAATTGGAAGTTCACGTACTCCTTCCAGACATGGAAGGTGGTGACGAAGAAATCGTAAATCGCGGCGACGATGGTGGCCTGGATCAACAGCTTGGCCTGGGAACCGCCCTTCTCGCCGGTGACCAGCACCTCGGTGATGGCCGTGGCTTCGGGAAAGGGGAATTTGCCGTGCATCTCGCGCACGAAATAGCGGCGCAGGGGAATGAGGAAGAGAATGCCCAGGCAGCCGCCGGCCAGGCAGATGAAGATGGTCTGCACCGGATGGGGGTCGAGATGGAGGATGTAGAGCGCCGGCACCGTGAAGACGGCGCCGGCCACCACGCTGCCGGAGGCGCCGCCCATGCCGGTGATGATCATGTTCTCCAGCACGGTGGAGCGGCGCCGGTACATGCGCGCCAGCCCGATGGCGAGGATGGAGATGGGAATCGCCGCCTCCATTCCCTGGCCGACCTTCAGGGCGGAGTAGGCCGAAGCCACGCTGAAAATGATGCACAGCAGCGTGCCCCACAGCACCGCGCGCCAGGTGACTTCCGGCAGGTCCATGCCGGTGGGCACCAGCGGCACATAGAGTTCACCCTCTTTCAACGGCTGATAGGCGTTCGCGGGCAGGGACTTGGTCTCGAGATCGGGTGCAGCTGTGGCCATGGATACGGCCTCCTGGCGATGTGGTAGCCGAAGGAATTGTAAATGGCGGGGTCAATGCAGAATGTGATGTCGGTTGCGAGTGTCAGTGATCCCGGGTTAGCGTCCAAAATCGGGACGCGAAGATGGGGCACCAGGGTGTGATTGAGAGGACGCTATCCGAGCGATTGATGACGGAACTCCCGGGTCTCGAAAACCGCGAGACCCGGGGCACCCGGCGATTGCCTTGTTGGTCATCACATCTTCGGGTGCGGACTTTAGCCCCTGAGGAAACGTCAACTAGGTGTAGCATATATCCCATGGACAGTGCCAACAAACAGAGCCCTGCCTGGGCGCGGTTTCAGGCGTTGCTAAGTCACCGACCTTCCTCAGGGGATGAAGGCGAAGTGTCGCAATTCCATGAAATTGTTTCCGCGCTTGAGGAAGCATTTAATGAAGACCTGTCTTCGTTCCGTATTCCAGAAGCTGCAATGAAACAATTCGAGGACGAATCTGGGAGCACCGCTTGGGTAGATGCTGGGCGAGGACGCTTCCCCGCCCGCAAGCAAATGTCAGGCAAGCGATTCTGCGATGTTCATTTCCTCAACCGCCAAATAGACGGCTTCGCCTTCTATTTTGAAAATCTCAGGCCGACTCCCGAACGCAAAAATATCGGATTTTAAGAGTATGTTTTGCTAGAGCTGGTTTCATAAATAGGTTCGGCCTCAAGGCAGGCACTTATGCGGCAGGGGAGCACTGGGCTTAGCTGTTGGCATGAGGCTGAGTGAGCGGCAGTGGAGATTAATTGAGGATTTGT
>JBEKNL010000194.1:0-4617 GCA_049522855.1 Candidatus Korobacteraceae bacterium
TCGAGAGCTTTGCCCCAATGACAAACATCAGCAGCCCTCACTGAACGTCACTCCCTGAATCCAAGGAACTCACACACCTACCAGGACTGCGTTTCGACCCTTACTCAGACACGCTCCTAGCATGCAGCTTAACGGCTCCGCCACTCAGTCAACGACTGACGCGGAATCGAGTCCGATTCTCGTTCATGGCAATTCTGTCCGAGCGGGTAACGAAGGTCCGGCTCCTTAATTGGGCAAGATTCAACGATAAGGAGGAAACAGATGAGCACGGGTACGAAGGATGAGATTAAAGGCAAGTTTCATGAGGTGAAAGGCAAAGTCAAAGAGAAGACAGGCCAAGTCACGAACAATCCCGACTTAGAGGCTGAAGGCAAAGCCGAACACAGGGCCGGGAAAGTTGAAAAAAAGGTCGGGCAGATCGAAAAAGTGCTCGAAAAGTAAATTAGGCGGGTCCTGTCGGTAGCATGTTCCTGGGTTCGGGCAATTGATGCACCGCCGTTCCCCGCTCAGTACTGCAGAGATCCGGCGGACGTCAGATTGGCGCTCGGAGTTCTGTATTAAAGCGGGCCACATATAGCCGCACGAACCCACTACTTCCCCGCACGAACCCGCGCTCCTGCCCCCATTAAACGCCTAAATCAGGCTTAACACGAACAACAGAAACACCCAGCAAAGGAGAGCTGAAATGTCAGATCAAGAAAATCGCAACCCACAACAGAGTGATCCGCAGAAGCCCGAAGAGCAGAAACCTGTAACCCAGCCGAACGTGCCAGTGCCTCCGAAGCAGGAGGTCCCGACCGGACAGCCCAAAACTCCGCAGCCGGCGCAAGAGAAACATGATCAAGAGAAGAAAAAGCAGGCTTAGGCTGCAGTGGATTTAGACCGGTGAAAATGGAGGATTCAGGGCGGTTCGATTGACGCAGAGCTGCCCTGATTTTTGGCAGTCGAGCAGCCCGATGTTTCGTCGGGTTTGCCCGCACAAGTTCGTCCACAAACTTATGTGGAAATCAAAAGAAGGAAGCGTCCCGCCTCGCCAATCCAAAGGCATGTTCCCCGCGTCATTCATGCACCGTGGTGGCCGACAGCAGGATCTCGCAATCCTGACGAGCTTGATCCGGAGATTGTGGCGGAGGCTGGGTCCCTAACGCAGTCACGTCCAGATGCGGGTCAACTACTGCTACCACGTTGACCAGTCCTTCCTTGGTGGTCCATGCCTTGGCGATGGAGTTGCCACCGCCATCGCTGAATGCAGCCGTCACCTCGCCGGGATAACCGTGAAGCCCGGTGCAAACATCGAACAGGCGCCCTCCAGCCGGTGCAGGCGCCAGCCCTTCGTTGTGCAAGATGTTCTCCGCCCGCAGCAAAGCTAACAGCTCAGTCGCTTCTCTCCCGTTCTGCTGCGGGTCAAAGAAGGAAAATACAAAGAAACCACGATGGCCGCTCGGTTCAAGATAGCCGCGCGTCCACACTGCATCCTTATCGCGCGGTTGCCAGCGCTGCCACGTTGGCGGACGGCAAACCGCCACATCAAGATCGGGAAACATCTCCGGCTTAAGGTTCTCGTCGTTGAGAGTGATTTCTTGCGAGCCGGCAAGCTCGCCATCAACGTAAAATTCGGCGCGATAGGTGCCGCTTTGCATGCAGATTCGCGCGTTGCTGGCCCGCAGAACGGAATAAAAGAGGTGCGAATCACCCAGCGCGTAAAAGACCGGCTTCACCCGTTCGGAGATCGCGGGCAGCACGCGCCATGCCTTCCAGTCCGGACTATAGGCATACCAGAGGATGGCGAGGGTGTCCTGCGGCTTTCCGCTGGAATCCAGTGGCAGGCTTTCCACACGCCCACTCCAGCCCAAGCCGGCGGCCGATCCCGTCAGATGAAGACCGGTCAGCTTGATGCCCGAGTTGGCAAGCGTCCGTCCCTTCGCGAACGGCCAAGCCGCTGCCACGAACTCCGATTTCAATTTCGGCAAGTCCGTGCTCTCGAATTGTTTGCAGTAAACCGCATCGTTCAGGCCGCCACAGTATTGCCGAAACACGTCAAGATCGGTAATCGCCCCGCCGATCACGGCCGCGTCGTTGGTCACAAATGGGGCTTTGCCCGGCTCGCCCAGCGCCACCGTTTGCCGGTAGGTTTCCAGCGCCTGCTTCTCTTGCCCTTCTGCCAGTTGCGCCAGCCCGAGGTTGAAACGTGGCACCAGATCGTCGGTGCTGAGGCCAACGGCCGCCAGCGTCGCTTGCCGGCCGCGCTCGACGGCTGTGCGATCGCCCTTGACCAGTCCGTCCGCGTAGGTGTCAAATCCGAGGTCTCCAACCAGATCCATCGGGGGGGCGAAGCCCTGCTGCGTAAGCAGGTCTCTCGCCTGCTGTTCCGCCTGGGAAACCTTGCCCAAGGCATCCTTCGAGATGAGGCTGACAAATCCGCCTTCGTTCAGTTGAGGCGTGCTGGCGCGATTGGTGGCGTGGGCCAGGAACAAGTTAGCCACGGCAAAGGTGGGACGAATCTGGACCGCGCAGCCAAATTCTTTCGCCGCCTGGGCGGATCCTACGGGGTCATCCCCCGAGCCTTCATAGAGCACCCAGCCGCGGGCAAAATGTTCGGCCGACATCTCGATCAGATCATTGTCGGCGATGGAGTCGGGCAGACGGCACTCGGCGGTCGCCGGCTTCAGCACCGTTGCCTTGTCTTCATGCCATATGAACAAGCCGCGACAAACGCCGACAAACGCCAGGGCGCAAGCGAAACCCACCAGGATATAGGAGGCGGCGCTGGTTCGGCCCATGCCCAGTGCCTGTCCCAGTAGGTACAACGCGATGGCAAAAAAGGTCAACAGCGCCAGAAAAGTAGTCGCCTCTCGTTGATAGCCCAGGCTCTTCTCATTGTTGGCGCTCCACCGGGCCAACGCCTTCGCCGGGTCATGGTAGCTTTGCGAGATCACCAGCTTCCAGGGGAAATGCACGTCCTGCTCCGGACCTTGCTCGCCGGTCATCAGTTGATGTACTTGCGGCTCCTTTTTTTCGAAGTTCTCCAGAGTTTTCTGCCGGAGCTGCACCTGATCCAGGGCATCCTTTTGGCTCAGCAGATCGGGCCCTTCCTTGGCCAGCTGCAAACGCTGCCGGGCGGCCTCGTAGCGGAGGTGATAGTCCTCGGCCGTGGCCAGCCGGCCTACCATGTAGTTCCACACGGTTACCTGGCGTGAGTTCATCCGGAAAAGGTCCGCCTGGTTCTCCAGTGCCGCACTGGCTGCCTCGGAGGACTTGACCGCGGACCGGCTGTAGAAAAGCCCGCTCAATGCGCTAAGGACGGCGCTGATGGCGATCATGCGGATGACGACGCGCCCATAGGTATGCGCCGCCGGCGCCGTGTGCAGACGCAAGCCGGCAAACAGCGCCGGGTCCACTTCGGCGGGATGCACCGGCTCCTCTTCTCCGTCTTCCCCACACTCGTCTTCGACGGGACGGGCTGGGCGCGCCCTCTGCTGGCGGCTGGCGCTTTCTTCGGCTTCCGCTTTCGTCGCAAACCTCCGCGCAAACGGTGTGCCCACCAGCGCCAGAACTCCGAATCCAACCGTGAACATCAGGAAATCTCGCCAGGAACTACGGTCCGCCAACATGGCCACCACTAATCCCGCCAGGGCCAGCACGCCTCCGCTGACGACCAGGACTTTCTCGCGCCTGGGCCTGTTGCTGTGGCTCAGTTGCGCGAAAGTCAGGACCGCTAGCGCCACCACAAACAGCACCACCCCTGCGGCCAGGTATAAAACCTTGTCCCTCCCGCGGACGACATCCTGCTCCAGCTTTTCCCATATGGAAGGGAAACTCCCATCGTCCTTGGGAGCTTCCCATGCGGTGTCAAAGCCCAGCGCCCGCAGCCAATTGGCGCTGTTCATGGCGATGGAAGCCTCCAAGTCATAGGGCAGATAGACTTCGAAATAGTTAAGATAGGGCTGCAGAGAGCGGACGTGGGCAGCTTCTTCCTCAGCCTGCAGCTTCTTCAGCGCGGCCTGCCGCCGGTTCGCCGCCCCAGGCTTTCCGGCTTGTTCCTGGCCACCGTCAGCGGCTGGCGAATGCAGGGCCACACTGTTTTCGTAGCGGGTGCGACTGCTGATCTTGCTCAGCAATTCCTGCCGGTGCACCAGTTCCAGCATTTCCCCCTGCTGCAACCTTCTTTCGAACCGCAAGGTTTCCTGCTCAGCCAGCGCCGCGCGATAGGCGGTTACTGCGCCCAGCATGGCCACGACGGCCATGAACATGGCGATCGAAATTGACATGAGCTTGGCTTCAGCTGCCTTGGCTTCTTTGGCTTCTTTGCCCGTGGCCTCGCCAGGCTTGGCTTCGCTGATTTTGGTTTTCTTAGGATTGGCGTCGGTGTCCTGGTTTTGTTCCATGGCGCAACTCCTGCAGGGGATTGCTGATCCTCTGCTGTCTTCGAACAACCGCAGGTGATATCGGGAAGGGGTTGCAGCAATATAGCACAGCTAGCGGCCATGCGCTAAGGGAAGTCTTTTCCAATACAAGATGAGCCTGAAGGAGGAGGCAGTTTCCAACACAAGATGAGCCTGGAGCGAGTGGCATGCTGAGGATTGACAACCAGCGTGCACGAAGCAGAGAAGCTGAACC
>JBEKNL010000195.1:0-4614 GCA_049522855.1 Candidatus Korobacteraceae bacterium
CAGGCGCCCCGACTGGCGGGAGAAATCCGGTTGGCGGTTGTTCATCACCCTCAACGTACTGCCCCGTATTCATCAGCGCCAGGAAAATCAGGACAAGGTATCTAGTTTATAACACAGTAGTACTAGCAGGTGCTTGTACATTCCCTTACCCATAGCTATGCTGGTTGCGGTATTGTCGCGCAAGACCTCGCGGGGGACGAACTGGTCTTCAAAAGCCTTGTTGGTAAAAACCAGGGTGACTGCCACCAGGACAATTGCGTAAGAACTCGCAGGTTGCCACATGGGAACTGTATCCAGGCGTAACCAGGCCGGCGACCATACCCGGCGCAAGCCTATGGCAAGCCACGGCAGCGCGAGTATGAATAATGCCCAACGCTCGCTCATCAGCGGCAGCAGCACGAATCCTGACAGTAGAGGACCAAGGATGCAACCCATTATGTTAATCGCATAAGCGCGTCCCGCACGGTCAGGGTCGCCCTCCGAGAAACGGTCCACAAGCATTGGAGTCACGAATCCCAAAATGCAAGAGAATGGGACAATCCCTATGGCTAAACGCAACAAGCTGAATAAATGAAACTCCGGATTCGTCGCCAGCAACGGCAAAAGTGCAAATAGTCCAAGCAGGGCCCAGACCAGCACAGCCTCCTTCTTGTGCCTAGGGCCCCAGTGCCGGTAGATCGTCGATCCCAGGAATGTGGCGACCAAATACAACCCCAGAATCGCTGCAAAGGAATACACCATCGTACCCACATAGGGCGCGAACTGTCTGATCCAGACTACTTCCATACCCATGCTGGTGAATCCGGTAGCGAACAGCAGCAGGAGTGGCTTCTTGCCTGGCGATAACGAGTGCGGCGAGCTGGTGACGCCAGAATCTTCAGCAAGTTGGATGGATTCTTCAGCTACACGCTGCCGTAGGGTCAGGCCGATTGCACCCAGCGCAATAAGAACATTGAGGATCATCCCGACCTTCAAGGTCCCGCGAAAGCCAACTAGTTCAATGAAAAGAAGGGGCAGAGTTGCACCTGCTACTGCACCTAGCACATTTGATAGGTAAAGAAAGCTAAAAGAACGCGGCGATTCGTTGCTGAAGTCATTCTTGATAGCCAGCATAGCCACCGGGATGGTTGCTCCCATAAAGGCACACCAAGGAACTAAGGTGAACGCGACGCAGATCCCGGAAGCCAGATAATAAGCCCATGAAGAGGAGAGACCGGTACGCTCCAGCAGACTCCTGCCCCACTGCAATTGGTGAAGCACAAGCAGCGCCGAAAAACCAATGAATAGTTCAATCAGCGCATAGAGCCTTAGAGCGGGAATGCGGAGCCTTTCTCCATATCTCCGGATCAGCCGGCCCGCACCCCAGGAACCCAACCCCAAGCCCGCCATGAACGTGGAAAGCACAATCGAGACGAGCGCGCTGGTGACCCCAAACTGGGCCATCGCCAGCCTTAGCCAGATAACTTCGTAAAGAAGGCTGCAAAATCCAGAAATGAAAAAGAAGACGAAAAACCATCTCATGCAGAGATCCTTGACTGCGAAAACACCCGCTTATTATGAGATTGAAACTTATGTCCTGAACTGTCTGGCAGCGCCTTTGCATCACAGTCGGCTGAAACGCAAGAAACCGCCGGGGAGGCGTCTCACCTAACGATAGGCATTCATCATCATAAACGCTTGAACCAAGCGGTAGCGAGAGAATTGGTAGCGCGATTATAAGTCACAGCGGCGACGATGGAGAGGTGGGCGAGCGGGGCCTCGGTAACCTGACTTCAATATTCGGATGGCGGGTGCGGCCTTTGGTCTTTCGGCCACACCTCCAGATGCCCCGACCGGCTTCCTGAACCTGATGGATAAGGCACGGCTGTTAGGTTCAGTACTGGCTCGGCGCGGTTAACAGGAGTGGTGAGTGCTCGTGGCCAGTGGCTGAAAAAGCAGGTCCCTCCACTCGCCCGCCGCGGCGGGCTCGGTCGGGATGACGGCGTCGGATAAGCCAGCGCCTTACCTGTCATTTTTCGTGGCAATTCTGCTACCGAACGCCCTACCCTGGTTGTCTAAAACAGTGACAGGACGAGCCTCGTCTGCTTTCCGGTCGTCCCACGGAACAAAATCCAGGCCCCACACGTACCAATCAACAGAACGGAATCCTACCCGGTAGGGGAGGCAGCAGTGGCCAACGGCAACGGCAAGAAGAAGAAAAAGCGCTGGATCATCATTTCGATTGTGTCAGTTGCGGTCCTGGCGTTGGTGATCGTCGCGGTAGCGGCGACCCGCGGGGGCACCAAGATCGACCCCACCAAGCTGGCAAAGGTGGAAAAGGGCGACCTCGCCAAGAGCGTGGTGGCGACCGGCAAAGTCACGCCCATCACCAAGGTGGAGATAAAGTCGAAGGCCAGCGGCATCGTCAAGAAGCTGTACGTAGACACCGGCGACAAAGTGAAAGAGGGCCAGGTCCTGGCGGAGCTCGACAAGATTGAGATCGAGGCGCAGGTCAACTCGGGTCGCGCGCAACTGCTCTCGTCGGATGCCAACCTCAAAGGCGCCGAAGCCGATCTGAAGCGCGCCGAGGTGGATGCCCAAGGCGTGGATATTCCCACCTTGCAGCGCGCGTACGAACGTGCCCAGGAAATGTCGAAGGACGGCGTGGTGTCGCAATCGGCCCTCGACGACGCTCAGCGCAGCTACATCCTGGCGGTCAACAAGCGCGATCTCGCTCGGGCGCAATACACGGTAAACCGGGCCAAGGTGGCGCAGGCCCAGGCGCAAGTCAAGAAAGACCAGGCCAGCCTGAACCAGCTCGAAGAGCAGCTCAACTACACCACAATTACGGCCCCGATTGATGGCGTGGTGTTGTCGCGCGACGTGGAAGTCGGCGACGCAGTCAGTTCCATCCTGGTGTTAGGCTCGGGCGCCACTCTGGTGATGACCCTGGGGGACACCAGTGAAGTGTATGTGAAGGGCAAGGTGGACGAGAGCGACATCGGTAAGGTGTACCTCGGCCAGCCGGCCCGCATCCGAGTGGAGACGTTCAAAGACAAGACCTTCACCGGGCACGTAACCAAGATTTCGCCGATGGGCGTAGAGAAAGACAATGTGACCACCTTCGAAGTGCGGGTGTCCATCAACAATCCCGGCGGCGAACTGAAAGCCGAGATGACCGCCAACGCGGAGATCATCCTCGACGAACACAAGAATGTGCTGATGATTCCCGAAGGCGCCATCCTGTACGACAAAGACAAGAAGGCGTCCGCGGATGTGCCCGATCCCAAGGGCAAGGATGGAATGCGCAAGGTCGCGATCAACATCGGAATCTCCAACGGCGCCAAGACCGAAGTGCTGTCGGGCCTGAAACAAGGCGACCAGGTTGTTCTACAGCAATAGCATGGGTTAATACTCCCTTGGGCTGCCGCCAACGGCAGCCCGATTTCTTGTAACGCAGTCACTTCAAGATTCCGGCGAGGCACCATGAAAAAGCACTGCACTGCCGTTCTTCTTGCGCTCCTGTTAGCGCCGGCGCTGCTGCACGCCCGCGCCGAAGGTCACTTTGAGCGCACTTTGACGGTCTCCGGAACCGTCAGCCTCGATGTCACCACTGGCTCAGGCGACATCACCATGAAGGCTGGCGGCACCGACAAGGTCGTGGTGCACGGCACGGTGCACTCCAGCAATGAATGGTTCTCCAACGCCGAAAGTGCGGTACACACCGTCGAATCGAATCCCCCGATTCAACAGAACGGGAACAGCATTCGCATCGGCTACGACTTACCCGAGGATGTGCGCCGGCATGTCGCCATCAGCTACGAGATCACCGTCCCAGCCGATACCACGGTGCAAGCTCACAGTGGCTCAGGCAGTGTTGGCGTCCAGGGGGTCCGCGCTGAAGTGCAGGCCCAGACCGGCTCCGGCGAGATTCGGGTGCGGGACGTCGGAGGACGGTCGCGGGTGCAAACCGGCAGTGGAAGCATCCGGGCCCAGAACGTCGCCGCCCCGTTTTACGCGCATACCGGCAGCGGCGACATCAAAGCCGGTCTCACCGGGTCGGGCGACGTCGATGTTCAAACTGGTTCAGGCGGAATCCACTTGCGGGGCGTCAAGGGCGGCCTACGCTCCCGCAGCGGCAGTGGCGATCTCAGTGCCGACGGCAGTGTGGGCGGTCCCTGGAATTTGCACACCGGCTCGGGATCCATTCGCCTGGCAATCGGCTCGGGCAGCGGCTTTAATCTGAATGTGCACACCAGTTCCGGTTCGATTCACTCCGATCTCCCAACTACCGTGCAAGGCTCGTTGGGGCGCCACGAATTGAAAGGGACGGTGCGTGGTGGCGGCCCCGAAGTGGAAGTTTCCAGCGGCCCGGGAGATGTAGATATACGGTAAGTCTATGAGATTAAATAGCTAATTGAATTTTGGAAGCACCTTTCGGGGTTTGCGCTTCCTTGGCCCGAAATCCGCGGTGAAAATCTAAGGAAAATCAGTTTGAACCACTGGTAATTTTTCTAAACATAACGTCTTAAGTAATTGCGCATAATCGGCGCAAGGTTTCGTTTGGGCCGGCCCAGCTGACGAACTCCGTTTCCACCGTGGTCGTGACCTCTTGGAGCAGCGGAAAGTATCGGT
>JBEKNL010000196.1:0-4614 GCA_049522855.1 Candidatus Korobacteraceae bacterium
ACGAAGGAAGGGATGTGTCACGGTTCTTCACCAATAACGGGCGCATGATGGGTCCGATACAGAGGGTGAATGTTGACCTGGCGTCGGGCATGCTGGAAGAACTGGACAGGGCCGCCAAAGAGCTGAACATCAGTCGACAAGCGGTAATCAAGACGCTGATACGCCAAGGGCTCGATCAGCAATATCTGGCACGAGGGAACCGTACCTCTGTTAAGCGGAGGTAGAATCCTTGCGCCGGTTGGCCTCGCTTACTCGCCGAGATCTTGTGCCGGTTGGTGCGCTTGAGGAGATGTTGGTCGAGAATATAGCAGTGTGCTGGTGGCGTCAGAAGCGCGCATTAAGGTGCGAGGCTGGGCTGGTCAGAAGGGCGTTTGCACCCGATCCCGGCCGTCAACTGGAGGAATCTCTGGGCCGCGAAATGGTACTCGGACCAAGCCCCGAACTAGCAGCAATTAAGGATCATCTCAGTCTGCCCTTGGGTGCTGACCTCGACCGCATCCTCCGCTATGAACCACGATCCAGGGCCAGCTGGCTTACGCCATCAATCAGCTGGAACTTTACAACGAGCTCGCAAAGGCGAGCACGTAGCGGCGCCAGTGAGCGTTCAGGTTTCAGCCGATCAGTAGAGTAGACTCGAGTTTGTTCTCGCGACCCGGATCGCCCACACTGCTCTGTTACTTGGTGCGATTGAGTTCTACCACGAAGCGCTCCACATCGAGGGCCTCCACCCCGGGGGTCAGGGCTGCGGTAGCCAACTCTGATCTAGGCTTTCGGTGAACCACGACTAATCGAGCCGACCGCTTGGCCAACGATCGCCGCAGGGAGAGCAGAGGAGACGCCATGGCGGGCCGCACCGTCTGCGTGGCTTTGGCTTCCACCAACCACAAGCCGGCATTGGGACGGGGTATGAGGAAGTCCACTTCCAGACCCTGCTGATCGCGGAAATAGTAAAGCTCCTTGCGCATTCCCTGATTGCTCTGACTCTTGAGGATCTCCGCCGCGACGAAGCCTTCGAACAGCGCCCCCAGGAAGGGGGAGCGCTCAAGCTCGGCGGTTGAGGTCAAGCCGAGCAGGTAGCAGGCGAGTCCGGAGTCGCCCCAGTAGATCTTCGGCGACTTAATCAGTCGCTTTCCGAAGTTTTCGAAGTAGGGCGGCACCAGAATGATTTGGCCAGTCGCTTCCAGGACTTGTAGCCACTCGCCGATCGTGGGAACCGATACTCCCAGCGGAGCGGCAAGATCGGTCTTGTTGAGCACCTGCCCGTGGCGACTGGCCACCAGCGCCAGGAAACGGCGAAATGTCACCAGATCCCGTACGTTGGTAATCGCCCGCACGTCGCGTTCGAGATAGGTCTGCAAGTAGGAGGCGAACCACAGGTTCCGATATTTCGGACGGGCGAGCACTTCCGGGAAGCCTCCGTGAAGCAGATTCACTTTGCCGGTTTCTGCGAGGCTGAAGGGCAAGAGCTGGAGAATAGCGGCCCGGCCCGCCATTGATTCCGTGATGCCGCGCATGAGCGGAGCTTCCTGCGAACCCGTGAACAGCCACTGACCCATGCGGCGAGGCCGGAGGTCGACACGGGTACGGACGTAGTCGAGCAGCTCCGGTGTATTTTGGATCTCGTCAAACACAACCGGCGGCCGCAACTCGTCAAGAAAGGCGCGCGGATCGGTACGTACGCGGGCTCGAATATCAGGGTCTTCCAGCAGCACGTAGCGGGCGTTGGGAAACAACTTACGCAAGAGGGTAGTTTTCCCCGCACGACGTGGCCCGGTCACTACAACTGCCGGGAAGTGTCGGGCTGCCTCCTGGAGTACATCTGCCAAAATTCTGGAGATATAGTGCATTTGAGAAATATAAACTATAATATTAATTTACTCAAGCTCCCATAAACCTCCACTACGAAACCACGATCAGCGCCAGCTGGTCTATGCCATCAATCAGCTGGCACCACGATATTCAAATAGCCGCGCTCCTTGAGCTGTACCACGAGATTCTGGCCCACCAGTCCGGCGCCGCCGGGTAAGATGATTTTGGCGTTGCGTCCAGACGAGGTGGCAATAACGCGCTCCACTCAGAGTTTCATCCGTGTGAAGATGGTTTTAGGGATGGCTTTGATGATCAGCATAATTGCACAATTGCGGCCCAGAAAGCCGGCGTATAGATCACATCGACTCTTGCGTTCAATCGCGGGCACGATACCACTTGGGCCCGATCATACGGCGGCTTAGGCCAACTTCAAAGAGGAAATGTAGGGTCAATCACAGCTGGACGTTGCAGCATCTAGCCTTTCGATGCATGCGCGCGTGACATTCAGCGCAGAGCGTGATCAAGTTCTGTTCCTCGTCGCCGCCCGAATGGCTGCGGAATTTGAGATGGTGTACCTGCAGGCGTTGCATGCTGCCGCAGACCTGGCATCGCCAGCTATCGCGTTCCAGCACCTGCCGGTGCGGTTCGCGGTAGGTCGTCGCATCGAGTCTCAGTCGCGGGTTCTTGGCCGGGATCTTCTTCATGAGGCCTGCCCTGCGACCTCAGATCGAAAAGCCTCCTGTTGTTCGCCCGGCAGGAACTTGTAGTAGCGGGAGATGGACTGCAGCAGGATCTCCGGGTTGCCGCCGTCGATCGAGGCCCCGGCAAGGAAATCCGCACAGATCATTTCCAGACAGTAGCCCCGGGACTTGTCCGACCCCAGCATTAAGGCCGCGCAGAATCACACAGCGAATCGATGGCCTCGACATGGATGCCCGGGCATCTCTTGCGCCGGGCCAGACGAAGCAGACCTGTGTGGGTCACGTACCAGTTGCTGTTGAGAATCTGAAGATCTCCGCGGTGCGGCAGTGGCAGTTGTTGGGCGGCCAGCACGATCTCGTGGGTCTCGACCGGGCTATCCGCGCAAATCGGTTGCTTCTGGGATCACATCTGTTTGGCATCGAAGCCGCTGGACCGAGCCGCTTCCCTTAGCCGTCGATCGGCAGTCAGAAAAACTCGGCCTTGTGGATCGTCTTCGCACCACTCCAAGGCCGCCGCCAACTGAAATGCTTCAGCGGCCCGTAAATCGTAGCGATCCACCAGTTGTGCTGACTTCGCGCGCAAAGCGTCCGACGGCTGAATCACCGACCATGAATCGGCAAGCCTTTTGGCCAGTTTACGGGCCTTGGTCCAGTCGCTGGGGTCGAGTTGCTTCATCCGCACGAGCCGGGCCAGGGCGCTCCTAATCTCGACCGGCGTAGCCCACCACACCACAGCTTCGTGCAGCTTATACAGAGCAATAGCCCGCGGCGTGATGCCCTGCCACGCGCAGAGAGGGACCAGAGCACTGGTATCCCAGAAAGCCGGGATTCGCATTACCGGCCTTCCCGTTCTTCCCGCCGCACCTGCTCCATAACTTCATCGGAAACATTCCCCGGCGGCACCGGCCATGAGACCGACGCAGACCGCTTCTTCAAGGATAGGGTGAGAACGCCGCGAGCAACCAGCCGCTGCTCCTGGGAATGATCCGTGAGACGGCAGGGCACAATCCGAGCCACCGGCTTGTTACGGTCGCAAACCAGTACCTCTTCGCCGTCCTTTACCAGCTGGATGTGAGCGCTGAGCCGCGCCTTTAGATCGCTGATATTCACCTTTCTCATACTCTAATTATAGCTAATATGACCATGTTGGTCATCTCCTATTTATCCCGTTCTCGGAGAACTAGCGACTGTGAAGTCTACCGCCGTCGAACCCTTATCGAAGTTTATTAGCCGTCGGCATTGCGACTTGGCGAAGGACTGCCTAGTTTAAAGAACCGCGGTGAGGCGGTATTCGCGGGCCACAGGTTCTACGATTTTCACGCGTCCATCGCCAGGATTGATTTGTTCGCGGGTTCGAACCACTCTCGGGATGGTCCAACTCGGTTGCGTGTTGATCCTCTTGAGGCATCTATGAGACTTCTTCTAGGCTTTCTCAGCACCGGCGCCGGAGTTTCTTGTGCCCTAATCGGAATCGCCGGATTGGTCAACTTGGTTTGAGTCGGATGCCCCAGTAACAGCAACCCACAATTATTGAGTGCTGCACAAGGAATGTCCGGCTTTCGCTATCTCGGAGTTGTCATCACGAACGGCCGAACCGGGGTCCCCAACGAGCGCCCCGCCGTGGCGGGCTTGTTGGGGTAAATTTAGGCCGTGAGGGATCTGCTGTTCCCCCCTGGGTCGTTCCAGGCGCAAACAACCGCAGATTCTTCGCTTTGCTCGTAATGACAATTTCAGAAGCGTCCATTCCGAACAACCCACATGGGACATTTCTTGATGTAGCAGTCGATAGCCCCACCGGGGCGTCGAGTGCGTCCCGGAAGTCCTCACCGTCTAGACTCGAGTTGGTTCTGGCGAGCCGGGCATTTTGCGAAACCAAGCCAACAAGTCGCTTGTTATCACTGCGAGGGTCGCTCTAAACTGTGTAACCCCATTTCATTACTAGAGGTCCGAGCAACCGCTGATTGGCCTTTCGTCACCATGACAAATCGCCTCTCTGACAATGTCGGCGTTGTCAAGAGCACACTTTGGCATCCGCTTTTAAGAAAGCGCCACTTCGCTCTAGTTGAAAAAATACCGTCCCAACCAACCACGGCTCGCCTTGTAA
>JBEKNL010000197.1:0-4530 GCA_049522855.1 Candidatus Korobacteraceae bacterium
GAGGTTTCAGAATATCCGGCGACCTGGCCGCGATTGTTGATGGCAGCGGCCTGGCCGTTGGTGCCGCCAAGCGTGCTCAACGGCGTCATGATCCCGTTCTGCCAGACGAAGCCGAGGCAGATGAGGTTAGTGCCAAACGAACAGAAATTCTCATTGTTGGGATCGGTCACGGAAGTCTCGGCCGTGCCCGCAACCTGTATCGCGTTGTTCAGGTTGGCAAATGACTCGCTGTTTGGTCCACCCAGCGTACCCAGGTCGATCATCGCCCCTTTCTCGATTACAAAAGAATGTTGAACGGCGTCGCCGGGCAACGTGGAAAATCCGTCGATCTGCCCGTTGTCGTTGATGCCATAGGCTAAGCTGAAGCTGCCTCCGAGCGTGCCCAGGTCGGTGATCGTGTACCGAACAGAGCGTGAAGCCTGTGTGGTTGACGGTTCCTGCGCGCCCAGCAAAGCTGGCGTTGCCAGCGCAGCAAATAAGCTGATTCCTGCTATCCACGTGCATATTCTCGATTTCATACTGCCTCCTCATTCATGCGCCCGGACAAAGGGTTGCGCCGAGCGGCTTTTATCGGTCTCATATAAGTAGGCGCAAACGGCGGGACAGAACTATCATGCGGGTATAGCTTTTCCTGAAGAGACTGCAAGGAGGCCAGGGCCTAAGGTCGGAATGCGGAAGTCCACCCCACAAAACGATGAGGCCGGAACGCCACCTGGTGGCCAAGTGACCGAGTTTCTCCGAGCCTGGAGTGATGGAAATCGAGCTGCTCTCGACCGCCTGACTCCCATCGTCTATGACGAACTCCACCGCCTGGCGCGACGCTACATGAAAGGTGAGCGCCCCGGTCATAGCCTGCAAACCACCGCCTTGGTCAACGAAGCCTACATGCGGTTGGTGGATTACAAGAGCATGCAGTGGCAGAATCGCGCCCATTTTTTCGCGGTTTCGGCCCAGCTGATGAGACGCATTCTGGTTGATCATGCGCGGCGCCGTAACCTGAAACGTGGGGGTGGCGTGCAACATGTTTCATTGGACCAGACGGCGATGGTGGGCAGCGAACGGGCCGCAGATCTGGTGGCCCTCGACGACGCCATGAACCTGCTGGGAAAGCTGGATCCGCGCAAAGTACAGGTTGTCGAAATGCGCTTTTTTGGCGGACTCAGCGTGGAAGAGACGGCTGAGGTAATGAAAGTATCGGCGGCTACCGTGATGCGCGACTGGAGCACCGCCAAAGCCTGGCTCTACCGCGAACTGGCGGGCGGAGCGACCGATGGACTCTGATCGGTGGAAACAAGTCGATAGCCTGTTGCAGTCCGTGCTGGAGCGTCCGTCCGAGGAGCGCGAGGCGTTTCTACGTCATGCATGCTCCGGCGACCAAGCCCTGGAGCGCGAAGTACGGTCTCTGCTGACCGCGCAACAAGGGGCTGAAGGATTTCTCGATCGTCCGGCTATCGAAGTGGCCGCCCGAGCGCTCGCCCGGAACGAGAATGAAGATGCGCACGAGATTACCAGCTCGTCCATCAGCCAAACTGTCTCGCATTATCAGGTACTGGAAAAGCTGGGAGGCGGCGGCATGGGGGTGGTGTACAAGGCGGAAGACACCGACCTTGGCCGCTTCGTCGCCCTGAAATTCCTCCCCGAGGATTTAGCCCAAGACCAGCAAGCGTTAGAACGCTTCCGCCTTGAAGCCCGGGCGGCATCTGCACTGAACCATCCCAACATCTGCACGATCTACGAAATCGGCAAACACAATGATCAGTCGTTCATCGCCATGGAGTTTCTGGACGGGATGACGCTGAAGCACTGCATTGCGGGCCGTCCGCTCGAAACTGAGGCTCTGCTCGCGCTTTCTATCGAAATCGCCGACGCGCTGGATGCGGCTCACGCCGCCGGCATTGTTCATCGCGACATCAAGCCGGCGAACATCTTCGTCACCCAGCGCGGACATGCGAAGGTTCTCGATTTCGGACTGGCCAAGATCCTGAGGACCAAGAGTATCGCTATCGACGCCTCGACGATAGCGAAGTCTCTCACCACTCCCGGAACAGCCATGGGCACGGTGAACTACATGTCGCCGGAACAAGTCCGCGCCAAGCAGTTGGACGCACGTACCGATCTGTTCTCCTTCGGCGCGGTCATGTACGAGATGTCAACCGGGGTATTGCCCTTTCGGGGGGAAAGCACAGGAGTGACTTTCGACGCCATTTTGAATCGGGCACCGGTCTCTCCGACGCGGCTTAATCCCGATCTGCCCGCTGAACTGGAACGGATCATCAATAAGTCTCTCGAGAAAGACCGCAATCTGCGTTACCAGCACGCTGGGGACATGCGCACGGACCTGCAACGGCTGAAGCGGGATTCGGACTCGCACAGTTTGGCGGCTGTGGCTCGGGCGGCGTCCCCTACCAAGAGGCGACGCTGGTGGTTCGCCGTTGCGGTGGTCGTAATTGTAGCCGCAGTCGCGGCGGGCTATTTCTTCTCGCGCCGTCCGGCCAAGCTTACCGATAAGGACACCGTCGTCCTCGCCGAGTTCACCAACACCACCGGCGATCCGGTTTTCGATGGCACACTGCGGCAAGGGCTTTCTTCACAGCTGGAGCAGTCGCCCTTTCTGAACCTGCTGTCGGACCGGCGCATCGCGCAGACGCTGGCCTTAATCGCACAACCGAAAGAAGCGCGGCTCACGGGGGAGCTAATGCGTGATGTTTGCCAGCGCACGGCGAGCGCAGCCACCATCGAGGGCTCCATCTCCAGCTTGGGAAACCAATACGTCGTCGGATTGAAAGCGGTGAACTGCAGTAACGGCGATGTGTTGGCCGAAGAGCAGGTAACCGCCAACCACAAAGAGGAGGTACTGAAGGCGATGGGCGAGGTGGCCACTAAGTTGCGCGCTAAGCTGGGCGAATCGTTGGCCTCGGTGCAAAAGTATGACGCGCCACCGGAGAACGTGACTACGCCATCGCTCGAGGCGCTGCAGGCTTACAGCCTGGGCGATCACGCGATGTACTCGCGGATCGATAATGCCGCTGCGGTTCCGTTGTTCCAGCGGGCCATCAGCTTAGACCCCAAATTTGCCATGGCCTACGCGCGACTGGGAAACAGCTACGCCAATCTGGGCGAACCCGCACGTGCGGCCGAGAACCTTCGTAAAGCTTACGAGCTGCGCGAGAAGGTCAGCGAGCGGGAGAAGTTCTACATCCACTCGCATTATGAATCGTTCGTTACTGGAAACTTAGAGGCAGCCCAAAAAACCTCCGACCTGTGGGCGCAGACCTACCCCCGGGACGACGTCCCAGCTACCAACCTAGGCTGGATCTATGAGCAACTGGGCGACTGTGAGAAGGCCCTGGCCGCGCAACAAGGCGCTCTGAAACTCAATTCTACAAGTGGGTTCGCATACGGGAATCTCGTCGATATCTACCTGTTGGCCAACCGTCTGGAAGAAGCCAAGGCGACGGCGCAGGAGGCGCAAGCCCGTCATCTTGACTCGTCATATATTCACTACAATCTTTACATGATTAACTTCTTGGAGCACGACGCAGTGGGGCTTCAGCGAGAGGCCGCTAGCCTGATGGTCGAACCGGAGTACAAAGACACGATGCTCCACATTGAAGCCAATGTCGCTGCTTGTGGCGGCCAGTTTGCCAAGGCGCGGGAGTTGACTCGGCGCGCCTCCAGTTCCGCTCAACGTGCCGATGCGAAAGAGGAGGCGGCCCGCTACCAGGCCGGAGGTGCCCTTAGGGACGCCTTAGTGGGCAACACGGGACCGGCAAAACAACAGGCACAAGCGGCGCTGGCGCTCTCCAACGGCCGAGACACCGAAACCCGGACCACGGTTGCGCTCGTGCTGGCGCGGCTCGGCGATTCTGCGCAGGCGACACGGCTGGCCGACGACCTGGGTCGCCGCTCCCCTGAAAACACCATCTTACAGTTCAACTATCTGCCTACAATTCGTGCTGCCACGGCTCTTCAGAGCGGCCGCCCCGTCAAGGCTGTGGAGGCGCTCGTTGCGGCTGCGCCCTATGAACTGGGGAGGGTGGGCAGTGGCACGCTACAGCCCGCCTACCTGCGGGGGGAGGCCTATCTGGCAGCGCGTCAAGGCGTCGCCGCTGCCACCGAGTTCCAAAAGATTCTTGACCACCCCGGTGTCGTGAGGACCTACCTGATCGGGGCGCTGGCGCACTTGGGGCTGGGTCGCGCGTACGCGCTCTCCGGCGACACCGCTAGAGCGAAGAGTGCATACCAAGACTTCCTCACCCTCTGGAAGGACGCTGACCCCGACATACCCATCCTGAAGCAGGCCAAGGCGGAGTACGGGAAGCTGAAATAGCCGGAACACTCCCCCTTGTGGAAGCTCGATTGACCCTTGCCACCAATTCCGGGTGAATCACGCCACTTGGAAGTAGAGCCTGACAAGAAACAAGTCTTGGACTATGCCGCCACGGGGGTGATCTGGACGGCGAATCCGAGGTTTCGCAGACGGTTGAGCAGTTGCAGAACCTGCTTGCCTTTTGCGCGGTTGTCGAAGTG
>JBEKNL010000198.1:0-4527 GCA_049522855.1 Candidatus Korobacteraceae bacterium
ATCTTGTTGTTGGATTTTACAAACTGCACCGCTCAGGAAGTGTCGGCTATCGCAGATCAAGCTCCGGCAATCGTGGCTCAGGAGCCAAGTGGTTCTGTCCTGGTGGTGGCCGATTTCAGCGGAGCGGAGTTTAGTCGCAATGCAGTGGAACACATCAAATTCGCGACTGTCTTCGACCGGGCCTACATCAAGAGAGCGGCGTGGGTTTTGACGGGGAATCTGCCCAAAGCCCTCTATGATGCCGTCCGCCATTTTTCTGCCCGTGAGTTTCCCGTCTTCGCGACCCGCGAAGAGGCGCTGAATTACCTCGTGAGCTGATCAAATCGGCGCGGCAAGAAGACAGCGGTATCACATCTCGGCTGCGCTCGGGGCCTGCCGAATTGCGATTTACCGCGTTTACCGCGTCTGATAACCAAAAGAAGAGGGAGGCATCGACTGGTTGGCCAGTACCCCGCCCGGTTCTCGTTTGATGTTCGTTCAATGAAGGCCGGTCCAATGCCGGCTCGTTCTATGAACGATCAGGGTTTCCCGTCGGAGAACGATCTTACCTCTTGGACGGCTCCCGGTTCGCTGGCTGCTGTCTCTGCTGCAACTGCTGAGTCTGCTGTTGGTGTTTCTGTTGCAATTGCTGCGTCTGTTGCTGGTGCTTCTGCTCCACCTGCTGCTTTTGCGCGTCATTCGACTTCTGTTTATCCAGATTCAGGTGCTCCTGGTCCTGCTTCTGCTGGAGTTTGTCTCGTTCCTGCTGCTGCTTCGCGATTTGCTTGTCCTGCTGCTGCTGGTACTTCTTGTCCAGCTTCGGATTGCCCGTGTTTGGAGTGCTCCGTGCCAAGGGCGGGAGGTCGTGAGGATGGACTGCCGTACTGGTTCGTGCTGTGTTGTTCTCTGAGCTTCTCTGACTTCCTCCCCGATTGGCTGGAGTATAAGGCGCTCCTGCCTCTTTGGCCGGTACCGCGCCACGGTCATTAAAATCTCCGGGCCTGGGTGTAGCCGCGACGCCTGGCTTGCCCATGTTCGCCGCAGCGCGTTGCTGCGGGTTGGCTCGGGCCGCCTGCGCATGTTGAGTTTGAACCGCTACCGGCGGGATATGTCTCTCACGCGCCGCAGACTCCTCCTCAGCTGTCGGACGCGCGGTGATTCCACCATTGCCGCCGTTGTAACTGACGTGGCTCTCGTTGTGGTTCGTCACGGGGGTGTTGTAAACATTGTGAATTTCATTCATGTTCACATTGTTCACGGAACGGTTGTAGAAGAAGTGTCCGTTATCCCAACGGCCGCCTTCAAAGCCAACACCGAAATAACCGAAGCCGTAATTGATCCCGCCGTAGAAGCCGACGTGCGGGCCCCAGTAGCCGTCATAGAAAACAAATCCGTCGCCGCCCCAGCCCCAATAGGCTGGAGTCCACAGGAAACCCACTTCCGGCGCCATCACCCATGTGCCCGGCACCCAGTAGTAATCGTTGACGTCGTAATCGTAGGCCCAGTAGCCAGGCGTCCAGAGATAACCGTCGCCTGGACAAAGCGGCTGCTCATAGACAGGGAGCGCGGGCGGGCCTATCCTAATGGCCACGCCAATTTGCGCAAACGACGCTGCCGACATGCACAGCACGATGATCGCGAACAGTAGCGTACGAATGAAGCGGATATGCATTGTGATTCCTCTGGCCCATCATCCCTCGTTTTCCCGGTGCTGCTCTACTGCTACGGGTTACGTGGATTCACTGCTACGCTTGAGCCAACTTTGAATTAAATTGCTACAAGCTGGATTTGGTGCACTGTTGCCCGACATGCATGAGACGCACGAGGCGACAGTCCCGCCACGACTGATCGCTGCGAATTGGGGACGATTTCTCTACTAGAGTCCAGCCACCATCTAAGTTAGGAGCCCACAGAATCTCTGTCTGTTCACAATTGACCACTCCCGAATCCACCGACCATGAACCTGAAGAACGGACTGCAAGTTTGTCAGAGCGATTAGTTTTCGCACGCATGCCGAGGGCCGCACGATTCGCAACGCCTTCTTCCGGTATTTTGCCCAGCATTGCAACTCGACCAATAACCCGTATGGTCAAGATATTCGACCGGTTTGAAAAGGCGAGGCTTGCAGCCTCGACTAGTCTCCTCGGATTGCCTTCTTCGCCGCCTCGATAAGGCCTGCAATCCAGCTTCCCATTAACTCGATCAACCGAGAGGAACAGTGCTTTCCGGGGCGGCCTGCAAGTGGGGGTGCTGTTCGCCGTAACTGTTGACCATGTCCTTCAGCTCTTTGCTGGGCTTGAAGAACGGAATCTTCTTGGCAGGAACTTCAACCCGGTCTCCGGTCTTGGGATTGCGACCCACGCGCGATTTACGGTGGCGGGTGCGGAAGCTGCCAAATCCCCGGATTTCGATCTTATCGCCAGCGCGCAACGAACGTACCACGCTCTCGAAGATGGTCTCAACTATGACCTCGCTGTCTTTTCGAGTGAGCTCCGCCAGCCGGGAAACATCATCGATCAAGTCTGCCTTGGTCATCTCGCACGCCCCCTATCGCGAAACGAATCGCCTGCCTCCCCGCACAACGGATACTCTCAGTTTTGTCGCGGGGTTGGCAAGCCTAAGTTTTCGTTGGACTTCCGTGTTTTCGTGAACGGCTCCAAGGAATCGAAATCCGATGCCCTCATTTCGTCGCCGGGGCTTCCGTCCCTGGTCCAAAGTACGTCGCGAAGATCGCCGTAGCATCAGGGATCTCTTCGATCCGCCATTGCCGCGTATTCGGAATTCGCACCATCCTGATACGCAGCTCGGCGAGGTTGAACGGGTTCGGCTGTGGCAGACCCGCAATCATCACGTCTGCGGTGTCGCCATTGACCGTCGAGCGAACTACGTGCACTCCCGAGAAGTTGTGGACATCGAGTTGGCTGAAGTGGGAAGTTCCAGTGAGCAGGGGATTGCCGCTCAACAGCAGGCGAATTCCGTTCTGCACCCCGAGCAATGCGAGGTCGTGAAAATGCGGCGCAAGCTTTTGCAGAATCTCGATGCGTGTCTCGGTGAACGGCAGAGGATCGTTCTGGATTGCATGGGTATATTTCGCCAGCAGGACGTCGGTTAGCGATTGGCTAATCGCGCTAGCGATGCGCTCTTCATCGACGTAGTAACTCGCCTTGCCGTAGTTCTGGTCTTTCACCGCCTTGCCAAGTTGCGACAGCGAATACTCCGGCGTTCCGGTGTAGCGATGCCACCACTCCGCGCCGAGGCCTGCCAGCAAGAGGCCCACGGCCAGGGCGATCATCGCGAGATTCCGCGCTCCGATCCTGGCCGGCGGCGCAGCGTTGAGTTGAGTTTCTGATTCCATCACGAGCAAGAATACCGTTCTTCCCTATTAAAGGACCGGGGGAGGTTATCAACAACCCCTTGGCGTAAGGGCTGTGTCGCGGTGGAACTCGTCGCCCGCTTTCCTGACGGAGCCCTTCGCAGACAGTTGCTCAAGAGCGTGCCGGATCGTCCGGGCATCCGGGCGGTTGACGCGTGCCTTGAGCTTGAGTTTCATCCGGGTTGCCCCTTCATCCCCGTCTCATCTGGGATTGTGGTTTCCTGACCGACGGCGATGACACTCGGAACGATACCATCCACCGACCCTCGAAGCTTCGATAGGTTCAAAACGTCGGCGTTCCCACCGGGCATCCTGATGTGCCTCGACTGGCGGCGTTGGCTGGCTCCAGCCGAAACTCAGCGGCAGCCAGACGCAGCACTTCTCGTCACCAAGGCAGACCGTCCATGGGAAAATGAATCCCCACACATGAATGCCGCAATCCCTGAACGCAGACCCGCAACCGAGGAAATCTCCGGCCTGATCGAGCGCGTCACTTTCCACAACGACGAAAACGGCTTCTGTGTGCTTCGGGTAAGAGTCAGAGGGCACCGGGACGAGGTAACAGTCCTTGGATCGCTACCCTCCGTAACTGCTGGGGAGTGGCTGCAGGCCGAGGGCTGGTGGGTTAGAGACAAAGAGCACGGGCTTCAATTCAAGGCCAGACTGATGAAAACCGTGCCGCCGACGACGGTTGAAGGGATCGAGCGTTACCTCAGCAGCGGCCTGGTCAAAGGCATCGGGCCGGTTCTGGCCAAGAAGCTGGTCGGGCGGTTCGGAGCTGAAGTCTTGAGCGTGATCGAGAACCGGGTCGCGGAACTGCAATCCGTCGACGGGATCGGTCCGAAACGCCGGCAGCGAATTGAGCAAGCATGGCAGGAAGCGAAACAGATACGAGAAATCATGCTGTTCCTGCACAGCCATGGTGTGAGCACCAGCCGAGCGGTGCGAATCTTCAAGACCTATGGGGAGCAGGCAATCGAGAAGGTACGGAGCAATCCGTACATGCTGGCGAAGGACATCTACGGGATCGGCTTCGCGACCGCCGATCAGATCGCGCAGAAGATTGGAATTCCTCGGGATTCGCTTGATCGGGCGCGGGCCGGCATCGACCATGTCTTGCTGGAAGCAACCTCAGACGGACACTGTGCGCTGCCGCTAGAAAAGCTCAAACTGAC
>JBEKNL010000199.1:0-4518 GCA_049522855.1 Candidatus Korobacteraceae bacterium
AGCTTCCACCCCAGGTGAGAAGAGAGCTGAAACAGGTGGGATGGACGAAGGGTCTGGAGTTGGCCAAGCTGGCACGTCGTCAGGGCCAGCGCTTCGAAAGTGCAACCTGGCTGCACAAAGCCAGACAGATGCCCAAGGCGGAGTTCCAGCGGGAAGTGGAAAGGGAGCTGACGGGCAAGGACAGCGAGCCTTCGGAGCTGATCTATTTCAAGGTCTACAAGAGTCAGATCCCGGTCATCGAGCAGGCGATTGAGACCGCAGCTCTAATGCTGGGGTCGGACAAGTCTCGAGGCTACTGCCTGGAGATGATCTGTGCGGACTTCCTCGCTGGGGCCTCCATGGATGGCAACAACCCGGAGATCCTGTTGCAATCCATCTCTCGCTATTACCAGTTTCTGCCCAGCCCCCAACAGGAGGCCTTTCTCTCCGAGGTCAACCGGAAGGCCTCATGAAGAAGGTCAGCCGTAAAAGCCCGCGACTTAGACTCGATGCGAACAGCTACCTCGAACTGCATCGGCAGGTGCTGGAGCGCGACGGCTGGCGCTGCCAGGTCTGCGGTAGCATGCAGCGCTTACAGGTGCATCACCTCAAACTGCGGAGCCAGTCGGGTGGCGACGAGGAACAGAACCTGATCACGCTGTGCGCTGAATGCCACGAACAGGCGCATCGAAAAGCCGCCAGATCCAAGACCCGGCTGCAATGACCCATCTCGTTGCATGGCGCCGGGCAGGTGGGTGCGCCTCGCGGTCAGGCGGAACCCTCCGGGAGGACTTTTGTGGCCTTGCGCCTGGATCTCGTAAACGACGACGGCGTATCAGGCCGTGCTACCATTTTGACGTGACCATCACCGACACAACCCCGTCCGCGCAAGCTGTGCATTGGCAAGCGCAACGGGCAATGACGGGAGAACAGCGCCTGCTAATAGCCCTGGAAATGAGTATCTTTGCCAGGGAATTGCAAAAAGCGCGAATTCGGCAAGAGCACCCCGAATGGCCGGACACAGAGGTCGGGCGCGAACTCCTCCGATTGGCATTCCAGCCGGGGCTAGTACCAGCGCCGCTGCGATGAACGTCGCTGAAGTCTTTCGCCGAATCACCGAGGCGCTGGACCAAGCCGGCATTTCGTACATGCTTACCGGATCCTTTGCCAGCGCCTACTACGGTGTTCCACGCAGCACCCAAGACATTGACCTGATAATTGAAGCCACCCCGGCGCAATTGCAGACGTTCATCCAACTGCTGCCAAGCGGTGAATACTACGCGGACTTGGAGATGGCATTGCAAGCCAGGAAGCGGCAATCTTTGTTTAACGTGATTGACCTGTTAACAGGCTGGAAGATCGACTTGATCTTTCGAAAATCCCGCCCCTTCAACGTAGAGGAGTTTGGCCGTCGCAAACAGGTCGTTCTGCAGGGCTTCTCCATTTTTGCCGCGAGCGCCGAGGATGTTGTGGTTGCCAAGCTGGAGTGGGCAAAGCGGACACAATCCCGTAGGCACATCGAGGACGTTGCCGGAATCCTTAGAATGCGCTGGGACTCACTCGACCATGCGTATCTGGAAAAATGGATCGTTGAGCTGGGGCTGTCCACGGAATGGGAGGATGGGCGGCACGCGGCTGGGTTGTAAGGCTGTGTTATGGATCTGGCGCTCGTCACCACCGCGACCGATCGAACCGTCGTCGCACAAGAGGGAAGTGTCGTTCATAACTGTGCGCGGAATGTCACCTACGCATCCATTCAAACGACTAGCCGCCGCAATCTTTTTGATCGTCTGGTTTATGCGTTCGAGCCTCACAGAACTGACTTAATTCCTTGAAGTACGGATGCAACTTCTTGAAGACCACCGGCTGGCGGCCGTCTTGACGGAACCGGACATAGGGTGAGTAAGTGCGTGGATAAATTTGCAACAGCTTAGCTAATCATGTCCACGACGTGCACCTAGCCTAACTTGTGAGCCGACGCGTAAGCGAGCGCAGGCTCTCGAACCGGACGATGATTTCCCTATAACTCCTCTGGAATGTCCGGTCCACGTCTGGCGCCACGACCAGGTTGTCCCCGTGTGGGTACTGCTTGCGGAATGCCTGCAGGTTGGCAGCATCGAAATCGTTTGTCGACCACTTACACTCTATGGCCAAAGGCTTTCCCCGGCGCGGCGTGAGCACAAAATCCACTTCATGTCCGCGCTTATCGCGCCAGTAATGCACGTCGCGGGTTTGGAGGTTTGCCATGATCTCATTCAGTACGAAATGCTCCCACAAAACCCCCAAGTCCTCGGGACGCAGTTCCTGCCAGCCGCGGTAGTAACACACAAATCCAGTGTCGAAGCCGTACACCTTCGGGGCAGACACGATCTCGGTCGCTCGATGCGTGCTGAAGGGGCGGATTACGTGGGCTACAAACGTCGCCTCCAGGACCTTCAAATAAGTGCTGATGGTGGGGCGGCTCACTTCGCAAGGACGGGAGAAGCGGGTGGCTTCAAAGATCCCTCCGCTCTGTGCCAGCACCAGTTCGACGAACTTCTGAAAAGAACTGCGGCTCTCCAGCCGGAACAATTCTTGGATGTCCTTCGCCCAGTAAGCGTCCATCCACTCCTGAAAATCTCGCTCCGGGAGTTGATCAGACAGGAAGAACGGCGGCAGTCCCCCGCGTAAGAGCCTGTGGTGCAAGTCAGGCCGATCCGCGTCCTTCAAATCAGCCAAACACATCGGCGCCAGCCAGATATCCCGCTTGCGTCCGGCCAGCGTGTCTCTGAACTTCCGGGAAGCCCCAAGCGTCGACGATCCGGTCGCGATCACCCGCAAGCCGGGATAATGGTCTGCCGCGATCTTCAATAGCTCCGAGGGATTCTGGAGGCGGTGGATTTCATCGAGCACGATCGATTGGTTCCCAAAGCCGTCAAGAAAGCCCTCCGGTTCCTCCATCATGCGGCGCACGCGCGGCAGCTCACAGTCGAGGTACTCGACATGGGGCAGGCTCTGGCAGAGGCAAGTCTTACCGACGCGCCGCACGCCTGACAGCCAAATCACAGAGCGTTCCCGCCATGCCTGCTCGAGAAGGTGTTGCCAGAAGCGGCGCTGTATCATAAGCATATATAGTTGCACATAGTGACACTATATGCAACTATATGTGCGTTTAGAACAACGAAGCGCCCGTCGAAGCGGCGATGGTTGAGGTTCGGGCCGCCATGCTTTTCGGTCGCTGCTTCGAGCAGGCAGTGGCGGCTTTATTCCGTCACGAAGATCCGGCGGCAGCCCTGTTTGAGCAATGGACGCCGTGTAAGAACTTGGAGCTGGCCTGCTTCAACTCCTCTTCGATCAAATCTGGAGACGTAAACCTTATAACCCGTCCGCCACAAATGTCCTCAGCTTTTGCCAGCGGGATCGTCCGGAATTGCCCCGCCCCGTCGTACACGTCGCGAAAAAGATACGAATGGATCGCCTTTAGGTGCTCGGAATCGAAATTCCCCTTCAGGGGGTTGAGCTGCAATAGGATTGAACGGATCGAGACGGCATTGGCCTCTGCCCGGTCAAGTGATTGCTGATCAGCCAAGCCAAATCTGTTTCGGAGTACCCCGGACTGAGGGTCGATGTAGGGATCGCTCATCGAGCGAGGACAGCATTGACCAACTGCTCTTCAGTCAGATCGCCCTGGACAAACTGCTCAAAGAGGAGTTGCGCATCGGCAGTTGGAGCCAGACCTTCCAGCCGGAGATCCGCCACGGCGTTCTCCACAGCTTCGCGCCGGAGAAGACATTCTGAAACCGGTATTGCCCGTGGAGCAGCTTCCACCCCAGGTGAGGAAGGAACTGAAGCAGGTGGGGTGGACGAAGGGCCTGGCTGCACAAAGCCAGACAGATGCCTAAGGCGGAGTTCCAGCGGGAAGTGGAGAAGGAACTGACGGGCAAGGACAGCGAGCCGTCGGAGCTGATCTATTTCAAGGTCTATAAGAGCCAGGTGCCGGTCATCGAGCAGGCGATTGAGACCGCAGCCTTAATGCTGGGATCGGACAAGTCTCGGGGCTACTGCCTGGAGATGATCTGTGCGGACTTCCTCGCCGGGGCCTCGATCGATGGCAGCAACCCACAGATCCTGCTGCAATCCATTTCCCGCTACTACAGGTTCCTGCCTAGACCACAACAGGAGATCTTTCTATCTGACGTCGTCGGGCAGGCTTCATGAAGATCCCAGCCAAGAACCCGCGAGTGAGACTCGATTCGACCAACTATGCGAAACTGCAGCGACAAGTACTGGAGCGCGATGGCTGGCGCTGCCAGGTCTGCGGGAGCATGCAGAATCTGCAGGTGCATCACCTCAAATTTCGCAGCCGGTCGGGTGGCGACGAGGAACAGAACTTGATCACCCTGTGCGCTGAGTGCCACGCACGGACGCATTGACGCTAGCTGATCAGCGAAAATTAAAGTTCCTGGCCGGCGACAATTATTTCTCCCTATCTGAAGTAAGTTGAGACCATTGGGAAAGCGTTCCAGGAGAGCGCTTTCCGAATGGTGACAGACCAGCAGA
>JBEKNL010000200.1:0-4473 GCA_049522855.1 Candidatus Korobacteraceae bacterium
CCGAACGGCATAATCCATCCTCGATTGCCACCCTGCGCCGCCTGATCGCCACCCACTTGGCCCGCTCCCTGCCCAGGTGTCCCTGCTGCCGGCGAGGCTTCTTATAACACAGTAGTACTAGCCGCTCTTTATCTTTTGTTATCTCAGAGTTGGCGGAGGCTTCGTCAGCTACCTGCTATGGCCAGCATGTGCCCTTCATGCCGTGCTGGCGCTTCTCATGGCGCACCCAGCATACGAAAGAATTTCAGGGGCGAAGGCCGCTCGAACGAAATAGCATAAGAAAGCGCGAAGTAGCTGGAGGCACCAATCACGTCTGTCAAGCCGAATGCGTAAGCGTGGCTGTCGGTGGAACATAACTGTTGTGAACAGGCCATATCATAACCAATCGTGACGGCAGAGAATTACTTACGACATGGCGATGTTACGTAAGATGCATTTTTATTCAAAGATCGTTCAAAATTGACCAGGCCCAGTTCTCCCCGAGGATTAACAATGCTCCAATGTTATCCGCAAACAGATTGAAACCGCCGCCCTAACCGTGAGCTGCCCTACGTGTGGCGCTGGTCCCAAAATGCGATGCGAAAGAGTTATTGGTGGCCCCCGCCCGCAGGAGCGAGTGTAGAAAATCCAAGGCTCGCGTCTCGGCTTACAACTACTTCATAGCGCACTCGGGATGTTTATCGAATTCCGTCCGTAGTCCGGTCAGGTCGAACGTACTTGAAGTAGGTGTGCCCGTGAGGAACGGTTTGAAGTCGATGGAGACGGTTGGCACACTCAGCAGGGCTTGCAGGAACTGGATGCGCTCCGACTCAGTTTTGCCGACGTAGTCGAAGGATTCGAAAGGGTTTTCCTGAGACACCCAAGTCGTCGATTGCTTGTGCCCGCCGATGGTCATCTGCAATACCAGCGATGAGGACTGTCCGAAGGATGAGTAATCCTGGTGGGTCAGAACGCCTCCCGGCGAAAACCTGATT
The DNA here is from genome assembly GCA_049522855.1 of Candidatus Korobacteraceae bacterium. Classification (GTDB taxonomy): domain Bacteria; phylum Acidobacteriota; class Terriglobia; order Terriglobales; family Acidobacteriaceae; genus Bog-257. The sequence continues at coordinate 975 of JBEKNL010000200.1, forward strand.
GCGTGCGTGATTTTCTTGCCCTTCTGCTGGCACACTACGCTCAACACCGGGGTTTTCGCCTGGCCAGAGACATAAGGCTTCTGTGCCATCACGCTCAGTGTGATGACGCCTTTGTCGGAGGTCACGTCTACGTCTTGTCCAAAAAGGTTGGGCGACCACAACGTACAGGCAATCGCCCCAGACAGCAATATGGCTCGTACCGTCTTCATGTCCGTTCCTTGCTGTACCGGGAAAATGTTCAGTCGTCTTCGAACTGTTCAGAATAAGCCCCAGTGTCGATATCGGCAAATGAGAGCCCTGCAGCTGCTCCCAATTGGGCCCGCGATGAGACATAGAAAGCCGGGGCTCGCGCCTCGGCGTTTTCCGTGCGGTTTCGGTTCCTGCGGCCAGCCCGTCTCGATTGCTGTCGCAAACAGGCCAACTCGCACCCTATCTGAACCGGATGGAATATGTTCCTCGGGAGTCGGCCAGCATCCGGCACCCGCATTGGGACCGCCACTTGGCCGTATAACGCCCATCCCGCAGGTTTGAAGAAGCCATAAGGATGAAACGCCGACTATACGTCCAAGTGGATCGTCTCCCGATGGCGTACCCAGCGACCAAATCGCAGGCGCTCGGACAGTGAGTGCTATGGGGATATTTCGTCAACTATCCAAGTTTCTCTCCCAATCTTGCACTTTGCGATTTCGGAATCTTGAGGCGAAATAGAAGGCCGTGGAGGAATCACCATTCTGGGTTCTGCAGGATTCTGGCAATTGCGGTCATCGTGTTCCAATTACGTGTCGTTGCTCGGGCTCCGAAGATCTTGTCGAGCTGGCCAAGGTAGCGAATCGCTTTCATTTCGCGCCGGTACAGACCAAAGATGAACCGGTCTTTGGTGGCAAGGATCTTCAAGGACCATTCGCCGCCGGAAGGAAGACTGAGGGGCGTCGAAAGCAATGGCTGCCCGCGTTTCGCCAAAATGCTCACAAACCGAACGATCTTTGGTCCCGTGGGCTGACCCGCAAACGGGTTCCCGGACGCCAGATCGAGCACATCGTCACCCTTGCAGATCACCACCTCGGCTTTGAACGGCAACTGCCGAAGTATTTCCGTACGCAGTTTGGCTTGGCTGACCTGCTTCCGCACTACGAAAGTTCCGGCGGCGCCAACGTTCACAATGCCGAGGTCTTTCAGTTCATTTGCCACGAGGCTGGGCCGAAAAGTTCTATGGCCCCCGACATTGACTCCCCGCAGAAAGACGACCAGCGCCATGATGCCCTTATTCTCAACCAGCAGAGCGCGATTAGCGATATCTAACTTTGCTGTAGGCGACGCTCATTGAGCGCCGACAATCATGTTCAATGCGGATCATTGTTGGTATCAGGCCAACTCGTTCTATCCGCGGTTCTGCCCCCAACGGCATTGCTTACGGCTTGGCGATTTTTCGACAGTAATCGAGAACTCCTTTTGGTGATCGTGCCGGCAATCCCTTTAGGAGGGTGGATTACTTCCGGATTGCCGACAATCCGGGAGCACGCCGGTCGCCCTGGATCGAAACGCCGAGTGTGGCTCCTTCTACGGGTGCGCATCGCGCTTGCTACCCTCGCTTCCGCCATCCAAAGGCAGTCCAGTGAGGTATGCTCTTCTGGGACATTCCCCAGAGATGAGTGGTAGCGGCCAGACGACGAGCGAAAGTTGGTGGAGAACCCCGCAGTCGTACTTCATGGCCAAGTTGCAACAACGTGAGGACCAGGTATTTCTGGTGCTGGCGCTGGTGATTGGCGCGTTGACCGGCCTGACGGTCGTCGCTTTCATTCTGCTGACGGAGCGCGAGGGACTGCGGCTGTACCCGGCGGGCGGTTCTCCGTGGCGGCGTGTGCTGCTCCCCGTCGGAGGCTCACTGGCCATCGGCTACCTGCTGTATCGCTATTTTCCCAACGCGCGCGGCAGCGGAGTACCACAGACCAAGGCTGCGCTGTTTGCCCGCGAGGGCCGCATCACTCTGCGCACCGTTCTGGGAAAGTTCTTCTGCACGTCGGCAACGCTGGCCAGCGGAATCCCGCTGGGCCGCGAAGGGCCTTCGGTGCAAGTGGGCGCAGGCATTGCCTCCGTGCTGGGGCGCTCCCTGGGATTGCGGCCCGAAAAAGTGAAAGCGTTGTTGCCGGTCGGTGCGGCGGCAGCAATCGCAGCCGCGTTCAATACTCCTCTGGCAGCGGTACTGTTTGCGCTGGAGGAGATTATGGGCGACCTCCACGCGCCGGTCCTTGGCTCGGTGGTGTTGGCCTCCGCTACCTCCTGGCTGGTGCTCCGCCTATTGCTCGGGAATCATCCTCTGTTCCAGGTCCCGCAATACCAATTAGTGAATCCGCTGGAGTTCGGAGTCTATGCAGTGCTGGGCGTGGCCGGTGGCCTGGTGTCCGTCACATTCACCAAACTCCTGCTCGACATGCGTCAGCGCTTCCTGCGCTTCCCGCAAAAGACGGTCTGGTTCCAACCCGTGGCTGGTGGTCTGGTCGTCGGTTTGATGGGATGGTTTGTACCGCAGGTGCTGGGCGTGGGTTATGGCTATGTCGGCGATGTGCTGAATGGACGGATGGCGCTCAACCTGATGGTCCTGCTGGTGGTCCTGAAGCTCCTAGCCGTGACCACAAGCTATGCTTCGGGTAACGCGGGCGGTATTTTCGGTCCTGCCCTATTCCTCGGCGCTATGCTGGGCGGTGCAGTGGGCACTGTGGCTCATCATTTGCTGCCCGCCCAAACAGCCACGCCGGGCGCTTACGCACTGGTGGGAATGGGCGCGGTCTTCGCGGGCATCGTGCGCGCTCCCATGACCTCGGTGGTGATGATCTTCGAGATGACGCAGGACTACGCGGTCATCGTCCCGCTGATGATTGCGAACTTGGTGAGCCTTTTCATCTCTTCACGGCTGCAGCGGGAGCCCATTTACGAAGCCCTGGCAGTACAGGATGGCATACACCTGCCTACGGCAGAGACGCGCCAGCGGCATAGCCGCCGTCAGATAACCCGAATCATGCGCGCGGCGACCGAGTCACTACCCAGCGAGATGACGGTCGAGGAAGCACTGCAAAAGGTGCGGTCGAGTGAATCCCGGACGTGGCTGGTCACCGATCGGCGAGGCGTGGTCGGCGTTGTCAATCTTCCGACGCTCGAACGAGAGCACGCGGAAGGCACTGCCAGGCGTCTGGAGGAACTCGTGGCTGGGTCAGTTTTTCCGCACGTCCACGCTGACCAGGGGCTCGATTTGGCGCTCGAGCGCATGGGCTCAAACCAAATTGATGCCTTGCCGGTAACGAGCCGTGCCGACGTGCATAAGCTGGAGGGCATCGTGACTCTGCGCGATGTTCTGGATTCTTATGGGGTCAACCTGCCCGATCGGGCTTAGCAGCCTGTGGTGCAAGTCTAGATGCGTGAGCAAAAAATGTTGAAGTATCCACAGGCTTGGTTCGTAGAATGTGCGCATGGCAATGGGCACGCGCAAGCAGCGGGAGAAGCAAGA
>JBEKNL010000201.1:0-4420 GCA_049522855.1 Candidatus Korobacteraceae bacterium
AAGGATTCCACTCGCCTCTGCCGAAGCCAAATCTCGATGTCCTGCGCGAAATCCTTCGCAGGACTACGAAACCAAACACGCCGCTGGCCGTGTCGAAAATCAGCTACTTACACCACGGGCTGTTAGGCTTAAAGGCAGGGATTCTTTCTGGATCACGGGCTGTACCGAAGTTACCAGTTCGCAGATAGCTTCTGAGAACAGGCGTTCTCGTAAGTTTGCGCTTTTCGTTCGCCCCGGCGCAGTCGGCCCTTGATCTGGGCTTTCAGGATACGGTTCTCCGCAGCCAGATATTCGTTCCGCAACAGCAGCTCTTGATCGACGGTGCCGGTGATGTAGGCCAGCATGCGAGCCCAAACCATTTTGTTCCTCTCGGTTGATGGAGTTAAGGAGAAGCTGGATTGTAGGCCTTATCGAGGCGGCGGAGAAGGGCAATCGCAAGAGACAACTCGAGGCTGCAAGCCTCGCCTTTTCAAACCGGTCGATTATTTTGACCATACGACGTGTTACAGCGAAAAAACCGGGCTGCGTTTAGTTTTGACGAGCCACAGGTACCAGCGCAATATTGCTCCCTCCAAATATCTTCTCATACCCCGTTAAGACACAAGGCAACTTTCACTCCTCTAACGAGGTTTGCGAACATCCGGGCATTCGGAGAAATCAGGCGATTCTGGTCGTTTTCAGAATCGCGGAAGAAGAAGGATATCCGGCCAAGCTCGACACCGTAGTGTTGTCACCGTTTGTGGGGTTTGTCGTTGGCCGTTGTTTGGATAGAAGGGGCAAGGGCTATCGTGAATTGCAGTTACCAGTGGCGATGCAGCGGTTCGCATTGCTAGCACAGGACTTACAACGCAAGTCACCCTAACTGCGTTTTCACCGTGCGTGCTCGACAGGACGTTGTGATTCGGGAAAAGGCGACGGAGATTTAAAGATTTAAGCAAATGTGAACAGACCCGACGGCCCCACCAATGCATTAATGGTTGCGTGGGGCTCCAAAACTATTAGTCTTTTTGCAACGAGCGTATCCCACCCAAGCAAAAGAACCTTGAATGGAATGGCCGCTACCTTGAACACCACGGCTACGAGGCCCGTGTGGATCGCAGGAAACTTGGGGCCCCAACTGGCTAAGTGATTGATAAATAAAGCTATATGAAGTGGGCATGGTCCGCTGGAGCAAGTACAGCGACAGAATGCCTTTTACTTGGTTTTCTGCTCGCCAGCATTCTCCTCCTGCTGCTCTTCGGCCTTTTGCCAACTGGAATTGGGGTTGTATTCCTTCATGGCTTTGGCGAGAATATCGGTCTTCTTGCCGAGATCCTTCTCGTACACGACTCCATTTTCGTTAACGATGAATGTCATAACGCCGGACGATCTGTATTCCGCCGGATAGGCCACGAAGGCGAAACCCTCGGTCATTTTTCCGTTTGCGATGTAACTTTTCGCGCCGCCTGAGCCATTTTTCCCCTGGCGGATTAGGATGTGGTAATAGTAACCGCGGTAAGGAGTCGGAGCGCCATTTTGGCTTTTGGCATAGCCCTCAGCAAAGGCCAATGCCACCAGCGGCCCGATGGGGCTCTTGGGTTCGTCATCAGCAGCTTTCCAATAAAGGCCATTCTGCTGCCCTTCATCACTGAAGATCTTCTGGCCGTACTCGTTGTCGTGTGTGGCGTGATATTCCTTTTGCGCCGCAACGAGTTCCTGACAAACACTAATCGCCGATATTTCATTCCGGCCAATTCGCCTGTTCAAAATCTCTTTCTTGCCCGCATCGGTGTCGAAATACCACGTATTGCCTTTGTTCACGAGCGGAATGGGCGTGGGCCAGTTTTCCGCACCGATATATAAGGTAGTGGTTCCATCCGGTTCAGTCACCAAACGGTGCATTTGCTGATATCGCTGTACGAAATTGGCGCGGCTCTCGGCGTCCTCGGCTTCATCTCCCGACGAGACGATTTGCTTTCCGTCTGGTCCGAGGATATCGACCATCGCTTTTTCGTCGTTAGTCTGCGCTGCCGTGACGAGTGCGTTGCTGGCGTCTTCCGGCGATGAAAACGTTTTCTGACCCGGTTGCTGCGCCATGGAACGGGTGGGAAAACACAGCGCCAAAAGGAGAACGACCACGGCAAACTCAGGAAGAGTGCCCCAATGAAATTTGTCGAAGTTCAGCTTCGTTCTCCGCATATGGCTTCTCTCCATTTCCAACCTTTATAAGCTACGAGGAACACAACGAAACCTTGATTAGTGATGCCCGCCGCCACCGCCGTGCGCTGCTCCGCCACCGCCGCCATGCGCTCCGCCGCCACCCATGCTGGCACTTCCGCGTGACGAATAACTCTTTGCCTGTCCGCCTTTCCCGTAGCCACTGAAGGCGCCCGTGCGTGTGCCGCTCTGGCCGCGGGGCTCAGCGTATCCTCGGGCCGCCTTGGTATTTCCATTGAAAGCCCTGGCGGTTGCGCTCGAACGGTTGTTCACTTCGCCTCGCCCGCCGATGTTCCCGTTGGAAGGCCTGTTCCCTGCGTTGGCACGAGCAGGAGCTCCACCGCGGTTGCCGCTCACTCCGCGCTGCACGTTCCTTGCTACGCCCCCCTCGCCTCCTCCCCGGTAGTAGTTGTTCCGGTTGTAAAACGTGTTGCTGCGGGAGTAGTACCGGCCGTGGTTGTACATCGCGTATCTGCCACCCCAATTGAATCCCCAATTATTCCAGCCCCAGCCAAAACCTCCGAACCAACCGATTCCGAAGCCGACTCCGAAATTGAGATACGGGCCGCCAAACCAGATTCCGGGATACGGGTACCATCCCGGCCACGCCACGATGGGATCTCCGTAAACCAACCACGGATCATACGCAGGAACGTAAACGACTTCCGGATTGGCGGGCTGAATTTCTACCGTCGAGCCTTGCGTGGTTACGTTTTGCTGCGGCGTGGTCTTAAGATCGCCGGCTGCTTGCGCTCGCCGGCGCATCACCTGCACGGCATCCATCACATCGCCTTGCTGGTTGTAGTAGGCGTCGCCTAAGGATGACGTCCAGGAAAGGTTCTTGTCCATATTTCCAAGGACCGATGGAAATGCGGCGAGCGCCTTGACGCTCGGGTCCCAGGGCTGCTGGTCCACCGCCTTACCCAAAGCGTCGCCCTGCAAATTAGGGTTCGCTTGCACCCATCTGTCGGCCTCGACGACTTGGTCGGGAAACGTGGATGCCGCCAGGATCTGCGCCACCAGCGAATCCGGATATAGCGCAATCGGCGCTACCAACTGCTGCAATTGCTCGGGAGTCTGTTGCGTGTATGGGGGCGCCTGCGCGGACTGCGCCGGGGCTTGCGCGCTTGGATAGGCCGCCAGCTCCGGAGGCCAAGTCGCGAACAATAGAGCCAACGACAGCAGGGAAACCAAACTATGCTTGCCCAAGCGAGGCCTTGAGAACCCTGCGGCATGTCCGAAGATATTCATGTTCTTGAACCTCCTCTGCAAAACCCTACGGAACCCGGCGCCATGACCAGGAAGAAACAGAGTCCTTACGCTTTTGCCCGCTATCCAAACTGCCGGTTCGGACTCGGTGCCGGTTCGATATAACCGCGCTCCAGATACGAAATTAAGGCTTACGACAAGTTACTTTGCTGGGATCGTGCCAGCTTCTTGTTTCGAGCACTCTTTGCTGTCGAAGCTCCGGCTCGCGCTCTTCGGAAAAAGGGTACGCATAATACCACTCACAAACACAAACTTCATCATCAGTTGCGGTGGTGGTTTTGATGAGCCGCGCAAACACTTTAAGCCAAGCCATACCCCACCTCACACGAGTCGAGCGAGCCTTCCTCGGGCTTCGCGGTTGAAACACGCGCAGTTTTGTGTCGCATGGTAGACCTCCTGCACCCGGTGACGACGCAATGCAAGGTTGAGAAATGGGAGGCCGACTCTGGAGATGTGCGCGATGCACAGACTTGCGTCCGTACACTTGCATTTATGTTCTCATTACTTTTCTCGCAAGTCAGTGACAATTGTCACAGGATTCCTCGCCCCGCCCAAAAAGGGAAAGCCGTTACGTGCGTCACCAATTTTATGAACAGCGGTGCGGATTGCTGTGGAAAATGGGGGATATCCCTGCTGCGGCTGTGATCCTGTCTAACTTGCAGTGCTGGTGTGTGGCGGGAGGTGCAGACGTAGGCGGGCTTGCCGAGCGCTGGGTTGGTAGTGTGCGGCGGGATTTACTCGATCATGTGATCGTGCTGAATCGGAAACATCTGCGACGGTTGCTGAATGAGTACGTCCGTTATTACCACGAGGACCGGACTCATCTCGGACTCGGGAAGGACACTCCCGGTGGTCGAGTTGCAGCGTCACCGCCTTCGAGTGGCCACAAGGTTATCTCGCTGCCGCGACTGGGTGGTCTGCATCACCGCTACACAGTCGCGGCCTAACAATTTCC
>JBEKNL010000202.1:0-4416 GCA_049522855.1 Candidatus Korobacteraceae bacterium
ACCCGCACGAACCCAGCTCTCCAGCGTGGAGCGGTCTTCTGTCGTCAATGTGAGGGCAGTGGGGTATTTGCTCATGCCCCATCATGGCATAGACCGCTTTTCAATGCAACTAAGTACTAGCGTTTGCATCGCACCGCTGGTGCTTTCGCCAATTGTTCGCCTTGCAGCATACTGGCAACAGCTCCGTAATGCAAGCTATTGTAGGGCCCACAAAGCGGTTTCGCCATACGCATGATGTTGACCCGCGCGATACCCGCGTAGTGGAAACGCCAATAGCTGAGGGGGAACCGGGCAAATTGCCGATTGCTTTCTGCGCCGGCGCCGTGCTCTTGGCTGGCAGTCCGGTTGGGTCACTGACTAGGGCCGCTCGGTTCCGGGGACTTTTTTTTGCGCTGTAGGCGTGGAAGGCGGACAAGAGTTCTTTGAAGTCTTGGAACATCCGGGGCCGCGCCCTTCATCGCGTAAGTGGCAAGGGTCATTTCAGCAACTGCGTCCATCCGTTCATACACGGGCCGACTCTGCCAGTAGCGATATTCGTCGGCCTTCATTTCCTTCTGGCTGGCGTAAATGCGGATGGTCTTCTCCATGGGTTAGCGGGACGTAGTGAGTTCCGCAAGAAGGCGGGCGCATCCGCGTTCCTTCACTTCGTCGGCGAGCTTGTGCATGGACTCTTGCGTGATACCGCGGTCTTCCCCACGTGCAAGGGAAGCCCTGGCCTCGTCGAGCGTCAGACGAAACTCAGTTCGTTGCCGCTCGCGCTCTTCCCACAGAGCAAGGGCCTCCTGCACGGCGTCTTGTTCTGAGCGCAACCGTCCGCTTTCAATAGCGCGGTGGGCGAAAGCCTTCTGATCCGGGGTTAGATGTACGTCCATGGCCTTCAGAATGACCCGGCGCTGCCGGTCCGTCTCCGGCTGCCTCCGCTCCAGACCGCCACGCCACCCCCGGTCGCGTGTTTTCATCTGACCTTTGAAAGGCCTATCATTTAGGATGTTGTCGGCTGGCAGGAGGCGTCGTGGTCTGTAGCGCTTGTGGATATGAGAACCAGGCGGGCAACCGTTATTGCGGGATGTGCGGCATTCCATTGCCTCATGCGCCGCTGACCTCTCCCGGTGCGCAGAGCACGGCCAGCTTCACGCGCCCGCTGGCGGAAAGCGTTGGTCCTCTCGAACCTCGTGCCTCGGTGTCGCAGGCCCACACTGGCGTTGCCAGCGAGTCGCCATCATCCAGCGATGTGGCGCGACCTTCTCAAAATCAAGATATGGAACGCAACGCTTCAGCTTCGGAAGCGCCGTCCCCACACTTCGAATTGGTGCCGGAAATCCCCTTGCACGAGTATGTTCAGAATTTTCGCTACGTGCCGCCCAGCGAGCCGGAAGAAAGCACCATGCGCGGCGAAACTTCCGTATTACGGCCCGAAGAGTTACTTCCCGAAGAGTTACGGCCCGAACCTCCCGCCCCACCGAATGTCGCTTCCGTTCCTCCCGTAGAAACGGCGACCGCCACAACCGACGCCGCACCTCCTGCCTCCGCCGACGATGTGCGCGAGCGGCTGGGATTGGAAGTCAATAGCACGCCGGACGAGCGCAGCGACCGCCCGCGCTTTCTGGATTTCAACGAACCGTCCAGGCCAGTGAAACCGGCGCGCACTGCGCAGTCTATCGCCGGCCCATCGTTCCTGGGACTGAACGATCCGCCGCCAATAGAGGCCGAGACCGGCGACGAGCTTGACGAGCTTGAGGTCGAAGGGCTGGCGCGCGGGATATGGCGGATAGCGCGGATAGGGTTGGCTCTCGTCGTGGTCCTGGTGTTCGGCTGGCTCGGAGTGCTGGAGTGGAAAGCGCAAGTTGGCCAGACGAACAACGGCCCCGTCGAAGTCATCAAGATGAAGATGCGGGGCATGGCTCCCAATGGTTCCCTCGAGATTATCGAGGCGAAGATGCGGAGCCTGGCTCACCGCATGGTGGCGGAGAACGCCAGCCCCGAACCGGCGTCGCCTGCCACTTCTTCGGATGCCGCTTCCAAGCCGGAGATGCAGGTCGAGTCGCCCAAGCTGCGGAACCAAAATCCCGCGGCGAACCCCGTAGCTTCTACCCAAGCGCAAGCAAATGATGCGGCCACCGTTCCGGATACAAACGCTGCGACTACACCACCCGCCAACTCCGCGCCGGTTGCGACCGGACCCACTGGAAATCAGACGGCAGCCGGACAGTCCGCAGCCGCGCCAGTGCAAAATCCGGCGCCGAATGCCTCCGGGACCTCTGCCGAGCAGAACGCGGCGCCAGCGGCGAAAACCGTCACCGCAACCACCGCGGTGGACAAATCGAAATCGGCTGGGCCACCGCAGCCGGGCTCGGCGGCCACACCCACCGTTGGCAAGCCGAAGCCGTCACCCCAAGCCGCAGACGATGGCGAGGAAGTAGTCGTTAAGAAAATAATTCCCGGCGCCGATGAGCTGGCCAAGGCCAACAGCGCCAGCGATTCGGCCGCGGAAGCGGCCTGGCTGTGGAAGGCGACCGCCAAAGGCAATCCTACTGCGCCGGTGCGGCTGGCCGGCATGTACGTCAAAGGCGAAGGCGTGCCCCGCAGTTGCGAACAGGCGCTCGTCCTGTTGAAGACCGCGGCCGAAAAAGAAAACGCCGTGGCCCGCAACCAACTGGCTTCGATGTATGGCTCGGGAGTTTGCGTGCCCCGCAACCGCGTGGAAGCCTATCGCTGGGCGAGTTCGGCATTGGCCGCCAATCCCAACAGCGACTGGGCGCAGCAGCGCCGTGACCAGCTCTGGCAGCAGATGACTCCGGAAGAGCGCGCTCTGGCGGAAAAGTACAGGTAGACCGCTGTTCGCTGTTCGCTTTTCGCCTTTCGCCTTTCGCCTTTCGCTAACCCCTAACCCCTAGCCTCTAACCCCTAACCCCGCGAACCACTATAATGGTCTCGGGGGCGAAGCATCGCGCTCCGCTCGTACTTTTGGAACCACTTTTCGTTCCCTTGCATCAATCGCCAACTGGAGGAAGGAATCAGCATGGCACACGAAGTTCCTGCGCTGCCCTACGACTACTCTGCCCTAGAACCCTACATTGACACGCAAACCATGCACCTGCATCACGACAAGCATCATGTTGCCTACGTCACCAACCTGAATGCCGCACTGGAGAAGGCTCCGGAGCTGCAAGAGTTGAGCGCCGAAGAATTGGTCAAGAGCCTGGAGAATGTGCCAGAAGCGATTCGCGCCGCGGTGCGCAACAATGCCGGCGGGCATGTGAACCACACCATGTTTTGGACCATCATGGCCCCCAACGCCGGGGGAGAGCCCAACGGCGCTATCGCCGAGGCCATCAAGAACACCTTTGGCGATTTCAACAGCTTCAAGGGAAAGTTCAACGACGCCGGTCTCAAGCAGTTCGGCAGCGGCTGGACCTGGCTGGTGCGCGACCGGGGCGGCAAGCTGCACGTGATGGCCACGCCCAATCAGGATAGCCCTCTCAGCCAGGACTTCTATCCCATCATGGGCAACGACGTCTGGGAGCACGCCTATTACCTGAAGTACCAGAACCGCCGCGGCGACTACCTGAAGGAATGGTGGAACGTGGTGAACTGGATCGAAGTCAACAACCGCTTCCAGAAGAGCCAGAAGTAACGATCCGCGAATTTCCGGCGGCGAAAAAGGCGAAGAGGGTGCGGCGATCGCACCCTCTTTTCGTCAGCGCAAGGCAAGCCCAACAGGGATGGAAGTCGCTCAATTTGAAATCGAAGAGTGTGTCTTAGGAAAGCCGCCTCTAATTGGCGGATCGCAACCCCCGTTTGTCGAAGGTCCGGCCGCCAGCTTGCAGGATCTAACTGGCATCCCAAAACCAACACCTTCGTGGATAATTCCAAATCACATAGGTGTTACTTTCGTTTACAAATCTTCCTATTTCTCGTTTCAGAATTGCTGTCGCTAGACCTATAGTGATTGCGGTGCCGAACGTGCCTTCTGCGGCTGTTTTTTTCGTTGACACGCCGCCGGAATGTGATAAAGTTTAGACGCGAGCTGTTTCCGTGATGGAAAATCTCGTTTCGACTAGTAAATTAGGACACTTGAGGAAAGCGGAAGAGGGACAAGCTCTGGTGCTGGCCGCCTAGGCGCTGGTTGTTCTGATGCTGATGGCCGATCTTGATGTCGATGTCGGGTTTTGTGCCGCAAGCGAAGGATTCAAGCCGATAAAGGAGGGTCCTGACAAAATGACAAAAGCAAATGATTCCGGTCAAGCGCTGGTAGAGAGCGCAATCTCATTGTCGCTTTTCTTGCTACTCGTACTGGGAACCATAGACTTTGGATATCTGTTCTCTACGAAGCTTACCCTCCAGAACGCAGTGCGGCAAGGGGGACGGTACGCCATCACGGGGCAATGCATAACCGGCAGTGACGGTTCGTGCTCC
>JBEKNL010000203.1:0-4378 GCA_049522855.1 Candidatus Korobacteraceae bacterium
GCGCGTTTCCCACTTTCCCACAGCCTCGACGGCGACGAGAAAATGGTTACAAACGTAGCCTTGGAGAGTCCAAACCCGGAGAAAGTCTCATTATCCCTGGACTAAAGATGGGGGGCAGGTCAAGCAGGACATCGAGAAACGGCAGTTTTTCCTCCACGGTTATGCCTGCGTCTCGGAAGGCATCGTGAACGTCCGCCAAATCATCCTCTAACATTCGTGCCCCAGCAGGATAATAGAGAACCATTAACGATTTCTGCCTGTGGTTCAGGAGGTTTTGGCAAGATGCATCGATGTTGGCCGCTGCTGCGGTCGCATCGGCCGGCACGATGGTTGGAGATGTAGGAGAACTTGCCACGTGTACTGTCCCTTCGATGGAAAAGCATTATACCGCAGGTCGCGCCTTGCAAGTTGTGACATTTGGGCCAAAACGCGACAAACAGCAAGAATTACGTTGTCAATTTGGGCGCTGCTTTTCTGTCGCCTCCCCCACAATCCGCGCAGCGGATTGTGTGAAATCCTCGCTTGGCTTTCTTTCGCGGGGATGGGTCTTGCAAACATGGGCATCAAACGTTGCCTTAGCGTCATTCTCTTCTGCCTCAGCAGAAGTCCCAAGACGGGGAATCAGCCGGACCCATCCACACGCCCCACAACGCCATCCGGTGAAAGACTTGGTTTCGATCCAAAGAAATTCGCGTTTTGCCATATCGCAAGTTTACGCCCTCCCTGCGGCTTGGTTCATGTCGTCGCGGATCGGGTAATCTTTGCAGGCGTGCGCGTCAAAGCTCTCCCGAGCGGACGCGTTCGCATTAAGGTCATCAGCAGCAAATGATGCTGGGTACTTCCATGCACATCCGTCGCACCAGCAGATCGTTAACCCTTCTGGTGTTGATCTGCAAAGGAAATCGCGTGGACGTTTTCCTATTGTCATGCTCCAAGTTTACGCCGTCCGCACTGGCGTTCAACCCCTGTGGAAATCAAACTGAGGCAGTACCGAACGCTGGCGCCGGGCATGCTAGCCGACTTCGTGGTCCTAGACCGCGATCTGACCAAGGTCGCGCCGCCAGAAATCCTGAAAACGCGCGTGCTCAGGACCCTGGTCGGTGGCAAGACGGTGTACGAGTCAGATCGGTGAGCGGGTCAGTTTCCGGATAGCCGAACATCCAGACGGAACCGTAATCCGACACCCCCAGAAGCCCGTTTCTGGCCATCGTTGATTCCGGCGGATTGCCGGTAACGGAGGGTGGACCTGGATCCAAATGCCGTTGCAGGCGCTAATCGGAATCGGCGGTGTTAACAGGTGGCGTGAATGCCTCCCCGGGCGCAGCGGAACACCACCCTGGTTTCGCCGCGCCCATGCGTATAAGTCTGGCAGCCAGTCACGATTGGTAGTGATGCAAGTCACCGCCATGCCAGCAGGAGGTGGTAAACACTGAGTTCGCGACCGGCGGTTTTTTTTTGGGGGTGCCGAGGAAATTCACAAAGTAACATCGCATTCGACGCCACGGGTAATCTTTACGGGCACAGCGTCAACAGGCGGCACAAAACAAAAAACCTTGTTGTCTGGGAGATGACGCCGTATACTCTGCCCGCCAGCAATAACGGGCCGCTGGCGAACTCCCGACGAATTGTCCGGTAGCGCAATTGAGAACGCGTGAAGAGGACACCTCATGAGCATCTTCAGATTTGTTGGCGACCATTGCAAAGAAGTTCCCCGAGTTTTGCTTTCAGCTTTGCTTTTGGGGCTGCCACTCCCCGCAATGGCGGTGCTGGGCGACAACGCCGCATCGGTGCTGACCGACCAGGCCCACATGAAGGGAACTCTGCGCAGTGTGGACAATCGCACCTATGTGATGCACGAAATCACCTCGACCACCGGAACCGTGGTGCGGGAATTCGTCTCTCCGGCGGGAGTGGTATTCGGCGTCGCCTGGGAAGGACCATTTCCGCCCGATCTGCAGCAGCTCCTTGGTCCCTACTATCAGCAGGCGCAGCAGGCGGCAACGCCGGAGCAGCAACAGCGCCGAAGGCGCGCTCCGGTCGTGATCGAGACTCCCGGTCTAGTGATGTACGAAACCGGGCACATGCGAAGTTTCCAGGGACACGCCTACGTTCCTCAACTGGTGCCACAAGGGGTTCAGGTCAGCGAAATCCATTGAGGAGACGACAGCGCGCGGTTTGGGTTACCCACACCGTCGCTGTGAAATTCCCCAAGTCCCGAGTCGCGAGCAACTCTAGAAAGGAAGACATCAAATGACAGGCCGCCCCGGTTGGTTTCTCCCAGTTCAGAAACTTATGTGGTGTGTCGCACCATTGTTGACGGTGTGTCTGGTCGGCTGCGGCGGTTCCGAATACCGCTTTCCCGGTCATAAACCGAAACCGGCGGTCACGGGTGTGACGGTAGTGTGCTCGCCATCAACCATCCAACCCGGGCAAACCAGTCAGTGTTCGGCAACGGTGGTGGGCACGGGCAGTTTCAATCCGGCGGTTTCATGGAGCGCCAGCGCGGGTCAGATTTCGACGGCAGGCTTGTTTACTGCGCCATCGTTGCCGACATCGGTGACCATAACCGCCACCTCACAATGGGATCCGACCCAGTCGGGGACGGCGACGGTCACGGTGGGTCCCGCGCAGGCGAGCAACGTGCAGCCCATTGTGGTGGACGCAGGGCCGGCGCCCCAAACTTTCACCGCTGTGAATGTAGCGTTCGTTACCGTGACGGTTTGTGTTCCGGGGACCACCACCTGTCAAAACATTGACCACGTGCTGGTGGATACAGGATCTTCCGGACTGCGCCTTTTGTCGTCCGCAGGTGGCGGAGTGTTGGGCCTCACGCTCCCGAATGAACCAGACTCCAGCGGGAATCCGCTGCTCGAGTGCGCCGTGTTCGGAAGCGGCTATGCATGGGGAAACGTAGCTCAAGCAGACATTACAGTGGCGGGCGAAATGGCGTCATCGGCGCCTGTGCAAGTGATCATCCCCTCGACCAGTTCGCCGGGGGTCCCGGCAAGCTGCTCTAGCCAAACCACTCAGCCGAACATGGGCGACAGCGTGCAAGCTCTGGGTGCCAACGGCATTCTCGGTGTCGGACTGCTTCAACAGGACTGCGGTCTGGCCTGTACCACAGCCAATAAAACCATTCCAGCCGTTTATTACGATTGCCGGTCTTTCAGTTGCAATCCGACGTATGTCACTCTCGCACAGGAGGTGACGAACCCAGTCACTTTATTCGCCGCTGACAACAACGGGGTGCTGATTGAATTGCCGGTCGTGCCTAACGGAGGTTCACTGAATCCCAGCGGCAGTCTGATCTTTGGCATCGGTACCCAAACTAACAATGGCTTGGGAAGTGTCACGGTATACACTGTCCCTGACAGCGGGCCAAACGCCGGTGACATCACCACCACCTTTAATGGGACGGCCTATCCCGCCAGCTTCATCGACAGCGGTTCCAACGGGATCTTTTTCCTCGACACCGCAACCACCGGCATTCCGCTGTGCGCCAGGCCGAACGACTCCTGGTATTGCCCCAACACATCCCCGGATGACCTCTCAGCCGTGAACCAGGGCGCCAATGGAAATCACGGCGCCGTCAATTTCAGCATTGAAGATGCGACCACACTGTTTAGCAGCAACAATACAGCCTTCAGCACTCTGGGCGGACCATTGCCAGGCTCGTTCGATTGGGGATTGACGTTTTTCTTTGGCCGCAACATGTTTACCGCAATCGAGAACATGAGCACTCCTGGGGGCCCCGGGCCGTACTACGCATATTGACTTGGTGGGTGGCGCCGCGTCCGAGCTGCGCGGAAGTCGAAAGTTCTCAATCAGGCTGCAGGCTGATCGTCGCCGGCGATGCCGGCGGACAGGTCTACCTCTTTGCCTGGAGGAGCCGAAAGCTCAGGCCTGGTGCCCCAGGTTCGCCCTTCAGTTCGGCTAACCTGGGTCACTGCACTCGGCAGTCGCAAGGGTGTAGATTGTGTTCATGCCACGTGGTCTGCGCCGGTTTCACGAATCCCCGCATTCCATCACCTTCAGTTGTTATCGCCGCCAGCCCAATTTCGTCAGCGCCGCAGTTTACGACCTGTTCCCGCTCTGCCTGGAGAACATGCGTCGTCGCTTCGACATGTGCGTCTACGGATACGTGGTGATGCCCGAACACGTTCACCTGCTGCTCAGCGAGCCAGAGCATGGCACGCTAGCCGAGGCGATTCATTGCTTGAAGTTGTCGTTCGCAAAACGGCTGCGCAGCCGAACCACTGCCCAGGTTAGATGGAATGAGACGGCTGGTCTCGCGGAACAGGGTAAGCTGTCCGCACGCACTCGAGAGGTGCAAAGGAGACCAGCCTAATGAAAAAGAGTAGCAGAGGTTCAGTAAGCG
>JBEKNL010000204.1:0-4377 GCA_049522855.1 Candidatus Korobacteraceae bacterium
CGCCCCGACTGGCGGGAGAAATCCGGTTGGCGGTTGTTCATCGCCCTCAACGTACTGCCCCGTATTCATCAGCGCCAGGAAAATCAGGACAAGGTATCTAGTTTATAACACAGTAGTACTAGCAGATTGTAGGAAAACAGGGCGCGGATAGCGTCATCCCCGCCCGGCCAACATGCCAGCCCCAGACATAGCAGGGCTATTCCGGTTAACCGGGCGACCGCGATGCCGCTATCTGAAAGGCCGGCGCCCAGGAGCACATGGGCGACTAAGCCAGGAACGGCGATTAAAGCGACTCCGGTTGCCGCCTCAATTGCAGCCGACAGCATTATGAGTTTGCACGTCGTCATCGGTCATCCAGGTGCGAATTTTCTGGCCGCCTAGTCTTTGGCGGCGGCCAGCATCACCGCAGCCTTGCGTTTGTCCTCGGCGGATAGTTGCTCGGGACCGAGGTGATAGCTCAGCTTGTCGATGGTGCCGGTGAAGGCGAACGGCACATCGTAGGTGAAGTCCACCGGCGTGAGAGTGTCGAGCCCAATGTCGAAGGTCTCATCGACAGTCATGAGCAACGGAATGGTGTGCGCGATGGTCTTACGGTCGACCTCCTTGCCATCCACCGACAGTACACCGGTGCCGCCTTTAGCTGGGCCGGGGCCGTCATACTTGAAGTCAAAGACGATGGTGTGCTTGCCTTCGCCCAACGACTCTAGGCCTCTCCAGCGGAACCGCTCCAGGTCGAGGAAGTTGTAGACGAACACCGGCCTGCCTCGTCCAATGTGGAATATGTCAGTGGCGAAAGACAGAACGAGTCCAATGGCCGCGACCAGCAAGAATGCGTAGCCGAACCGTTTTCTCCATCTGCCGGCCCTGCCAATCAGGATCAGAAGCAATCCCAGCAGCAACAAACCCAGAAAGATGTATTTGACTGGTTTGCTGCTGAACAGCCAACTGGCGCTTGGGCTGAGCATGAGTGCGTACCCACCGAAGCGACCGCCCAGGGTCGCGATCACTCCCTCCGCGCCGCCGGAAGGAATCGTAACGTTGGCGGTGATCGTGTAGTCCCTGTCAAGAATGCTGGGAGCATTGCCGACAGGAATGCCGACGTTCACGCCCGTGTAGGTGAAATCGGTTTTTCCCGCGGTTGCGCTCGGTTTCGGCGCCAGCAGGCGAATGAAGCCCGAGTTGTCCAGCGGGAAGACCTGGTATTTTTCGGCTTCCGTCAGGAACAGCGCCTGGAGTTCCTTCAGCTTGGCGGGATTGCTGGCGGCGAGGTCGTTATACTCCGAATAATCCTGGCTAATGTTGTAGAGCTCCCACTTGTACTCGCCGAGAGGGGGCATCGTGCCCGTTCCCAGTTCCCAAGGGGGAGAAGGTGGCGTGGTAGCGGCAATCCAACCGTCATGGTAGATGGCGCGGTTGCCTACCATCTCGAAATACTGCGTGTCGCGCTTCGACGGCGCGTTGGCATTCGCCGAGTCGAAGGTGTAGGCCATACTCACGCCTTCGATTGGCTTCTGCTTGATGCCGTTGACCATATCAGGCGCCGTGACGCCGGCGGCTTCGAGGATGGTCGGCACAATATCGATGACATGGTGGAATTGATTGCGAATACCGCCCACGTCCTTGATGTGGCCGGGCCAGGAAATGGCGAGGCCCTGGCGTGTTCCGCCGAGGTGCGAGGCTACCTGCTTGGTCCACTTGAAGGGTGTGTCAAACGCCCAGGACCAGGCCACCGACATATGGGGATAGGTCTTGTCCGAGCCCCAGTTTCCATAGTGCAATACATTCATTGCCTTGACGGGCTTGACTTCCGGTTCGTTAATAATGCCGTTGTAGGCGGTAAATTGGTTGAACGTGCCGTACAGGGAGCCTTCAGCACTGGTGCCGTTGTCGCCGTCAATGTAGATAATCAGCGTGTTATCGAGCTTGCCCATGTCCTGGACAGCCTGAATTACGCGGCCAATCTCATAATCGGTGTAGGCGGTATAGGCGGCATAGACCTCCGCTTCGCGGGCATACATCTTCTTTTCCACGTCGCTAAGCGAGTCCCATCTCGGCAGCTTGGCTCCGCCATAAGCTGCCTGTCCTTCCGGCCAAGGCGTCAGCGTCGTGTTCGGCGGAATCACGCCCAGACGCTTCTGATTTTCGAAAATCTGCTCGCGCAGCTTTTCGTAGCCCATGTCGAACTTGCCCTTGAACTTGTCGATCCACTCCTGGGTCGGCTGGTGCGGCGAGTGGGATCCACCGGGCACGTAATAAAGGAAGAATGGCTTGTCCGGCGCCGACGCGTTAAGGTCCCTTAAGTAGCGGATGGCGTCGTCTGCCAGGTCGGTAGTGAGGTTGTAGCCCGGCTTGCCGATCCAGGGATACACCTGGGTCGTATTGCGGAAAAGATAGGGAGTCCACTGGTCGGTCTCGCCGCCCATAAAGCCGTAGAAATACTGGAAGCCCATGCCGACCGGCCACTGCTCGAAGGGGCCGGCGGTGGTGCTGTATTGGAAACTTGGTGTGTTGTGGTTCTTGCCGAACCATGACGTGGCGTAGCCGTTTTCCTTCAGGATTTCGCCGACCGTGGCGCTCTCCGGACCGATGACCGAGTCGTAGCCCGGGTAGCCGGTAGACAATTCGCCGATGACGCCGAAGCCGACCGAATGGTGGTTGCGGCCGGTGATCAGCGCCGCGCGGGTAGGCGAACACAGAGCCGTGGAGTGGAACTGGACGTAGCGCAGGCCCGCCTTGGCAATGCGATCCAGCGATGGCGTCGGTATGACTCCGCCGAAGGTGCTCGGCACGCCGTATCCCTGGTCATCGGTCATTATGAGGAGAACGTTGGGCGCGCCCTTGGGCGGCACCACACGCGGCGGCCACCATGGCGTGGAATCCTTGGCGCTTTCCTTGATCACTCCACCAAATTTCGGGGGCGGTGGCGGAATTTGTTTTCCGTCGATGGTAGTGGTTGCGCTGGGCGCACCTAACGTGCCCGTAACCTGCTGCGCTACGGCTCTGCCGCCGGCAAATATGCTCGATATGGCCAGTGCTCCCAAAGTCACTTTTCGAACGCTTGCGCCCAAATCCATGCTTCCTCTTTTCTCTGATCCAGGTCAGTTGCCGACAGGAGAACCCCACACGTATTCCGTCAGTTCACTCCCGATTGCGGGTTCTGGGAACTGTCACTTGCGACAGGGGGGATCCTTCATACGACCAGCAATCTGAGCCGGGATTGTTCGGGATTGGTGCTGAAATCGGCCGGAAACTGAATTGGCAGTCACGCCCCCTAGGCACTTCGGAGTCAATGAAAGAGGGCCAATCGATGGTTCCGATTGGCCCTTTGGATTTAGGTGTAGGTGTTCGGGTTCGTTCTCGTTCAGCGTGGGCCGCACCCGCCAGAGAGTCAACTGTCACTTGCAACAGGGGGTAACCCCTCGGATAGCTGCCATGAAAATGGCGCACCTTTGCACAACAAATCAATGACTTACGAGCCTGCGCTGTTTTCATGTCACGTGGTGCACCGAAGGTGCATGATGCCTGTCGTAAAATCCCCATCTCGTAAGTTATCCTGAGCAACAGCCGATCGGCGAGTCCGCCTTCCCGAAGATTGTCCCGAAGTCGGCTTGGAGGAAATGTGGGCTTGCGTAGCGCTGCTTGCGCTCCGATCTCCTCGAAGCCGGTTTGGGGCCAACTTCGTGTTGGCAGGCCACAAATCCACAATCATTGATCGGCTTTCCGGAGGTCTTCTTTTCTTGACGACAAACAGCCAATTCACGCTAAATTCCAGTGCCAAGTCCGAAGAAGGGAATCTCGGCTCGGATTGCTGCTATGAAGCGGCCCCCTGTCGCAAGTGACAGTTCTAAGCAGCCGCGATCGGGAGTGAAATGAATGGAAAGCGACGAGTGCGGGATAGGGTGGTGCCGGCCGGAGATAGTAAAGAGTGAACCATAGATCTAATCCTCTGGCTCACCCGCGCAGGAGAAAACATGCCGCCCGCAGAACTTAAGTTAGCCGATACTCTGGCGCTGGATCGCAACCGACTGGCCGCCGAACGCGCCCTTATGGCGTGAGGATCGAGTAAAGAGCAAAATGCTGAACACATTTCGCCCAATGTGGAAGACTGACACTATGCAATGAGAGGAAATGACCGATGCAAGGAGAGGCAATGAATTCGTACCGCAAAGTGTTTTTCGCAGTGTCCGCAGGAGTCACGTTGAGCTTGCTGCTCAGCATGTGTGCGGTTGCACAAGGGCCGGCGGAGTTGACAGCTGCAACGCCGGCAACTACCGCAGACGCGCCCGCTAGCCCAGACGCGCCCGCCGTCCCGGATGCTCCTGCTCCGGCGCCACAGCAGTACCCGACAGGATCCAACGGCGGCAGCGATTGGCGCGT
>JBEKNL010000205.1:0-4540 GCA_049522855.1 Candidatus Korobacteraceae bacterium
GCGCACCACCGGCCGCCACTCTGCATACCGCTCCGGGACCAGGTACCTGACAGATAGGGCCTCAACGATCCACTGGCTCGCCTCCTCTCGAAAGTTCTTCCCTTCCTCGCTGTCGAGGATCGCGGCCAGCGCACTCGTCCGGGCGGCCGTGGGCAACTGCAAGAAAACTGCCACTCGTGGATCACTCAATGACTTGTGGATCAGGTGATCGAGCATAGAACACTTCCGGCCGTCGCGATAGCGGTGAGCGCTAGGGAGGGTCGATCCTTGGTTCATGCAAATAGCATCCCCCAGTTCGTATGCCTTTGTCAGTGATGAGGTGTGAAGCAACGAAAATAGCGCTATGCCCCTCACGATTGTCTCCTGCTGTTATGTCACGCCAGAGACACCCGCTGACAGACATGGATCCTCGATCTATGGAGACGTTGAACAGTAACTCCCGAAAAGTCCGGTTGTGGGACATCTGCCGCTGCCAATCGCTCAGATTTCTCCTAAGCGACGGGCAATCAGACGCTGGCTGTTCTCCGGATTCGTACCGACAAACGCCCAGGGCCTACGAATGCTATTGGGCGCATTTCGCGGCGGAAATCCATTTGGACGAGTAGTCGGCGTCCCGTCCATGTGACCAGGACCTCCAAGGCGATGGGTAGGGCGTTATACGGCCAAGTGGCGGTGCCAATGCGGGTGCCGGATGCTGGCCGACTCCCGAGGAACATATTCCATCCGGTTCAGATAGGGTGCGAGTTGGCCTGTTCTCGTCAGCTAACGGACCTTCGCCGCGACCGCCAACAGCATCGGTGTAGACTTACAAGAAGGGAGTGCGCTCATGCAGCGGATGTTTTTGGTTTTCAGCTTGGCTCTGTTCGTGATTGTGAGTCTTACACGTTTCGTGACCGGGCAGGATGCCAAAGGTAGCGGGTCTTCTAACGCCGCCGACCAGAATGCTCGGACACTCACAGGTTGCCTTCAAAAAGGCGCAAATGCTAACGAGTTCAACCTTCAGGCGGAGGATGGGGGCCTGTGGCGCGTTAAAGGCGATAGCACCCAACTTGCTTTACAAGTAGGTCACGCTGTGACCCTCAGCGGGGATACCAGTTCTGCCGAAACCCAAAGTGACGAGACTTCAGTCGCGGCAGACGAAAACGCCAAGGTCGCTCATTCTAATCGCCACCAAATCACTGTGACGAATCTGGTCCAGGTCAGTGACGGCTGCCAGAATGATTTAAAGGCGATAGCACCCAACTTGCTTTACAAGTAGGTCACGCTGTGACCCTCAGCGGGGATACCAGTTCTGCCGAAACCCCGGGCCGGTTTCGCTCGCTGTGGTTTAGAAGTAGATCTCTTTCAATGCTCCGCCTTAAGCAAGCGGGCACGCCGTCGGCACTTCCCCCGCACCATTCTCGTGACCGACGCGGGCCCCGGTTTGGTTCACCGCGCGCTTCCGATCCGCACGGCACTGTCATGCCGTCTACTCTCACGGGAGCGAGCAAGGGCTTCCTATTATGGCCGATGAACGCATTCTGGTAGTCGACGACGAGAATTCCTTCCTGGAAGTCGTGTGCTCCATTCTGAACCAGGCGGGTTTCGACTGTCGTCCCGTCACCTCGGGATTGGAGGCGCTGGCGCTGTTACATTCCGACGCCAGTTACTCGATGGTGTTGTCGGACCTGATCATGGAAGGGATGGACGGGTTGTCCCTGCTGGCGCGGATCCGTCTGGAACATCCCGACATTCCGGTGGTAATGGTCACCGCTGTCCACGACATTTCCGTCGCCCTGGCGGCCATTCGAAACGGCGCCTACGACTATTTGCCGAAGCCCTTCGAACGCGAACAGCTACTGGCCATCGTTCGCCGGGCAATGGAAAATCGCCGTCTGAAACAGGAAAACCTGGCCTATCAGACCAAACTGGAGTCTCTGGTTGCGGCGCGCACCGAGATGCTGCGCAGGGCCCTGGCCGACCTGGAGCGCTCCTATGACATCACCTTAGAGGCATTGGGCGACGCGCTTGATCTGAAAGATGCCGAAACCGAAGGTCATTCCAAGCGCGTGACCGCCTTCACCATCGCCATTGCCCGAGCCATGGAGTTACCGCACGACCACATTCGCGTTATCGCCCGCGGAGCGTTTCTGCATGATGTCGGCAAAATGGCGAGTCCGGACGCGATCCTGCGCAAACCCGGCACGCTAAGTCCCGAAGAGCAGGAAATCATGCGCCACCATGCCCAACTGGGGTACCAGATTTTGCACCGAATCCCCTTCCTGCGCGAGGCGGCCGACATTGTTTACTCGCACCATGAGTGCTTCGACGGCAGTGGCTATCCCCGCGGTCTAAAGGGCGATCAGATTCCCCTGGGGGCGCGCATTTTCGCCATTGCTGACACCCTCGACGCCATTACTTCCGATCGGCCCTATCGCGCCGCGCAATCCATTCCGGCCGGGCGGCGAGAAATTGAACGCAATTCGGGACGGCAATTCGATCCGGAGATTGTGCAAGTCTTCCTCTCCATTCCAGATCATATATGGCAGGAGCTGCGCGATGAAATTGGCGTCCCAACCCCGGGGTAAGGCGTGGCAGCAATGGATCTCGCCGCGACCCGAATGAGTTGTTACGTGAATGCTTGGCGCTCGTTTCAGAATTGGTGAAGTACGACGAGTACGGGTAGAGCGGCGCTTCATTCAGGCTGTCTGCGCTACCCAGTAGACTCGAAAAGCCGAGCAGCTCACGCGCGCCCCCGGCATATTTTCCGCTCAGTTACTATTTGGTTTAACGTGGCTGGATTTTCCCGGCCCAATCCAGACTGAAATCCACACTGCCCAAGTTACGTTGGATCGTCTCGAAGATGCATACTTGCAGGATTCGCGACTCCTGCACTAACAGCGGTGCGGTGTAGCCCTGGCGATAGCGGAGTTGTCCGTGCGCCGCCTCCGCGAACAATCGGATAGTTCCACATCAACAGGTTTTGGTTCCTTTGGGGACTCTCAGGTGCGATGGAACATCATTCAGGCTGCAAACAAGTACTTGCCGCCGCCGCTTTGTTTGGCTCTGTACATAGCGACATCGGCGCTGTGGACGAGGCCTTCCGCATCTTGACCGTGATCAGGGTAGATGCTGATTCCGATGCTGGCGGAAAGGTACAGCTCACGGCCGCCCGCAAGGTGCGGCGCTGCCAACACGGCGAAGAGTTTTTCTGCCACTAGAGCAGCATCGTTGGCGTTTTCGATCTCGGGAAGCAGTACTACAAATTCATCGCCTCCTTGGCGGCTGACGGTGTCCGCATGGCGTAAACTCTCGCGCAAACGCTTCGCGATTGACTGCAGCACAGCGTCTCCAATCGCGTGACCCAGTGAATCGTTGATCGGTTTGAAGCGGTCCAGATCAACGAACAGTACGGCGAGCTTCTTGTGGTGGCGCTCGGCCATCGCAATCGCTTGGGCGATCCGATCAGTCAGCAGGGTTCGGTTTGGCAATTCGGTGAGGAAGTCGTGTTGAGCCTCGTGGCTCAGCTTCTTGATTTGTTCATCGGCCAACTTTCGTTCCGTTAAGTCTCGAATCGCGCCGATGACGAACATACCTTCCTCGGTGGTCATATGGCTTAGACTGATGTCAACTGGGAATTCACTACCATCTTTTCGCAATCCGAATAGTTCAAGCCCGATGCCCATGGGACGCACTTTCGGCCGGGCAAAGAAGTCGGCGCGATGGCGCGAATGCTGCCCGCGATAGCCCTCCGGGATGAGACACTCAACCTTGCGGCCCATTAATTCCAAGCGTGTATAGCCAAACATCTTTTCCGTCTGGGCATTCACCAGCGTGATCTTTCCCGCGCTGTTGACAATTACCATTGCATCGGGCGCAGCCTCCAGCAAAGAGCGGAATTTGTCTTCAGCCCGTTTTCTCAAGGTCATGTCTCAACGCGACAAAGTGGTGAACTTACGTCCTCGGCCTCGTAGACAACACCCATGCCACCGCCGCCGAGTTTCTCGATGATGCGGTAATGCGAGATGACCTAGTCGATCATTAATGGATGTCCGGCCTTGAGGTCACCTCATCTTAAGGAGGCGGCATCTGCCAGTCAACGAATGATGGCTCTGGCAGGGACGTCGCAAACTCACAATACAAGGCTTGGGACACGTCATCGCGGAAACGGCGAGGGCAGGCTGCGGTGAGAATTTCGAGATTACCTACGGGAAATCGCCATCTAGTAGGTAATCCTGAGCATAGCCTTCAATCGCTACACGGTGGGTGACCAGCCGCCGTCAGAGCGGCTCTGCCTCTTCCCGGACAGCCGCCCATTGACGTGAGACAGAAGTCTCATTCGTGTAGTCGCCTACCCTTCCCTGTGTCCAGCCCCTCGGGACGCGTTTAGGCAAGAGAGCGGAACGGGCGTTTCTCGTCAACTTGAACAGGCCTGCTCAACTTCCGAGTAACGGACAGCGGGCGCTGTCAGTGGTAGCAGAAACGGAATCAGAGTGAGATGCTGACAGCGACGTACCCGGCAGTCAAGGCCGCGGCAAATATGGTGCCCCTGTGCCCGTTT
>JBEKNL010000206.1:0-4300 GCA_049522855.1 Candidatus Korobacteraceae bacterium
AGCTTCCACCCCAGGTGAGAAGAGAGCTGAAACAGGTGGGATGGACGAAGGGTCTGGAGTTGGCCAAGCTGGCACGTCGTCAGGGCCAGCGCTTCGAAAGTGCAACCTGGCTGCACAAAGCCCGACAGATGCCCAAGGCGGAGTTCCAGCGGGAAGTGGAAAGGGAACTGACAGGTAAGGACAGCGAGCCTTCGGAGCTGATCTATTTCAAGGTCTATAAGAGCCAGATGCCGGTTATCGAGCGGGCGATCGAGGCCGCGGCCCTGATGCTGGGGTCGGACAAGTCTCGGGGCTACTGCCTGGAAATGATCTGTGCGGACTTCCTCGCCGGGGCTTCGATCGACGGCAGCAACCCGGAGATCCTGCTGCAATCCATCTCCCGCTACTACAAGTTCCTGCCCGGCCCTCAACAGGAGGCCTTTCTGTCCGAGGTCAAGCCGCAGGCTTCATGACCACCATCCGCCTCAAGACCCCGCGGCTGAGACTCGACGCGAACAGCTACCACGAACTGCATCGCCAAGTGCTGGAGCGCGACGGTTGGCGCTGCCAGGTCTGCGGGAGCATGCAAAACCTACAGGTTCATCACCTCAAGTTTCGGAGCCATTCAGGTGGCGACGTGGAACAGAACCTGATCACCCTGTGCACAGAATGTCACGCGCGGTCCCATCGGAAAGCCTAGCTACTGCAACATCCACTGTGGTTCAACGTCTTTGAGTTACTCGGATCAAATGCGTGCCTCATCAACAATGCAGACTCACTTTCGGACCGTCTGTTAAGGCCGCGAGAGCTTGCGCCGTTGAGGCGGTAACAGAGGCTGCCTTCACCGGCCATAGCATTTGGGGCGCAACCGTAAAGCCAGTAGGCTATGAGAAACGAAGCACTGCTGCAGCGAATCACGATTGACGCGAACGTGGCATGCACATGGTTCCGGAGTTTCTACACATTGTGATGTGTGATATAATACACATGCACAGAGGTTTACTATGGCAACCAATCTCGCAATCGATGACAAACTGATTGAGGAAGCCCGCAGCGTAGGTGGTCATGTAACCAAGAAAGAAGCAGTTACTGCGGCGCTGGACGAGTACATTCGGCGACGGAAACAGGTCGAAATCTTGAAGCTGTTCGGAACTGTGGAGTATGCCCGCGGCTATGATCACAAAGCGAACCGGCGACGGGACCGAATCGAGGAAGAGGGATGAAACTACTAGCGGACACCTCGGTGTGGTCGCTTGCGCTGCGTCGGCGAAAGACGGCCATCTTGAGCACCGAAGAAAAGCGGTTGGCGGCACTGTTGGCGGAAGCGATCAGTGACGGTCGGGTGGTGATGATAGGGCCAATACGCCAAGAGTTGTTGTCAGGAATCAAAGAGCAAGCCCAGTTCGAGAAAGTGAAGAATGCTCTTCAGGCCTTTCGGGATGAGCCGTTGGATAGTTCTGACTATGAAGAAGCGGCTCGGCTCTATAACTTGTGCAGAAACCGAGGGGTGGAGTGCGGTCCCATCGATATTCTGATCTGCGCGGTCGCGGTGCGGCACGAATGGCAAGTGCTGGCCAATGACGCGGTCCTGAACAAGTGTATGGAAGTGATAGAGGCTTTCTCTGCGTAATCGCCACGCTTCGAAGGACGGAAAGTACACCATCTCAAATTCCGCAGCCAGTCAGGTGGAGACGAGGAACAGAACCTGATCACAATGTGCGCGGGTTGCCACGAACAGGTGCACCAGCCCAGCAAATTGAGCCACTACCCAGCAAGGGAGTAGCTGGTGCTTCGCCCCCCGGCGGCGTCTTTCAGCAGGACGCCCTTTCGGACGAGGTCCTCGATATCGCGCAGCGCCGTGTCGTGAGAGCACTTGGTGAGTTTCGCCCATTTGGATGATGTCAGCTTTCCTTCGAAGCCGTTCAGCATCTGGTTGATGAGGTTCCGCTGCCGGTCATTGAAAGACGTGCCCGCGTGCTGTTCCCAGAAGCGCGCCTTCCTGAGGACCGTCGCTAGTGTGGTTTCGGCTCTGTCGAAGGCACGGTTGAGACAATCCAGAAACCATTCCAGCCAGCGGGTAATCTCAAGGTCGGCTTTCTGTGTCGCTTCAAGAATCTCATAATAGGCTTTGCGTTCCTGCCTAATCTGCGCGGACATGCTATAGAAGCGCTGCGCGCTTTTTTCCGAACGCGCCAGCGCCATGTCGGCAATGGCGCGCGCAATACGTCCGTTACCATCATCAAACGGATGGATCGTGACGAACCAGAGATGGGCAATCCCTGCCTTGAGCACGAGATCCATCGAATCGTCCTTGTTGAACCACTCCAGGAACTTGTCCATCTCGGTCTTGAGCCGCATCGCCTCCGGTGCTTCATAGTGAACGCGTTCCTTGCCTATGGCGCCCGATACAACCTGCATGGGGCCGGACTTGTCATCGCGCCACGCACCAACGGTGATTTTCATCATGCCGCTGCGTGCGGTTGGAAACAGCGCCGCGTGCCAGGAGAAGAGCCTCTCCTCGGTCAGGGGTTCGGCATAGTGCTGCGTTGCGTCGAGCATCATCTCAACGACACCCTCGACTTGACGGTCGGCGGCGGTCAACCCGCCGATATCCATTCCCAGACGGCGCGCGATGGAGGAGCGCACCTGCTCCCGATCGAGCATTTCGCCTTCAATCTCGCTCGACTTCAGCACGTCCTCCGTCAGGGTCTGGAGAACGGCTTCAGCCCGGAATTGAAAACCCAACGACTCCATGCGCCCGATCAGGCGTCCCTGTCGATGACGCACTTCGGCCAGCCGCTCGGTCAGCAGCGCCTGTTTCCAGCGAAACTGGGGCCAGTCGTTCAGATCGTGGATATAGCTCTTTATTCTACGCATCATGTGCGTAGAATATATCGGTTATTCGTCGCAAAAGCAAGAATATTCGACGCACGACATGCGTCAAATAAAGGCTTTATTCTCCGGATAATCCGGGGGCCGGGCCCGACGCGAGCGGATTGAAATCACAGCTACCACGAACTGCACCGCCAGGTGCTGCATCGTGAAGGGAGTCGATGCCAGCTCTGGGAGCTTGCAGAACCTGCAGGTGCATCACCTCAAACTGCGTAGCCGGTCCGGTGGCGACGTGGAACAGAACCTGATCACCCTGTGCGTGGCATGCCACGCACAGGTGCATGGGGGCTCGCCACTACAACGGCCAGTCGACGTGGGACAACTGCTCAGCCGCTGGTAGAACGGATGCCCCAGCGCCGATGCCAGCTCCGTGTGCCCCACCACGAAGTTCTCTTGCTTCTCCCGTTGCTTGCGCGTCCCCATCGCTATGCCCGCATTGTATGGAAGGGTGATTCGCAAAGTTACGGCGGAAGTATATGTTTGACAGTCATGGTCTAGTGGCCCAAACTGCATCTATCTTTCCCCCACCGGACCAGCCGGAAAGGTTTTGGGTGAGGTTATTTGTTTTGGAGGAACGTGCCATGAGACGGTTGAGCGAAGATGAGCGCAAGCAGGTTGCCGCGCTTTGCCGCCAATACCATGTGCGGCAGTTGGCGCTGTTCGGCTCGGCACTGCTCGGCGACTTCGATCCCGAGCACAGCGACCTCGACTTCCTGGTCGAGTTCGAGCCGCTGGCGCCGGGCACGTATGCCGACACCTACTTTGACCTAATCGAGGCTCTGGAGCAGCTCTTCGGGCGGCCGGTGGATCTGGTTATCAAATCCGCCATCAAGAATCCTTACTTTCGCGAGAGTGTTGAGCGTAACCAGGCCCTGCTCTATGCAGCTTGAAGCAAGGAAATACCTATACGACATCCAACAGGCGGCCGAACTAGTCGCGCCGTGCGCGGCAGATGCCCAAGGCGGAGTTCCAGCGGGAAGTGGAGAAAGAGCTGACCGGCAAGGACAGCGAGCCCTCGGAGTTGATCTATTTCAAAGTCTATAAGACTCAGGTCCCGGTCATCGAGCGGGCGATTGAGACCGCGGCCTTAATGCCTGGGTCCGACAAATCCCTGGGCTCCACTCTGAATGGGGGTGGAAGCTGATCCGAGCCTTGTTAACGGATTGCCCGCACAAGGAACATATTGGAAAGCTCGCGCAACATGCCAAAATCGCAAAGTTTACTGTCTATCGGAGCCCACCATTGGCGGCGCTGCCTTGTTACAGCATGGAGTTGAATATTTCAATCCAGATGAGGCTGCCAGGCGTATTCTTGCTGCGAATCCAACCATTATCCAAGAAGACGCCAACAGTGCCGCATGGCATGAAGGCAAGCGATTGCTGGAACGTGCAATCACGGAACGACTGAACTTCGCATTCGAGACGACCCT
>JBEKNL010000207.1:0-4289 GCA_049522855.1 Candidatus Korobacteraceae bacterium
ACTCGAAAAGGTTGTCGATGAACTGAATCTGTCGAAGAAGATCATCTCCTGCCACCCATCGAACTTGCCCCTCCCGGATCATGTGGACTGCTTCGTAGCCTTGAAGATTATGAGACCGGAAATCCTTTGGAGCAGTTCTGGGCGGAGGTCACGCCCGATCGTTCTTGGATGCGACTCCTTTGCGGCGCTTTCTGAACCAACACCTCGACTGCAATCGAATCCAGGACAACATCAAGCGCGGGCATCTCTACGCCCTGACCATTTCCGCGACGAACTATAACTCGGGGAAGAGCTAACGTACTTGGTTGTGCGGGAGGCTGAGTGTCCTGTGCTGACGGTTCGTACGTCGCCACCTGAGCCGGCATCAACGAACAAATCGTAGGCTGGGCAGCATCTTACTTTGGGCGCCGCAGCAGGGTCAAGGCAAAAAGCGCAGCCGCAACAATGACGATTGTAGGACCCACGTTGTGGCCGCGGAACAAATACGCACTCAAAGAAAGGCCTCCTGCCACAGCTACCAGACTCGCGGCGCAGGATGCTATCAGGAAACGTGGCAGGCTATCTGCGAAGCGGCGCCCTGTCGCTGCGGGGACTATGATTAGCGCCCCTGCCAGCAACGCTCCCATGGTGCGAAGGCCGACCAGCACTGTCAGACTGAAAATCAGAAGAAAATAAAGATTCAGGCGTTCAAGATTCACACCTGTGCTGGCCGCCAACTCCGGTGAAAAAAGATTGAGGACCAGTTCGTATCGGAAGCGCCAGACAAACAGGATGATCGCGAGGATCGCCGACAATCCGGCAATAAACACCGGCAACGAGAGCACCGGAAATTCTCCGAACAGCGCATCAATCAAATCTTCTTTTGGCGTCAAGATGGCTCCCAGGGCAAGCGAGGCGGCGAATATCACGCCGATCATGGCGTCCGTAGGCAAGCCAGTCCGCTTTTGCAACTGCCAGATCAACAGGGTGCCGATTAGCAGGGTGGCACCGCCGCCCAGCAGGGGGTTGAAGTGCAGCAGGAACGCCAAGCCGAGTCCGGGAAGAGCAACATGGGAGATAACATCGCTGGCCAGCAGCATTCGCTTCATCAGCGCGTAGCTTCCCACCAGACCTGCGGCCACTGCAAAGAGCAGAGCCAGCAGCACCGAATAGATCTCGCTTGTGCCCATGGTCTACTCCTTCTCGCTAGCGCTTAAACTGCTGATGGTTGTGGAGGTGCTGGTAGAACTTGGGCGGGGCCGAATACAAAGCCTCCAACGTCTGAGGCGTCAACACTTCTTTCGGCCGGCCGAAACAAGGCTCTCCTTTACTGAGACACAAGACGACAGTAGCGGACCGAAATACAATGCTGAGGTCATGGGACACCAACAAAATTGTTAAGCGACGCTCCTGTTTTAGTTTTTCCAGGAGTTCATAAATGCGCTCCTCAGCGAGTTCGTCCAGACTTGCTGTCGGCTCATCGAATAGAAGGACATTTGGATCTCCCAAAAGGGCAAATGCGATCAATGCCTTCTGAAACTGTCCTCCCGAGATCACTCCGACGCTCGCGCTAAGCACGTCCGCAGTAAGGGACACGGCGTTCGACACCGATTGCACGGCCTTGGCTGGCAGCTTTAACAGGTGGGCTTTGGCTTCCAGCAGATCACTGACCCGCAAAGGCAGCTCTCGGTCAGCCTCGATCTTTTGAGGGACATATCCGAGCCGGGCCTCTGGCGACCACCGAATTTCGCCCTCGTGGGAAACCAGCCCGAGCAACGCCTTCAATAAGACGGTTTTGCCCGACCCGTTGGGCCCTATGATGGCTAGGTTCTCCCCAGCATTTATAGCGAAACTGAGATTCTGAATGACCGTACGAGTTCCGAATGCAACGCTCAGGTTTCGAACTGACAAAATGGTGTCCATGATGTAAAGGCACTGCACCGAACCTGCCGGCACTCCAAGGACCTGAGAATACGCCCTTACCATCCGTTCCCAGAACGAAAAGAATTCGGAAACTCGTTCTTGTGATGTGGGATGGATTCGAAAAGACTACCAGCACTTCCTCTTTGCTGGCCTAACGGTGACAACGTTGCCAATATTTGGTCATTCCGCCGGGCATAGAGATCCATTAAGAGCGGCGAATCTTCTCCAAATCCCGAAGGCCACGGGGTTTGCCAGAAAGAGTTCCGCAATTTTTGGGGCGCCACGTACAATGCTCAACAGAGGCGATTCGATGCTCGGGCTTATCTCGCCAACCGCGAACGGATCGCCAAAATTTAGGCTGCAGAAGAGGTACATCATGCCAGTGCTCGACCCCGCCTCCCAGATCCTGCTGAAGAACATCATTGTAGCGACTGACTTCTCCCCCACATCCAAATCGGCTCTTCGCTACGCCACTGTGATTGCCAGGCACTATCGGTCAAGCATTTTTCTCGTCCATGCGATTGAACCTAAAACCTACGCCTTCTCACAACCAGAGACTATGGACCGAACGGTTGATCAGCTCATAAAAAATGCGAAACAGCAGATGCATGACGAGGCTGCGCTATTTCCCGACCTCGAACTCCAACAGTGCATACAACAGGGTACCGCGGTGGAAGCCGTTCAAAGAATGGTGATACTCATCAACATCGATCTTGTAGTGGTGGGGACGCGTGGAACCGAGGGATTCGGAAAACTAGTCTTGGGTTCCACCGCCGAACAGATTTTCAGGCAGGTTCGGTGTCCCGTGCTAACTGTTGGACCTGACGTGCGCGGTCAGGACTCGATCCCGGAGCTGAGCCACATCCTGCTCCCCGCAGATCTCCTGTCTGACGAATCAAGAGCTGTGGAATATGCGACCTCGCTGACGATGCAGTACAAAGCCCATCTCACGCTGCTGCACGTGATGATCGGCACCGAACCGCCTCTTACTGAAGATAAGGAAGCGGTCATCGAGCCGTACCGCCGCCGGCTAGAACAGTTGACCGCGACCAGCTCTGATCTCTTTTACCCGCCGGAATACTTGGTTGAATTCGGACAAGATGCTGTCACGCCTATCTTGAGAGTTGCAAAGGAACAAGCAACCGACCTGATCGTGCTAACTGTTCGGCGGGCGGAGCCCTGGACTTCTCACCTGGCGGACAAAGCTTACAGAATCGTGGCTGAGTCACCTTGCCCGGTGCTGACAATTCCGGAGCCGATTCGACACATGGAGCTATGATTGGCTGAGGTAAAGAACCTGCATGGAAGCCATTGCGTGAAACGGCGCGACATCGGCATCACGGCCAAGAACGGCATCGATTAGGCATAGAAAAGCAGACATTCAACTTCTTTGTTCACCGTTTGCTATCCGGTTCCGGCTCCATTCGCGGATAGCATGAATCTCTTCCTCAGGAATGTGCAGGAAATGAAGAAACTCATCGTGATCCTCGGGAGCAGAACGCTCAAATTCTTGATGCCATCGATGCATGTCTGCTTCCGTCAGTCCAGCCGATTTCATGATTGAAACCCACTTCTGCTTCGTCATTTTCTTTTTTATCCTCCGTATGTTTTTGTCGCGCAGCAGGCGCAGGATGAGGCGCTGGTGATTCCTTAAGCGCATGATCTCCGAGTCCATCTCCAGTAACCGTCGCTTTAACAGCGATGCGGCATTGCTTTCTGGGGCCGACAGCATGACTCGAATGTCCTGCACTCTCATGCCGACCGATCGATACAGGCATATAAGTTCGAGCAGCCGCACTTCCTTTTCGCCGTAGAGGCGATATTTCGCGGCGCTTCGTATTGCGGGTTTCAGCAGTCCACAAGTCTCGTAGTACAGGATTGCGGTCCGACTCAATCCGCAGCGCTTGGCGATCTGCGATACGCTCAACATGAATTGTCCTCAGTGTGAACCCGTTAGTTATAGACAGGTCAAGCCCAAAAGAGAATCCGATGAAAAAAGCCGCCATCTCTTGGGCCGTACGGACGCTCATTGCCGCGAGGCGGGCTGTCTGTCTCGGATAGTGGATGCAGATATGTGGGACTCGCAGGCGCGACTCTGGACACGTGCCTTGAGCTTGAGTTTCATCCGGGTCGCCCCTTCCAACTCCGCCGCAGTCCTCGACGCCCGTCCCGTGGGCGCGCGTTCACTCCGAGTAGCCGTCGCTTTCGTCCTCGCTGTCCTCCTCCTCGTCTTCTTCTGAGTCTTGGGCAATGAGGCCATTGGCAGCTAGGAGCGTGTCTGAGTAAGGGTCGAAACGCAGTCCTGGTAGGTGTGTGAGTTCCTTGGATTCAGGGAGTGACGTTCAGTGAGGGCTGCTGATGTTTGTCATTGGGGCAAAGCTCTCGAT
>JBEKNL010000208.1:0-8882 GCA_049522855.1 Candidatus Korobacteraceae bacterium
GGTTCAGCTTCTCTGCTTCGTGCACGCTGGTTGTCAATCCTCAGCATGCCACTCGCTCCAGGCTCATCTTGTGTTGGAAACTGCCTCCTCCTTCAGGCTCATCTTGTATTGGAAAAGACTAGGGCTGGTATTGGGACCGCAAAACGTGCATACTGGACGTTGGTTGAGGTGGCAACTAACAGCAGCATCACGAACTCTGGCCTGCTTATAACGTGACCGTTGTTTAGGAACAAGCATCAAGTCAGGTACTTTTTCAACGGCAACGCCTGATTGCGACAGCTAACGCGCTCCCACCTTCCGCGTAGTGCAAAAGAAAAGCCGCCTAAACAGCGGGCGGCCTGGTGTTTGTTACGATTCGTCTTAGGGTATGCGCAGGAAGCCGTGGTAGACGCCGTTCACGTCTACGTACCAGCCCGTGATTTCGCACCACTGGTTGCTGGCGTCGGTGAAGGTGCCTTGACCGGAGCCCGTGCCTGCGCCCGGAGCGTCGAACGTTGTGATGGCTCCGTCAGGAGCGCGCAGGAAACCGTGAGACACCCCGCTCGAGTCAATGTAGTATCCGGGGACCGCCCAGAGATCGGTGATATTCTGGGGCCATGTGCCCTGACCAGAGCCTGTGCCTGCGCCCTTAACGTTGAATGTGGTGATAGCTCCGTTGAGACCGCGCACGTAGCCGTGACTCAGGTTGTTCGCATCAATGTACCAGCCCATGATCGCCCCGAAATCGTTGACGACCCCTCCAAAGGTGCCCTGACCAGAGCCTGTGCCCGCGCCCTTAACGTTGAACGTGGTGATAGCTCCGTTGGGAGCGCGCACGTAGCCGTGATTCACGTTGTTCGCGTCAACGTAGTATCCAGTGATCGCCCCGAGCTCGTTAAGGACATCCACGAAAAAGTTGAAGGTGCCTTGACCGGAGCCTGTGCCTGCACCCGGGGCGTCGAACGTAGTGATGGCGCCGTCAGGAGCGCGCAGGAAACCGTGAGACACCCCGCTGGAGTCAGAGTAGTATCCTCCAATCATCCCGAAATCGTTGAGGTTACCGGAGGTTGTGCAAGTGGACCCCGTAGGGTCGAACCTCTTGAAAGTTCCGTCGGGAGCGCGCAGGAAGCCGTGACACATGCCGCTCGAGTCAAAGTAGCTTCCCGTGATCGCCCCCTCTGAGTTGAGGCCCCAGGCGTAGGTTGCAGTGGACCCTGCAGGGTCAAACGCGGTGAAGCTTCCGCGGGGACTGCGCAGGAAGCCGTGGGGCACGCTGTTCGTGTCAAAGTAGAATCCCACGATCGACCCCCACACATTGGGGCCTATAGGTACGGTGCCCTGGCCCGCGCCTGTGCCTGCGCCGGGAACGTCGAAGCTGATGATATTGTCCTTCCATTGCGGTTGTGCTTGCGGCCACGCGGCCGAAACAAAACAGGTGAAAACTATCAACAGCAAAATGTTGATGCGTTTCATGACTGCCTCCATGTATCAAGCTCAGTTAGGGCCTCCGGGTTGTAATTTCCCTCAGAACATGACCTCGGTACCAGTCCGATTGCCAGGTTCGGCCGCCAGAATGTGCAACCTTTGCGTGTCTTGGGAGTCGTACCAGCGTTGTGCCGGGCTTTCTCGGAAGGGGGGGACAATCGAAACCGAGGGTTGAGCTTGCCCGCAAGAAACGTATCCCTTAGCCCTTGGTGAATGCCGGGGAGTGGCTAGTGGCGGAAGGCTGGTGGGTCAGGGACAAGCAACACGGCCTGCAATTCAAGGCGGTGGCCATGAAGACGGTGCCGCCCACCACGGTCGAAGGCATCGAACGTTATCTGGGCAGCGGCTTGGTCAAAGGCATTGGGCCCGTCCCGGCGAAGAAGCTGGTCGGGAAGTTCGGGGCCCAGGTGTTAGAGGTTATCGAAGCCCGGGTCGCTGAGCTGCAATCTGTGGACGGCATAGGGCCGAAACGCTAAGAGCGCATCGCCCACGCCGGGCAGGAACCGCTACGGTGAACACGCCTCGGGGAGGAGAACGTCTTCCGCTATGGCCTTAACCCGCCGCCTTGCAGGCGGGGCAGGCCTTCGTTCCAGACGTCGTCCTCCCCGACAATCCCCAATCTCCTACGTGTTCAACTGGTCTACTTTTACTCCGCCGCAGTGGTCGAGTTTTGCTCCGCCCGTGACAAAGCCACTTATCTGGGCGTCGCCACGAAACCGTGCCAGACTCCGTCGGCGGACTGATAGAGCCCAGCTACACGCAGGTCATTGGTGATTACGAAGAGATCCGTCTGCACCGCGTGCGGCACATTCCAGTCTTCGATGTGGCCGCCAATGATCTCGAATCCAGCCCAATTGCCGCTGGCATTGAGTTGGCCGGACCCGTTCATTATGCCTTCGTCGTTGATGCCTTGCACCCAGCTATTGAACGCTCCGGGGAAGTCAACAGAGGTAAAAACATTGCCAATCATGTGGTGGACAAATCCGTGCTGAACGCCTTGCGCGTCCCAATAGGCGCCCACCGTGACGCCCAAATCGTTGGTCATGATTGGGATCGTGCCGACTGCGTCGGGAAAACCGAAAACCGCGCCACGATAGGGGAAAATCGGGTTTCCTACACATGCCAAGGATACGCCATTAGAATCAACAACGTAGGAGGTTACCTGTCCCCAGTCGTTGATCCCAACTGCAACGCCGTACGTGTATTCAGCCGGACACGGATCATTGACGTAGGAATAGTGGCCTTTTTTCCAGATCGCCAGATGCGCGACACCATTCGCGCCCGAGTATGTCAGAGCGATCTGTCCCTCTGAGTTGGCATTTGTCCCTGCCGTGTTGGTTGCTCCTGGCACGTCAATCACTTTCCATCCATCCTCAAGGAGAACAGCGGTGTGCATGTTGCCGTCGATTCCGATGTACTGCTGGCTTACTAGCCCAGTGTTGTTGACCCAGGTCACAAAATTGCCGTTGTCGACCTCCTGGTAGAGGCCCGGTGAATCAACGGTCGTGAAGTTATAGTCGTGCGGAGACACAAAGCGCCCTAGCTTTTCCGCGTCATAGATCGCTTGGGCTGTTAAGAAGCTGCTGCTGGCTAGGATGATGCAGGGTAGAAGAATCATGAGGCCGAGCATTTTTCGTAACATGGAAAACCCCTTATCTGGAAGTTCCCTAACCTAGGCAGGTCGCTGCCCAGATCAGGATCGTGAATATTTGGTCGGTAGTAATCCCAGGTTCGGCCCGGACTAATTGCTTCTACTCAGTTCATAACATTGGCGCCCGGCCGCTCCCAGTGCTTACTGCGGCCCTGTCAGCTCATGTCCAAAGTGATTGCCTCGTCGCTGCTGAAGCAGCTTGCGAACAGTCTCCGGGAGAACGACCTTCGGCTTCTCAAGGATCTCCCAGTGCCTGGCTGTAGGAGTCGCCAAGAAGGCATGCACCTCGCCTGTGCTGATCTGCAAGGCGATGCCGGCGATCTGTCCCAGATCATTGATAGTCCCCGTTGCCTCGATCAGATACAAGGGAGAGTCAGGGGGAATCAGGGTGTTGAGGTCCGTCATCACGCCGTTCTGCCAAAGGTAGGCACGGTCGTTGCCCTCTGCGTCCCACGACCCGCCCACCACCTGACCTAGGTCGTTAATCCCATCGCCATCGCTCCCAACGTCGCCGGGCAGCGTACCGAGGTCCATCATCCCGGTTCTTCTCTGCCAGAGGAAAGCGTGGCCGGTGGTATCGCCAGGCAGGTCGGAGATGCCGACCACTTGACCTAGGTTGTTGATATCCACGCCCGCGTTGTTCATCTTGCCCCCGAGGTTGCCGAGGTCGATCACCTTGCCGTCTTGCCAAAGCAAGGCGTGTAAACTCGTCGTGCAATTACCCGAGTACCCTGTGGCCTGGCCCCAGTAGTTAATCCCCCAGGCCATTCCGACCGGGTCGCCAGGAAACGTAGGGAGCTGGTGGATCCGGCCTTCCGCCCACATGACAGGCTTAAACTGAAAGACATTGCTGGCGCCAGCGCATGTCGGCTCTTGCGTGGTGTTCTCGGCTACCCCAACCACCTCGTTTTGGTCGTTGATTGACGCCGCCCAGCCGTTATTGCCGCCAAGCGTGGGTAGCCGAGTCATTTTCTTTCCGTCGTTCCACCAAACGATCGGGAGACATATGAGGTTGGTGCCATAGCCGCAAAAATTCTCCGCGAACGGATCTGGAGCGCCAGTCTCTGAGGCACCCCCGACATTGCCGCTGTCGCTGGAACGGTATCCTGCATCGGCGTTCGGACCACCGAGCGTGCCAAGGTCAGTCATGACGCCCCGGCGCCAAAGGACCGGGTGTCGGGCGGTGTCGCCGGACACGAGTGACCAGCCTTCCACCCATCCGCTGTTGCTGAGGCCGCCGGCAATACTAAACGTGCCACCGAGCGTACCGAGGTCTTGGACGGTATAGCGAGGGAGCTCTGGCTTTTGTCCCTGCGCTGCCAGAAATGCCCCGCTCAGGGCGAGCAGGAGCAATGGTGCCAAGACAAGCCCGTGGGTCTTCCTGATCGGCATGTTCTTGGCTCTTGCGAGTAGGCCTAGATGCTTCATGACAAACCTCCTTCAAGCAGAATGTGTGTAACTTTCGACTGTGGCGCTAGGGCCTCCGGGTTGTAATTTCCCTCAGAACATGACCTCGGTACCAGTCCGATTGCCAGGTTCGGCCGCCAGAATGTGCAACCTTTGCGTGTCTTGGGAGTCGTACCAGCGTTGTGCCGGGGAAGGGGGGGTGACAATCGAAACCGAGGGTGCGTCATCCTCGAAGTTCGAAGGAACGGGACCTAAAGTGCGCAGCATGTCCCGGCTAGTTTTCGCGTAACCACCCTTTTCTCCTTTGCAGTGCAGAGGCTTCGAATGACCGAGGCCCTCGGACACGAGATCACCGAACTGCTTCAGGCATGGCGCCAGGGCGATGAGCAGGCTCTGGAGAAGCTGACGCCTCAGGTTTATCGCGAGCTGCATCGAGCGGCTCAGCGCTGTATGGCGCGAGAACGCGAGGGACACACTCTCCAAACTACGGAGCTGATTAATGAGCTCTACTTGCGCCTCTCGGATCTGAAAGTGATTGATTGGCAGAACCGCGCGCATTTCTTTGCCCTGTGCGCCCGGCAGATGCGGCGCATTCTCATCGACCATGCCAAAGCCCGGTTGTCGAATAAGCGCGGTGGAGGAGCCCCACGAGTTTCGCTGGATGTCGTCCCCGCATTTGCTCCCGAGGCCAGCGCAGATTTGGTTGCCGTGGATGACGCTCTCAGTCGCCTGGCGCAGGTGGACGATCGCAAGAGCCGTGTCGTCGAGATGCGGTTCTTTGGCGGCCTGAGCGTCGAGGAAAGCGCAGAGGTGCTGAAAGTTTCGCCGGAAACGGTGATGCGGGATTGGAGGTTGGCCAAAGCCTGGTTGTTGCGCGAACTCAGCAGAGAGAAACTCGATGAATCGTGAACGCTGGGGACAAGTCGAGGAACTTTTTCACGCCGCGCTGCAAGTGAAGGGGAGCGGCCGGGCCGATTTCGTCAGGCAGGCATGTACCGGAGATGAAGAACTCCGCCACGAAGTTGAATCGCTTCTGGCGCATGACGATAAAGCCAGAGACTTCATCGAAACGCCGGCATTTGCGGCCAAGGCCGGTGCGCCCCAACACTATCGCATCAACCAGGGAACGTCGAATTCACAATCGGGCCTAGCGGAAATTGTAATTGACCACTACCACATTCTGAGCAAAATCGGAGGCGGGGGCATGGGGGTAGTGTACGAAGCGGAAGACCTCAAGCTCGGTCGTCACGTCGCCCTGAAGTTCCTCCCCGACGACCTCGCCAACGATGCGCAAGCCCTCGGCCGTTTCCAGCGGGAAGCCAAGACGGCGTCCTCTTTGAACCACCCGAACATTTGCACGATCTACGAAATTGACGAGGCCGATGGGCAAACCTTCATCGCCATGGAACTGCTGGAGGGGCAGACGCTCCGGCAGCAGATCAATGGCAAGCCGCTGGAGATCGAGACGGTGCTCGATCTGTGCATCGAGATTGCCAATGCGTTGGACGCTGCGCACGCCAAAGGCATAGTCCACCGCGACATCAAGCCTGCCAACATCTTCGTCACGAATGGAGGTCAGGCGAAGGTTCTCGATTTTGGGCTGGCGAAGGTCACTCTCAAGCCGCAGAGCATTGCCATGAGTGCCCCGACCATCGAGTCCGAGGAACATCTCACGAGCCCCGGCATTGCGCTGGGCACCGTGGCTTATATGTCCCCGGAGCAGGTTCGAGGGAAGGAACTCGACGCCCGTACTGATCTGTTCTCCTTCGGCGCGGTGCTGTACGAGATGTGTACGGGCACCTTGCCGTTTCGAGGCGACACCTCGGGCGCAATGTTCGATTCGATCTTGAATCGAGCACCCGTTCCTCCCGTGCAGCTGAATCCCAACGTGCCGGCCGAACTGGAGCGGATCATCAACAAGGCTCTGGAGAAAGACAGCAATCTGCGCTACCAGCACGCCGCCGACATGCGAACGGATTTGCAACGGCTGAAGCGGGACTCCGAGAGCGGGCGTAGTGCGGTGGCAGAAGCTCCTGTGGCTCGTGTCTCGAAGCTCTGGAAAATTACGGTTCCCGTCCTGCTCGTCGCCTTGCTCGTAGCGGGCGGGCTTTACTATCGTTCGCATCAGCAAAGCTATCGCCTGACCGACAAGGACACCATCGTGCTGTCCGATTTCGACAACAAGACCGGTGACAGCGTATTCGACGACACGCTGAAGCAGGGCATCTCGGTACAGCTGGAGCAATCGCCCTTTCTTGCCCTAGTGTCCGAGCGCAGGGTAAACGAAACCTTGAAGCTGATGGGCCGTCCTGCCGGTGACCGGTTAACGCCGGGGGTCGCACACGAGGTCTGCCAGCGCACGGGCAGCAAGGCGATGCTGACGGGCTCGATTGCTGCGCTAGGCAGCCAGTACGTGATTGGCCTAAAGGCAATGGACTGCAACACGGGCGGCGTGCTGGCCGAGGTACAGGAGCAGGCGGCAGGCAAGGAAGCGGTGCTCAACGCGCTGGACAGTGGAGCAGTCAGTATGCGGAGCAAGCTGGGCGAGTCGCTCAGCTCGGTGAAGAAATATGCCACGCCGTTGGCGGAAGCGACCACCCCATCACTGGAGGCGCTCGAAGCCTACAGCCTGGGACGAAAGACGGGGTTTGCCAAAGGGGAAACAGCCGCTCTGCCTTTCTACAAGCGGGCGACGGAACTCGACCCGAATTTTGCCACGGCCTACGCATCGATGGCTGGGGTTTATTTCGCTCTCAACGAGGTGGCGCGGGGAGCGGAGAATATGCGCAAGGCTTACGACCTGCGGGAGAAGGTAAGCGAACGGGAACGTTTCGGCATAGAGGGCTCCTACGCAACGTTGGTGACCGGGGAACTGGAGAAGGCGGCGCAGACCTTCGAACTGTGGCAGCAGACCTACCCAAGAGACACCGGTCCTTACGGGAGCCTGGGGGGTATTGCCGCCTTCTTAGGAAACTGGGAAATGTTATTGGAGGAGCAGCGCGAGTGGCAGCGCCTACAGCCGAACGGTCAGGGCTTCTATCTCAACCTCGCCTACGCCTATATGAGCCTCAACCGGCTGGATGAAGCGGAGGCGGTGTACAAGCAGGCGGAGGAGCGCAAGCTGGGGGGTGAATTCCTCCTTCAAAACCGCTACCAATTGGCTTTTCTGAAGGGAGACACGGCGCAAATGGCGCAGTTAGTCTCGGCTGCCATGGGAAAGCCAGGCTCGGAAGACCTGCTGCTGGCCTCACAAGCGGACACGGAAGGTTGGTACGGCAGGCTGAAGAACGCTCACGAACTGACTCGGCAGGCGATGGATTCCGCCCAGCACAACGACGCCAAAGAGGCCGTCGCAATGTATCAGGCAGCGGCAGCGTTGCGCGAGGTGGAATCGGAAAATCGGGGGCAAGCGCGCGCCGAGGCCAATGCGGCGTTGAAGCTGGCTCCGAACCGCAATGTGCGAGTCATGGCGGCGCTGGCCCTGGCGCGGGCAGGCGATTCGGTAGCAGCGGAGAAACTGGCGGCCGAACTCGACCAGAACTTCCCATTGGACACGATGGTTCAGAGGTATTGGCTGCCGACGATCCGGGCGGCGGTCGCCCTAGAACGCAAAGACCCGAACCGGGCAATCGAACTATTGAAGGTGGGGAGCATGATCGAACTTAGCGAGCCAACAGACATCACGATATTCCTGTGTCCAGTTTATTTGCGTGGGGAAGCGTATCTCATGCTCCACGACGGCAACCGGGCGGCAGCAGAATTTCGGAAGTTCGTTGACCACTACGGCCTTGTCGTGAACTTCCCATGGGGAGCGCTGGCTCGCCTCGGACTGGCACGTGCTTACTCTCTCTCCGGCGATACCGCCAAAGCCCGCGCTGCGTATCAGGATTTTCTCACGCTGTGGAAAGACGCCGATCCCGACGTTCCCATCCTCATCCAGGCCAAAGCGGAGTACGCGAAGTTGCAGTAGTTCTGGTGCTCGACCCGGGAAAGCCTCGGGCATTGAAACCGATGATCGACACGTCACCCGGAGACCACAGGTCAGTCGGATAGTTGTTGATATCAGGCCAACTCGCACCCAATCTGAACCGGATGGAATATGTTCCTCGGGAGCCGGCCAGCATCCGGCAACCGCATTGGCACCGCCACTTGGCCGTAAAACGCCCAAACCGCTGTTGAAGAACTCCACCACGTCGCGGCCACAAGGACGGAACGCCGACAACACGTCAAACTGGATTACTTCCGAGTAACGGACAGCGGGCGCTGTCAGTGGTAGCAGAAACGGAATCAGAGTGAGATGCTGACAGCGACGTACCCGGCAGTCAAGGCCGCGGCAAATATGGTGCCCCTGTGCCCGTTT
>JBEKNL010000209.1:0-4201 GCA_049522855.1 Candidatus Korobacteraceae bacterium
GGGCTCAAGAATTCTGAAAGATTCTTACCAGTGCCTGGTGCTGGTGCCCAAGGTCCGCACATTGACACTGACGAGGGTGCGCTGGCTCAGCTTCGAGGTTCTAGACTTCCCGGAAGCCGGTTCCTCGAGACCTGTGGCTTCGACCAACCGGTCCGCTGCTGGGCGAGGCCC
Source organism: Candidatus Korobacteraceae bacterium (assembly GCA_049522855.1). GTDB lineage: Bacteria > Acidobacteriota > Terriglobia > Terriglobales > Acidobacteriaceae > Bog-257. The sequence continues at coordinate 172 of JBEKNL010000209.1, forward strand.
CGCTAAGCCATTGACTGCCTGTGTCGATCGCCCTATTATCAGGCATTCATTTCAGCGCCAGTAAGCCATGATCGATACCACGATCTCGCATTACCGCATCGTTGCAAAGCTCGGCGGTGGCGGCATGGGTGTTGTGTACGACGCCGAGGACCTCAAGCTGCCGCGCCACGTGGCGCTGAAGTTTCTGCCCGACGAAACGGCCAAGGACCCGGCCGCGCTGGAACGATTTCGGCGGGAGGCGTTCGCGGCGTCGGCGCTGAACCATCCCAACATCTGTACGATCTACGAAATTGACGAGGCGGAAGGTCATCCGTTCATCGCCATGGAGTATCTGGATGGCGCGACGCTGAAACACCTGATTAACAACAAGCCGATGGCCGTCGAACCGGTGCTGGAGCTGGGAATCCAGATCGCCGACGCGCTGGACGCGGCACATGCGCAAGGCATTATCCATCGTGACATCAAGCCGGCGAACATCTTCGTCACCAAGAGGGGTCACGCGAAGGTTCTCGATTTCGGGTTGGCCAAGGTGACGATCGCAAAGGGGCAGGCGGAGGTAGTAGGCGCTGCGGCGACTGCCCTGGCGGTGCCCGAAGAGCACCTGACCAGCCCGGGAACGGCGATGGGGACGGTCGCCTACATGTCGCCGGAGCAGGCACTCGGGAAAGGGCTGGACTCGCGCACCGATCTGTTCTCCTTCGGCGCGGTGCTCTACGAAATGGTAACCGGCACGCTGCCGTTTCGCGGAGATACGAGCGCGGCGATGTTTGACGCCATCCTGAATAAGGCGGCGGTGTCGCCCGTGCGGCTGAACCCGGAGGTTCCGCCGAAGCTGGAAGACCTGATCAACAAAGCGCTGGAGAAAAACCCACGCATGCGCTATCAAACCGCGTCGGACATGCGGGCCGACCTGCAACGGCTGAAGCGCGACACAGATTCAGGAAGAAGCGCGGTAATCGCGGCGGCACCAGGTGAGTTGGTGAGCCAGGCGGGGGCAGGGAGCAGCAGCGCAGTGCCGACTGCTGTCGCAGGTTCGAAGAAATACTGGATAGCATTGGCCGCCGTGCTGTTAATCGCGGCGGTCGTAGCGGGATTTCTGTGGCGCGGATCGGGGGCGAAGAAGATCTCCTCGATGGCGGTGCTGCCGTTTGTGAATGCCACCGCGGATGCAAACAACGAATTTCTGAGTGACGGTTTGACGGAGGACCTGATCGGCACACTTTCCCAGTTGCCCAACATGAAGGTACTGGCGCGCAGCACGGTCTTCCGCTTCAAGGGCAAGGAAGACGATCCGACGAAAATTGGGCAGATGCTGAACGTCGACGCGGTGCTGACCGGCAGGATCACGCGCCGCGGCGATGATGTGAAGATCGCCGCCGACCTCGTGAATGTCGCAGACGGGAGCGAAATCTGGGGTGCGCAGTACACACGCAACCTGGCTGAAGTTTCGACCCTGCAGGGGGAGATCACGAGTGACGTCGCGGCGAAGCTGCGGTCGCGACTAACGGGCGAGCAGCAGAGACAAATGTCGCGGGGCCACACGCAAAATTCCGCTGCATACCAGCTCTATGTGAAAGGCCGCTATCTACTGAACAAGCGGGGCAACGACAACATCAATAAGAGCCTTGAGCTTTTCCAGCAGGCCATTGATGCCGATCCGGGGTATGCATTGGCATATGCCGGACTGGCGGACGCATACAACATTGCGCCCTCCTGGACGGGCATGGACGCGCGTCAAGGCAATGCGCAGGCACTTTCGGCAGCGCGCAAAGCCCTGGAACTAGACCCGGAACTGGCCGAAGGACACGGCGCGCTCGCGATAGCGCTCACTGGTGATTTTCAGTGGGGGGAAGGTGAACGGGAATTTCAGCATGCCCTGGAACTCGCGCCTAATAACGCGCAACTCCACTACCAGTACGGCTTCTTGTACCTGCTGCCCATGGCCAACACCGACGCGGCGTTAAGCGAGATACGTAACGCTCTGCTGCTGGACCCACTCTCCGGCATCATCAACGTCAACTACGGATATACCTTGTATGCAGCGCACCGGTACGACGAGTCCGCGCAGCAGTTCCGCAAAACGATCGACATGGATCCGAACTTCGCAGTTGCGCACCGCAAGTTTGCCTATGTGTACTCAGCGATGGGCAAATGGGCTGAGTCGGACCAGCAATACCGTATTTTTGCGATCGCTGAAGGCAGCAAGAACCTGCCGGCTGCCAACGCGACGGCGAAAGGCTTTGCCCAGCTGACGAGGGCCCATTTGAACGACATGAGCAAACACGGCCAGGTCGGCGAAGTCTTGTTGGCTCTTTCGTCCGCCATCGAGGGGGACCGCGAGCAGGCGATTGCATTACTGCAAAAGAGTGCAGCCAATCATGGGACTGAGTTTCCCTATGAGATCAGGGACCCGCTGTTCGATTTTCTGCGTTCGGACCCGCGTTACATCGAGATGATGCGGAGGGTGGGATTACCACCGTAGGTTACAAGTCGTGGTAGGTGGACGTGAACGTGGCAGGGCTGCCGTTCGTTGACGGGCGCCGCCCCTATCCAATGGAACCGTGAGGGGCTGACTCCCTACAAGTCCGCTTCTGGGAAGTCTGCCGCTGACAATCGCTGAGATTCCTCCCGAGCGACGGCCTAACCGGACGTTATTGCGTAACGAACGCGCTTATCGCCACGAAATTCTCGGATGGTCGTCAATCCGGAAGTCACGACACAATTGCCTTTGGGCCACTGCTTGGTCCCCGGTGAAACAGGTATGATTCTCTTGCCGTGAGTTCAGCAAATCCAATTCGCCACATTTCCGATACCGCCCTGTGGGTAGCGGTGTACCGCGCACAGGAAAGCGAGCGGACTAATGCTGTCTTCCGCGATCCATATGCGCGCAAGTTAGCCGGAGATCGCGGCATGCAAATCGCCGCTGCCATGCCATTTGCCGAGCGGCATTCTTGGTCTTACATTGCCCGCACTTGGCTAGTTGATCAGGTCATCGAACGCCAAGTGCAGCAAGGCACGGATATGGTTATCAATCTGGCTGCCGGGCTCGATTCCAGGCCGTACCGGATGCAGCTACCCGCTTCCCTTCGATGGGTCGAAGTCGACCTGCTTGACATGCTGAATTACAAGCAGGAAGTGCTCGGCGCTGAAAAGCCGGTATGTGCGGTCGAGCGGGCGCCGCTGGATTTAAGGGACACTGCAGCGCGCCGCGCGTTGTTTCAGCGGCTCGGGGAAGAGGCGAAGCGGGTGCTGGTAATCAGCGAAGGTCTTATCGTTTACTTCGAAGCCGATGAGGCTGCCGAATTGGCCCGCGATCTGTCCGCCCCGCTGAGCTTCCGGCTCTGGGTCACTGATCTTGCATCGCCCGCCCTTCTCAAGATGTTGCAGAAGGCCATTGGTGGCCCGCTGGTTGCGGCCGGTTCACCGCTGAAATTCGCGCCGCCTGAGGGTCCAGAATTTTTCGCGAGATACGGCTGGAAGGTGGTCGAGACGCGTTCGCTCTTAAAGACTGCGGCCAAGTTGAAACGACTGTCATTTGGCATGCGGCTATTGTCGCTTCTACCCGATCCGGCAGGCCGCAAGCCTGACAAACCGTGGGGCGGAGTTTGCGTGTTGGAGAACAGCGGACCGGCTCGTTCTGGACTTACAACAACAAAGTAACAAGAGATGGCCGCCCACCGGCCGAAGCCTCACTCTCGACGTCCTTTATTAATACTGATGCCGGGCTGGGTTATTTTTCCGTTGGGGGTTGGTTCCGAGATGAAAAGACCTGGGCCGCAAGACCTCGGGTTCGATGCCTTCTGCCGTTGGTTTGATTTCCAACACCATTCGATGCTGGTGTATCTATCCGATGAACCGCTGATCGACGAACTTGATTGACTGGTTGGGTGTGTCGTGCAGCCCGAAAAACGATGCGATCTATTTTTGGCGAACGAGTGTGTCCAAGGAAGGCTGACATGTTCAGTGGGAGGTAGTCTCACCGGGGTAATAGTCAGAGCCCCGTAGCTAGAGTCGCATCCGTGGAGGAAAC
>JBEKNL010000210.1:0-4172 GCA_049522855.1 Candidatus Korobacteraceae bacterium
TCGAAACTTCGATCGCTTCTTCTCTTGCAAACTCCCGGTCGGAGTCGATTCCTCGAGCCAGGATTCGTGTGATTGCGAGCCCAGTAGGGAAGAAGCTAAGCGCCTTCTGGGTCTGGGTCCTCGGTCTCGCGAACGAAATAGGAGTCAACCGCGGCCAGCAAGGCGTCCCGATCCAGGCAAGGCACGGTCTCCTTGTAACGCGCCTTCCAACAGATTTGGTTCACAAGGTCTCCGGGATGGCAGGCCCGCAGCGGTTCCTTCAGCTCCCTCCGGATGACATTGATCAACTCGTCGATGATGCCAGCCTCACACTGAAGCTTGCAGGTGCTGCAAACCGCACGGAAGATCGCGTGGAATTGCTGCTCCGAAACAGCACCTACTTTGATCTTGGTCTGAATTCTTCGCAAGAATGCCTCGTCGGCCAGCGTGGCCGGATTCAAATTGGTGGCAAATACAACGCACGGCTCGAACGGAATCTCGACCTTTTTCCCTCCTGCCAAACTAAGGAAGTCGATTCTGCGATCGAGGGGAACGACCCACCGGTTGAGCAGTTCTTCCGGACGCAGTCGCTGACGTCCGAAGTCGTCGATGATCAGGACGCCATTGTTGGCCTTCATTTGCAGGGGAGCCGTATAGAATTTTGTAATCGGGTTAAACTGCAGCTCCAGCATTTCAATGGTCAGCTCCCCGCCGACCAGGACCGTCGGGCGATGGCAGAGTACCCAACGCGCATCACCACTCTGCGCAACGGGGTCGTTGATTTTTGCGTGAAGATGAGGGTCATAGACGCAAATAATTTGACCGTCGACTTCGACCGCGTACGGTATCCATACCCGATCGACCGCAAGCACTTGCGCCAGCGCTGTCGCTATCGTGGTTTTTCCCGTGCCACTTGGTCCGTACAAGAAAATTGAGGTGCCCGAATTCAGAGCGGCCCCGAGCTTTTCTAGAACCGTGGCGTCGAGAACAAGATGGGCGAAGGCACGCTCGACCGCAGGCGGATGTACGTCCACATGGCGGACGCTTTGTTCGTGAACCTGTTGTTTGTAATTCTCTAAAGAAACCGGAGCCGGACCCGTATACTGGTTCACCCCCGACAATTCCGCCGCTCGCGATCTGCCTCGCGAGGTGATGGCGATCTGAGGAATATTCCCCGTCATTCCCGTGACTTCGCAGAGCTGCTCGGCACGCATCCGACGAAGCAGTTCGTTCACCACCGACAAGGGGAGCCGGGTGTGCGCCGCCAATTCGCGCAGCGACAAAGAACCGGAGGTATAGAGAATCCTTAGCGCCAGATCCTCGAGGATAGCTTGGCTCACTCCAACTTCCGCAACTGATTCGGGAGCGTGCAGGGGTCCGCGCCAGAACGCGCTTTTGACCGCAGACGGATCATTCCCGAGTGACGCCTGTGCGGCAACGGATCCGCTAGATTGCAGGGGTCCGCGCCGGATCCCGCTTCGGATCCCAGACGAAGAATCCACGCGTGCGGCCTGGGATGGAACGGATCCGGAAGTGTGCAGGGGTCCGTGCCGGAGCTCGCTTTTGACGGCAGACGAAGAATCCACGCGTGCGGCCTGGGATGGAACGGATCCGGAAGTGTGCAGGGGCCCGTGCGGGAGGTCGCTTTTGACCGTAGACGGATGATCCATGTGTGTCTCCTGTGATGCCACTCGTGACCGACACTAACCTTTATCGATCTGATGATCGCCTACGTGCTCTAACACAACGAGCGCTTCCTCATAAATCTCGCCGCTCCCGGCTGGAACCACTGCCAGCCGTTGCCGGGGTGGCTGCTGCCGCCTGGCATGGCGGGAGCGTTCGCCCTGCTACTCGGTCCCTTGCAGTTCCCGGATCGCCTGCGCCAGCTCTTCTATGCTTCGCAGGAATGGCTCCCAGCGTGGGTCGGAGCGGAAGGGATCGAGCGAGGGATTCACCGCAGCCGTTGCGAGGACCGCAAAAGCAAGGTCTCTAGCTCGCTCGAGTTCCGCAAAACCGCTATCGAGCTCACCCAACGCACCGTAGATCGTAGCGGCGAAATAGGCGCCATCCGCCAGTGCCGCGGAATCCATCCGGGCGAGAATGCTCTCGGCTTCCTCGCGCTCTCCAGCGAGAGCGGCCACGTAGGCCAGCAACAGCTCCCATACGGAGTCGGGCTCCTTATTCAGGAGCTCATTGACCTGGGCCATAGCTTCGGAAAATCGCCCCGAGCGGGCAAGAACAATCCCGCGCACCGCCCGTGCCATCAAGAAGTTCGGATGGATCTCCAAAGTACGTTGCAGCTGTGCCTCTGCCTCGTCCCACCGCCGTTGGTAATACAGAAGCAGTCCATAGCAGTAATTCATAGGCGCCATCAGCGGATCGATCGCGCAACCTTCCCTGGCCTGTTCGATTGCTTCGTCGAGCCGGCCACAGGCGGACAGCGTCTGCGCATAGGCATAGCGCGCGATGGCGGAGTCAGGGTTCAACTCCAGCGCTCTTTCTCCCTGCCAAAGCGCCTCGGCGAGATTGAAATCACAGAACACCTCAGTGAGACTCAAGGCTGCATGCGCTTCCGAGAGCGCCTCATCCAATTCAATCGCCCGTCGGGCACAGGCTTTGGCTTGGCCAAACGCCTGCGCCGTATCGACTCTGCCCACGACCGTCAGCATCGTATGCGCAACCGCCATGCACGCATAGGCCGGAGCGTACCGCGGATCGGCGTCGATGGCCTGCCGGTAAAGTTCGATAGCGCGCTGCAATCCTTCCGGAGTCCACTGGATCGCGTGATCGTTGCCACGAAGGAACAGTTCATGCGCGTCATTGTGTACAGGCGCAGGGGAGGATTGGCGCGTAGCTTTTTTGCTTCCCACCGATGACGGTGCTCGGAGTCTTTCGGCCACCCGCCGGGCGATCTCCTCCTGGACATCCAGTACGTCGTTTGCGCTGCAACTGAACTGCGCGCCCCATAGCTGGGTGTCCTTGGCCACGTCGATCATTTCCGCTCGAATGGATAGCAGGTCGCTGCGCAGGGTGATACGGCCGCTAAGAATAGCGCGGACTGCGAGTTCGCGCCCCACCGCGTGCGGGTCATCCGCGTGATCCCGGTGACGGAAGGATTTACTGCGCGGTAAAACGCGAAGCTTGGGCAGATGAGAAAGCCCGTCAATCACTCCTTCAGCGATCGCATCACCCAAGTAGTCGAGTTCCGGATTACCCGTTGCATTAGCGAACGGCAGCACCGCCAACGAATCGATGGTCTTCCCCGCTTTGCGTGCCGTTGGGGGACTTGCGGGGGCCGTCTTGACCGGATTTCGGTCACGCTGCAGGCGGCGCAGGTCCGCCACGACATCCGACGCACTCTGGTAGCGCAGCCGGCAGTCCTTCTCCAGCAGCTTGGTGACAATGTTGCCAAACGCGGGCGGGAGACCGGCGTTATAGCGAGAAAGGGGAACAGGCTCGCGATTCAGAATCGCATCGAAGATGAGCGCCGTGGTGTTGCCAGAAAAAGGCAGCTCGCCTGTCGCCATCTCGTACAACACTACACCCAAGGAGAACAGATCGCTCTTAACGTCCAACTTCTGGCCACGCGCCTGCTCCGGTGACATGTATGCGATGGTCCCGACGGTTTGGCCCGGACTGGTCAACGCAGAATCAGCATTGCCGGTGGGCGCGGCCGTAACACCGGTCGCGGTGGCGGCAAGCTTCGATGTTTCCAGCTTTGCCAAACCGAAATCCAAGACCTTAGCCTCGCCGCGGCTGGTCAGAAACACGTTTGCCGGCTTGATGTCGCGATGAATAATACCTTTTTTGTGCGCCGCATCGAGGGCATCGGCGACCTGGATGCCAATACGGGCGAGTTGGTCCGTGGGGATCTGGCCTTCTCCAATCCGCTCCCGTAGCGTCTGGCCCTCGAGTAGTTCCATCGTGATGAAGTGATGCCCGTCGGCTTGATCAACTTCGTAAATAGTGCAGATATTCGGATGGTTCAGAGAGGACGCAGATCGCGCCTCCCGCACCAAGCGATCCACCATCTGCGGGTCACTGGCGACTTCAGGGGGCAGGCACTTGAGCGCCACCTCGCGCCCCAGGCGCATGTCTTCGGCTCGGTACACCACGCCCATGCCGCCGGAGCCCAGCCTGTCAAGCACTTTGTAGTGGGAAATTGTTGTTCCGAGCATCACTTGCCAAATCGC
>JBEKNL010000211.1:0-4587 GCA_049522855.1 Candidatus Korobacteraceae bacterium
TAGCTACCGTTTGCGTATCGAGCGTCTGCCGAAGAACCAGCCGGCGGATGAGCCGGGAAGCTAGGCGGGGGAAATGTGGAAATCTCAAAAGCGGAGATTCCCACATTCCCCCCGCACGACGATTACTAAGAATGCTTTTAAAACCAAAAACACGGACCCAAAAGTGTAAAGTATGTCCTCGGTCTAAAGTGTTAACTATGTCCCCGGCTGGACACTTTGTAACGACATTGAGTACCGTAGGCACGACCGAGTTAGGCTAGTTTGTGCCGTCCCTACGGGACTCTCATCCTAACTAACGTCGACTCAGCGCTGAAGCGCTGGGCTAAGCTCTTTTGTCCCGCAAGCGGGACTCATGTAATGCATTTTGGCGTTCGGCTCAACGTGCGAGCAGTCCGACAGAACCGGTATCCCAAATTAATAACGTGATCAATGTCACCAACTTGTTAGCTGAAGCAACGCTGTGCTTACCGCAAAATCACTTCATACAGTCGCCCAGGAAAGCTACAGGTACCCATGCGCTATCTTCCTAAGTCTGAATCCGATCGCGAGGTCATGCTGCGCCAGATCGGCGCCAAGTCCATCGACGATCTGTTCGCTGCCATTCCACCCGAGTATCGCCTGAAGGGCGATCTAAAGATTCCTCGCGCTTACGCGGAGAGCGAAATCGTGGAGTTCTTTCGCGAGTGCGCCACCGGGAGCGCGCAAGGTTACGCCACGTTCCTGGGCGCGGGCGCTTACTCCCACTACCGTCCTGTGGTCATCGACTCGCTGGTTTCGCGCGGAGAGTTCTTCACCGCTTACACCCCGTACCAGCCAGAGATCGCGCAGGGGACGCTGCAATCCATCTTTGAATTTCAGACGATGATTTGCGAGCTGACCGGCATGGATGTGGCGAACGCTTCCATGTACGACGGCTCGACCGGCGCCGCCGAAGCGCTCATGATGGCCGCGCGCCTGACCGGCCGCCACAAATCGGTCGTCGCCGCCAGCGTGCACCCGGAGTACAGCGAGGTCATCACCACTTATGCGCGCTATCAGGGTATGCCGGTCTCGACCGTCGCGTACCTGAAGAATGGCCGCGTTGACCTGAACGCCCTCGAGAAAGGCATCGATAACGAAACCGCAGGCGTACTGATCCAGTCGCCGAACTTCTTCGGCACCATCGAGGACGTTGCGGCGATCGCTGACCTCGTGCACAAAAAGGGCGCGCTGCTGATCGTCTCCATCGCGGAAGCGGTTTCACTGGGCATCGTCAAGCCTCCTGTCGAGGCCGATATCGTGAGCATGGAAGCCCAGTCGTTCGGCGTGCCACTGGGATTCGGCGGCCCCTACTGCGGAGTGATGGCCACGAAGGACAAGTTTGTGCGCCAGATGCCGGGGCGGCTGGTCGGCCAGACCTTGGATCGCAACGGCAAGCGCGGATTCGTGCTGACGCTGTCCACGCGTGAGCAGCACATCCGCCGCGAGAAGGCGACCTCGAACATCTGTACCAACCAGGCGCTGGTTGCGCTGATGTGCAGCATCTTCATGACCGTCTATGGCCGCGAGGGACTGAAGGAGTTGGCAAAGCAAAACCTTGCCAAGGCGCATTATGCGGCCGGCGAGTTCAAGAAGGCGGGGGCAACCTTGCTGTTTGAGGGCGCGCCGCGATTCAACGAGTTTGTCGTTCAGACGAAAACCGATCCCTACGCCATCAACGACAAGCTGCTGGGGCAGCGCATTATCGGGGGCTTTCCGCTGAAGAAATTTTATCCCGACCTGGGGAACGCCTCGCTGTGGTGCTGTACGGAGACCACGGCCAAGGCGTCGATTGACGCGGCGGCGAAGGAGGTGGCGCTGTGAATAGGAAGATCCGCAAAGCTACCACTCACATCAGCCAGAACGAAGTGCTCCTGTTCGAACGGTCGTCGGCAGGCAAGAAGGCGTATGAGTTGCCGCCGCTCGATGTGCCAGAGGTCGATCCCGCGAAGCTGCTGGGCACGCAGGCGCGCGAGGACCTGGGCCACATGCCCGAGGTGAGCGAGGTCGAGATCATCCGCCACTTCACCCGCCTGTCCACGTGGAACTATGCCGTGGATCATGGCATGTATCCGCTAGGCTCGTGCACCATGAAGTACAACCCGCGGGTGAACGAGGCGGTGGCGCGGCTGACCGGATTGGCGGAGGCGCATCCTTATCAGCCGGAGCGCATTTCGCAGGGCGCGCTGCGCATCCTGAAGATGCTAAGCGAGCAGCTTATCGAAATCACCGGCATGGATGCGATCACGTTGCAACCCGCGGCCGGCGCGCATGGCGAGCTGACCGGCATTCTGCTGGTGCGCGCGTACCTGGAATCGCAGGGCAATCCGCGCAAGAAGGTCCTGATCCCAGACTCGGCGCACGGCACCAATCCGGCAACGGCGGCGATGGCGGGCTACACGGTCGAGAACTTGAAGTCGAATGCCGCTGGCATGGTGGACATCGCGTCGCTGGTGGCGCAGGTCAACGAAGACGTGGCCGCGCTGATGCTGACCAACCCCAACACCCTGGGCGTGTTTGAGCAGGAGATCCACAAGATCGCCGAGGTGCTGCACGCCAAGGGCGCGCTGCTCTACATGGACGGCGCCAACATGAACGCGCTGGTCGGCAAGGCGCGTCCCGGCGACTTCGGCGTGGACGTGATGCACCTGAATTTGCACAAGACCTTCTCGACGCCGCACGGCGGAGGCGGTCCCGGTTCAGGGCCAGTGGCGTGCAAGAAGGTCCTCGAGCCTTTCCTCCCGATACCGGCGCTGGTGACCAAGCCGGATGGCACGTTGGGTTTCGACTACAACCGGCGTCAGTCCATCGGACGCGTGCGCATGTTCTACGGGAACTTCGGGATGCACATCCGCGCGCTGGCGTACATCATGGCCAATGGGCCCGACGGCTTGCGGCAGACGACCGAAGACGCCGTGCTGAACGCCAACTACATTCGCAAAGGGTTGGAGGGCAGCTACGATCTGCCGTACAAAACGCCGACCATGCACGAGGTGGTGTTCAGCGACCACATCCAGTCTCAAAAGGGGATTAAGACCGGGGACATCGCCAAGCGGCTGATTGACTACGGCTTCCATCCGTACACCGTCAGCTTCCCGCTGGTCGTGCACGGAGCAATGATGATCGAGCCGACGGAGAGCGAGTCGAAGGCGTCATGCGACATGTTCATTGAGGCGATGAAGGACATCGCCGAGGAGGTCGAGGAGCATCCGGAGGTCGTCCTCGAAGCGCCGCACAACACCCGCATCTCGCGCCTGGATGAAACCATGGCGGCGCGCAAGCCCATCCTGCGCTGGAAGCCGCAGAGCGAGGCGGCAGGGAAGTAGCCTTCACCACAGAGAACACACCCACCGGATGGGATATGCAGGCTGAAGATCAGAGATGATCATTTATCTTGACGAGTCTTACGATTGGCAAGGCACCTATTTTCTCTTGGGTGCCTTGTTTGTTCGTGAGGACCACGACGTGTTTCTGGCGTCGTTCAATGACATCAAGAGAGGAGAGAAATTCGAGAGGGTGGACGGAACTCTGCGGGAGCTGAAATATTCAAAAATCAACTATGCCAATCACGAGCGGACCGCCATAAAGGCCATTCAAGCTTTCAAAGCCCAAAACTCATACTTTCGTGCTGTCATTATCCCCCAGGCGTCATTCGATCTTTCCTACTACGGCAAGAAGTATGAGCCGGACAAAATAAAGCGGGCTCGCGCATACAAGAAATTTGCCGAGATGTTGATCGAATACAACACTCCCGAAGTGACCGGCGGGGTGCTATTTGCTGACTATCTCAGTCGCTGCAAAGGAGAATTGGGTCGGGGAGACGAATTTGTCGAGGTTATGAAGCAACGCTTCGTTTACCCTAGCGATGAACGACTAGAGCATTTTCAATGTTATCGTAGACCATATCCGCAATGAGAGAACCAAGCTAAAGCGTTGTCGGCGGTAATAGCGCGCAGGGCTTCTGCGATGGCGCCTTCCAGAGCTTCTGCGGTTCGGGCCTTGGCAGAACGCAGCCACTGTTTGATCTTCGACCAAGCCTGCTCAATCGGGTTGAAGTCGGGAGAATAGGGTGGTGAAGCTGCGGGCACAACACCTGTTCCAGATAGGCCAGGAAGACATCGCCATCGGTCGGCGACTCGATGGTCATGGGTGCTTGCAAGCCTTTGGTGGTCAGCGCCGCTAGCATGGTCACGGTATGCCAGTGGCTCTGGGGTGTGCCTTCCGGTACCCGTTTCCCACTCGGAGCGCGACCATAATTGCGGGTCATCTGCGTGCTGGCCCCGCTCTCATCCAGAAACACCATTTGCTGCGGGTCGATCTGCCTTATGCTTTCCTGCCACGCTTGCCGGCGCTGCCGCGCTTCCGGGGTTTCTTGTTCCTGGGCGTGGAGTGACTTTTTTTAAGCCGCAGTCCCATCTGTCGCAAGGCCAGCCACAGCCGCCCGATGCTCAAGCTCACGCCCTGGGCCGCTTGTAGTTGCTCCTGCAATTCCATCAGGGTCAGATCCGGCTGCTGGCGGATTTGCTCCCGCAGCCACGCCTGCACCGCCGCCGTCACCCGGCTCTGCGG
>JBEKNL010000212.1:0-4034 GCA_049522855.1 Candidatus Korobacteraceae bacterium
CCCACATTCCCACCGCCTCGACGACTGCTAGACTGTTTTTTAAATTCAAACCCTGAAAGGAGCTTTCCTCGGCCACCCGCTCAGGCTTCCTTCAGGCTCATTCTTCGATTAGAAAAGACTGCCGGGGGAGGACCAGCTTGCATAGGTAGTGCCAGCCACGCTTGGGAGCCGATTCCGGAGCGATCACCAAATGCGGCGCTGAAGGCCACCCCATACACCAAAGAGGGAAGCTGCCTCGGCTTTTGACGAATGGCTGACAGCCCGAGGTATGCTTCTTGCCAATGTTCGATTTACGCTCAGGCCGCCGCAGGACCGCGACATCATCCGCCCCCGATGAACCTGCAGCGGTCGATCATCTGCAGGTCACTCGGCAGACGACGAAGCGCAGTTCGACATTAACCGCCGTCTCCGGCTGGGGCTTGTGTGCCATGGGAGCTACCGCGCTCATCGCTGCGGCTGTGGCGATGCGTCAGCGAACCATCGATGGCTGGCTGGCGGTCTGGCTTGCGGAAGCGCTGGTCGCGTTTACTATCGCGCTGTTCAGCATGCAGCGGAAAGCTTCCCGACGGGGAACGGACCTGCTGTCCACTGCGGGACGGCGGCTGTTGGTGGGAATGCTGCCGGCCCTGGCTGCCGGCGGAGTGCTCACGGCAGCGATCGTCTGGGATGGCTCCACGCGGCTGATACCCGGGGTGTGGTTGTTGCTCTATGGAATTGGGGTGGTGCAAGCGGGCGCGTTTTCCGTGCGCGTGGTGCCCGCGATGGGCATCGTGTTTGTGGTGCTCGGCGCCCTTGCCCTGCCCATGCCGTGGATGTGGGCAAATATTACGCTGGCTGCGGGCTTCGGGGTGGCCCACATCGGCTTCGGAGCTTTGATCGCGAGTAGGCATGGTGGCTAAGCGTGCCAGCAATCGCGAGGCGCCAATTCTCATGTTGCAACCTGTTGTGTGACCATCGTTTCATTGACAATGGCGGCCCGCGTGGTCTATTCTTAAATCTTTCGTAGTCCTGCGTTTGCCCGCCAGCAAGTTTCCTAGCGCGTCCAGCGCCAGAACTCAGCGGCTCTTTCGCGGTTTTCAACTATTTTGGGAGATTCACCGATGTCAACCTATTTCCCCAAGGGGGAAATTGCGCGCAAGTGGTTTGTCATTGATGCCGACGGCCAAACCCTGGGCCGGCTGGCCAGTCGTATCGCGCGCATCCTCTCTGGCAAGGACAGCCCCAAGTACACGCCCTTTATGGACTGCGGGGACCATGTCATCGTGATCAATGCCGAGAAGGTCCGCATCACGGGACTGAAGGCCGACAACAAGATTTATTACCACTACTCTGGGTTTCCGGGCGGCATAAAAGCCGAGGAATACAAGAAGCGCTTTCAGCGCAAGCCGGAGCAGATTGTGGAAGAAGCCATCACCGGCATGTTGCCGCATACCAAGCTGGGACGTGCCATGGCCGGCAAGCTGAAGGTTTACCGGGGCGACAAGCACCCGCACGCGGCGCAGAAGCCGGAAGTCATGGCTGCCGCTGCCGCCAAGCGCGCGTAGCGCAATTCGGGGCGAGGCCCGGCTTCGCCGATCAATTTTATGGGGAAGGATAAAAGGGAGCACGCGTCTCCCCACGGACAAACGATGGCAGATCAGGTTCAGTACTACGGAACGGGGCGCCGCAAGTCGAGCGTGGCCCGGGTGTTTCTTCGCCCCGGCAGCGGCGAGTTCACGGTCAACGGGAAACCGTTTGACGCGTACTTTGTGACCGCGGCCCAGCGCATTATGGCCAAGTCGGCGCTGGTGCTCACCGAAACCATTGCCAGCTTCAACGTGCTGTGCACGGTCGACGGCGGGGGCGTGAATGGCCAGGCGGGCGCGGTGCGCATGGGAACGGCGCGCGCGCTGCAGGAGTTTAATCCCGAGCTGCGACCCAAGTTGAAGGCGGAAGGCTTTCTGCGTCGCGACGCTCGTGGTAAGGAGCGCAAGAAGTACGGGCAGAAGGGCGCTCGTAAGCGGTTCCAGTTCAGCAAGCGGTAGTCAGTAGCCAGTAGTCAGTAGCCGGTTCGTAAAACTGGCAACTGACTACTGGCAACTGATTTTCATTCTTCTCGCACCCGCCGTAGTCAACGAACGGGGCGGGTTACGGGAAAGCAATCCAGAGCGATCCGGCCAGGTGCAAAGCGCCGCAGCCGCCGCAAAGGATGCAAGCCAACCTAGGAGGTAGCTTGGCAAATATCACGATGAAGGAGTTGCTCGAAGCCGGCGTTCACTTCGGGCACCAGACGAAGCGTTGGAACCCGAAGATGAAGGAATATATCTTCGGCGAGCGCAACGGAATTTACATCATTGACCTGCAGAAGACGCTGAAGATGTTCAAGGAGGCGTCCAAGTTCGTGCAGGACATGGCGGCCGAAGGCAAGCTGGTGCTGTTCGTGGGCACCAAGCGCCAGGCGCAGGACGCCATCGCCGAAGAAGCGACCCGCTGCGGCATGTTCTTCGTCAACCAGCGCTGGCTGGGCGGACTGCTCACCAACTGGGTGACGGTGCAGAAATCGGTGAAGCGGCTGAAAGAGCTCGATGAGATGGCTACGGACGGCCGTTACGAGCTGCTGCCAAAAAAAGAAGTGGTGAAGCTGGAACGCGAGCGCAAGCACCTGCAGGCCAACCTCGCCGGCATCAAGAACCTGAACCGCCTGCCCGACGCGCTGTTCGTGATCGACTCCAACAAGGAGCAGATTGCGGTGAAGGAAGCGCGTAAGCTGGGTATTCCCGTGGTTGCCGTGGTGGACACCAATTGCGATCCCACCGAAGTGGATTACATTATTCCCGGCAACGATGACGCGTTGCGCGCCATCCGGCTGTTCGCTTCCAAGATTGCCGATTCGGTGGTCGAGGGTTCGCAGGCTGCCACCGACAAGCAGATGGCAGACGTTGCCGCGGGTGTGCAGTATAGCCAGGACGCCGAAGCTGCCGCGGCCAGTCCGGAAGAGGGCGAAACCGCTGCGGCTCCCGAGGAGACCGGCGAGGCCGAAGAAGTCAGCATGGAAGAAGTGCTGGGCAAAGGTGGCCGGCGCGCCGCCGCTGAGAATACCAGCGCCTAACAACAGTTCGAGACGACGAGTGGTTCCATGGCCCGCGCGTCATTGCAGCGCGGGCTGTTTGTTATAGAAGACGCTTTTCGCCCTTCGCTCTTCGCGGCGAGAAGCGAACAGCGAATGACGAAGAGCGAAAAGGATTTCCGAAAGATGAGCACTACAACCGTGAACATTACTGCCGCACAAGTGAAAGAGCTTCGGGAGAAGACCAACGCTCCCATGATGGATTGCAAGCACGCGCTGACCGAATCCAAGGGCGATATGGAAGGCGCCATTGTCATTCTGCGCAAGAAGGGCGTGGCCACCGCCGCCAAGAAGGCGACGCGCGCCACCAGCGAGGGTACGGTGACCAGCTACATCCACGCCGGAGGCAAGATCGGGGCGCTGGTGGAAGTGAATTGCGAGAGCGATTTCGTCGCCCGTACCGAGGACTTCAAGACCCTGGTGCACGATATCGCCATGCACATCGCCGCCACCGATCCGCGCTACATCCGCAAGCAAGACGTGAGCGCCGATGCCTTCGAAAAAGAGAAGGACATCTACCGCGCCCAGGCGGCCCAGACGGGCAAGCCCGCGCCGGTGATCGAGAAGATCGTCGAGGGCAAGATGGGCAAGTTCTATGAGGAAGTCTGCCTGTACGAGCAGCCCTTCATCAAGGACCAGACCATGACCGTGCACCAGCTTATCGCCACCGTCGTGGGCAAGCTGGGCGAGAATATCTCGGTGCGGCGGTTTGCCCGCTTCAAGGTGGGCGACGTCGGCGAGACCATCGCCATCAGCAAGGCGGCGGAGAAAGCGGCCGAGTAAGCTGCTGCAGGAACACTAACGCGATACTTACTAATCAGAGCATAATATAGATGACATTCAGTGAGTATTCTGTTATCGTCCTGGGATGAAGAAACAGGATGCTCGCTCGCTGCCGGGGAAGTCCCAAGAGGATCTTCGCCGGCGA
>JBEKNL010000213.1:0-4015 GCA_049522855.1 Candidatus Korobacteraceae bacterium
ATGCTTCTTGTTTTTCCTTCTTAGAAAGGTTTTGGTTTTCAGGGTCTCGCAGGGGCGAAGCCCCCGCGGGGTGCAGGAGGGTTTACTCCCACCGATTCACCCACGAATTCTCCCGACGATCCCTTGTTTCTTTGCCTGTTCGAGGCATCCAGACCTGAAGACAGTTGTTTCAGCCTCATACGATTGTCCTAGTGACTTTTGCAGCGTGTTATAGACTTCCTCACAATCCGTCGGCAACGCACGATTGCTCTTCGCAAACTGTGTTCCCAAGAAGTAAGACTGTACTAGCGGCGTAAGCTCTTGGCGTGTCACAAACCCACGCTTTATCTCTCACAGCGCTCTTGCACCCTTCCGCGAAAGATGGTGAGTTTGTATTCTCGCCCGCAGTGTCGCAATCTGTTTTGGTTACATCGTGATTCATTCCCCAGCTATAACCAGCCTTATGGCCTTCACATGCAGCACTCTGGCAATTCCAGTCTTGACCTTTAGCAGCGATGACACTCAGAAGCAGTAAGAGTGGTGAACACAATTTCCCGAGCATCATGACTTTAAGCATGTCTGGACTTCCGCCTCCGTCAGAATTTCACGCCTGCTTGAGGATAGCTGCCTTGACGGCGGCACCAATTTCTGGGTCCTTGTAGACCTTCATACAGACCGGGCAATTTTTCTTACGTTTCATATCAATCCTCCAGCATATCCACGGTTAAGGGTTCAGCCTGCACTCGGGCAACGCGTTTAGCATTCTCCTGCTCAAAACACTTCCGTGTTTCCGCTGTGCTGTATTTTGCAAGTTCAGGCAGGAGTTCAATCCAGTATGGATATTCTCTAGCCAAGACTTTAGGGATTAGATTGACCCAGTCTATAGGTTTAATTCCCATATGAGGCAGACGTTGAATCATCAGTGCTTTGATCTTCTCCTGCTCCACAGAGAGAATCTTCTTTGGGGGGGTGGCGGAATGGGGGGCAGTAACACCGACTGTGGCAGGGATAGAATCTTTCGGGAAGCTACCTGTCTGCTGTGCTGCCGTCCCAACAGCTTTGGTCACGGTTCTTTGATCCCCTGTCTTAAGGGGTTGCTGTTGATGAGAACGGATAGGTTCATCTTCTCTGTTCTCTTCTCTGTTCAGGGACAGGTTCAGGGTATCAGAGGGATACCATTGTTTGGACTCTCTGATACCATTGTTCGACTCTCTGATACCATCCTCCGACTCACAGATACCATCTTTTGAGATGGTATCTCTCTGATACCTTAGTTCCTCTAATGCTTTCAAATTCAACTGGTATAGGTAAGTGGGGCGACCCCGAGTAGGTTTCTGACCTATCACCTTGACCAGACCAAGGGCGATCAGCTTGGGCACAGCCCTTTTAACTGAGATCTCGCTACAATGAGCCTCACGGGCGAGCGTCTTGTAAGTCGCCCAAAATTGCCCAGTTTCGTTGTTGGCGTGTCCTGCCATCTTTGTTACTACAGCACACAAGACCAACCGATATGCGGAGGTGCCGGGAAGTATTATCCATTGGACGGCGGTCATGTATTTGAAACCCATAGAGTCCTTAGTCGGCACTTAGGAGGGATCAGTACTCTAGGATGGGCGGAAGCTCATAGCTAAAGGTGGGGACTCGGGCTATGAGAACCGAGCCCCCGATCCGATCTCTCGGATCGCGCACAATAAATAGTAGATACCGAAAAAAATGCCGCTACCCTCATTATCAAAGGCACGATTTCTGAGGAAATCCTGTGGGAAACTCTATTTTCCCTTTCATATCAACAACTTACAGTTTGATAATGAATTGTCGTGACGGGCCGTGACGGCCTGTGACGGTGTAGGAACCTAACGCCGCCCCCCCCCGGCAGTGACGCGCCAGCTGCGGGTATTCAACCTGCCCCGGCCACCGAACTTTGCGTGGCAATCGGTTTGGCGTTACACATGTTAGCTAACTTTGACGCGTCCGGGGGTTCTGTTCCGGGCTGATTCTAATAGCTGAGACACGTGAGACAAGGCTTTTTAATGGTTCTCCCCCACAGTCGTTCAGGATGTCAGGGTGCTCACCGTGAGTGATGTCTGTGCGGACGTTTCGTAGGAAATAGCGCTGTTCTGCGTCGAGATAGATAGTTAGCTGGTAGGAAACGAAGCGTTATAGGTTGTCTCAGTGTCTCAGAGCATACTCTAGGTATCTAATATCCCTATAAACATGGTAGAAAACCCCGAGACAAGTCTGAGACAAGTCTGAGACAAGATACCTACGGGTTGTTTCAGAAGCAAGGTAAGTGATTTAATTTCACTGGTAACATCAAGGGGGACAGTATTACATAAATAGAGGACTCACAAATGGACGTTGAACGAGAAATTCCGATGACAAGCAACTTCGAGCAGCCGTTGACAAGCCGGGACGTGGCAATGCTACTGGGCAGAAACCATCGGACAATCGAGCGCCACGCGAGAGCAGGCGAAATTCCAGCACACCAACGATTAGGCACATGGTATTTCTTCGAGAGTGAAATTGATCTCTGGTTGAAGGAAAGCGTACAATGACACCGCTAGCCATGCCGTGTGAGAGGGAGAAGCTAGTGAAAACACTATTCACACGGAAACGGTATGTACGAGGTTCCCTTCGCAGGTTGAAAAGAAAGACCGGGCCGAACGCTTGGGAGTATAGGTTTCCTGACCGCAGCAAGCCGGGAAGCCCACTGCGGGCCATGACGTTCAGCACGGCGGATTATCCGACGAAGGGTGACATGTTAAAACACGTTGACACTCTACTGTGGAAGGTCAACTCTAACACCCCGCAAAACATCTCTAAAGAGTTGTCGTTCAACGGTGTCTGCAACAAATTCATTCAGGACGAACACTTGCGGGAAATCAGCAGATTGAAGCCCGGTCAGCAAAACACGTACGGTACTTTGAAGGTATCGACGTGCAGAGGCTACCTACAACTCATCGCGAACTGGCTCCGGCCCAAGTGGGGCGAGATGCCGATGAGCGCGGTTACTGCCTCTCTGGTGCACGAGTGGCTGAAGGTGGTGCCGCGCAGCGCGACGACGAGAGGGCATATCAAGGCTTTGCTCCATAGGCTCTTCGAGCGTGCGATGCTATGGCAAATCATTCCATCGCAGCGCAATCCGATGGAGTTGGTCGAGATCAAAGGTTCGTCCCGGCGCAGCAAGAGGCCGAATGTGCTCACACGAGAACAGATTTTGCTACTCCTCAACATTTTTCGGGAACCGTTCAAGACGATGGTGCTGGTTGCTATCTGTCTGGGGTTGAGGGCGAGCGAGATTCTGTCTTTGAAGTGGGTTGACATTGACTTCGAGAACTTGACACTGCGGGTAGAACGAGCGGTCGTGAAAGGCGTCATAGATTCCTGCAAGACAGAATGCAGCGAAGCTGAGTTGCCGCTTGACCGAGCGTTCGCGGAAGCGCTTCTGGAGTATCGGAAGATCGCTGCACCTTCTGCGGACGGCTGGTTGTTTGCCTCTCCGCGTACGGGTAGGCCATACGCGAACATCCAAAGGGTGTTCCGTGAGGCCGGTGTCAAACTCGGAATCCCCCATTTGGGTTTCCACGATCTAAGGCATACTCACCGTTCTATGCTTGACGCTTGCGGCGCTCCTGTAGGTGTCCAGCAGCAGTTGATGCGGCACGCGCAGGTGAGTACTACAATGAACCACTACGGCAGCGCGATGATGGAAGCCAAGAGGCAAGCCAACAGCGCGGCTGTTAAAATGGTTTTCCTTGGTGTTGCGCCAACATCGGGAGAGCTTCAAAATGCCAGCTAAGATTCTGTGATACAGTATCTTAGCCCTAGCCGGAGAGGTGGCCGAGTGGCTGAAGGCGGCGGTTTGCTAAACCGTTATACGGTCAAAAGCTGTATCGGGGGTTCGAATCCCCCCCTCTCCGCCAGCAAGTCATTAATGTCAGATAAGTAACCGTTAAAATGCCGTTTTTCTCGCATTTGGCGGCATTGTTCGCGACTCTCAGGCCGCGACCTGTAGCAGAGAATTTCTCTTCTGGTT
>JBEKNL010000214.1:0-7801 GCA_049522855.1 Candidatus Korobacteraceae bacterium
TTCTTGTTTTTCCTTCTTAGAAAGGTTTTGGTTTTCAGGGTCTCGCAGGGGCGAAGCCCCCGCGGGGTGCAGGAGGGTTTACTCCCACCGATTCACCCACGAATTCTCCCGACGATCCAAAATTTCAGCATGGAAGCGAATACACTTGAGGAAGCAATCATCTACTTCGCAAGCTCTGACAATTGCCGCGAGTACATGGTAGCGCACCGCTGGCCGGACGGTGTTAGCTGTCCGCGTTGCGGGAGCAAGAAGGTTCTATTCCAAGCGAAGTATAACCGCTGGCAGTGTGGCAGCAATCACGCTCTGAGACAGTTCACTTCCAAGACGGGCACTATCTTTGAGGACTCGCCACTCGGTCTGGACAAGTGGCTTCTCGCCATGTGGCAGGTTGTGAACTGCAAGAACGGCGTCAGCAGCTACGAGATTGCACGCGCTTGCGACGTCACGCAGAAAACCGCTTGGTTCATAGATCACCGGATTCGGTGCGCGCTCGGAATGGCCCCGACTGACAAACTGTCTGGTCATGTCGAAGCCGACGAAACCTTCATCGGGGGCAAGGCACGCAATATGCACGTCAGCAAGTAATTGCACTCCGAGTATCATGGTGGTGTATGAAACCTGCACCGAACGTGCCCGGCGACACACCGACAGAACGGCTGAGCAATGCGCTCAGCATGGTTCTGAGGGTGTCAAAGGCAGACTTGCTGAAGAAGGAAGCACAGCTCAGGCGCGCCAGCGCAAAGAAGCGGGCCACGAAGAAACGCGCTTCCTGACTCCGGACAACCTGTCACGGCTGCTTTAATTGCGTGTGTTGGCCGCGATTTGTTCCAAGAGCTTGATCATCGTGTTCGTCTTGCGGATATAAACCGTAGGGACATAGACCGCCAGCGCCGCGATAACTACCACACAAGCACCAACCACTGCACCGTATCCATACATGGATGCCTCCAATCAGGGTATGGGCAAACATACACCCAGCCACTCGGCATGAGCGTACCCTTGGCGGCCTGGGTTGTCAACTAGATTACCGATGAGTTGTCACCTAGATTGTTGCCCTAATGACCAGTTTCAATCTCTCCAATCGGAATCAATAAAACAGGGAACTGTATTGGCGTATCAGGCAATGGATTCCCCGTTCTTCGGGCCCAGCGGCCTCTCGGTGATAGGAGAATAACTGGTGCCGGGAAGAGGAATTTTTGGGGTGACACGCCCGAGATGGGCGCGGGCTTGGTGCAAAATTGCGCGCTTTTTCACATCGTCCGCCCAGCCCAAATTTTGTTGGAGAGGTGGCGGCGCCGAAGCGTTTTCCTAAAGCTACTTCGACGCAGCCCTGTTAACAGGCTTTCGATGCTGCTGACTTCATGGAGAACTTCCTCATGCGACAATCCGAGCCCGTTTAGCTCAGCGGGCCGCGTTGCAACGTTCCAGAATTCGGCGATGTTCTGGGGATAGAAAGAGACGGCCTGCTTTTGCCGGATAAGTTTCGCGACTGCGTGGCTTGCGAACAAAGTGGATGATTTGGTTGGGCACTGCGGAGGAGAATATTCGTATCAACAAGAACCCGCATCAGTGGTCGCGGCCTTCACGATATATTGTTTGGCAAAAACTACCGGTCTGCTGATTTGATTTCTGGATTCAGGGCGGCGGCGCTAGCCGTTTTATGGCGGGCTTGAGCACTGCCATATTCGACACTGGTATTGAATATGGTATAATGAAAGTCGCTATGGAAACAGCGCGCAAGATCACGGTAGAGATATCCAGCAACCTGCTCGAAAAGGCGCAACGGGCCAGCGGCACAGGCATCACCCAGACTGTCCGTACCGGACTGCAGCTCGTTGCGGCGTCGCGAACTTACGCTCGCCTGCGGCAGCTTCGCGGCAAGGTCCGGTTCAGTCGTACCTTCGCAGAACTGAAAGCCGACCGATGATTGCAGCCGATACGAGCACCTGGATTGCTTTTCTAGAAGGCAGCAAAGGTGAAGATGCGCAGCTGCTGGACAAGGCGCTGGAGGACCGACAGGTGCTAATGGTGCCGGTTGTGCTCACCGAACTCTTGAGCGACCCGAAGCTTCCTTCCGGAGTTGCCGAAACGCTCTCCGAAGTGCCTATGATCGAGATAGAACCGGGCTATTGGCAACGGGCTGGAGTACTCCGAGCAAAGGCAATAGCAAAGGGGCGCAAAGCACGTCTCGGCGACGCGTTGATCGCCCAGACCTGTATCGACCAAAATATTTCCCTGCTCACGCGAGACCGCGACTTCCGAGCGTTCGGCGATGCGGCGGGCCTTGATCTTGTACTTGGAATTAGAACAGATTGACCTCGTCGGCTCAGCGTCCACAAGCTACAGCGAGTCGAGCCTCCCTGTACGAAGCTCTACTGATCGCTTGAAACCTGAACGCTCACGGGTGCCGGTACATGCTCCCCTTTGCGAGCCAGCTGCAAACGCTCCAGTTGTTTGATGGCGTAGACCAGCTGGCGATTGATCGATGTTTCGTAGCGGAGGATGCGGTCGAGGTCAGCACCCAAGGGCAAACTGAGATGATCTTTAATTGCTGCTAGTTCGGGGCTTGGTCCGAGTACCATTTGGAAGCCCAGCGATTCCTTTGTTTCACAGTGATCGGCTACAAACGCCCGTCTGACCAGCCCAGCCTCGCATCTTAATGCGCGCTTCTGCCGCCACCAGCACACGGCGATCTTCTCGACCATCATCTCTTCCAGCCTGCCAACCGGCGCAAGGTCTCAGCGAAGAGCGGTTGGTGGGCCGGATGGTATCGGTCTTTGCATCGCTGAAAAGCTTCTTTCCGTGGAACTGTTTGTCATCTGACTTCTAGTTTAGAGAGCGGATGGTATGTCGGTCTTTTTGAAATCCTCCCCCTTGAAGAGGAGAGGCTCGCCGGTGATCTTGGCGAGCGCATAGGCGAGGCAGTCGCCGAAATTCAGCCCGGCCGCGTGGCGGCCCTTGCCGAAGTCGAGGAAGGCCTGGCGCGCGACATGCGCCTGCTCGACGGTGAAAGGTTCGATGATAATGTTAGCTCTGCGGAAAAAAGCATCACATTGACGGCCGGCGTCTGGCCCAATCTGGCCTTCGATGACGATGGAGAGCTCAAGGAAGGTTGCGGCGCTCATCAGGCAGCGGTCGGCGTCGTGGATGAGCTGAGTGTAGAGGGCCGCTTCGGGTTCCCCAAAAAAGATGGCGGCGAGCGCGGAGGTGTCCAGGATCACTTGGGGAGACCGCGTTCGTCATAAAGGAATTCGGCGTGATCGAGATAAGGACGTTTGGCCTGGGCGGAGGCACGCTTGGCGATGGCGAGAAGTTCCTCAACGGAGGCTTTGCCACGGCGGGTTTGGAGGCGTTCGTAGCGTTCCCGCAGAGCTTCCTTGACGGCACGAGTCATGGTCTCGCCGGTGACCTTGGCAATCGCCTGAGCGAGACGGTGGGCTTCCGGATCTTTGACATTGAGGCTCATGGGGTCTCTACCCTTCTGTAACATTATCTACCTTTCTTTATTCTACACGGAGACCTCTTTCGGTCAAGTTGCCTAAATGCCTAACTTTGGTCGATGGCGGCTGGAAGCCCCATCCGTATCGCACAAGGGTCGCTTTTACGTGCTTGCACGACGCCTGCAAAGCCACCACCGCGGCCCGAGGCAAGAGCATGACCGACGTGCTGTTTCGACCTGGGAGGCGCTACTCAATGCCAGGGGCAGGATTCCCCTGCCCGTCAACCTGGCAGCTGGCCGATTCATGGTCGGTGATTCCAGCCGACGGACGCTTTGCGCGCGAAGTCGGCACAACTTGTGGATCGCTACGATTTACGGGCCGCTGACTCATTTCAGTTGGCGGCGGCCCTGGAGTGGTGCGAAGACGATCCACAAGGCCGCGTACTGGCCACTCAGCAATTGCCTCTGCCGCACCGCGATCCGGCTGACCGGTTTCTCGCTGCTACGGCGCAAGTCATGGATCTGACGGTCTCACCAGCGGCTACGCCGCGGGCGATCGAGCGCCGTGTAAAGCACTACTGATCGGCTGAGACCTGAACGCTCACTGGCGCCTAGGCCTTCTGTCGTCGCTGCTGATTCAAGGTGCTTCTGCAGTGCCCAGTCAAACTTTCTCCGTGCCGCCGCCGTCTCGCCCGGCTGTTATGACCATTAGTTCTGACCATGATATAATGTCATAGTCAAAAGGATCACCATGGAAGAAGTTGCCATTTCTGAGTTCAAGGCTAAGTGTCTTGCCCTGCTGGAACGCGTGCGGCAAACCAAGAAGCCCCTCCGGATCACGCGCTTCGGTAAGCCCGTCGCCGAAGTCGTGCCGGCCACGCCCAAGGCTGGTCAAGGCGCCTGGATCGGCTCCATGAAGGACACCATGCAGATCTTGGGCGACATTGTGGCCCCGGTGATCGACGAAACCGATATTAAGGCACTGCGCGAGTGAAACTTCTTCTCGACACCCACGTCTGGCTCTGGGCCTTGCAGGCATCGTCCCGGCTCAATCCTCGCATCCGAGCCGAGCTGAGGAACCCCGCCAATGAACTGTGGCTTTCTCCCGTCTCGACCTGGGAGGCGCTGCTGCTCAATGCCAGGGGCAGAATTCGCCTCCCCCTCAATCTGGCAGAGTGGCTGGCGCAGGCCACTGCACCTCTGCGGGAGGCGCCTTTCACCCACGAGATCGTGCTGGCCGCCCAGCAATTGCCACTGCCGCACCGCGACCCGGCTGACCGGTTTCTCGCGGCTACGGCTCAGGTCATGGATCTGACGCTGGTCACCAGCGACGACCTCTTGCTGGGCCTGGGGACCATCCGGACGATGAAAAACTGAGCGGAATCGATTCAATGCCGCAGCGCGGAGCGCGCGGCGATGGCGTTCAACATCCGGCGTTGCAGTCGTGGGTCCGCGGTGTAGCTCTACTGATCGCTTGAAACCTAAACGCTCACTGGCGCCTGGGCCTTCTGTCGCCTCTCTTGAGATTCACGGAGTTTCTGCAGGGCCCAGTCAAGCTTTTTCTGCAAGGCCCTGTCGTAGCGGAGGAGCTGGTCCATGTCCTCTTCCGCAGGTAGAGCACGTGCAGCATCGTAATCAGCCTTCATTTTCTGGTCAATGAGATCAGAAAACGAGCGCTCCAGATTGTCAATCTTGAGGGCAGCAGTTCCGATTTTTGAGCTTTCTTCGTGCTTGAATGCACTCAGTGATTGCCCGCGCAAGGCTCTTCATTTCGATTGCACCCTTAGCCACTGAGGGAGTTCGCCGTGCCTTGATCAGGATTTCCTTACCTCTCTTCTCCCCGTAGTATCCAGTCGATGGTCTTGTGGAATCTTACGGAAAGCAAAATGAGCATCTCCAGACTGGGTGCAATCTTTCCTCGTTCAATCTTTGAGAGGTGTCCTTGGCTGACGTCGAGATGAGTGGCCAGTTCTTCTTGAAGCATGGTCCCGCGTAGCTTCTTGATCCGAGAACCTACCGCCGTCAAATCGACCTTGGATTTGCCTGCCATCGCAATGAAAATCTCTTGACTTTTACATTCATAAATGGCATATTCAATATAAGCATATGCCATTAATGAATGTAGGCTGCACTGTCTTTTTGTACCCCATCCGAGGACGCCCTGCATAGTGACTTAGGAAGTCCGGAGACAAAAATCAGGCCTTAGGAGGCATTATGAACGAGTCTGAAGAACAACGCTCCAGCGCCCGCCCGCGGAGGAAGTATCCTCTGGTACGGGAAAACTTGCGGTTCGCTCACCGGCTGATTGCTGGTACTTTGCCCATTCGATTGGCCGAGTCGCTGAAAACTCTATCTCAGGATTTTGATTTTTCTCTCCGCAGAGGCGAACTCCAACTCCTCAACAATTCCTGGTACGTGACTCACACGGGCCTGCTTCGGTTGGCGCGTCGCAAGCGATGCCGCGGTATCCACGTCGAGGCCGTCGATTCGCTGTGTGATTCCGCGGCGAATCGCTTCGTCCTCAAGGCGACGGTGTTTCCGTCCAAAGATTCCGCCGGTTTCGTTGGATACGGCGATGCCGACCCTTCCAATGTTTCTCTAATGGTCCGCGGCGCCGAGATGCGGATCGCGGAGACGCGAGCGGTCAATCGCGCCCTGCGCAAGGCCTATGGCATCGGAATCTGCTCGGTCGAGGAGATCGGATCGAATGCCGGTCCAACGGCGGCCGCTTCCGATCAACATAAGTTTCCGCCCCAAAATACCAACGGAAACGGGAACGGCAATGGTGGTGCTGGTCACAAGGTTCGCGACCGGCTCTGCCAGATCATCCGCCAGCACAAACTCGATCCCGAGCTGGTGAAAGCCTACGCCGTCGACTTCTGCAGCACCAAAGCCCTCAAAGACGCCACTCGTGAGCAGGTCGAAAACTTCGTGCAGCAGCTTGCTGAGGCGGCCAAGAAGGACCGTGATGGCCTGCTCTGTCAGCTCAACAGCTACGCACCTCCAAGCCAGGAGGTGGCGGGATGAAACGTCATGTTCCCGGACTCTCCGAGACCGCACGGGACTCGCAATCTGAGGTTCCCGACGGCATATTTCTCGTGCGGCTTGATTGGGCGCAGCATCGCTGGCAGGCCCAGAAGCGCTTTTATCTGCTCCGGCTTTCCGTCCTCGAACCCGAACCGTTCGCTGGGCGTTCGATTGTCAGCCGTCTCTATTGCACCCCGAAGGCGATGTGGAAGCTGGGTTGGTTCCTGCGGGATTTCCTCTATGACCCCGAACTGTTGAGCCACGATGAAGTCGACGAACGTGCCCTGCGCGGACTGGTCGGGGTCGTGAAGATCAGTCACACCGTAGTCAACGGCATCTCGCTGGTGAACTTCGACGGCTTCGCTCCGGCCAGCCAGTGGGAAGAGCTGGCCACCTCCGTCCGCGTTCCGCCGGCCGGCAACGGTAAGGGCTCGCGGAAGGAAAGGGCATCATGATGAATTACAGCTACACCCAGGTGTCGCAGTACCTGACCTGCCCTCGCCGTTATCGCCATCGCTATCTCGACGGCTGGCAGGAAAAAGATGTTCGCGCCGCCATGCTTTTCGGTCGCTGCTTCGAGCAGGCGGTAGCGGCTCTATTCCGTCACGAAGATCCGGCTGCAGTTCTGTTTGAGCAATGGGCGCCATGCAAGAACATGGAACTGGCCTACTCCGGAAACGACACTTGGGACCGCATGCTCCAGCAAGGCATTCAGCTGCTCGAGCGTTTCGTCCAAGATGGCCGCGTCCAGATTCACCAGCCATTGAGCCATCAACAGATCCGATTCACCCGCACGTTGAGTTCTGGCAACAGCTTTGTCGCCTTCGTCGATGCGGTAGGCGAACTGGACAGCACACCCTGTGTGCTGGAGTGGAAGACCAGCTCCGCCCGCTATCCCGAGGAGCCTGACGGCATTGCAGTGCTGGATCCGCAGCTGGTTTGTTATTCCTGGATGACCGGGATCAATGAAG
This sequence comes from Candidatus Korobacteraceae bacterium, assembly GCA_049522855.1. Classification (GTDB taxonomy): domain Bacteria; phylum Acidobacteriota; class Terriglobia; order Terriglobales; family Acidobacteriaceae; genus Bog-257. Next base: position 7,438 of record JBEKNL010000214.1, read on the forward strand.
TCGCCCAGGCCGTCTTCGTGCGTAAGCGCACGGTTGAAGTCCAGTACCTGCGGGCCACTATTACCGACCAACAGCGGCAGGAGTTCGAGACCCTGGTCGACGACACGGTACGTCGGATTGAGTCGGGACTGTTCCTGCCGCACAGCGGTATCCGCTTCCCGCAGAATCCGTGCACCACCTGTCCTTTTCTTGGGCTCTGCCTCGACCAGCGCGATCTGGTGGAGACTGGGCTTATCCGCAAACCGGGAGTCGATCTTGGTCTGTTTGACGAACTTGGTTACTAAGTATCCGCCCATGCCGCCCAGGATGAATCGCCGTCGCGCCCAGGAGGTACTGAGCAGGATCGACGCGATCCTGGCCTGGG
>JBEKNL010000215.1:0-3977 GCA_049522855.1 Candidatus Korobacteraceae bacterium
TCAGGGGAACCGATTATCGAGGGGTCAACCTGCTTTGTGCGAAGGCAGGAGAGGATGATTATGTCCCGCATTTTCAGCAGCGCCGAGCCGGATCCTCAGCTAACTTGGACAGCAATGATTTTGGCGAACTGTTTCCCCGCGTCGGATTCATCGTGACCAACCTGGAGGCGCCGAGCCGGGCGGTAGTGCGGTTCTATAACAAGCGAGGCACTGCGGAACAGTGGATCAAAGAAGGCAAGCAGGCGGTGAAGATGACACGGTTGTCTTGCCATCGCTTTCAGTCGAACCAGGTGCGGCTGGCGCTGAGCCTGCTGGCCTACAACTTGGGTAATTTGTGGCGGCGACTGGCGTTGCCCAAGGGAATCGAGAACTGGTCGCTGACCAGCAGGGGCCACCCCTTTGGGGTGGTTGTATGAGCCAGAAACTCTCTTAGAAAGCTCGATAACCGTGGAGCGCTTTGGCGCAGTTAAAAGGAGATTACCGATTCAACTTGCGGCGAATCGCGCCGAATGCTCCGACCAATCCAGTGCCCAGCAACAACAGAGAGCTGGGCTCCGGCGTAGTGCCGCCTTGGTGGCCTATGATGTCGAAGGCGCCAATCGTTGTAACGCCGTGGCTGTCCCAGGTCATCCCACCGTCGGGGGAAGTGAGTTCTAGGCCGTTTACGCCCTGGTTGTTCCAGTTCCACGCCACCGCGCTAGAATCGGTAAGGCTCACCGGACCGAGAACCATGAAATACGATTGTCCGCCGGTGAGGGTGACTCCCGAAATACCGCTGACCGTGACCAGACCGCAGCAGCCTCCGAAAGGTTGGTTACTCATCAAGTTATCAAAAGCAGCATTCGCGACTTGCACTCCGGGGAGACCCGCGTTGTCCGTCCAAATGCTGGCGTCGAAAGTAAAGGGCGCATTCACCTGCCCGACAGCGAGATCAATCGAGTCAACGCTGAAGTTGCCACTGCCGCCAACGGTGAACATGCCCGCAGCGGTGAAGCTGCTGCCGAAGGGGGGTCCCGATCCGTTTATCGACCAACCAATGCCGCCCACGTAGACATTACCGGGAGGTCCGAGATCGCTGAAGAGTGTTGAATCCGCCATCGCCGGCAAACTGCTGACGCACAGGCCGACGGCTAACAAGCATAACGACCATCCAAGTTTCTTGCTCAAGTGTGTTACCTCCATGGTTGAGAGTCCCGACTCGTCATGAATCTGGATTTCCACTTTGGGTCTCCCGAGTGGCCGACGGTACACCCGCGGTTTCCATTTTTGAGTCCCGACGCAACGATTAATTGGGAATCTCTTTTTTGATCTCGAAAACGGCACCATAGTACACCCGTCTCGCCTGTTCGCGACACCACAAAACGATTTTTCATCGGGAGCACTCCCGACGATCTGCCATCCGCAGCAGCACAGCCCAAAATTGCCCCATTTGTGGCCTACTTTTGCAACACCTCTCCCTTACCCAACCAGCTTATCAACGGATTCCGCTGCCGACTGGACCACGATCCCGGGTGAGTAGGCCGGTGGAATTGCACCACCGGCCTCTCGCAGAACCGAGCGTGAAACTCTCGCCTCACTCGGCTCCCATCCCTGGCACAAGCCGTGGACGACACCAGGGCAGGGCGGGCTACCCCGCAACCTGGTGAGCAAACACCCGTATCGAGGCATCAATGTCTGGATCCTGGCAAGCAGGGGCTACGCATCACCGTATTGGCTGACCTTCAAGCAAGCCACAGAACTTGGAGGCCATGTTCGCAGTGGCCAAAAGGGCTCGCCGGTTGTGTTCTGGAAATTTGGCACACGCGAAGTGCAGGACGGCGAGGAAATCATCGAGAAGAAGTCGGTGCTATGCCGTTACTACACGGTATTCAACACCTGCCAATGCGAGGGGCTGCCAGCGAAGCCGGCTGAGGCTACGGAACCCCTCCCGCATATCAACCCTATCGAGAACTGCGAGCAAGTCGTCTTGCAATGGCTGGACAAGCCCACCATTCAGCACGGAAGCAACCGTGCCGCCTACAGCAAGTCGCTAGACCTGGTGCAAATGCCCGATCGAGTGAGCTTTGATAACGCGGAGGAGTACTATTCGACGCTGTTCCATGAGCTGACTCACAGCACCGGACATCCCCGCCGGCTCAACCGGTCCACCCTCGCCACGTTCGAGCGCTTTGGCGAGGAGAAATACAGTGCCGAGGAGCTGGTGGCTGAGATGGGAGCTGCATTCCTGTGCGGCTTCACCGGTATCGAGAACAAGACCATCCGCAACAGCGCTGCCTATCTCCGGTCTTGGCTCGAGGTGCTGAAGCAAGACTCTCGGCTGGTGCTAGTTGCCGCAGGGCAGGCGCAAAAGGCTGCGGACATGATTCTGAATCAGCCAGCTTCAGTATCGGAGCGCTGATCGGATATCGAATCTGATCTGTGATAGGCCAGACCTCACTTTGCACACCTTGCTGGCGGATCAGGTCTGGCGTGCCAGATGTACTACCCATGTTGATAACTTTCGGGTTGTCCGTCCACCGACCGGAATGTTGGTAGCATATCGACGGATCATCGAACGTTGCTGGACCACTCCGTTCATGCAGCCGTCTTGGAAAGGCACGATCAGCGACTCAGCAAATGAAGAAACCTCCACGCAAGGACGGTCACCGTTCAGGAAAGCAGGATCGGCGGCCGCCTCGTTTCTCACGGGAGCTTGCCATCCTCTACGAAGACGATGCGGTCGTGGCCCTCAATAAACCGGCCGGACTTCTGGCTGTGCCTGTGAAAGGCTACGATACATCGTCCGCCCTGTCTCTTCTTTTCGCAGAACTGAAACCGAAGAGACAACGAGCCTTTGTCGTACATCGCATCGATCGTTTCACGTCCGGGGTTCTGCTGTTTGCAAAAACCGAGCCGGATCGAGACGCACTCGTTCGACAGTTTCTCAGCCATACTCCGGTGAGACAGTATCTCGCAGTAGTTCGCGGGCATCTCGCCACCAAAGAAGGGACGCTCGTTCACTACTTTCGACGAGAAGCAATGTTTCAAAGGTTGACCACAGACAGCGACTCCAAAGCGGCTCGGGCTGAGCTTCGGTATTCCGTCGAAAGCCTTCTTCGGGCCGCTTCGCTCGTCCGAGTTACGCTGGTGACGGGATTGCAGAATCAGATCCGAGTGCAGTTTTCAGCGATCGGCCACCCGGTCATCGGCGACAGAAAGTATGATCCGGCGGAAGCGTCAGAGCGGCGAATTGCTCGCGTCGCTCTTCATGCAGGGCATCTTCAGTTCATTCATCCACGCTCGGGAGACAGCGTCTCCGTTGACTGCGAACTCCCCCCGGACTTTCAGGCTCTTCTTCAGGCATTACGGCTGCCAACCCGCGGGCGTCGATGAGTGCTCCACTGATGCAGGTCTCAGCCGGGAGCCATTCCTGAACACACCGCGACTCCGCCTCTAACTCCCGGATCATCGGCGATCCAGAAGTTGAGAACTCCAGCCCGCAATGCTCCTCGGTGTCCGACAACCGGCGACTCGTCTGCGATGTCGGTAAGGCCGAGTCCAAACCATTACATCTGATTCCACCACTCCCATCTCCCCACAATCGAACACCACGAAGTTGATCCACTGAGCGATTCCCCAATCGCTCAGCTCTCGCCAAGCAGCCATTCAACAGAGCATCTCCTAGCTCCGCTGACAGAACCGTCGTCCACCCACTGACGATCCCCCGCGTTCTGCCGATCAGCGAATTCCCCGACCACCGCTAAACACCCGCTTAAGGGCGGTCCCTGCCGCCCTCGTCCCCTTTTCCACCACCGACCGTACGCCAACTCGCCAAGCAGCCAGCATGATCACCTTGGGAATCATCGCCCAGGTCTTGCCCGCGAACAGCTTGGTGACTTGCTGCTGGAACAGAACCATGCGGGTCTAGCACTCAAAGAATTTAAGGCGGCGCTCGTCAACGCACCTGGGCGACGCGGGGCCCTGCAGGGCGCCACGCG
>JBEKNL010000216.1:0-3902 GCA_049522855.1 Candidatus Korobacteraceae bacterium
GAAGCAGGCTATGCAGGTAGAGGGGCCGGAACCGCCGGCGCCGTCTGCACGCAAGACCCTGGGAAACACGCTTGGCCGGGCGTGTGGCTACGAGCCGATCGTTAGCCTCGTAGCTTGCTTCTACGGGTGAAACAGTTCCAATTTGTCATCCACCGCTATCCAAAGCTTTGTGCGATCTCGCGTGACCAGCCATCGGGCATAGATTCCATGAAGTGAACGAGAAGCATTTCCTTCGGAGTTTGGCCAACGACACTCTTGTCTGCATTCAGCGGCTCGCCGGTACGGTAGCTCCCTGGTATGAAAGTGCCACAAGGATTGCCAATTTGGGAAAACTTGACGGACGATAGACTCGCTAATTAGGGTAAGAATATAGTTGACAAATCGAAAGCCTTGGGCTATCCTTGAAGCATGAACAAGGAACCTGAGACCCTTCAAGAAGCAATCCTCTACTTCGCCGATCCCGTCAACTGCCGGGAATATCTTGTAGCGAGACGCTGGCCCAACGGTGTCATCTGCCCGCGTTGCGGAAGCACTAAAGTTGTCTTTCTTGAGAAGTATAATCGCTGGCAGTGTAGCGTCACGCACGCTGCGCGGCAGTTCACTTCCAAGACTGGCACGATCTTCGAGGATTCTCCCATCGCACTCGATAAGTGGCTGCTCGCCATGTGGCAGGTTGTGAACTGCAAGAATGGCATTAGCTCCTACGAAGTTGCCAAGGCCATCGGCATCACCCAGAAGTCCGCGTGGTTCATGGATCACAGAATCCGGCTTGCCTTTGGTATGGAACCGAGAGCGAAGGCATCTGGTCACGTGGAAGCCGACGAAACCTTTATCGGCGGCAAAGCTCGCAACATGCACGCTTCGGAGCGGGAACGCCGGATCACTGGCACTGGCGGCAAAGATAAGACCGCGGTGATGGGAATCCTTGAGCGCGGCCAAGATGGAGAGCCGAGCAAGGTCCGCACTGCCGTTGTTCCTAATCGCAAGAAGGGCGCTCTGCAAGCTGAGGTTCGCCAGCACGTAGAAGCTGGTGCGGCGTTGTACACCGACGCCCTGAAGTCCTATGAGGGACTGACCGAGTTTGAGCATCAAGTAGTAGATCATGCGCTTGAGTACGTGAAGGGACAAGTTCACACGAACGGACTTGAGAACTTCTGGAGCTTGCTGAAACGCGGGATACGTGGAACCTATGTTTCGGTCGAACCGTTCCACTTGTTTCGGTACTTGGACGAACAGGTCTACCGCTTCAACAATCGCCGGATGACGGACGCTCAGCGATTTGATTTCGCCGTGAGGGGCATCGTCGGCAAGAGATTGACGTTCTCGGAAGTGACTGGCAAGTCTGGCAGTCAAGAGATTTTCTAATCCTAATCGGAAACCGCGTGGCCCGAAGCCGAAGTCTTAGGCTCGGCCTGCTGGTCGATGAGATGCGCCTCGCTGCTTTGCATCGCGTGCTCGTAAATCAGACGTATGCAATGCGGAATAGAGGAATAGGGTATGGAATTCGGGGAAGCGCTTACATATCTCGCAAACCTGTCGAACTCTTCTACAAAAGCATTCTTTATTGAAATGTCGCCAGACGTACCGACGCACGGCGGCGAATGCCGAGTATCAGGAGTGACAGAATCTTGCGTTACTGTAGTCTTTGATGGCAAGACTTTTCTCTTTCCCCTAGACGTTGCTGGCTTGCGTTTTGAGAGGAGATCGCCGCTGTCGCTGCCTGCTGACGATCTAGCGCTAATTCCGAAAGCTGCATTCTTGGATCTAGGCTTGCTGATTACTGCTCCTGGCGGACGAAGTTTGTTTCTTGTGGGACTCCTGTATGGTTAGCGCTGCTCCCATATACCCGGTTGGTTGCCCATGCGGGTACGGTACTGTTCTGACTGGAACCACCCTTGCAGGAATATTTCACAATCGGCAATTGTCAGCCACGGGCGCGCCTTGGCTAATGCTCGTATGCCATAACTGCAAGGCGGTTCGGCTGGTTGATCGCAGAGTTCTAGGTGGGGCAACGACTGTCGGACGCTCTGATACATCAGAATTGGCCCCGTTCTCTTTTGTAGCGCGATGCGATGATAAAGGCTGCGCATCTCGCGTGGAACTGATAGCAGTGCGAAGCGCCGACACCACGAAGGCACAGCTTTCCGTAGAGATGCCATCATGGAAGCTGGACGGGATAGTTTGCGAGAGGGGTCATCAGATAACGGAACTGGACCTTGATAGTTTTCGGAGATTGGGCTAGCCATTGTGAGTTCCCTACTTCGCATCTCATGGTTGATCGCCGGAACGCTGCTGGTTGCGCGTATCGCCAAGGCTGTCATCGGCTACATCCTCTGGTACGGTTTCGGCGATACCCTCTGGTTGCCGGGAAGGTCATTTTCCTTTGTGCCATACCTCAATGGTGCCGCCTTGCTGGCTGTCAGTTTCGCAATAGTCGCAACTTGTGAATGGTTGATTGAACCTCGATTCTCGCGGTTCAAGTGAAATGTCATGGGCAACCCGCTCGGCGGAATCAACGAGAAGCTAAAGCGGTCCCGCGAGCACATCTTTAATCTGCAAATCGAGTCCGATAGGTTCTTCCAAGAAAGCGGTTATGCAGTTATCCCACAAGAAGATATGCAACTTCTCCTTAAGGCATTCGAGAACCTTGAGAAATTGGCTGTTCCGCTCCGATTTAGCATCTTGGCGGGCGAGATCGTCCACCATTTGCGTTCCTGCCTTGACCACATCGTTTGGCAGTTCTCCTCGCCCGATTACCGGAGCGGCAAAGATGGACGGTTCATCGAATTTCCCGTCTTGGAATCGCGGCCACGGAACGAAAACCGTCTTACCAGTTACGAACGAAAAATAAAGGGAGTCAGCAACGTCGCTGTTCTGGACATGATCGAGCGGCTTCAGCCGTACAATTCCGCCGATCCTGCTACCAATGCCCTGCTGTTGCTCCATAACATGGACATTACGGATAAGCACAAAGAACTTGTCTTGTGCGTTTCCAGCGGTGGGATCACAGTTGATCCCCACGCCTTCCGAGATACGATGATGCGTCACCTGCAAGGAATAATCACCGAGGCAGAAGCCAAAGCCTATCTGAAGAACTATGCTAAGTTTGCCCCGATGATAGCCTTGGGGGATTTCGGTCAAGGGAAGCCGAAGCCGCTCATCCCATTGCTGTATGAGCTTCACAATTTCGTCGCGGGGGTCGTGGCGAGTTTCTCCGCACACCTTCCGTCCCCACTCTAGATTTTGCGTTACTTGTCCTGTCACGGCTCCTCCGTTTAAGATGCCCCCTTGCAATCAACTGCGCTGCGAGTATCATAGTGGGGATGAATAAATCTCTACCAGCACCAAACGTGCCCGGTAGTACAGACGCAGAACGGTTTGACTACGCCGTCCGCAAGATTCTCACCGTCTCGAAAGCTGACCTGCTCAAGGAAGAGACGAAGTGGAAGAAAGCGCGGGCGAGGAAAAAGCGGGCCAAGAAAGCCGCCTGACCGTCGCCGCTGTCCTGTCACGGTAGTGCCTATAGTGACCACTCCGCCTTTCGATTTGTCAACTATATTCTTACCCTAATTAGTGGTGGCTGTGGCTGAGAGGTTACTTCTTCACCGAGTACCCAAACTAAAGCCCCCAAACGGGATTACCTTTGGCTAGAATCTACTAATTTTTCCTTGCTCGATGGCGCTTTCACTGCTATATTGTGTTTGCTACCCCGCATTGCGGTTGCGCCGCTATGTCCGAAGCCCTCGCGGTTCGGGGAAAGTCTTGACTCGCTGGGCAGCGGACTGAATCGTAAAAAAACAAGGAGCTGTTCAAATGATCAACATGTTGAAGAATCTGCACAAGGAAGAATCGGGCCAGGACCTGATCGAGTACGCGCTGGTCGCGATAATCATCGCACTGGG
>JBEKNL010000217.1:0-3866 GCA_049522855.1 Candidatus Korobacteraceae bacterium
TCTTGTTCGGGAAGGTAGCAACGGTAGGTCTTCGCCATGCCTCTGAAACTGACATACCTCGCCTGTGACTTTCAAGCACAACAACCGGCGACAAGGTGATTACTCAGACACGCTCCTAGGTTCCCAACCCGCGCGGCGTGGTCGTCCACCTAAGAGGAGCCAGGCTAAGCCAGCGAGTGTCAAGAAACGTCGCCGTATGAGCCCGGCCGCCCGTGCCAGAATCGCGGCTGCAAAGAAGGCCTGGTGGGCAAAACAGAAAGGCAAATCTGGGCCCAAGAAGGGTGCGGCGGTCTCCAAGAAGACCACCGGTCGCAAGCCGATGAGTGCCGCCATGCGGAAGAAATTGTCGGCGATGATGAAGGCGCGGTGGGCGGAACGGAAGGCCAAGGCGTAAGTCACAGTAACCTGTGCGTTTCTGCCCTGAGTTGGTCGCCTGACTCTGCATCGGAGGAAAAAATATAGCGAGTCCAAATCTTCAACCCATTCGCCTGATACCAGGTGAAATCGCAAAGCCGCCAGCACCGGTAGCTTAAAATCCAAGGGAGAAATTGCAGCAGCTCGGCCAGTAAACCCAGCATAATTTGCAGCCGGTAGCTGGCGTCCATGGCACGTTGCTTACTGTCACAGACAATCATCCCTGCCGGGATATAGCCTTAGCTAGAGTTTTCAGGATTTGCCTTATGGTGATCGCATCGGAATTGAAGCCTGGGATGGTGATCCGCAGCGAAGGACAGGTGTACAAGGTGCTGGACGTGGAATCGAAGGCGGGCGCTGCGAAGATGGGCGGCGTGGTGAAGGCGACGCTGAGTAATCTGCACACTTCGCGTCTGTTGGAGAAGCATTTTCGCCCACAGGAACGCCTGCAGGACCTTGAACTGCAACGTTACAACATGGAGTTCCTTTATAGCGGCGAAGGCAGCTCAACCTTCATGAATCCCGTGACGTTTGAGCAAGTGGAGATTGCCAGCGAGATGATCGGCCCTACCAAAGAATTCCTGCAATCGGGAATGGAGCTTCCAGTGGATTTCTTTGAGGGCAAGCCGGTGAACGTCATCCTGCCGCAAATCGTGGAAGCGCGCATTGAAACCACCGCCCCACCCATCCATGCGCAGCAGGACGGTGCATGGAAAGAGGCGACTCTCGAAAATGGATTGCAGATTCGCGTGCCGCTATTCATCGCTCCGGGAGAGACGGTGCGCGTCGAAGTAAAGACCGGCTGCTATGTCGACCGGGTGCGAGCGGAGCGCAAGCACGGCGCGTAGCACGGATACAAGGGAGAGTTTCTTCAGGAGCGACAGAGATTTTCTTAGAACTTTGGCAACAGGAGCGTCAGCGCCCGGCGCACTTTCGCCCGATAACGACTCGATCTATTTTGGGCGAACCACAAGGGCAATGACATCCGCCATCGGCTGCACGGAGTTTTCGTTAGGAACAGGTGCGTCCTCTTAATTGGTATTTGCTTAAAGCCGTGTCCCTCCGCAGAGCTGCCCTCTTCACTACGATACAAAAGAGCGTGCCGCTGCAGTTTCACAACGGCACACGATCAGAGGCACATACTTCGACTGGCCATGTGGCATCAGGCCAGCGCCGAATTACGCCTCCAATGCTATCTCATCGCTCAGACGCCAGCCGGCGCCATCACCTTGGTGCGGGCCGGTCTCTTCCTGCGGCGCGTCGCCCGGCTAACTTTGCGGGGTTCAACGCGGCGGTTGGTTACGATACCGATCACTGCCTTTTCCGCATCGACAATGCTCTTAACGCTTTCCCGGGTCATCTCGGGCCAATTGATGAAGGGCGGCGGGGAAATTATGTCCATCGTCTTTCCGACGGCCTTGACTTGAGCATTCGACTGGCGGCCGGCGACGTCCATCAGCTTCTTCTGGGCTTCGATGAAGGAATCCGTGGCCTGGCGCGCGAGTTTAGTGATCTCCGTCTTCTTGACTGGCTTCTTGGCAGCGCGGTCCTTGCCGCTCGTCGCTTTGGTCATCTCTCCCGATACCACGTCCAGGAACTTCTTCTGGGTACGAACGAAGGTATCGAAGCTGTCGCGGGCGAGTTCGATCAGGCCCTCGGAATCATACGGCTTGCCGGCCTTGATCGCGTTCAGCCAAGTGTGGGTCTGCTTGTCCGCCGTCTTTAGGAAATCCCGCTGCATGTTGACGAAGGTGTCGAAACTGCGCTGCATCAGGTCCGTCATGGCCACTGCAGCCGTATACCGGCCGACGCGCCCCTTTACACCCTTGGTAACGATTTCGTATTCCTTCTGCGCCAGGTTCAGCAGTAGCTTCTGCCCTTCGATGAAGTTGGACATACCTTCACTGGCAACTTCGGTCAGAATCGATGCTGGGCGGAATGCGGGATCTTGCAGCCGCTCGCGCAGGAAGTTCATGGCTCTGGCGTTCTGGCTCATTGCCAAGTCCACCAGGATCCGCTGCGTCGTAAACCAGTTCTCTACGCCCTGCTGCACCCATCCGGACAGCAGGGAAACAAAAGATGACTCACGCGCCGGATGAGTAATCGGCCCGTGCTTAATTGGTCTTGGCATAATGGCCTCCGCGAATGCTGCACTGCAGCATTCAAGAAAACTATAGTGCTGATTGGACCATTTGTCAATATAAAAGCGCAATTATGTGCGCTGCAGCAAGGAAGGAGAGGCTGTGGTGCGCAAATATTCCGTCCGACCTCTGAACTCATTGAAAACGCGGCATGCCCGGCTTGGTAAAGTTCGACCCGTTGCAATCGAACAGAATGCGGGAAAGCCGAGCCGATGGGGGCACGTGGCACGGGAAGGGCATCGAGTTGTCCAGTTCAAGGAGGTGCAGGCCAACAGATTTGTGGCGGTCGCGGTTGATGGGGAGGTCACAGTGTATGGGGCTGGACACAGGGTGCGAAAACAATGAGACGAACTAGCCTCAAGTCCGACCGAGACACTGGCTACGCTGGATCCTCGTCAACCGAATAAGGCATGTCAGCGCCGCCAAAAGCCAACCCACAATCCAACCCACAAAAAGTGATGTCTTGTACGACTTGCGTCGGAACCGGCGACACTCGCAGGCGTGAACCGGCTTGAGTGATTCCGTTCTCGCGTGATCCTGGAAGAGCTTCCAGCGCTCCTCAGGTCAACCTGATTAGCCCTTCGTGTGCGACCTTCTCAAAGCAACTCTGTGTGTGTCGCGTTTTCTCTTCTTTTTGGCTCTTGTGGCCTCCGCACGTTTATCGGCGGAGCGCTCTTGAGAAACATGCTGTTTAGAGTTTGCTTGCGTCTCTGCAGAGGCTGCAGTCGGTTCCGAGGTTCTTATTATTGGGATGGCCATGTTTTTCTCCTTTTTGCGTAAGAATGAAACGTGCACGCAACCGCTAGTTCTCCTTGACCTCCTGCGGTCGCTGCGCTCACTCCGCTCGGGATGACAACCGTGGAGACTGGGCTCCGATCGTGACGCTCTTCTGGCTATTTGCCGCCTACGAGTTCCATTAGTTCGGTCTCTGCCTGGCTCCAATCCTCGTCAGGATTGTTCTTGGTTCTGTCGCGAGACTCATAGATCTGGTAAGCGCGGGTCCGTATATCTTCTTCTGAGAAGGCACTCGGTGAATCTTTCTTGAGAGGGTTTGGCTGTGTGGAAGGGTCAGATTTCTGGTTAATTTTTACCTTGGGATTAGACACTTCAACTCCTGGACTGCCACAACTAAGAGGAGAAAACTCCAGAACGGCTGACCTAGTTCAGTGGGTCTGAATGAGAGGTAGGAAATCATTCTCGTCCAAATTAGCTCCGCTGTGCTGAGCGCCGCCGGGAAGAAGAAGGCTGAGAGTCTCTGATAAGTTGAGTTTGGGAAGACCAACGAGTCAGAGGAGGACTCAGCCTTGAACA
>JBEKNL010000218.1:0-5237 GCA_049522855.1 Candidatus Korobacteraceae bacterium
AGAATGCTACCCATTTTGCCGAGTCCAAGAATGGCGACACGGTGCACTCGAGCAGTTTCGGACACGCTTTCACTTCCTGCCTGGTTGGAATTCCGGTGTCCCGGTCTGTGCTCAATTGTAAACTGCCCGACCAGGGGCGTGAGCTTCGGGCGATGCGCGCTGAGGGTGACTCTTACAACGAGATTGCCGAAGCGCTGGGGCGTTCGAAGGCTGACATATCGGGTGTGCGTGACGCTGGGCTGCGCACCGGGCCAGACCGCAAGCCCCGTTAGTCTCGGGTAGTGTTCTGAATCGGAATTTCCTTTCTCAACAATATCCGACGCTAAAAGACAAGCTCAAAGCTGAACGGCCGTGAAGAAGAGTAGAATCTTGCATACCATGACCGAGCCGGGAGATTTGGCGCGTCTAATATCGCTGATGGAAACGTGCCAAAGGGACACGCTGGACGTTTTGGGAAGCGGAGCCGCCTGGCGCTTGGCGAATTGGCAGAGGCACAAAACCAGTCTAGCCTCCTTGGTAAAATTCATTCAGGACCAGTTGCTGACAAGCAGAGAGAACGGCTACGCCTTGGAGCGCCGTGGCAGGGTAAGCTTGGAGTCGATCGTTGTAAGAGAACTGCCGCACCTGTTCTGCAAGGGCGATATTGAAATCGCTACCGCCACGCTTGGTGGTCTGGTTTAAGATCAAAACAGCCCACTACCTGGACATTTCCAGCTACTTTGCATCGTAGGACGGGTGTAGGCGGATCAGGTGAGCAGGTGTTCGCTTGTACAAGACTGTCAATGGCCATAATCTTATCGGCTGAAAACTACGATCACGATATCGGCTCGAATTGGTGACAATCGCATGGCACTTGTCGTTTGACCGTTTGACCTTTACCTTCATTGCCGTGCAAGCACCACGCCCATTCTTATGTTCTGCCTTGAGATCGCCGCATCTTTTGCACTTCGGAGCGCGTGTATCACCAAAAGAGGGCTGATCCAAAAATTCATTAACAGCATCTTTCAGAACCGTTGAGGCAAGGAACGTCTTGGCATCTGCCTCAAATTGCTCACGGTCCTGTTCGAAGAGGACAATTTCAGCTACGGACTCGATGGGAGACTCCGCGAAAGGTAAACGAGTGGTCGAATTAGACTCTGTCGGAAAGAGGGCGAATGGCCGGGGGCCTCTTTTCAAACTGCGCCTGCTACCCGTGACCGCCGTCACTGACAGCGATCTGCATCTGTGTGACACTGGTTATTGCTGATCGGTCTTCCTGATTAGTAGAAAAGCCCGCAGAGATTTCTCGGAGTGATGAAGAGGCGCAACCTGTCAACATTCTGGCAACCTCTGCGGGTTTCTTTGTCTTTTTGTGACCTACCTCACCGACGGACGTCACTACGCTCCCATACGTTGGTTACTGACAATCAGTCAGGAATCTTGCCTGAGAGCAAAGGACGAAGAGCGAAGATACCCTGATGGGGTCCAGCCCGTGGCGACCGCTGCGGGCTGTACTTTTGCCCCCACTGATTTCATTCCGCACACCCGCGCCCCAGCGCCGAGGCGACCGGTAATTTGAGATGATAGGCTAAAGGCAGGGAATAGCAGGACGATGAATTTTAGCCTCAGAAGTTTTCGCGCCTCCCCATGGGTGGCAACGTATAATCCACGCAATGCCAGCGAATGGAGCGCAACGCTGCTGGGTGGTAGATTGCAAGACCCCAGACTGCGTGGTTCTTGTGCTAGCGGTTGTTGGCGAGAACGATCCTTCGAAAATCCACTTTCTGAAGCGATGCAGAGATTTTAGGCAGACGTGCGAGGTCTGTCGCGCTGAGCACCTTTACACTCGGGCTGATGTGCGCGAAGAGGATATTGCACTTCGGGAGAGTGCTTATCCGAGTCGAGCGTTTCTGGAGGCCACCCAACCAGAGTAACAGGCTCTTGTGGCTTAAATGAAAACCCGCAGGGACGGTCAGAGTGCCCACTGCGGGTAAAGGAGCCACCCTGAAAAGCCAAGTGCTCGCTCCTCGCTTATATCACGGCTTCCCCTTTTGACCAAAAGCCGCAAGATTAGGCGCGTATCGGAAGCGATGAGCATCCTCGGTCGCATCGGCGGGCAGGCACGGGCGGAAAAGATGAGCCCTGAAGAACGGCGGGCGAGTGCAATAAAGGCATCAAGAGCGGCAGCGAAGGCGCGCACGGAAAAAGCAGCAGAGCGCCAGCGTAAAACGAAGTGAAAATCCAACTACCGAATAGCGGCCCACTTATGGTGGGTGACCTCTTCCGACGTTACCACACAGCGCAGCGGGCACAAGAGACACACTCCTTCGCTTGCTATACGCATCACGTTTCCTGGCCCGGTTGCTCGACGACAAACCAATTGACGTGCGCGGCAGCAAAGTGACTCCATCCTAGTGTCTGTTCTCATTGAGTGCTCCATCGCTTCCTGGCCGACTGCGGCTTCCGCAGTTGTGTCCGTAACACCTTGCCGCTGCTAGAGTTAAGTTTTAGGTTTTTCAGGCGACCTTCGGGCCCTCGGAGCGGCTGCGCCGCTGGTTTCTGGATTCGACTCGGTTTTCGCGCTCAAACTTTTTGCCCACGATCTGCCGTCGCCACTAGGAAACGCACCAGCGGTCGTTGATGCGGATGATGGTGCCAGTCTGCTTACGGCTTCGGGGTTTCATGTGTCACCTCTTTCGGGGCCTAATTCCCTCTTTTCCTGCGTTGTCTGGCGCGGTTATTGCACCTGAGGCTGCAGTACATCTGCTTTGATCTATTCGGCACGAACAGCGTCCGGCATTTGTCCTCCACACAAGCCCGTACCCGGCCCTGTAGCAGGAAGACCATGGAGGCCGTCTCGCGGTCTTCACAATACACGGCTGGTTGCAGGGAGCCGTTGTTGGGCCACCAAATAACAAACCGCGTTTTGAGCACAGCGTTGTTGAATAGCGCGGGGAGGTCCCACTTCATCCAGCCCTCAGGGTCCGCCTCCAGTTGCCGCGCAAACGCCGCTTCGTAGCGTTCCCCGACTGTGGCCTTTGTTAGCTCGCGGATTTTTCTCGCAATCAAGTGGTAGTCCACTGGATAGTCTGGCGACTGCGGCCCTGCCAGCTTCAGCATATAGGCCAGCGCAACAAACTTCTCCGATGCGTTCTTGGCGTCGAACGCATAGCGCTTCACGGACCAGCGGGCGGATCGCCACGGGCACTCGGCATCCTGCACGCTTATTTCACCATCGGCATCGACTGGTTCAACCAACGTTCCGGGGAGAGCACCGGGTGGTGGCGTGTCTGGACGTCCACCGGTGGTGGGAATCAGTACGGCAAAAGCCTTATTCAATTGAGTTTTGAGGGTTGAGGTTTCGTTTGTCACGGTTATGTAACACCTCACGTTTACTTGGTTATAAGCGTGAGCTATCTTGGCAGTGTTTGCAAGAGTTAAATGCCATGAAAGTGAAGAAGTATGGCGAACCCGTTTGACCCCAAGAAATGGTGCAGGATTCCGAAGGCGTACGAGCACCTCAATGGTGCAATACCAGAGATGACTATCCGGAAGTGGGCCGCACAGCGCAAGATCGCCTCGTTGAGGATCGGAGGGACAGTGTTCGTCTCGATCGACGGCCTGGACTCGATGGTTAAGGTCACCCCGGCAGAGGTGGCCAATGGATAGCCCGCAGACCCTCACAACGTTCCTGGAATCGGGCAGAACTGGCCGCGCTATGGAAGGTCCCGACTTCCTGGATTCGAACACATTCCGGCAACCGCGCCCCGAAGGAAGATCGCATCCCGCAACACCGCTTGGGCAAGTACGTCCGGTTCGATCTGTCCGATCCGGTGTTATGGGCACGGTAAAGGGGTCCACAGGCGTCGTGCTTATTTCGACCGACTGGCTCGATGCGATGGTGGATCGTCAGGGAGTGAAGATCGTTGGGTCAAATGCCCAACGTGCCCCTGAAAATCCGCGCTGGATGGGCGATTCAGCGTAGCTGACCGTGCATTGTACGCGAAAAGTAAAGGCTCGCAGGGCCGCGAGCCTTCAAGAACCAACTTTGAACCATGGACACAGTACCACAACACGGGGCCAATTGCTCTCTCGCCCCCGCAGATCTTAAAATGTTTGCCCGTTTTCTCATTCCGCCTGAGCTACTAAAACAGGCGCGTGTTGAGCGCGTCAGCGACTCTGAGGCGCGCGAGAAGTTCGGTATTACTATCAGCGGCGACAAGTCAGGCGTCGTGTTCCCTTATTTTAGTCCGTTGGATGGCGTCCGCCGAACGGCGCGTCTACGGCGCGATCACCCCGATATGGAAGGCGGCAAGGCAAGAAACAAGTACGTCTCTCCCTTCGGTGATCGCAAACACCTCTACTTTCCTCCCCGATGTGCCGATTACGTTAAGGACCCCACTGTTACCGTGGTGGTGGTGGAGGCTGAAAAGTCAGTCCTGGCGCTGACCGCATGGGCCGAACGAACCGGCAGGAAGATCCTGCCAATCGCCACGGGAGGGTGTTGGGGTTGGCGCGGGCAAATTGGCAAGAAAGATGGTCCCGATGGTGAAAGGGTGGACGAGAAGGGTCCGCTGTCCGAGCTCACCGTATGTTCCGATCGAGAAGTGTACGTGATGCTCGATGCCAACGCGGACACCCAGCAGGCAGTCCGGGCCGCACGGTCTGTACTGGTGCGGGTGCTCTGCAGCTACGGCGCTCGCGTTCGCATTGCCCGCGTCCCGGCCATCCCAGGTGTCAATGGCCCGGATGATCTGCTGGCTCATGGTGGTGATGATGCCATTCGGTCTGTGTTGGATCTGGCGGTCCCGGCCTTAGAGTCTGCCGCTACCGATGCAGAGGCGGCCATTGAAGTGGTTCGCAAAGCCCTGCCGCATCCCGGAGTAGACAAGATGCGCCAAGCCATGGATGCCATCGCGGATGTCCCCGACGACCTGCATCAGGAAGTACTCAAGGGGTATCTCTCGGATGCCTTGCGCGGAATCATCCCCAAGAAGAGGGTGCTCGATGAGGTTGCCGCACGAGTGCAGAGGCGTGAGCAGGAACGGGCCGACTCTGTCCAGCAACTGGAATACACAACCGCTGGACCAGTCGATGGCGCACAAGTAGCCGAAGTGATTGCAGGATTCCTTCGGCTGATCGGCGTCAACTATTCGTTCCCTTAGACGGCAACTATTTCTCCCTATCAACGACATTTACCGCCATCACTTCCCAGCGACATCTATAGTCGCCTTCGGTGAGCCGGCCGGAGGCGGAGG
>JBEKNL010000219.1:0-3797 GCA_049522855.1 Candidatus Korobacteraceae bacterium
CCTCTTGCTTCTCCCGCTGCTTGCGCGTGCCCATTGCCATGCGCACATTCTACGAACCAAGCCTGTGGATACTTCAACATTTTTTGCTCACGCATCTAGACTTGCACCACAGGCTGCTATGCTAAGAAGCCGACGCCAGCCTGCTATGCCGAGGCGACAAAGCACAAGGTCCAGAGCTATCAGAGACTGGTTTCGCAACTGAACATCTTGAAAGGATGCTTAGCCAGTCACTACCCGTTCGTCTTTGGGTTCACGGTGTACGAGAGCTTTGAGAGCGAACAGGTGGCGAAGACCGGAATCGTTCCCATGCCCGGACCGAAGGAAAAGGTAGTCGGCGGTCACGCGGTCGTCGCGGTCGGTTACGATGACTCCACAAAGCACTTCATCGTAAGGAACTCCTGGGCAACCACCTGGGGCCTGCAAGGTTATTTCATGATGCCTTACGCGTATCTGACCGATACCAACCTCGCCGACGACCTCTGGACTATTCGGCTGGTGCAGTAGAACCGCCGTTAACCTGATCACGGACGCGGATGCCCAACTTATATACCTTGGCGGGCGCCGCGTCTTTTTCCCACGGGCGTCGATACTCCAGTTCGATTTCCCCGCTCCCTGAGTGGACTGCCCGGAATTGCCAACGGTGGATTCCCCCATTTCCCGGGTGCCCCCCTCGTGGTTCGAAGGTGCTCGCCACCAGCTCGCACGAGGGCTCCGCCTTGGTTTTCAAGTCCCAACGGAATCCGGTGGTTGGATTTTCGGACAGAGACAGCTCCATGACCTGGCCCACAGCGAGGGTCACTTCGTGCCCGTTGTGGCTTTGATCGACATGCATCATTTTGTCGTGTCCCCCTGAGATGGCAAGTATAGATAGGAAAATCGCTTGCTCTTGTGAAGCAGCACTCAAATGGCGGTACAAGTCTGAATGTGCAATCGCTTCTCTAAAATCATATACAAACCCTTTCCCTACCGCCTCCTCAGGTCGGGCTTCTATGCTGGGAGGGATTGGATTTTGGGCGAAAGCGGTGGTAATGCTGAAGAAGAACGGCGCTATGGCCCTAAGAATCCTCATGGAGCAACAACCTTCCCGAGCGTTGGGAGGATTGTAGCCGTATTCTCTCTTGTTCGGAAGCGACCTTTAGATACGGCGAAAGGGCTTCCAGGAACGGGTAGTGCGGTTCCAACAGGGCGGGCGCGTCGGCAGCCGAAAATGCCAAATGCGTAGCGATCATTCTTGCTGTCGGTATAATAGGCTTTTCCTTATGAAAGCCTACGTTTACGTCTCGCTGAAGAAGAGTGTGCTCGACCCGCAAGGCAAAACCATCCACGGTGCGCTGAAGAAAATGGGATACCGCGGCATCGACGACCTGCGCCAGGGTAAATACTTTGAGATTGCTTTGGACAGCAGTGTCACCCGCGAAGCCGCGCAGGCGGAGGTGGAGCGCATCGCGCGTGAAGTGCTCACCAATCCCGTTATTGAAGAGTATCGCTTCACCATTGAGGCATAAGCCACCCGGCGGCGGATTCTCGCCGACGGCTCCGGCATTTCCCTGCAAACGTTAAGCGTGAGTGTCCTTTCGTAATCCAAATCTTCGGCATCGGAACTCCCGCTGCATCATCAAATCGGCTAAGATTGTCTAGCTGCGTGCATTCATTTTTCGGTTAATCAAGAGGATTTGTGTCGGCCAATGCCAGAGGCCTTGGTTACACAACTGACAACTGACTACTGGCTACTGGCGACTGCTGTTTGGAGCTGATTTATGTGCGGGATTGTTGGATATGTCGGAAAGAAGCGGGTTGTGCCGGTCATCATTGACGGCTTGCGCCGCCTCGAATATCGCGGCTATGACTCGGCTGGCATTGCCGTGGCCGGCAACAGCGATGGCTTGCAGGTACGCCGCGCCGAGGGCAAGTTGCGCAACCTGGAAGAGGTCATCCGCCTCAAGCCGCTCGACGGCACCTACGGCATTGGCCATACCCGCTGGGCCACGCATGGCCGTCCCACCGAAGAGAACGCGCATCCCCACCGCGACTGCACCGGCAAGATCGTTGTCGTCCACAACGGCATTGTGGAGAACTACGTCGCCCTGAAGAAGAAGCTGATCGACGAAGGCCACAAATTCCGCACCGAGACCGATACCGAAGTGATCGCGCACCTCATCGAGAAAAACCTCGCTGCGCCCGATCGCAAAGTCCCGCTGGAAGAAGCCGTGCGCAAGACGGTGAAGCTGCTGACCGGCGTGTTCGCCATCGCCGTCATCTCGGCAGACGAGCCCAACAAGATTGTCGCCGCTCGCAATGGCCCGCCCGCAGTCATTGGTCTGGGCAAGGATGAATACTTCGTCGCCAGCGATGTGCCGGCCATCCTGTACCACACTCGCGACCTGTTCTTTCTCGCCGACGGCGATCTTGCCGTCATCACGTCCTCGGGCGTGCAGCTCACCGACTTCGAGGGCCAGCCCATCACCCGCCAGGTGCAGCACATCACCTGGGACCCCATCATGGCGGAGAAGGGCGGCTTCAAGCATTTCATGCTGAAGGAAATCTACGAGCAGCCGCGAGCGGTGCGCGATACCACGCTGGGCCGCGTCTCGTTGGACTCCGGCAAGGTGTTCCTCGACGAGATGGACATCACCGACGAAGATTTCCGCAAAATGGAGAAGGTGTATATCGCGGCCTGCGGCACCAGTTGGCACGCCGCGCTCGCGGGCAAGTTCATGATAGAGCGGCTGGCCAAGCTGCCGGTGGAGGTTGATTATTCCAGCGAGTTTCGCTATCGCGATCCCTTAACCGGGCCCGGCGATCTGACCATCTTGATTACGCAGTCAGGCGAGACCGCCGACACCATCGCGGCCATGCGCGAGTCGCGCGCCAAAGGCTCGAAGACCTTGGGCATCTGCAACGTAGTGGGCTCCATGATCGCGCGCGAAGCCAACGGTACTATCTACACCCACGCCGGGCCGGAGATTGGCGTGGCCTCGACCAAAGCTTTTACAGCGCAACTGACCGCATTGTTCCTGTTTGCGGTCCATCTTGGCCTGGTGCGTGGAAAACTTGATCTCGACCACTCCAAGCAGCTCCTCAACGACCTCACCCTCATGCCCGGCAAGCTGGAGGCGCTGCTGACTCGGGACGAAGAGACCGAGGATCTTGCCAAGGAATATCATCGCGCCCACGACTTCCTGTTTCTGGGGCGTGGCATTCACTATCCGATCGCACTGGAAGGCGCGCTGAAGTTGAAGGAGATTTCCTACATTCACGCGGAGGGCTATCCTGCGGGCGAGATGAAGCATGGCCCCAACGCGTTGATTGACGAAGATCTTCCCGTGGTGATTCTGGCGACGCGCGACAAGACCGATCCCGGCTCGGTGCTGCGCTACGAGAAGACGCTGTCGAACCTGAAGGAAGTGAAGGCGCGTTCCGGCACCGTGATTGCCATCGCCACCGACGGCGACGAGGAAATTCGCGAAGCCGCCGACCACGTCCTCTACGTCCCCGATGCGCCCGAACTGCTCTCCCCGATTCTGGAGGTGGTTCCCTGCCAGTTGCTGGCGTATCACATCGCCGTGCGGCGTGGCTGCGACGTGGACCAACCGCGCAATTTGGCGAAGTCGGTTACCGTGGAGTGAAGACCCGCAAAAGAAGCGAGTCGAAATTCTTTGCGGGCGTTCCGCTCAGGGCTTAGAGCATTTTCAGAGATAGTGTAGACTGTTGGTGGCGATTCTCCGCTCCACCCGATGGCACGACCCTACGCGAATGATTTGCGGCGAAAGTTTTTGCAAGCCTATGAGCAGGGCAAA
>JBEKNL010000220.1:0-3603 GCA_049522855.1 Candidatus Korobacteraceae bacterium
TGCTCTGCGTCAAGCCGCAGACCCTGGGCGACGTGGTGCAGGAGATTGAGCCCGATCTGCGTCCCAGCCAACTCGTGATCTCCATCGCGGCTTCCGTGCCGACTTCGTACATCGAGCAGCGCATGCCCGCCGGCATCGCGGTGGTTCGCGCCATGCCTAACACGCCGTCCATGGTGGGTGCTGGCATGACCGCCTTCTGCTGCGGCAAGGCCGTGAAGCCGGGCGAGAAGTGGGCTCGATTCCCTCCGAATCCTTCACTCTGACGGGCATTGGGGACATCGGCCTCGTCCCTGAGCCCAGCAGCATCATGTTGTTCGGCTCTGGCATGCTCGGCCTCGCTGGCATATTGCGTCGGAGGCTGAACATCTGATTCTTCGGTGAGCGGGTCGGAGATGCTAGGTTTCCGGCTTCGATTCAAAGTAGCCCACAAGGATGTCTTGGTGGTGTTGCCAATTGTCGTGGTTTCCTGCGAGGTCCCAGTGTGCTCGTCAACAACGATTTCCCAACAATTACAGTCTGAATCCGTTGGGGCAACATCGAGAAGAACGAACACTTCGCAGGTTCCTGAGTCGGGGGACGGAGTACCTAGTCCGGCACTCAAGTGCAAGTCTTTGCGCTCTCGAAAGTTTCGGTCCCATATTTTCCAACGAGTTACAGCGGAGACATAATTGCACTGATGAGCGTAAGGCCTGTCTCGGGATGCCTCAGGTTCTGTGTTGCATGGCATGTTCTGGAGGGCCCGGCAACGAGCGTCTTGTAGGTTCGAACCCGCTCGTTGAGCAATACCGGCCCCGTGAGCACCGCAAGGTGTTCGAGTTAAAGGATAAACCCAAATTGGACATAGCAGATCGGCAACGCAATGCCGAGCAGGAGGGAAGAGTGACACGCAGATCATCTACAATCCGGTTAGCTTTGCTTTTTACCTTTTTGGCGGTTGTCGTCTCGGCCCAGGCAGGAACAGTCCTCGACCAGAACAATCCTCCTGGCGACCTAGGCTTAAACGATAGCCTCGAATGGCAGCAGCAGGTGACCGACGGCATCGGCGGCGAGCTGGCTGGCATTACGCTTTATACACAATCTGGCAGCGATACCGATACAGTCAAAATCGGAGTGGGGCCGGCCTTCTTCTTCGGCACGTTCGCCTTCACTACAACCGCAACCATCGTTCCGGGCGGCACCTTCATCGACACCTCGGCCGCCGATATCCATCTGACGCCGGGCGAGCTCTTCGTGATCGACGTCTCGGGAGGCCCGGGATGCTGTAACCTCACCGGCTCCACAAGTCCGTACTCGGGTGGCGACCTGTATCTCGACATAGATGGCAATATCCAGGACTACACGCAGCTGTTCGGCTACAGCATGTCTTTCCAGACCTACATCAACACCACCACCACCCCGGAGCCTAGCTCTTTGTTGTTGCTCGGCACCGGATTGGTGGGAGCATTCGGCGTTATTCGTCGCAAGTTGAATCGTTAATCCTCCCGCAGTTAACTGTACGAGCCGCAGCCAACCAGCTGCGGCTTGTGTCTTGTTAGGGCGGCTTCAGGGTTGATGGATTCGGGTAAAGTAGATTGCGATACCGTAGCAGGTGTTCATAATATTGAACACTTAGTCATAAGCCTGAACACTTATCCACACGGGGACAAGTAGCAACCGATCTGATTCACAACGTCACCTCCTGTGTGGGAGGTGCTTGCTGATTGAGAATCAAGTCCACGGCCTTCTGAGCCTGCCCGGCCACCTCGGCGGTGAACGCCACCGACCTGCCCTCTGGTGATATGGCCGGAGATTCCGCCAGACCCGGAAGATCCGTAAGACGTGTGATGCGAGTATTCGCCGGCGATGGCTCCGCCGCTCTTCGTCCGAACCTGTCGCGCGCCGCCCAGAGGAAGACGATGGCTGTCGCAACTGCAAGCAACAGCGCCGAGAATGCCACGCGCGACCACCGTCGCCGCGTCGGCGCTGGGGCCGGTTCGGCCGGCGTGGCCATCGTCTCTTCGATTTCGATCCGCGCGTCTGCAATGTCATGAAGCCGCCGCCTGGCATCTTTCTGGAGACAACGCGTCAACAAACGTCGGACGCTGCCCGGCGTATCGGCCGGCAGGGACTTCCACTCTGGTTCGGCGCCGACGACGGCGACGACGGTGTCCGTGACGGTTTGGCGTCCGAAAGCTGAAGAGCCCGTTAACATCTCGAAGAGCACGCACCCGAACGCCCAGATGTCGGTGCGTTTATCGACCGGTTGACCTCGCGCCTGCTCCGGGCTCATGTACGCGGCGGTGCCGAGAATCACACCTACGATCGTCTCACCCCCTGTCATGGTTAGAGACTTCGACATATCGGGACCGGACTCTTCGACCCCGAGGTCTTTTGCGAGACCGAAGTCGAGCACCTTAACCACGCCGTCGGGCGTGATCTTGATGTTGGAGGGTTTGAGATCGCGATGGATGATCCCGGCCCTGTGGGCGGCGTCGAGCGCGTCGGCGATCTGTTGCGCAACGGTCAAAGCCTCCGAGAGAGGCAACGGGCCCCGGCCCAAGCGATCGTCCAACGTGTCGCCCTCGACCAACTCGAGCACCAGGGCCGGCACGGTGCCGCCGTCTTCGAAACCGTAGATTGCCCCGATGTGCGGATGATTGAGCGATGCGAGCAGTCGTGCTTCGCGTTCGAAGCGGGCCACGCGATCGGCGTCCGCCGTGAACAGCGGCGGCAGGAGCTTCAGCGCGACGTCGCGCCCAAGCTTGGTGTCGCGGGCGCGATACACCTCGCCCATACCGCCAGCCCCTAGAGGTGCGACGATCTCATACGGCCCGAGTTTCGTGCCGGAGGTTAGAGCCATGGTGCGCGCAATTATAGTCCCAAGAATGCGGCCTCACATTACCGTCTAGCGGCCTACGGGTGCCTTTGATCGGGCATTCAAGACGGTGCAAAGGTTCTAGCCTCGAGGGGGCGCATTGTCGCTAGCTCAAGGTAAAATTCCGATTTACGAGAACATTAGGCGCCACTGGAGATAGAAATGTCCCATCTATGGCGAGTATTCCTCATCGTGCTGTTAATCCCTTCTTTCAGCCTAGCTGCACAAGAAGCACACGACCACAACGCGCCTGAGAAACTGGGAAAAGTATCGTTTCCCATTACCTGCATGCCGGCGGTTCAGCAGCAGTTCGATCGGGGCGTCGCGCTGCTTCATTCGTTCGCATACACTGCGGCCGAAAATGTATTTCAGGGTGTGGCAGAGCAGGATCACCAGTGTGCGATGGCACATTGGGGTATTGCCATGACCCACTTTCACCAGCTTTGGGACCCGCCCATTTCACCAGCGACAATTTCGATTGCTCAAGAGGAGATCCAGCGGGCGCAGGAGATCGGCACAGGTTCCGAACGCGAGCGGCAGTTCATCAATGCGCTGGCCTTGATATATCAGGACGCTGCCACGGTTCCATACCGCACCCGGGCATTGAACTACGAGCACGCGATGAGCAGTCTGGCGGCAAAGGACCTGAAGGACACCGAAGCCCAAGTCTTTTACGCACTGGCACTGTTAGCCAACGAATCTCCTACCGACCAAACGCATGCCAAGCAGAAACAGGCAGCCGATTTGCT
>JBEKNL010000221.1:0-3542 GCA_049522855.1 Candidatus Korobacteraceae bacterium
CAGGCGCCCCGACTGGCGGGAGAAATCCGGTTGGCGGTTGTTCATCACCCTCAACGTACTGCCCCGTATTCATCAGCGCCAGGAAAATCAGGACAAGGTATCTAGTTTATAACACAGTAGTAGTAGTAGTAAGCCAGTTGCTTACGTAAGAACACGACTTCCGCTGCTACGGCTGTTCGGGAGCGGACCACGACGTTCAGGAACTGCAATCCATCCCGCAGCAGTTCCCAGAGGACAGTAAGGCTGGGGCGGAAGTTACGCTGCCAAACGCTTCGAGGTGACAACATGGGAGATCAGCTTCGCACAAAGCAAGAACGCCGACCAGAGTTCGTTGGAACAATCGCAGGAAGAAGCCGGAATCTGCACCAGGAGTCATGCAGATTTCGACTCGCAGAGGTTTTTGCGGACCACAGGGGATCGTGTGCAAACCCTGTAACAGCTATTTCGGCTCGAAGGTTGAGCCAGTCCTGCTTGCCGACCCCGCCTGGGGCCGTTCGATGCTGGCAAAGCGGGGCGGATATGGGGTCCAACGCCTGTACCGGATCGAGGGTCGCACTAGCCCCGCCCACCCGGCACAGAAGGCCGCCGACTTTCGAGAGATGAGCACCAGACTTATCCAATTTATCTTGCAACTCTGAATTTCCGAGCGTCCGCTTGGAGAACAAACCTGTGTACCAATCCCGCACACTATCCCTGAATAGAACATTTTCCCTAATTTGAATCTCTCCTCGATTCCGACCCCGCTTTCTAACCTGCTGATAATAAGCCAAATACTTTCCCTTCTCCTGGCGTTCCGTGGACAATCACGTGCTCTATCCATTTTGTTCCCGAAGTGATCCATCTTTAGGTAGCCCGCAGGGATCGTCGGGGGGGACGACCCGGAGAACCATCTGGCGGACCCCGAGCCCCTGCGGGCTTTGTTCTGCGAGGCGGTAATGGTAGATCGTAAACTCGAAATAACACGCTCGGTAAGTTGGGTCGCCGTAGCGGGTCGTTGCTCCCACTGTCATCGGCTCTTCGATGTCCGATGCATATCCTTGGAGCATGCTGGCAAGGCGAACCGCAGACTTGTGACAGATTTCCACAATCACAATTGTGGCGAGGATGCCAACCAAGCCGCTGTCTTCAGGCAGACTCCGCAAGTTAATTGATACAGTGGCACTCGGCCTCCAGTGATTTATCCAATCCTCTCGCTGGAGGCCATTTTCCTGCGCGAGATTTTGTATCAAGTGAATATTCCTGATTTTTTGGCCCAAGAGGATTTGTTTTTTGAGTATGGGGAGCCAAAAGACGCACTAACTCCTCTGCGAGTACCGGAGTCTATCCGAAGCTCCGTAGGATTAGCTGTGGCGTTGCCCTTACGAGGAGTGAGATTCTGATGGGTGTCCTTGGGAGAGGACTCCCTGGCCTTCTCCAAACAGAATGATGGAAGGACTGTCGCCATGATGAGCGAAGAAGGGGCAAAGGTTGTGCGAGAGCAACTGGCTCGGCGTGGGTCAGACCATCCACATTCCTTCAAGCCAATTGCTGGCTTTCGTACCTGTAGGATTTGCGGTCTTCCTAGAGGCCACAAAGTCCATGACGTAAAGGATTCCGCCAACATGCCGCCGCATTCCACGCAAGAGCAGGGCATCACAGGAAGCTCGGATGCTTCATCCGATCTCACGCGGGGAAAGCCCTCTGATTGGCTTGACGCGACCGTAGAGAGGGCAAAGAAAAAGTATCAGGTCCAGCGGGCGCTGGATAAAAGATCGGTTCAAGCTGAGGCGATGAAACGTAAGCTTGGCAATCAATTTTGCCGAGAGCTTTTTGCATGGTTCGAAAACGTAGAAGTACGTTTTAATAATAGATTTGGCAGTCAGGTGCTTGCCGTAAGTGTGGTTGGAAGTGACGGCAGCCGCAACGCTCAAATCTTGGCTCGACCTATACGCACCCAAGAGGGCACTGCGAGCCTGAGCTACGTGGAAAACACCCGTATGGTAAAAAAACTCATCTTGGCTGCAAGGAAGGGGAGTTTACCCGACCGAAGCCTCATGCCGCTTCCCGCTCATAGTACTTCAGCAGACCACCCAGTCGTTCCTTGCAACGCACGATTCCGCTATCCCCGCTCGCCCTTCGATTCGGCAAGGGGAACAGCAGTCGGTTCTGCTTGCCCTGGTGATTGCGCTCCTCGTGGTAATGGGCCACGTATTGCTGTAGCGCTCGGCGCAGCGGCCTCTCCCCAAACAAGATGAGCTTCGACAGGCATTCCTGTTTCACCGATCTCACCCAGCGTTCCGCATAGGCGTTCAAATTCGGACTCCTGGCTGGTAGGGGCATGGTTCTCACCCTTCCAGCCTCGATCAGTTGACGGAACGAGGGGCAGAACTTGCTGTCCCGATCATGCAGTAGATATCGGCTGCTGGCCAGAAACCCCCACTTCCGCATGGTTACGTTGCGCCCCATCTGCTCCATCCACTGCTGGTCCGGATGGGGCGTGATTCCGGCCAGACAAACCCTCCGACTCTCCAACTGGATAAAGAACAACACGTAGTAGGTAACCAAGCCTTTGAGCGTAAACACTTCCACCGTAAAGAAATCTGTTCCCACCAGAACATCCATATGAGCGCGGATGAAATCTTTCCAGCTGGTCGTATGCTTTCGTTTGGAGGCAGGAGGGACTCCATGGCGACGCAGGATGTTGCCCACCGTCTGGTCCGATAGCCGCTGGCCAAGATTGGCCAAGGCACCCACAATGCGATCATAGCCCCAGGTGGGATTCTCCTTCGCCATCCGCACCACCAACCGTTCCGTCTCCTCAGCAACTCTGGGCCGTCCGGCGGAACGACGGAATCTGGATCCATCGAACTTGTTAGCGATCAGCTTGCGATACCAACCCAGAAGGGTATCCGGCATGGCCGCGCCCGCTACTTCCTCCAGCGCCTTACGTCCTAGGCGGTGAGCGATCTCCGCCAGCGTAACCTTGTCAGCTTCCGACAGGAGCAGCCGGCCCTTGATCTGGGCTTTCAGGATACGGTTCTCCGCAGCCAGATATTCGTTCCTCACCAGCAGTTCTTGATCGACGGTGCCGGTGATGTAGGCCAGCATGCGAGCCCAGTTCATTCCAGAGCCTCCCTAAAGTTGATCGTCGAACCCGGATTGTACATGCTCTTGAGGTTTCAGAAAGCAGCTGGGCGAGGAAATTATGAGACCGGAAACCGAGCCTTTTCAAAGTGTTTGAGATTTTTGACCATACGCGATTTTGTAGACGGCCCCGCACTCTTCGGTAGACGAAAAGTACAGCATTTATGCGGATTCTAGTGCTAGAAGCGTGTGCGAGTAATCAGTTTCATGGCCGCATCTTGTGATCAGGCTCGCAAGAATGCACCAGATATTGTGGCTGAAACCTATGATTTTGCCTTACCTCAGACACGCTCCTAATACTACTGTGTTATAAGAAGCCTCGCAGGCAGCAGGGACACCTGGGCAGGGAGCGGGCCAAGTGGGTGGCGATCAGGCGGCGCAGGGTGGCAATCGAGGATGGATTATGCCGTTCGGTCCGC
>JBEKNL010000222.1:0-3524 GCA_049522855.1 Candidatus Korobacteraceae bacterium
TTGAAGCTGCTGCACCTGACCAAGAAGGTCCACGACGTGCTGCAAAATACGAAGCTGTACACCGTCTTCGACGTAATGGACGACGAGGCCGCGGCGATAGCTGCTTTCGGCAGCTAGTTCTTTCGCGCCAGTGGCGAATTCGACCGCTGGACACTGTTTCGCGTTTTGCGGAAGGTCGTTTTGCATCCGGCGGCCGGCATCCTGAATTGAGTGTTGGTCTTTTCTAGCCACCAGGCGATAACCTCCCGTTTGTCGGCAATCCAGAAGTTGCCGTGTCCTTCTGATCGTTTGGTGAAAAATCGCCTTCTCGTAAACTGGCCTAATTGAGACGAGTTCGACCTGGAAAGGCATCTTGGCTGTCGAGAGAATTATTCCCCAGTCACGGGCGACCGCGAATGCATGGGCTAGGACGGAGTCCCGTCGACGCGGGCCAGAAGTCCTCTTCGAGGAAGTCACTTGGTCGCGTTGTCGCCGTTCCGTCCTTGTGGCCGCGACCTGGTGGAGTTCTTCAACAGCACGGGTTGGGCGTTATACGGCCAGATGAAAGGAAAGCATTCGTAAACACTGGCCGACTTGCACTAAGACTTGTCGGGAGTAATTTCCCAGAAGCCCCTTTCTTGACGACTTTCTGTCTGTCCACGACAGATCTCGAAGCGGTGCACCCCATTCCTACGTACGGCGCACGCTATAATTACGTGCTCACATGGCTCTGAGGTCTGGCACAAGACTCGGCCCCTACGACGTTCAATCGCTGCTGGGCGCGGGCGGGATGGGTGAGGTGTACCGCGCCCACGATATGCGGCTGGCACGCGATGTGGCTTTAAAGGTCCTGCCCGAAGCCTTCGCTGCGGATGCCGAGCGCATGGCGCGCTTTGAACGCGAAGCGAGGGTTCTCGCCTCGCTCAATCATCCCAACATTGCCTCGATTTACGGGCTCGAAGAATCGACCCACAGTCGGGCCCTGGTCATGGAACTGGTGGAGGGGCTAACGCTTGCGGACCGGATTGGGTGCGGCGCGATCCCGGTGGACGAAGCGCTGCCGATCGCGAAGCAGGTTTGCGAGGGTCTGGAGTACGCACACGAGCGGGGAATCATTCATCGCGACTTGAAGCCGGCAAACGTGAAGCTGACGCCCGAGGGGCAAGTCAAGATTCTGGACTTCGGCCTGGCGAAAGCACTCGATTCCGTTGAAGCGACCGCCCCTGATCCCGCGAGCTCGCCAACATTGACTCGACTGGCTACTCACGCCGGCATCATTCTGGGTACCGCTGCTTATATGTCTCCGGAACAGGCGAAAGGCAAGGCGGTCGATCGCCGGGCGGATATCTGGGCCTTCGGCTGCGTCCTCTACGAAATGCTCGCCGGCCGCCCTGCGTTCGAAGGCGAAACGTCCACGGACGTCCTGGCGGCGGTGCTGATGAAGGAGCCAGACTGGTCGGCCCTGCCGGCCACCACGCCGCACCGGGTTCGCGGACTGCTGCAGAGGTGCCTCACCAAGGATCCGCGGCAGCGACTACGCGATATCGGCGAAGCGCGTGTCGCGATCGACCGAGCGGCGAGCGGTCCGGAGGAGCCGGGGAAGGCTGAAGCAGACGTCGCGAGGCGGGGCTCGCGGCACGATGTGGCTGCCTGGTCCCTCGTCGGCGTTCTAGCGTTAATAGGCGCCGGCCTCGGCGCATGGATATTAATCGCGCCGCGTCCCCCAACGGCGCCGGCCATCGTCTCCGAAATTTCCCCGCCGACGACCACTAACTTCGCACCGGCGGGCCCGCCCGTCCTTTCCCCCGACGGCCAGCGCCTGGCGTTCGCCGCCGTGGGTTCGGACGGCAAGACGCGCCTCTGGGTCCGGCCACTCAACGCGGCGGCGGCGCAACCCCTCGATGGGACGGATGGCGCGACGTTTCCCTTTTGGTCGCCCGATGGCCGCTTCTTGGGATTCTTCGCGAACGAAAAGCTGAATCGCATTGACGCCTCCGGAGGGCCGCCGCTTGCCATCGCCGACGCCGTGATTGCGCGCGGTGGCTCCTGGGGCCCTGACGGCACGATCCTCTTTACTCCCGACACCCAAAGCCCCATTTTCCGTGTCCCAGCCTCGGGCGGCACGCCCCAGCCGGTGACGAAACTGAACGCCTCGCGCCAGGAAGTTACTCATCGCTGGCCGCAATTTCTGCCCGACGGCAAGCATTTCCTTTTCTATGCTCACACCGGTAACCCGCAGAATAATGTGACCTACGCAGCCTCCCTCGACGGCGGCCAGCCAAAGCTTCTCCTTCCCGGCGACTCCAACGCTGTTTATGCCCCGCCTGGTTACCTGCTCTTTGTCCGCCAAGGGGCGCTCCTGGCCCAGCGATTCGACGCCAGCAGTCTCCGTCTCATCGGCGATGCAGTGCCCTTGGCCGAGAATGCGGCGGTCAATTCCGGCACATGGCGAGGGAATTTCACTGTTTCGGGAAACGGCATCCTCGTCTACGAGGTGGGCAGCCCAACGGCTGGTTCGAGTCGGCTGTTGTGGTATGACCGCGACGGAAAGCAGATCGCGGAGACGGGGACACTGGGCGATTACGGCACGCCAAGTCTTTCGCCCGACGGCCGCAAGCTGGCCGTTGTTGTGTCCGCTCCAAGCAAGTCGAGTCCCAACATCTGGGTGTTCGATCTCGCGCGAGGAATCCGGGATCGCCTCACGTTCTCGTCGGCCATTGATGCCGCACCCTCGTGGTCACCCGATGGAAAGACCATCGTGTTTCAGTCGAACCGAAGCGGACAATTTCATCTCTACCAGAAAGCGGCCGACGGCGCGGGAAGCACGTCGCCACTCGTTTTGGATAACGATTGGGAATATGCCCCCTCCTTCTCCTCGGACGGCCGGTACTTGATTTTCGAACGCCACGCGCGGCAGCCCGGTGCGCACACCGAGATCCAGGCCATGCCTTTGTCCGGCGACCGCAAAGCCTTTCCGGTGGTCCAAAACCAGCAGTTTAACGTGACCCTGCCTGCCCTCTCGCCCGACGGGAAGTGGCTCGCCTACGTCTCGCCCGAATCAGGCCGGCGGGAAATCTACATCGTGACTTTCCCCCACGGTACCGGAAGGTGGGAAGTCTCACCAGGCGGAGGAGATTGGCCGCGCTGGCGCCACGACGGCAAGGAGCTTTTTTACATTTCGCCGGACAACAAAATCATGTCGGCAGAAATTTCCGAACACCAGGCGAATCTAGTCATCGGCAAGGTTCAGCCGCTGTTTCAGGCGAATCCCGACTCGAGCCCGGGTTGGCTCTACGACGTCTCACCCAATGGGAAACAGTTCGTAGTGGCTACTCAGGGCGCGCGGCAGGCCACCGCGCCGCTGACGCTGATTGTGAATTGGCCCTCGCTGTTGAAAAAGCAGTGAAACGCAGTGGCGATTGGCTCCGGAGTGGTTTGTTACTTCGCGGTCGAGATGAAGAACAAACTGCACTGGGACGATGCGCTCGATGTGTGGGGCGTTCACGGAGTCGGTGGCTTCCTCGGCATCGTGATGCTTGGGCTGT
>JBEKNL010000223.1:0-3520 GCA_049522855.1 Candidatus Korobacteraceae bacterium
ACTCGCCGGCGAAGATCCTCTTGGGACTTCCCCGGCAGCGAGCGAGCATCCTGTTTCTTCATCCCAGGACGATAACAGAATACTCACTGAATGTCATCTATATTATGCTCTGATTAGTATCTTGCATGTGGGCACATGGTCACGATGCCCCAAGAAGACCTCAAAGAATCTTCCCCTACCTCTTCCCCTGCCTCGGTTGAATGCTGGGCGTGTGAGGAAGAAGCCAAAAACAGTTTGCCGCCAAAGTAGCCCGCTACCGAAGAGTGCTCCGACGTTCTGCCTGATACGCCTGCGCTTTGCTGCCCAAATGCCTCGACCATCCTAAAAGTAATGGCTACTTTCGTAAGTAAGATCGGCTCGCTGTCACTGACTCTCGTTCCCAGCAAGAGTAAGAGTGAGTAGTGATGCAGCGTCGTGTCTCCACCAAAACTGGGGAAGATACGCCGCGAGGCCGCAGTGGGCTGCTCAGGGATTAACGACCTTTCTCATTTGGCCGACTCTGACAGTCCCTGCGGCTTTTCATTTAGGCCACGAGAGCCTGTTACTCCGCTTGGGTGGCTTCCAGAAACGCTTGACTGGGAACAACATCTTCGCGAAGAACAATATTCTCTTCGTCACTGCATGAGAGCCAATGCCTTCAGCGCCGCCTTGTTCCGTATGCGTAGGGATGAGCCCTTCTTCTCCACGATCTGCCGCTTCTTCAGGTCGGCGAACAAACGGGTCACGGTTTCCCGCGACGTGCCGATCATCTGCGCCATCTCGTCATGGGTGAGCGCAAGCTTGACGCGCGGCTCGGTCTTGGCGGCCTCCCCCTTTTGCTCGCTCCAGTCGAGCAGCAGCTTTGCCAGCCTTTCCGCGGCGGAGTGGTGTAGCCCGATCGCACGAAGCTCGCGGCAGGCGTCGTTGTACTTGTCGCTCAATTGTTCGGCGACGTGCAGGCAGATTTCGCTGTGCTCCCTCATTAGGCGCTGGAAATCCTCGCGCTTCACGAAGTTCACTTGGCACGGATCGGCGGTTTCCGCCGTCAACTCGTAGGGCGTGCCGCTGACGGTGGCGCTCAGTCCTAGAACTTCTCCTGCTTCGGCAATCTTCAGAATTAGGGTCTTGCCATCGGACGCACAGATGGAAAGTTTGACTCGCCCCTTGCACAACACGAATATGCCGCGTGGTGCCTGACCTTCGACAAACAGCACCGCACCCTTGGGATACGCGTTGGCATACTTAATCGTTTCGAAAGTCTGCAATGCAGCGGCGGGAAGATCACAAAAGAGATGCTCTACTCGTATCTTGCAACTCAGGCAGCTTTCTATGATGTCCAATCCGTATGGTGTAAGCACGACGACCCACGATTCTTGTCTCTTTTTTTGTGTACACACCAGCCGAACACTTCATGTCACATGGAACAAGTGCCGACGTCACTCTGGGTTGTGACGTGGATATTGATGGGGAAGTTGCCGCCCATCCGCCGCACCAGCCGACACCAGCTAAGAACGCTGGCTTTCACCATAGACGGGCGGGAGTATCAGGCCATCGAACAGAATGCCGAGAAGCCGAGCCGCTGGGGCAACTGGCGCGAGAGGGGCATGAGGTTGTCCAGTTCAAGGACGTAAACACCAACAGATTTGTGGCGGTCGTCGTTGATGGGAAGATCACTGTGTATGGGGCTGAGCACGGGGCGCGAAAACAATGACACGAACTAGGCCGCAATTCTGACCCGAGACGCTGATCGTGGGGATAATAGAGATGGCCACCACAGGGGATGGCGGCCACTTCGATTCAGCGTTATGCGGTTGCTCACTTTTTTATTGGTGTCACTTGACTCGCAACACATTGCCACTGACCGTTGGGCATCTTCACCCACGTATCCGTCCACCGCTCATGATCATCGAGAGGCTTGCCTGACTCGGTGCCCTTACCTCTGAAGAGTCCCGTCGCGATGGCTGTATCGCCAAATACGGTTACCTTCAAGTCGTCGTACTCAGCACTGTCCCATTTGGTCTTTTTGGCATCTGCCAGCGTCTCCGACTTGCCAGTGACTTTGCCATCGCTCGACGTGTTGATGAACTTTTCGGCCAGCAGCGGAGCGAGCAGGTCAGGATTATTTGTCTTTTGTGCCTGTAACCACTGCTGTTCCTGTGCGGCGACAGCTTTCTCGGCCGTTTCGGTTTGCGACCATGCGGCGGTCACCAGTAAAAGCAAGCCGAGTAAACATATCAACGTTTTCTTCATAGAGCCGTCTCCTTACTTACTTGTTGAGATTTGGTGGAAGGTTGGCCAGAGGTTTATGGCCGACGTGTTACTGCATTGGATACGTAAGGCGGGGAGCATGGAACGTGTCGAGGATTTCTGGTGTCCCCCCATGGTCGCTAAGCGTTGGGGCTCCATTCGCTCCGAACAGCAGCGGGTTTCTTTCCAACTATTTCGGTCTCTGCTCGGAGCCAATCTTCGAGGTGGTGACCGCCTTTACAGCCCCGTTCCTCGTAAGAGCGATACGCACGCCCACGAATTATATCCTCGGTCAATTCGAGCGAGCCTTTGTCGGGCTTCGCGGTTGAAACACTCGCAGTTTTATGTCGCATGGTAGACCTCCTGCACCGGTGACGACTGGTACAACGTTAAAGAATGAGAAGCCGACTGGAGAGAGGTACTCGGAACACAGACGGAAGGTTAGTACACCTGCTGTACTCATGTTCTCATTACTCTTCTCGCACGTCAAATGACAGTTGTCACGGCCACCGGGCAACGCGCCACGTTATGCAGAGCCAATTGCATGGTAGTGATCGACCGTGATGGCGAGAGTTACGAGGTTGGTTTTCCAGAGCCGATTTCCAGCCGACTACGTCACACCTCGCCCCGCAAGGCGATCAGTATTCCGCTCGCCTCCGCTCCACAGTTGTACCGCTAACCAGTGTGGCAGTGAGGGAGGAATTCGGGGTAGTGGGTCAGGTTGAACGTAGCCGATTCAAGACGCCCTTCATGTCTGCATGTTGTTTGCTGTCACGCAGAACCGTCCAGCGCGTAGAGCGAACATGCCAAGGAAAAGCTGCTTTCCGCAATGCACGACGGAACGTTATTCGAGGGATACCAGCTTCGTCGGCCATCTCGTTCGCCGTTACCTCATTTGCCGCCGCTACCATAAGCCTATCCTACCTTGCCGAAATGTTCACGCTTCATCCTTCATCCATTAAAACAAATAAAGGCACGCTCACTCCGAGTAGCCGTCGTCGTCTTCTTCGTCATCATCGTCATTTTCTTTGCCGTCGCCTTCGTCTTCCTCTTCGTCTTCTTCCTCGTCGGGCTGTTGTCGAAAGAGGACATCGGCAGACCGATCAGAAGGGTCTGAGTCGGGGCATTCTGGATGTATTCTGGTCATGTCCAATGGTACGCCTCGTAACCCGTGGCAAACGCGGGCATTCCGAATACCACGCGGGAGGAACTGTTCGAACGCGAGCGCGGAGTCGATCCTGGTGTGCGGCTTTGGGACGGCAGCCGGGTGAGGAGCTTATTGATGCTCCGATCG
>JBEKNL010000224.1:0-6568 GCA_049522855.1 Candidatus Korobacteraceae bacterium
TCGTTCGATGAGTTCCTGGAGCGGCGGTTCCCGGAGTCCAGAAGGAAAGCGTACTACCTGATGTCGATTCACGAACAGCTTCCACCCCAGGTGAGAAAGGAACTGAAGCAGGTGGGATGGACCAAGGGACTGGAGTTGGCCAAACTGGCGCGCCACCAGGGTCAGCGCTTCGAAAGTGCAACCTGGCTGCACAAAGCCAGACAGATGCCCAAGCCGGAGTTCCAGCGGGAGGTGGAGAAAGAGCTGACGGGCAAGGACAGCGAGCCATCAGAGCTGATCTATTTCAAGGTTTATAAGAGCCAGATCCCGGTCATCGAGCAGGCGATCGAGACCGCGGCCCTGATGCTGGGGTCGGACAAGTCTCGGGGTTACTGCCTGGAGATGATCTGTGCGGACTTCCTCGCCGGGGCCTCGATCGACGGCAGCAACCCACAGATCCTGCTGCAATCCATCTCCCGCTACTACAAGTTCCTGCCCGGTCCTCAACAGGAGGTTTTTCTCTCTGAGGTCAACCGGAACGCTTCATGAAGAAGATCCAATCCAGAAGCCCGCGACTGAGACTTGATTCGGGAAGCTACCACGAACTGCAGCGACAGGTACTGGAGCGCGACGGCTGGCGATGTCAGGTCTGCGGTAGCATGCAGCGCCTGCAGGTGCATCACCTCAAACTGCGGAGCCAGTCGGGTGGCGACGAGGAACAGAACTTGATCACGCTCTGCGCTGAATGCCATACGCGAACGCATCGAGGCTAGCAGCTGCAACAAACTCTCGAAGCCGGTTGATGTTGGCGCAATACTCATCAAGGCTTCAGAAACAAGGCGATTAATGCTCTGCCTGCGTTCGTAGATACGCACCGACTTCGGGTGTTGTGCTCAATCGCGAAGACGCCCCCCTGGCCTAACTACCCGCCTCACTTCCTGCGCGAAATCCCCTCCATTCGATGGCGGAACGTGATGGTGACCCGGCGACGGCAACCCTTGATCCGTTTTGCGTCCTCCGATATTGAGCGTTCGGGAAACATGATCGGGCAACAAGATCCAAAGGGCGGTTTTTCGTCTATTCGTACCGCTTGCCCACGTACTCTCCTACTTCATGCGTGCATTTCGGCTGGGTGGTGAATTCGCCGCACGTGGATTTGCTTCTCGCGCTTGCGTGCCTGCGCAATGTCGTATGAGGATTGCATTCTCATGAGCGTATCCATCCTCACCCCAAAGGCCTTCTCGATGCGCAACGCCATGTCTCCGGAGAGGGCGGCCTTGCCGTTGAGCAGGCTAGAGAGGGCGGGCCGGGAAACCTGAAGCGCCGCCGCCGCCGCCGTCACTGACAGGCCAGCGGGGAGGATAATCTCCGTCCGGATGAAATCTCCGGGATGGGACGGATTCTTCATGGGCATGGCTTTGCCTCCTTATGTTCTAGTGGTAATCTTTCAGATTCACGTCACAGATTTCGCGCTCTAGGGTGTCGATGCGAAAAGTTACATGGGGGGCTCGCCACTAAAACGGCCAGTTGACGATCCTACTTGTGGCGTAGCCCGGCCGAACCGGCGGCGCCAAGAGTTGCAACTTCGCGTGCGTCTGATCCACATTCGAGGCGTTCTTAATTCTCGCGACTGGCAGACTGCGGTCGGATGGGCGGGCCTTGTACTGTAGATGTGATGGAGGACTTCCTAAATGAGGGTACAGTGACGGCCTTTCAATATTGCGGGACCTCCAGGTTCAAGCCCTCGATCATTCCGAAGTGCCTACGGTTCTTGGTCACCAACGTGAGCCCCTCTTCGATCGCGATGGCCGCAACCAGCGAATCAAAGACGTGCAGGCCGTGAGGTTTCGCGTACCGTTTCAGGAGTTCGTAGGCTCGCGAGCCTGTGGACGCCCGAAGCGGCACGATCACGTAAGCTGACAGAAACGTATCGATGTCGGTAAGGTCTCGGTTGTCCCGTGCCCCGACGATGAGTTCTAGGGCGGAGATCTGCGAGATCGCCCATCCTTCTGGCAGCGCATCAATGTATTCGCGTGCCGCCGGTTTGCCACGGGAAACGTCAATCAGGACATCGCTGTCGATCAGGTAAGGCATGTAGAACTCTGATTAGGCTTCGTGAAGGAAGCGTTCAGCCCCGAATATCGCCCCGAATATTGCTGATGTAATCGACACTGTCGCCGATATCAGTGCGGTCCCTCCACATGCCGTAAAAGGCAAAGTCCCGGACAGAGCGGGATTTCGCCTTGAGGCGGTCGGCGTACGAAGGGACGCGCACCTCGACGATGGTCCCTTCGGTGATAGCCACGTCCTCAAGGGGCTTGAAGACGCCATCCTCGTACTTTGCAGTGATAGTCATGGTCGCCCTTGCCCCCCAAATGCCTTTCGACGGTAATGGATTCCTGGCTTCATGTTATCACCAGAATTCAATCGGTCTTCGGCTCGCCTTGGCTCAGGGCTTCCGATCTGACGACCAGCCAAACGGAACAACAGGGTTATTTCTTGGCTCCGGGTTGGCGAGCCCTTCTGAACAGCGCGTAGAGGGTCACCTCTTCGAGATCGTCTTCTTCTAGGCCACCGGTCGTCTGAATGTCACGCGCGAACACATCGACGCTAGCGGGCCCCTGCAACAACCATCTCGAAGCGGCTTGATGTTGGCGCAACGGTGATCCACTTGTTCAAAGAGACGGGGCGATGGGACTGGACGGATCGCGTCTACTTTTTGCGGCGGTGATGCTGTGCGCCAGGCCCATTTCACCTTCCCGCCACGCGAGCCAGTATGACCGCCGTCACAGACCCCGACCATTTATTGGTTACCTTCGTGCAGGGGAGCCTCGATCTTGTCTGGCGCCAGGTCTATGTGGTGTATCAGGCAGGGCTGCTTTGGATCGCTGAGGAGACCAACAAAGGACCTTGGAAAACCGATCCCAAGAGAACCGGATAATTAGGAGATGACCAACATAGTCATATTAACTATAATTAGAGTATGAGAAAGGTGAATATCAGCGATCTTAAGGCACGGCTCAGCGCTCACATCCAGCTGGTAAAGGACGGCGAAGAGGTACTGGTTTGTGACCGTAACAAGCCGGTGGCTCGGATTGTGCCCTGCCGTCTAGCCGATCATTCTCAGGCACAGCGGTTGGTTGCTCGTGGCGTTCTCACTCTGCCCTTGAAGAAGCGGCCTGCGTCGGTCTCATGGCCGGTGCCGCCGGGGAATGTTTCCGATGAAGTTATGGAGCAGGTGTGGCAGGAAGAATGCGTGCGGCAGGGCATCACGCCTCGGGCGATTGCCCTGTATAAGCTGCACGGCGCTGTGGTCTGGTGGGCTATGCCGGTGGAGATTGCGA
Organism: Candidatus Korobacteraceae bacterium; assembly: GCA_049522855.1. Taxonomy (GTDB): domain Bacteria; phylum Acidobacteriota; class Terriglobia; order Terriglobales; family Acidobacteriaceae; genus Bog-257. Next base: position 3,324 of record JBEKNL010000224.1, read on the forward strand.
GCGCCCTTGCCCGACTCGTGCGGATAAAGCAACTCGATCCCAGCGACTGGACCAGGGCCCATAAGCTGGCCCAAAGGCTTGCCGATTCATGGTCGGTGATTCAGCCAACGGACGTTTTGCGCGCGAAGTCGGCACAACTTGTGGAGCGCTACGATTTACGGGCGGCTGACGCATTTCAGTTGGCGGCGGCCTTGGAGTGGTGTGCAGGCGCTGCGCAAGGCCGCGTTTTTCTGACTGCCGATCAGCGGCTGAGAGAAGCGGCTCGGTTCAGCGGCTTCAATGCCAAACAGATGTGATCCCAGAAGCAGGCTCTCTGCTCGGATAGCCCGGTCGAGAGCAAATCCCCCCAGGGGGATTTGAGTAGCTAAGCCCACTGGTCGGTTCCGGCCCTTTTACCAAAAGTCTCGATCAGAGCGGACCACCGCGGCCCTTGCACCCGGCGTAGAGGCCCTGGACGTGGAGCGCTTCGTGGTAGAACTCAAACGCGCCTAGCAACAGAGCAGATTGGTTGAACCGGCAGCGGGCAACAGGCTCGAATTCTGTTCGCCACGGTGCGCACGCAGCTTGGATTAGCGTCGCAGAGCAGGAGCAGTCTCGCTGGTCTGCGGTGCGGGGCAGTAGCAAGACTGGTAGGTCGCGGGATCGAGTGCTTCCACCGCGCAGTACAAGCCTCGCGCAATGTCGTCAGGCAGCGACAGGTTTGACCTCGAAACGTTGTACAGCTTGATCCACCGATCGCGAGTTTCGGGGTCGTTCTTGATCTGCTGGTAGAGGATTGCCAACGTCGCCGCATCCAGTCGCCGCATCTTCCATTGCTCAGAGAACGTGTACTCCTTCTCCCACGTTCCGCTACCGGTTACGCTGGCCTTTTCGAGGTTGGTGAGGTAGTAGGTGGATTGGTCGGCCAGGGTCCCGTCGCGCTCGAAGGCCACCACGCGAAAAGCAGGATTCTGTCCGTAGATGGGTGAGATGGCCGGATTGATGAGAACAAATAGTTTGTGGGTACCTGCGGCATTGATGAGGCGGAAGTCGTCCGCATGAGTGTGGCCCGCGAAACTGGCGATGACCGTATCTTGGTATTTCTCCAGCAAGCTATCGAATTGCGTGGTCCAGGAGGGAACCCACATGGGCACCATTGCTTTGGCGCAAGCACTGTCATTGGGCGCGCCGCTTCGCAGTAACTGGGACACGTATTGCTTCGTGGTTGTGAAGCCATCCATTCCTGGCGGAATGTGGAACATGAGCCAGACCTTTTCGCGGGCGGCTTTGGCCTGGGCGAGGTTCGACTCCAGCCATTGGAGAAGATCCGCGGGGCCGGTTGAGCCAACAGGCGCACAGCCCTCGCGGAAGTTGTCAGCGTGATAATGCTCGGCGAAGAACACAGTGTTTAAGGAGAGAATGCGAATACCGCGAAGCGATGGGTGCGGGACGTTGTAGCTTCCCAGGGCCTTCCACTCGGCGCCAACCCCGTCATCGGCATGGGCGAGGGAGCGAGCAAGGTCGGCGGTGTCGTTCAGAAAAGTTCCATTGGCGCGAACACTATAGTCGCCACACTCCTCATCGTTGTTGCCCGGCGTAATCAGGATCTTCGTATCGGGGAATCGCCTGCGAAATTCGAGCGCCACGAATGCGACGGTCTTGAGCACAAACGAGCGGTAGTGCTCGCGATCCTGGTCGTGCATAGCGCTGGCGAAGTTCTGCGGGAATTGGTGGGCCAAAATGTCGCCGGTGATCATGATGAACGCGGGCCGGGGCAAGGTGGCCCGCATTTCATCCAGGGAAGACTGGAGGAGCCACCAGTTGGTATCGTGGCCGTACTGGCTGAAGGCGGTGAGCTTGGAGCGTTGCAGGATCGCCTCCCATTGAGCGGGAGCCGCGGCCATAAGGTCGGCAAGCAACGACGGGTCGGCCATGGGATTGAAGTGAATGTCCGATGCGATGAGAAATTGGTTCGGGGATGGCTTTTCGGCCGATCGGGCGCGGGCGGCTGGGAATAGCAGCACGACCAGAATAGCCGCGAGAGAGAGCAATCGCAGCTTTGCGGGGCTGAGTCTCGCCCAATGCAGTTGGATAGGTTGGGGTGAAACCATTGGTCCTCGCAGCTTGGGATGCCCATCGTACAGCCTGAAGACAGGCCTGTTGCCCGTCGCCAAAACTCTGCGCGTTTGCAGAATCAATGACTTGGAGGCGCGCCTGTGCCGCACGCTTTTCGCTAGGATTCTCTCATGTTTGTGCGCCTTCGATATCTTTCTCGGCTGGGTCATCTCCGTCCTCCACTCCTGAGAAGAACTCCTGCAAATCGCCAAAATGTTGGGCTTGGGTATCTTCGGGCGGGAAAGCCCGTGCGAGATCTCACTGCCGCAATCCGGCACTCCGTGGACGTGTAACAGAATTTGATCATCTTGTGCGCTGAGTGCCACGAACAGGTGCATCGAGAAGCCGGCGGCTGCAAGGCCCGGATGCGGTGACTGATTTCTTTGGAATGGTTAAATGACTCGACGTGCAGAGAAAACTACCCGAAGGCAGTGATGCTCGAGGTCTGAAGACAAGTGCCATGTCGAGCCACTCGGTCGACAGCTATCTAATGCCCGTCCTGATTCGGTTCTTCAGGTACTGCCACGCTGTTGGATGCGTCCAGAGCCGTGATTTTCCTGGAGGCGGAGCTATCTCGGACAGGTTTCCAGCCAGAGCATCGCCGACCGCCTTTTTCAAAAGCGGAATCGCGCTTGCGATTTGTAAGAACGGATAAGTTGCGAACGTATCTTCTGGGGTCGGGGTGATCGTCGCCTGGGCAACGATCGAGCCCGTGTCGATGCCCTTGTCCACCTTGTGGACCGTTACTCCGCAGTTGCTCGGATCTCGCGACGCCAAAGCCCAGTACCCGCCATGTACTCCCCGGTACATGGGAGTAATTCCGGCGTGAGTGTTGAGAAAGATGGCCTCGACGCAGTTGAGGACTTTCTCCTGGATAATTCTGGTGCCATTCACGATCACCGCGCGAGGTGAGAGGCGCCGGAGTTCGGTGATGGTGACATCGGAGTTGACGGAAGCAACGTCAATGGTGCAGCTCGTCGGAATCTCGGACGTATCCAGGCGGTTGAGGGAGATGATCTGCTGCAAGCGAGCGGTTGGTTGCTCGTGGCGTTCTCACTCTGCCCTTGAAGAAGCGGCCTGCGTCGGTCTCATGGCCGGTGCCGCCGGGGAATGTTTCCGATGAAGTTATGGAGCAGGTGTGGCAGGAAGAA
>JBEKNL010000225.1:0-3492 GCA_049522855.1 Candidatus Korobacteraceae bacterium
CGCACGTTGCCGGGAGCCAAACGCGCAGCCATCGGCTCGACGCTCTTCCGCTCTATCGGCAGCAACAGGCCTTTCGTGTAGTTCTCGATGGGAATAACGCGATCAGCGTGCCCGGCAGCCCGCGTCAGACTTTCCAGATAGACCTGCAGGCGCCCCGACTGGCGGGAGAAATCCGGTTGGCGGCTGTTCATCACCCTCAACGTACTGCCCCGTATTCAGCAGCGCCAGGGAAATCGCGACAAGGTACCTAGTTTATAACACAGTAGTACTAGGATGAGATAAGTTGTGCCTACTTCACGGCATCAGCGGTTTTATCGGCGCCTGTTTTGGCGGTCTTTCCGGTTTCCTTAGCGCCTCTGCTCACGGCATGGCCTGTTTTCTTGGCCGCCTTCGTGGTTCCGTGAGCAACATCTTTGCTGGTGTCCTTGGTGACATCCGCGGTTTTGACGGCGCCCTTCTTGGTTCCGTGCGCGACATCCTTGCTGGTGTCTTTGGTTACGTCGGCAGTCTTGTCGGCGGCTTTCTTGGTGTCCTGCACCAGGTCCTGCGCGCGGACGGCAGTCCCGACCGCGAGGCTGGCTGCAACCACAGTGATCAACATTGCCTTCATTGTTTTCTCTCCTTGGCTCGATGGAGCCGCTCGAAAAGAGTTTGGGGGCAGGTCAGTGGTTGACCGATGCAAGAGCAGCCGAACCATCTTTCTTGGGCCTCATCGATTCGCGTCCACCCTGGCCCGTGGCGAGAGCTAATGTGGTGCAGGGCGAAGTCGGTTCGCTCGTTTTCAGTGAACGCAGTTCCCTTGTTCAGCATGGGAAAGTTAATCAGGTCGAAGCCGGAGAGTCTGGTCTCCAGGACTCCCTCAGCTGTGATGCGATATTTCATGCCTCTCCACCAGCCAACGGTATCCATATTGTTCCACAGTTCCTTTTTTGAAGTTGGCCCAAACACCCGTCGCTTCCGGCGGAATAGCCGGGGCTGCGGGAGCCGGCTCGATTCCTCGCGGGGTATATAGTGGGTGGCTGTTGGGACCTAAAACGGAAATTCCGGTTAAAGATTCTGGATCATATCAATGACGTGGGAGATACGTATGAAGGAGAAAAGAATTTATAAGAATTTGTACTTTCAGGTATTGACGGCGATCGTCTTGGGTGCTCTGCTCGGGCATTTCTATCCCGAAACCGGCGCGGACATGAAACCGCTGGGCGATGGCTTCATCAAGCTGATCAAGATGATCATCGCTCCGATCATCTTCTGTACCGTCGTAACCGGTATCGCCGGCATGGAGGACATGAAGAAGGTAGGCCGGGTTGGCGTCAAGGCACTGCTGTATTTTGAGATCGTCTCGACTCTGGCCCTGGCGATCGGCCTAGTGGTGGTCAGCGTAATTCGGCCGGGTGCGGGCATGAATGCCGATGTCTCCAAGCTGGACACCAGAGCGTTGGAGACCTTCACTGCAAAGGCACAGACGCATGGCACGGTTGACTTCTTGATGAATATCATTCCCAACACTGTAGTGGATGCCTTTGCCAAGGGCGACATTCTGCAGGTACTGTTCTTTTCGGTCCTGTTTGGTTTTGCTCTGTCCATGCTCGGTCAGCGCGGCAAAGTGGCCTTCAACGTGATTGACGAGGTCGCGCATGTGCTGTTCGGCGTCGTGGGGGTAATCATGAAGGTTGCGCCCATCGGCGCCTTTGGCGCTATGGCTTTTACCATAGGAAAATTCGGCCTCGGCTCCCTGAGTAAGCTGGGCATGCTGATGGTCAGCTTCTACCTGACTTGCCTGCTGTTCATCTTCATCGTCCTGGGTTCTATTGCCAGACTGTGCGGCTTCAGCATCTTGAAGTTTATCAAGTACATCAAGGAGGAGTTGCTGATCGTGCTGGGGACCTCCTCCTCGGAGTCGGTCCTGCCCCGCATGATGGCCAAACTGGAGAATCTGGGTTGCAGCAAGTCGGTGGTAGGTCTGGTAATCCCGACCGGCTACTCCTTCAACCTTGATGGTACCTCGATCTACCTGACCATGGCGGCCGTCTTCGTGGCCCAGGCTACCAATACCCGGCTTACCCTGATCCAGACCCTTACCATTCTGGGTGTGTTGCTGCTGTCATCCAAGGGGGCGGCCGGGGTTACCGGCAGTGGCTTTATCACCCTAGCGGCGACCTTTGCCGCCGTACCCACCATTCCGGTGGCTGGTCTGGCGCTGATTCTCGGCGTTGACCGCTTCATGTCCGAGGCACGCGCCCTGACCAACCTGGTCGGCAATGGTGTGGCAACAATGGTGGTTTCCAGCTGGGAGCATGAACTCGACAAGGACAGGATGTTGGAGGTTCTAAACAAAGAGACTGAAGCAGAAGCCGAGGAACCTGAAGCAATTCTGGACGGCATTCCGGTGCCTGGCGAACAGGCGGCAGAGCAGGCTTGATGAGATATAACTGGAAGTCGCCCTATTCCGAATAATGAAGCTACATTTATACCAGTCGTTCGCAAATTGGAAAAAGTGGAGGAACGAGCCATGAACAAAACCATAGCATTTCTAATTATGGTCGGATTGGCCTCATTCGCAGTTCTGTCGCACGCTGCGGATAGAGACGATGCAAAGGCCCTAGTGAAGAGAGCGGCTGCCTATGTGAAGTATCAGGGAAAAGACAAGGCGCTGGCAGAGATCAGTACTCCCAAGGGGATGTTTGACAAGGGTGAACTTTATGTCTTCGCGTACGATCTTCAGGGCGTCATGCTTGCCCACCCTAAGAATCCGGCACTGATCGGGCAAAATCTGATCGCCGTTCCGGACACCGAAGGGAAGCTTTTTCGCAAGGAGATAGTGGAAAAGGCGAAGTCCCGGGGTTCCGGATGGGTCGATTATGTGTATCTGAACCCGGAAACAAATAAACAAGAGCATAAGACGACTTACTTTCAGAAGGTGGGTGACATCATTTTATGCTGCGGGGTGTATCAGGATTACAGCCATGAAGGAGATTGAACCAGAACTTTGTCGCAAGCCCTGTTTGGAAAGGTATCGTTTATGGCCTGCTCAGCAGAATCTGTGGGCTGATCCCGGTTTAGGGAGTCGCCCCAGCGTGTAGTAAGTAGTAAGGGGCAATTTGCATCACGTTATAAGTGCGAAATCCGTGGGATCGTCTGGTCACCACTCGAACCTTGTTGTTGAGGCCCTCGACGTCGCCGGCGGAATCTCGCGTATATGCATATTCCGGCGGAAGTTGGCCCGAAACCGGCTTCGAGGAGATCGGAGCGCGAACGATTCAGTACCCTGACGCTTCCTCGAAGAGGACTTCGGGACAACTGTCGGTGCCAGCCTGCGGTGTGGGTCACTATTCGATTGCCGATGAGTCGAATGCCAAACAGCATCGACCGACAACGTCCCGTTTGCCCGTTATCAAGGCTCTTCTGTGCGGTTCCTGGGGTCCTAAGATCTGCCATTCACTGCCATTATTGTTTGGCTGGCGTTGCTGGATCGGCCATCGGTCAATGCGA
>JBEKNL010000226.1:0-3486 GCA_049522855.1 Candidatus Korobacteraceae bacterium
GGAATTGGCTCTACAGAAGTCGAATCTCAACGTCCGGCGTGAAATCCTTGGCGAGCCCACGAACCCGAGTACGCCGCTGGCCGTGCCCAAAATCAGCTGCTTGCACCACAGGCTGCTAGGGGCACTGCGGACACGGATCGGGATCCATGTTCTGGTCGTCGTAGGGCCAGGACGTCTCGGCGCAGACGCCCTGCTTGGCGACGCTCTTGATGCCGTCGCGGATCTGGGCGCCGTTGTCGAGTGAAACATCGTGCTCCATGACCCTTTCGTTGTAATAGATGAACAGCCGCGAGGGCGTGAACTCCGTGAGTTTCTGTTTGATCTGGTCAAACTCAATCGCCCCGGCGATTGCGTTAGCAGTGCAACTCCCAAGCTGTCCCTGGTCGTAGACCAGAGGACACTGGGGCCGCAGGTCGACTTTGGCTGGCAGGGCCGCCGCAGCGACTGCATGGGGCACGGCGTACATCAAATCACGATGGTCGGGCAAATCTGGATGCCATCCGTATCCAGCAACTCTGTGCTGGCCGGGCTCAAGCTTCGTCAATTTCGGGGGCATGCGATTCTCCTTTTGCTCGGCAGGGTTCTGCGAGCGGGAAAGTTGTGGTCGTGGCCGACTCCGCCGCCGTGGAACGTAACCCTAAAAGAGACATTCCTACTTCAGCAGCTTGAGTCGGAATTTTCTTCTTTGAGTCCTGAATAGGGTCTGAACTTATCCAATTTGCTTCCCGGAACCAGGAAAAAGTTAGTAACGGAATCTCCGCTGCTGCGGAACTCCGTTGGCCTTTGTTTGCTTTTGGGAGCCTTGCAGCGACGCCAGACGCAAATAGATACCGCAAGACACTTGCCAACTCGGAGCGGGTAAAATGCCATTTGACTTTTCCCGCATTTGCAATGACATACCGGGTCGGGAACCAATTTCAGATGGATCGCTCGTTCATTTTCGCCTGATCAGGCTATCCGAATGGATATAGGCTACTATCCCTTCTGTTAGCCAATACAAGAATTTTCGTTTCAGCTCCCAACAGCCGACACCATATACCCACCACTTAATTCGAGGTGACTATTGCTGCTCTCTCGACTTGATAGCCGTTCACCAGTCGATTGGTTTCGTTCGCCATTCCAACCACCGACATCAGTTCGTGGAACATGGCCTTCGACATGCCTTTGTTGCGCGCCGAAACTGTATGCGCAGCGATGCAATAGGGACAGCCGTTGGTCACGCTCACCGCCACGTAGATCAGCTCCTTCACCAGCGGATCAAGCGCGCCGGGCGCCATGATCTGCTTAACGTTGTTCCACGTGCGCTGCAACAGCGCAGGATCGTGGGCGAGCCCCTTCCAGAAATTGTTGATCCAGTCGGTTTTGCGCGTTGCCATGATGTCGTCATATACCGCCCTGACTTCCGGGCTGGCGTCGCTGTATTCGATGAAGCCAAAGGTGGCCATGTGTCCTCCTGAAAGCGGTTGGTCGTGCTCAATGTGATTAAACCCTGGATGCTCTATGCTGGACTCGCTTCCGCACAAATTCGATCAGCTCGGGTGTCACATACTGCGGTGGGCGGATGTGGAACCTCGGTTTGGCGGCCACTGGCTTGAGTGAGACGTTCGTCCAGGCGACATCGCCACCGCCGTTGTGCACGATTATGGCATCGGCGCGATCGAGAAATTCCTGCGCCGAGGACTTGAAGTCGGCGGTCGCCGGGTCGAGCACCGTCAGGTAAAGGTCGGGGCGCAGGAAGCGCATTACCGAATTGGATTCGACGATAGCGTTCTCGGCGGCAGCGAGTTCCTGGCGCACGCGCGGCATGGCCTCGGCCAGCATTCCCTGGCGGGTCCGCACCCAGAGCGAGCGGGTTGCGCCACAGACGAGAAAGCGCGAGGTGTCGCTGTCGCCGCTGCGATTACGCTCCTCGGTCACGGCCCAACTGTGGTCGTCGGTGGCGCAGTCGCAGAGTTCGCCGTTGGCGGAACAAATGCCGTGCCCATATTGCGTGATCTTGATGGCCGTCCAGTGAAACTCGGGGAGCGCGGCGATCAAGCCGGCGACCACGCTGGTCTTGCCAACGCTACGAGAATGTCCGCCGATGACGATGATGGACATGTGTGAACAGCAACTAGCAACTGGCGAAAAACGAAAAACATTAGATACCCAATTCTAATTGCCAAGTGCTAGTTGCTAGTTGCTAGTTGCTAGTTGCTACCCTTGCTAACTGCCCTTTTCGCTTTTCCGCGCCAGGCGGGCGAGCGCTGCCAACTGCTTCAAGTATTCGCTGAGAGGACGCGCCGGTCTGCCCCAGAAGACGACGCCCCTGCCGCGAACTATCTTATTCGACAAGACGCCGCTGCCCGATCCGAGAATTACGCCCGGCTCGACCGTTGCATGGTCACCAATGCCAACCTGGCCTCCCACGATCGCACCGTCTCCGATCTCGACACTCCCCGAAATGCCGGTCTGTGCTGCGATCACGACATTGGCTCCGACGGTAACGTTATGCCCGATGTGTATCAGATTGTCGAGCTTCGTTCCCGCGCCGATTACGGTGCGGTCCAGTGCGCCGCGGTCAATGGTGCAATTGGCGCCGATCTCGACATACTCGCCGATGACAAGCTCGCCGAGCTGAGGAAACTTGTGATAGCGGCCGTATTGTTCATCGCGCACGAATCCGAAGCCATCAGCTCCCAGCACGGTGCCTGCGTGAACCACGACATGGCGGCCCAACCTCGTACCCGAATAGATGACGACGCGTGCATACAGGTCACAATCGTCGCCGATCACGACGTCCTCGCCGATGAAGCAGCCAGCTCCAATGTGCGAGCGCTCTCCCACGACGGCGTTCGCTTCGATCACCGCGTAGGCGTCAATCGCCGCGCTGGAGGCGACTCTTGCCGAAGCATGGACGACAGCCGTGGGATGAACGCCGGCGGCGTAGGTGCTGGGCGGATGGAGCAGCGCTGCGGCCTGCGCGAAAGCCAGCCGGGGATGAGCTGCGATCAGCAAGGGTTTGCGTCCGGCGGACGAGGCCGCGAACTCTCCAGCGATGACGGCGCTCGCCGGAGAAGCCAGCGCCTGCGCCAGGTGTTTCTCGTCCTGCACAAATACCAAAGCGCCCGGTTGCGCATGCCCAATGCTGGCGACGTTCGTGATCTCGAGGTTGCCGTCGCCGATCAAGCGGGCGGCAGTGAATTCCGCCAGCGATTGCAGAGTTTGGTGCATGAAGTTGTTATAGCAGTGGAGAGTGAATAGTGGATAGTGGATAGAAAAATCGAGTATCCCAGCCCGCACAAGACCAGGACTACCTGCAATGCGACCTCGTGGGCACGTCAACGCATCCCACTGGGGTTGGTCGGCTTCTGCGGTTGGGGGACAGTCTTTTCTAATCGAAGAATGAGCCTGAAGGAAGCCTGAGCGGGTGGCCGAGGAAAGCTCCTTTCAGGGTTTGAATTTAAAAAACAGTCTAGCAGTCGTCGAGGCGGTGGGAATGTGGGA
>JBEKNL010000227.1:0-3447 GCA_049522855.1 Candidatus Korobacteraceae bacterium
TCCCGCTCCAGACGAGCGATCTTTTCCGAATCGGTTTCCTGCGCCACGCGCCAGATTAACCGCTACCACAACCCGTTCAACCACCTTTCATCCGAAAGGCACCAAGACCCTAAACAATTACAATTATTCTTTGAAGAAATCCCTCTGTGTCTTCGCCACCGAATGGAGATATCTCAGTTTTCTTTAGCTCATCTGCGCAACTGGCGATTTGCCGGTAATTCACTCCCGGCAATGCACGGAGAAACTCCAGGTAGAGTTCAGGGGGTTGTTCACGTTTGCGGAAGATAAATTGAGGGTTTCGCTTCTCCGGATAAAACTCTAACTCAAGCCTTTGAAGAAGCACCGGATGATTGAATTTGCCTCCATCATCAGCGCAATTCAGAAGGCCGTCGCCCGCCAGAATTTCGATCTCCTCAGACTCTCGCTCATGAATTCCGAACCATTCGTACACGGCTTGAAACGCCGCCATAGATCGCCGTGCTGGGCGTTCGTTAACCTGCCATTCTTCGCGTTCTTGTCGCCAGCGTCTGAAAAGTGAGACGCGTTCAGCGACATCCTCAAACCGCTCAAGTCGCGCACGCTCACTTCGGTCAGGAACATTGCGCGAGGCGGAAAACTCTACACTGCTATCAATATTTTCCCACCCGGGATTTAGCCAATCCCGAATGGCGGCGGGCGGTGATGGACAGGCAGTGAGATTAGGACGCGTGATTCGGAGAACAATATCCGCATTTTCTGATTCATCCTCTGAATCGGTGCCGCCGCGAAAGATTTCCACGGAAGGGTGCTGAGGCAAGTCGTTCAACCAAAGTACTTTTAACTGCTGTTCAATGTCTCGAACTGGCGGATACCGCAATTCAACGTAGGCTTTGAGAAACTCAAAAACCTTGCGTAACCTCTCTCGATGACATTGTGTCGCCGCTTGCCCGTCCATAATGCGCATTCTAGTTCTGCACACGCACCGTAGTCACGGGATATCATTAGCGACAATAGGTTGGAGGAGTCCTGCTCGGCTCAACATCATCAGGCCAGGACGGACTGCAATTTTCCTGGGGCCGGGAGTGGTTGCAATCGTCGCTCTGCTCTACTATGGCAGGATTACCTGGCCCGGACCGGCATGACACCGTCAGATTTTGCCCGCCGCATCAACTATGCCCGGGAGACGGTCTATCAGTTCCTAAGTGGCCATTACAGTCGGATCTCCTCCAACGACGGACTCATCCGGACAGCAATCCACGACTTCATTGCGGCCCATCCCATTGCCGCTCCAGCAATCAACTCAGGCAAGCTCTACGAAACCGAGAATGCCCGCTTGCTGCGACGTTACTTCTACGAGGCGTTGGATCATGGGCGGGCCTATTACCTCTACGGCGCCCCGGGAACCCAGAAGACCTACGTCCTGCAGCACCTGATCGCGGAGTTGAACCGCTCGGAGATCGCTAAGAACGGTGAAGGCCGAAGAGCCTACTACATCTACGTTCGTCAGGGAATCCGCTCGCTGGACCTGATGAAGCGGGTGGCCGAGAGCTGCGGGGCAATGGGGCTGGGCACCGTGGATCGGATTCTGCGCAACCTGCGTTTTGATCTCCGTCAGCGCAAGGTGCTGTTGGTTTTTGACGAAGCCCAGCATCTGTCGATTGAGTGCCTGGAGACCCTACGGGAACTGTTGGATCAGCCGCCGCACTGCGGGTTGCTATTCGCCGGTACCCACGAGCTGGAGGAAATCTTCACCCGCCAGGCCTTGGAGTTGGAGCAATGGCGTTCCCGGTTTCATGCCGGCCAGGCCTTGCCCGGCATCTCCGAAGATGAAGCAACCGCTATCGTGCACTCTGAGCTAGGGCTGGGACTGTCGCAGCGGAAAATCCAAAAGCTAATCTCGAAATCTCGCATCACGGACCTACGCCACGGTGGCCAGCACAGCTATGTCTCGGCCCGGCGGCTGTTCTGGGTGATTCGCGAGTTGCAAGCCGTCGCCAATGGAAAGTCAACACACGCTCCTCATCAATAGTAATAAGGATGTCGTGAGCGAGACCTGGCGCAGCATGAGCCACCAACGTCTTCGCCGAACTCCTCGCAAGAATCCCGTTTTCAGCGTCCTCTTCGAAGGAATGCGCTTCCCGCCTCAAAGCGCTCGGGAAGCGGCTGCTCGATTCAGGTTTCGCATTCAACGTCGCTATTGCTTTTCGTCAACAAACGTCGAGACTCTTCCTGTTTGCTTGTTGTCGACGACGCTCGTCATTTTCTTTCCATCGGGCGAGACCATAATCTTCTCAATACTGTAGAGTTTGCCGTCGCGCTTGTAGGTCACTTCGATCGAACGGTCCCCCAACTTCTTCAGCGACACGGTTTCGTTCGCATAAGTGCCTTTCACCGGGTACTCTTTGCCATCGAGCTTGGCTTCCCAACTCGTGCCCGTCGGGGTGGACATGCTCAGCCCATCGCCCGCACTCTTCCAGGTGCTGGTGAGCCCGGCAGCGTCTTCGTCGACGTTCTGGACACGCCAGGAACCGGAGATCGCATTGGAGCCGGCAGGCCCCATGGAAACCCGGGTGAACTTGACTTCCGACTTGACGGGCTGGCTACCGTCGGCGGGATAGCTGGTGCCCGAAATGGTTAGCATCTTCCCATCCTGCGATACGGTCCTGGTCTGCTCGAACTCTGCCTTGCCGGCTTTCTTGGCGGTGACGTTAATCGTGTTCGCATCGGTAACTTGCACCGCGATCGTGTCATACGTCTGGCCGGTGACAGGCTGGTCCTGGCCGTTCGCCTTTATGTTGATCTTGGGGACGCAACTTTCGCAGTCGTACATCCCATTGTTAACCGAAAACACGTAGGGCTTTTGCGACAGCTTGGACTCCGCCATGTTGGTCTTCCAAGTGCCGTCGAACGGGCTTTGTGCAAACAACATCACAGGGAGAAACCACAAAACAACGCATAGCAACTTTTTCATGCTTATCTCCTGATCCGGGATTCTTAGTCCCCAATTGCCCCCACTCTGTATACCCGGCGAGGGAGTCGAGCTAGGGCAGATGCTCTAAGGAAGGAGGACTTCAGATCAGATGACTTAGTTCAGGGATCTGAAAGAGGAGAGGAATTGCTCACTCAAGCTTCAGGTTATGCCCTTGTTCCCAGCTTGTCAAACGTGCGGGACCTTCGCTGGTGTCCTAATTTAGTATTAGGACACTATCCAAATTTGGCTTACACTCAAAACCAATTGAAGCTTTGGCTTAAGATCCGGCACGTGAATCTGTGTCGAAAAGAAATGGTCTGGCCACTATCTGGATTGTAATAGCACGGCAAGCTAGAACGTAGGTAGTTAGGAACATGCTGGCACGCCGTGCTAGCATCGTTCAGTTTTGATTTCGGCACTTCCAATCGAAGTTACCGCTGCAAATCAACAAAGTACCCTTTTCTCCACGCAGGACGATGCTGAGAGGAGTTCCGCTT
>JBEKNL010000228.1:0-3423 GCA_049522855.1 Candidatus Korobacteraceae bacterium
CACCAAAACCGACTTGCCACCACAGGAGGCGGCAGGGTAAAACAATCTAGTCCTGGACGGCTACTTCCGTTGGCCGGTTTTGAACTGATAACCGTTGGCCGCTTTTGAAGTGATCACTGAGGCGACCATCGCTTCTGTAGGCGCACTTCCCTCTGAAGCGAACAGATCCTCCGTCGTCTTCAAGTGCCGTGCGGCAAAGATTCCGGCTTACATCACACAGATGAATGGCTTCAGGCCGAGGTCGTCCTCCGACGCAAGTTTCGCGGCGACCGAGCGCGCAAGGGCTCGATCCGGGTACCGTCCAACCCGCACCAGGTACCAAAGCTGGTGGGCCGAATCCTCGCGCTGCACGACTTCTACTTCGTAGCGCTTGGTCTTCAGGCGATCCGCCAAGCGGTAGGCATTCTCCTTGACTTTGAACGCGCCAACCTGGACGGCAAAGTGCCCACTCCTATCGCGAGCTGTATTCGGAGTCGAAAGCTCTTTGGAACCCGAAGCGGAGTGAGTTTCCGACGACGTCGGAGCAGCAGCTTGCACATTTGGCGAAAGCGCGTCGGAAGATACCGGCTTATTATGTTCCAGGCCGCGAAAAACGGATGGCGCTTCGACCGAAACGTGCTCGTTCGCAACCACAGGTTGAGGCTTGGGACTGGGTTGCGCCGGCCCTGGTTCTGCCGGCGGCGGCGTAGCTATCGCAACACTCGTTGGCGGAGGTGCCTGACATCCGCAATTTTGCCGCGTAGGGAGCGCACCGCTAATGTGTCCGCCTTGGAACACCACTGCTTCGCCAGGTCGCAGCTGATAAGTGGCGTCACCCTTCGTTTCGGAAACCACGATCCAAGTCGCGTTCGAGGGCAGTGACTGCACGCAGGTGTCGCCGTTCGGGCTTACTCGCACCGCTTGGTGAAGCTTTCCCGGGCCTGGCATAAGGAGCTGCAGCGCGGGCGTCAGCAGAGTATCGGCCGTGGCCCCCAGCTGGTAATCCATCTCCAGGTTGCCGCTGTTCAAGCTGAACATCAACTCGTGCCCATTCTGTGACGCAGTGATCGTGAGCTTAGTGCCCGGACACACCAACAGACTTCCGCCACGCTCCAGCTTCAGAGTGGCGATCTGCACCTTTGCTTCGATCGAGGAGCCGCTCAGCACGCTGGTACTTGCGCCGGACAGGATGACGGACCCTTCCACACTCGCGTCTGTGGCCTGCAGGTGGCCCAAGGGTTGCTGCGCCGACGCTGCTGTGGCGCAGACCAACGAGATCAGAAGAGTTGAGAACAATGCCAGGCGATAAGCCGACAGCAGCATGAATAGCCGATTGCTAGAAAATTGCAGTACCATCACATCCGTTGTAAGTTTACCTGTGTATCATTCGACTGAAGCAGCCCTCGTTCCTCGTTCCACTCGAAGTTCGAAGAAGTTTTCTCCATGGTATAACTTGGATCTAGTCAGGCTCCCTTTGAAGAGCTTCTTTTCGGGATGCCAGATACCGCACAAGAGCATTCTGCCATTGCGGCATCTCGATCTGCGCGCCTCTTAGCTTTTGCTTGCTCAGAACCGAATAGCCGGGGCGCTCCACGGGACTAGGAAACTGGCACGCAGTTGCAGGAACAAGGTCCGCCGATAGGCCCTCCTGTCGGAATATTTCCTCAGTGAATCTGTACCATGAGCACTCACCTTCGTTGCTAATATGATATGTTCCGTACCGTTCCGTAGGAATAAGGCTCGCCACCGCTTCTGCCACGTCAACGGTGTAGCTGGGAGTGAGGACCTGATCGTCGACCACTCTGATTTGCCCTCCAGAGGCCGCCTTCTTCAGCATATTCTCGACGAAATTGCCACCTTTCCCGCTGCTGCCAGCCAGGCCGTATAACCCACTGGTTCGAATAATAAAATGGCACTTGCAGCCAATTGCTACCAGGTGTTCGCCGGCAAGCTTCGAAACGCCATACGCGTTCAAAGGCTGCGGCAGGTCAGTCTCGGAATAGGGCCTTCGCTGCGCGTTGCCGAAGACATAGTCGGTACTGAAGAAGACCAGTGCGCAGCCCGCACTCCGGCACGCTTGAGCGAGGTTGGCCGCGCCCACGGCGTTCACGTCGAAAGCGACTAACGGCTGCTTCTCGCATTCCTCCACCTTGTGAAATGCCGCCGTGCTAATTACGATGTCCGGCTGCTCGTCAGCTACAACAGCCATTAATTTGCGGGAGTTGCGAATGTCGACTTCCGAATGGGCCAGCGGCAGAACCATATCTCCACGCCTTCGGAAAACTTTAGCCAAGTCAGTCCCGAGCTGGCCGCTCGCTCCGATGAGAACAATCTTCATCCTGACACTCCCAACCCAAGGAGATTTCGTACGTTAACGGCTATGCAGTTGCGCGGTTGCGTCACCAGCGGGTGCTGTTACTGCCTCCAGCTTCTTGAAAGCTTCGATGTTGTAATACGACGGATTGTCCCAGTCGTCGAACTTAGATTTGTTGGCGACCAGGTCGCTTACTATGGAGATCACATCGTCATGCGGATGAAAGCTGAGGATATTTTCCGCCTTTTTGATGCTGACCTTGTAGTTGCGAAAGTCTTGGATATGCTTGATGCTAAGGCATATCTTGCTGCCCAGTTGCTGTTCCAGAGCCAGCTTTACAAGATCCGCGACCTCCCCCACCGTGTAGTTACCGGACGCAATATTGAAGATTCCCGAGATCGCCGGACTCGCTTCAACGGCCCGGATATAAGCGCTCGATGCATCCTGGATACTCAAGATAGGCCGCCATATCGCAGGGTTGTTTACCGTGATCACTCCATCCCGCAAGGCAGACTTAAACATCGTGTTGACGATCAAGTCCAGCCGCATACGGGGGCTATATCCCGAAACAGTCCCCTTGCGCAAAGAGATAACGGAGAAATTCTCGTCAGCCAGTTGCAGAGCTGCCTGCTCGCCCTGCAGCTTGGAGATGCCGTACGGATAACTGGATACTGCTGGCCGATTTTCGTCGTATAACTCATCGACGGTGTAACCATAGACGGAGCAGGAGCAAGCGTACACAAAACGCCTGACCTTTGCTTTCTTCGCGATATAAGCAAGGTATGCCGGGGCGCGGCATTGAAGACGAAGTTCTTGCTGGGAGAAAACTCCGCCATAGGATCATTGGACAGACCAGCAAGGAAAATGACGGTCTCATACTCTGCGAGGTCGCCGACCTCAAGGTGAAAAATGTCTTTGTGCAGCACTCCTGTTTCGTTTGGAAGGTGATTCCCAAACCAGAACAAATCGACTACGTCAACTGCATAGCCGCGTTCTGCCAGTTTTGGGATGAGAACTGAGCCCAGATAGCCGGCTCCACCTGCCACCAAGATCCTCATAGAAACTCCCTAAACGGTGATCCTTCTTTTCAAGTCACAAGTCCACGTGGAGAACTTTCTGTTTGCGTCCAG
>JBEKNL010000229.1:0-3322 GCA_049522855.1 Candidatus Korobacteraceae bacterium
GATTGACCGATTCATAGCCGCATACAACAAAACCGCCACGCCCTTCGAGTGGACGAAACGCGAGATTCGCAATGTGCATCCCCATTTATCTTACGCTAATCTACGCAACTAAGTACTAGTGCCTGATCGGAAATTGGTCGCCAGCCAGCGGCCGCAACAGCAGCACTGGGCAGGGCGCATGATCCAGAACAAAGCGCGCCACATGCCCGACTGATCGCGGACCAATATGTGGCGGCTCCCCATATTCAGCACGCGGGCAAATGACAATCACATCCGCTTTCCACTCGGCGGCGGCGTTTACGATTTCGAGCTCAGGAAGCCCCTGCCGCAACAGTGTCTCCGCCTGCGGTAAGTCACCCAGGGCCGTCTTCAAAATCTCTTCCGAGACCGCTCTTTCCGCATCCTGCATTTCATCTGTAAGGGGTCCGTGGCGCAACGGCGGCCTCCAGAATCGTTCCCGTGTCCGGTCCATGTCCCGGCGCGGGCCGGCATCAATCACCGTCAGCAGAGCAATGGTCAGAGGCTCAGCCGTGAAAAACATCTGTGCCGAATGGCTGACCTGCCTGGTGTTTGTGCCATCCAGACAGCAAAGAATTCGCATCGTTGCCTCCTTCTGCAAACCTGCCTACAAGCACAGCCAGATTGTGAACGCACCTGCGAGCAACATCAACGGAGTAACCACGACGCCCACTTTGAAATAGTCGAGCCCGGAAACATCCACGTCCCGTTGCCGCAGGATGAGTAACCAGAGAATCGTAGCCAGGGACCCGACCGTAGTAAGGTTTGGCCCCAGATCGCAACCAAACATGGTGGCCGCGACAAAGCCATTTCGTATTGCCGGAGCTGCGTGTTGAATGCTGCCGAGAGAAGAATTCATCACTACAGCCATGGGTACGTTATTGATTAAGTTCGTCCCCAGGGCCGACCCAAACGTGCCAACCATTACGGCTCCAAAACTCGTACCGCCAGAGAGATGCAGGAGCAGCTTGCCCAGCTTGAGCGTAAGCCCTGTGTCCTCGATGGCACGTACAACCACGAACATTCCGGCGATGAATCCAAAAATCGGCCACGAAATCCCTTTACCTGCTTCCAGCAGCGTCACCCGCTTCCAGAACAGCGCGCCCGCAAGCAGTAACGACGCCCCCGCTACGGCGACAACGGAAAGCGGAAACTGAAAAGCAGACGCAATCACATAGGACGGCGCAACAAAGGCAAGCACCCACAAGGTATAGCGAAAATAAGCCTTATGCTTGACCGCCTTTTCCGCCGTCGGCAGATGGCTGATCTCAAACGATCCTCGAAGCTGCTTGCGGTAGAGCAAATAGAAAATCCCAAGGTTTATTGCGATTACAACGAGACTGGGAAGTAAGAGCAGCCGCAGGAAGGTCAGAAGATCGAGCGGGAAGTGCGACATGATAATCACGTTGATCGGATTGCTGATGGGCAGCAGGAACGATGCGCTATCCGCAATGAAGGTGCAGGCGAACAGGTACGGCAGAACCGGAAGCCGTAATCTTGTCACGAGCACATAAACGACTGGCGTCAGGATAAGCGCAGTCGCATCGTTGGAAAATATCATCGTGATCAGGGTTCCCAACAGAAACACATTCAGGAACAATCTCGCCGCACTTCTTTTGGCGAAACGCGCGGCTTGCGCTGCCAACCAATCGAACAACCCGGCCGTTTCCGCCAGCGCAGATAGCCCCATCATTCCGAGGAAGAAGAGGAACGTATTCCAGTCGCGGAGCAGAGTACGTGCAGCATCCGCAGGCCGGATCAAACCCAGAAGAAGCAAGATGCCCGCACCGATCATCGCGATTCGCGCCTCGCTCCAGCGAAAGGGGCGCGTCATGATGCCGGCCAGTGTCAGCAAGCCGATGATCGAGGCAAGAAGTGTTCTCCAGAATTCCGATAGGGGGAAGAACAGAAACACAGGCTGCATCCTTTCAAGTTTGATGTGAAAACGGACACAGTCTCGGGAAACGTCTGAATATCTTCCCCGGCGGCTTTGTCGACCGGCTCTTTCACCGGTCTTACCGGTTCCAGGGGCGGACTGCAGTCCTGATACGCCCCCGCTGATCGAGAATGCTTCTACATGAGAGCATCGTGATTGCGTGGCTTCGCTGCCTCAAAAAACCTTCCAGACGTAATGACCTAGAAAAACCAGCAGCAGCAAGCATCCTACGCACATCCAAATGACAAAATGCGCGGTCAGTTTTGGGGAATTGATCTCCTTCTTGTCCATGAATGAAGATTACTCCTACCAGTGCGGTGTCGAGGCATGATCCCTCCCCCGCTAGTATTTCAAGTGTCGACGGCTGCCGGTAGTACGTCTCTGTCCAGTCTCCTCGTGGCGGCCCATGAATTGTCAGCGAGTGGCCAAAATTGGACAGCTCGGACGAGGATAGTTCTGCCACACTACAGCCATGACAACTAAAACGATTCCGGAATAC
Source organism: Candidatus Korobacteraceae bacterium (assembly GCA_049522855.1). GTDB lineage: Bacteria > Acidobacteriota > Terriglobia > Terriglobales > Acidobacteriaceae > Bog-257. Next base: position 2,454 of record JBEKNL010000229.1, read on the forward strand.
CTCGAGGACGAGCGCCGAAACCGTGCAGACACTGAGCTGCGGACGGAAGAAGAAGCCGCGCGCATCCAGCCGCTGCGCCATGGCCACCATCGCACTCCGAAACCGCCGAAGCCGGAATTGCCGGCTCCGGTTGAAGCCGTGGCCAAAGCGAGAAAACCTGCCGTGGCCAAAGCGAGAAAACCTGCCGTGGCCAAAGCGAGAAAACCTGCCGCAGCCAAAACGAGAAAACCTGCCGCAACCAAAACGAGAAAATCTGCCGTAGCCAAAGCGAGAAAACCTGCCGCAGCCAAAACGAGGAAACCTGCCGCAGCCAAAACGAGGAAACCCGCCGCAGCCAAAACGAGGAAACCTGCCGCGGCAGCTCGGAGAAAGCCACGCGCCGCCCGAAAGACGGGAACGAAAGTCCGCCAGATGGCGTGACGATCCCTGCATGATCTTTGCGGTCAGCGGCGACCCTATTCTCTGTATTACTGGACAAATCCAGGCCATAAGGCGGGTGGGTGAGGGTTCCACCGATTTTGATGGACACGATCTCTCCGTCAGGATTCTGCACACCGCCTTGCCGATTCGTGTCGAAGTGCAATAACTCCCGCAGCATCGGCAATCCGGAAGTTACCCGGTGCATGCCGGCCTTCGGGACTCGCTGGTGAGTCTGAGGAGGCTTTTGTTGCATGCTCTAAGAATTTGTGTCCGCGGAGAAGATCCCTCGTACCCAGCACGCCCGGCGCGTCCTTCCTCTACTCGCAATGCGGACTAGAGCATTTTCAATGTTATCGTAGACCATATCCGCAATGAGAGAACCAAGCTAAAGCGTTGTCGGCGGTAATAGCTCGCAGGGCTTCTGCGATGGCGCCTTCCAGAGCTTCTGC
>JBEKNL010000230.1:0-3268 GCA_049522855.1 Candidatus Korobacteraceae bacterium
ATCGAGAGCTTTGCCCCAATGACAAACATCAGCAGCCCTCACTGAACGTCACTCCCTGAATCCAAGGAACTCACACACCTACCAGGACTGCGTTTCGACCCTTACTCAGACACGCTCCTAGTCTCTGCGGATTGCCTTCTTCACCGTCTCGATAAGGCCTACAATCCAGCTTCCCCTTAATTCGATCAACCAAGAGGAACAAAATGGTTTGGGCTCGCATGCTGGCTTACATCACCGGCACCGTCGATCAAGAACTGCTGTTGCGGAACGAATATCTGGCTGCGGAGAACCGTATCCTGAAAGCCCAGATCAAGGGCCGACTGCTCCTTTCGGAAGCTGACAAGGCCACGCTCGCGGAGATCGCTCACCGCCTAGGGCGTAAGGCGCTGGAGGAAGTAGCGGCCGCGGCCAAGCCGGATACCATTCTGGGTTGGTATGGCAAGCTGATCGCCAACAAGTTCGACGGGTCCAGATTCCGTCGTTCCCCAGGACGGCCCAGAGTCGATGCGGAGACGGAGGGTTTGGTGGTGCAGATGGCGAAGGAAAATCCCACCTGGGGCTATGATCGCATCGTGGGTGCCTTGGCCAATCTTGGCCAGCGGCTATCGGACCAGACAGTGGGCAATATCCTGCGTCGGCACGGAGTCCCTCCTGCCCCCAAACGAAAACACACGACCAGCTGGAAAGCATTCATCCGCGCTCATATGGATGTTCTGGTGGGAACGGATTTTTTCACGGTGGAAGTGCTCACGCTCAAAGGCTTGGTTACCTACTACGTGTTGTTCTTTATCCAGTTGGAGAGTCGGAGGGTTGGTCTGGCTGGAATCACGCCCCATCCAGACCAGCAGTGGATGGAACAGATGGGGCGCAACGTGACCATGCAGAAGTGGGGATTTCTGGCCAACAGCCGATATCTACTGCATGATCGAGACACTAAGTTCTGCATGTCGTTCCGTCAACTGATCGAGGCTGGCAGGGTGAAAACCATACCCCTACCGGCCAGGAGTCCGAATTTGAACGCCTATGCGGAACGCTGGGTGAGATCGGTGAAACAGGAATGCATGTCGAAACTCATCTTGTTCGGGGAGAGATCGCTGCGCCGAGCCCTGCAGCAATACATGGCACATTATCACGAGGAGCGCAATCACCAGGGCAAGCAGAACCGGCTGCTGTTCCCCTTGCCGAATCGAGGAGCGAGCGGGGATAACGGGATGGTGCGTTGCAAGGAACGACTGGGCGGTCTGCTGAAGTACTATGAGCGGGAAGCGGCATGAGCCTTCGGTCGGGGGGACTCCCATTCCTTGGAAGCGAAGATGAGTTTTTTTACCATACGGGCTCGGCATCAACAAAAGAATCGGCTGGCACACCTTTCGCCATACGTTCTCAACGCTGCTCAAGAGCAACGGTGAGGACGTGAAAGTTGTCCAGGAGCTTGTTGCGGCACTCTACATCGCGAATGACGCTTGACACCTACACACAGGCTTTGAGCCCGGACAAGAGGGCGGCACAGAGCCGGGTGGTGGGGATGGTCCGGCCGAAAACAACTTGTACCGTCGTTGTACCGCGGGAAACTGACCAAATCAGCCACAAGTCCTTGAAAAGATTTGGCGTCCCCGACGGGATTTGAACCCGTGTTACCGCCGTGAAAGTCCCGAAAGAAAGGATAGACAGTCATAGACTACAATAGGCAAACCTACCAGAATCACTAGGTTCCATGCGGGTTTGGTGACTACCTAGAATGACACCTATAGACAGCCTATGACTCGTTTTTCGCATCGTTCGTCACCGTATCGTCACCGCTTTTTCTATCGGCGCTTGCCTGTAAGGGATACATGCGCTGGCATCCACAGGTGCAGGAATGCCCCGTTAGCGCGATTCCAAGGGCCAAGGCGCAAACGTGTGCCTCAGATCATGGAGCCTCATATCAGAGATGTTGAGCAATGCACACACACGATGGAAGGCCATGCTCACGGCTTCCGGGGTGACATCGGGGAAGAGCAGATCATCGGGTCCGCCCTGTGGGATAGACGCCAGCACGTTTTGGGCGAAGCCGTTTAGGTGCACTTCCTTCGGTTCATCATTCTTGGACGTGGGAAGCAGGATGCACGTGCCGACGATGTACTTCCACTTGCAGCCGAGCAATTCACTGCGGCGCATCCCTGTGGCTGTGAGCAAGGCGAAGATCGGCTTCATGGGTTCGGGGGAAGCTGCCAGCACCCGGCGGAATTGCTCGGGGCTTAGGTGCTGATTCCTCTCGTCTCTGAACTTGGGTGTGGTTACATCCAGGCAGGGATTGGCGAAGCGGGGCAGTAGCTTCCATTCGCCACAGATCAGCCGGTACAGGTGCTTAAGGCTAACCAGTTCCTTGCGCACACTGCCCTTGCTCACCTTTCCAAGCCGTGCTGTCACGTAATCCGACACTTGGGAAGAGGTGACATCCACCAGCTTGCCAGTGAAGGCATCTTTGAGATGTTCGACAATGCCTGCTTCACGGATATAAGCCTTGGGAGTAAGACGCGGCTTTTGGTAAGCAAGGTACTTGTTGGCAATGTCCGCGAAGCTGTCACGGCACACCATCACTTCACCCGGTTTCAGGTTGCGCTGTTCACGCACTTGCCTGCGTTCATCGTCACGGAAGGTTACAGCTTCATCGTGGGTATGGACATCCGGGGCCGCCTTACGCACACGGTGCCCTTGGGCATCAATGAATGACACCCACCACGCCTTACGATCTTTTCGCCAGTACAGCCCGTCACGCTTTCTTTGCTTTGGCATACCTTTCCCCTTTCGCCTTTAGCTTACTGCCAGTCAGATCACTGCCACTGCCACTGCCTATGCCTGTGCTCTTGCGCTTCTGCACATGGCCAGCTTGCTTTCTTGCTTCCCATGACCATCTCTGCGAGGTACAGCGGGCGGAACACCGGGTCTTGCTCTTATTCTTGCTGTGGTCAACAAACCACTTAGGACAGACGGAGCACTTCTTAAGCCTTCTTAGGTCTAGGTTGCGGTAGAACACTTCCCACAGTAGCCACAGTACCCTGTCCAACACAAGGTTGGGCTTTAGACGCTTTAAGCACTCTCTTATGGCTTTATCTTCGATCTCAAGTCCGAGCAGTTGACCGGGGGCAAGGTCTGGTTCCTCCCCACAGGATACCTGGTGTCTTCGAAACACCTCGCTGCTGCGTCGCCTAATAAATGTCCTTGATATTGACAAACTGCACCTTTAAATACTACATTTGAGGTAATGCTGCAACGCAGCAAAACAGGG
>JBEKNL010000231.1:0-3239 GCA_049522855.1 Candidatus Korobacteraceae bacterium
CACTGCTGTCCGGTTAAAAGTCGAACAGAATCAGTTGGTTAACGTTTTCGGCGAAATTGGCGTCCCCGCCGATCGCCTGAAGGGTGCATAAAATGGGCGTTTTCTCGAAAAGCGACACGCTGAGAATCTGTAGGATTTGATACAAGCTGGCGTCCAACTCCAACCGCTTTCGTATGATTGCCACCAGCACGTACACCGACACCGCAATCCAGATCTGGGTCTTCACTGCGTTCTCGCTGGTGCCGTAGAAAGCTTTGATCCGCAGATGTTGCTTGATCCACTTGAAGAACAGTTCCACCTGCCAGCGTTGTTTGTAGATTTGTGCGATGGTCAGCGCCGGAAGCGTGAAGTTGTTGGTCAGAAACTTCAGACGCTTGTTGGTGTCAGCATCGAAGTAGCTCACGCGGCGCAGGGCATCGGGATACGCCGAGGCCGATTCGAAGGAGGCGAGGATGACGGTCTGATCGGAGCAAACACCGGTGCTCTTATCGACCACGTGGGAGTAGCGCCGCTGCAGCAAAACATTCGACTTGGTGCGCACGACAAAGAAGGCCGAGCTGAGCGTCAGCACGAACAGCCGTTGGAAATCAATGTAGGCGCGATCCATGACATAGAAGGCTCCAGCTTCCGGCATGATCTCGTCGAGCATATGGACGTCGTGCACCTTGCCATCGGTAATGCGGATAAACGTGGGGATATTGCCGTGCAGATCCAGCAGGGTGTGCATCTTGACGGCAGCTTTCTTCTTGCGAAACTTAGCCCATGGAAACAAGGAGAGGCAGAGGTCGATGGTGGTGGAGTCTAAGGCATACAGGCTCTGCTCCAGATCGATGCCGAGGAGATCGCGGGCATAGAGCGGGCGAGCGATGGCGATCAAGACTTGCGCAAAGTCGGCGAAGATGCGCCAGTCCCGCGATTCGTTGGCATCGGCCAGCGTGGAGCGCGCCACCTTACCGCGGAAGCCCATGTGATAAAGCTTGCTGCCGATGGAGCGCAGGCACGCTTCGATGTCGCGCAGGCTCTCGCGGTAGGTCAACTGGGCGAAGGCCATGGCGAGATACTGATCCCAGCAGGACAGATTTTTGAGGTAGCGATCACCCGCATAGCGAGCGACGCACTTCTGGAACTCTTGGTGAGGAAGGAACTCGATCAGTTGGGAAAAGACGGTACGCCCGGCGTTCATCCGGCATTGTCGTTCCGCCGGCGGGGACTTGCCAAGAACGCTTTTGGCGCTGTTCTATGCTTCCAGGGACGACGGCGGGTCCGGCGACCCTCCGAATTGTGCCTCCAGTAAGGTACACGATCCGGAGGCGCTCCTATAGTCTCGAGTTGCGAAGCAGGCGAGATAGCTCGCTCGCTTTCGACGCCGGACCGGCCCTCAAAAGGCGGCAATTACCAGGGCACGATGCGGGCAGTGCCCCTAAACTTCCGGCAGCTCTGGAACCTCTGTATGTTACGGGCGAAAATCCCGTTAGACTCGCTGGAATGAAGCTCCGACTTGACCGGCAACACGAAACGCGTGCCATCGGCAAACAGAACGTTCTCGTAATCGATTTCCAGTTTGGCGGTGCGTATTGGGAAGCTCCATGGAATTTCGCTAGCTTCCATCTCTAGACGCAGAATCAACCCAGCTCGCTGGTCGATCCAAAGTTTTCCGTAGTAGGGTGGCGCAACCACCTCGTTCTGAACACGCAGTTGCCACAACGGAACCTCCTGGTGCGCGATGCGGTAGGTGAACTCCCACGCTTGACGGCCTTTGATCTTCTTTTCGCCCGCGAAGTGGAACTCGACCTTGTTACGCCCATCGAAGATCGACTGCAGATTACTGCCGAACTGCCCGGCTGACCACGCGCCCCGCAGCGGTGCAATACTGTCCACGGGCTGCCCATTCCGCTTCAGGTCCTGGTATGATTCCCGTCCGTCCTCGTAGGTCACGACTCCGGTGATGGTGTCAGTTTGCTCGTGCGCTCCCCTGAGTAAGCGGGAAGTCTCCTGCTGACAGGTGAAATTTGGCATTCGCAGCGGAACCGTCACGGCGTAGTGGCAAACGCCGCGCAGCGCCTCGTCGTGTGGAATGTCCGAGGGTAGGGAATCGCAGGGGCCAGCCTCAGCAGGCAGGTGCTGAGGATTGCCGGAGACGGATTGGGCGGCCAGACTTGCGCTGAGGACCAGCGCTGCGCTCGCGCCGTACAAAACGAGCCTAGGCATCAGTAACATTGCCGTCGCTCGAAACCCCCAACGGGCGGCTGCAGTGGCGTGCCGATTCTTCGGATGAGTAACGCCAGGCTGCCATCCAGTTATATACTCAGAGTTCGGCTGCGATCTGTTTCCGGCTGAGGAAGCAGTGCTCGCATCCGGTCCGGCCGGTAGGGAATCTATAACTATTGTGACTCATCTGTAAAGGTCGAGGCTCATCCACTATGCGCAGCCGAGGCCAGGGAGCTTGCCGTACTTGTCCACTGTATTGATGAACGTTGACAGTGAGAAACGGGAAGGCGTCTTGGACGTGTTCCGGCGCTGGGGCTATTTGCAGGCCAATCTTGACCCCCTGGGGCACTTCACCCCGCTCTCTCATCCTGAGTTGGACATCTCCGACGATGGCGTCGATGTGGCACGCCGTATCTACTGTGGCAGCATCGGCGTGGAGTTCATGCACATTCCTGACCCGGAACGGCGCCAGTGGATCCAGGAACGGATGGAGTCGCAGCAGCAAGAACCCGTCGATCGCTCAAGAGTTCTCGATCAACTGGTGCGCGCCGACGTCTTCGAGCAGACCATTCACTCCCGCTATATTGGAACCAAGCGCTATTCCCTGGAGGGAAACACGGCGCTCACCCCCCTGCTGGACGAGATTCTCAACTCTGCCTCACCACAAGGTGCCGAGCAAGCTGTGCTGGGGATGAGCCATCGCGGGCGCCTCAACGTCATCATCAACATCGTGAGCCGGCCGGCGGCGGAGATTTTTGCTGGGTTCGAGGATGTCGATCCGCGAAGTGTGCTCGGCGGTGGCGACGTGAAATATCACATCGGCGCAACAGGGATTTTCACCGGTGCGAGCGGCGGCCAGGTGCGCATTCACCTGCGATGGACAAGCCACGCAGCTCGGTCTTCACGCTGAGCAGGTCCTCGACTGCCTTGGTCGCGTCGCCTTTCAAATCGTTTTTGCTCCAAAACGCATGTATCGCGCTCAAACTAAATCACTTGCGCTCTCACACCAAAAGTTTCCCCGGACAGCAGTG
>JBEKNL010000232.1:0-3216 GCA_049522855.1 Candidatus Korobacteraceae bacterium
CCTTAAGACTCACCAGAGTGCGAATAGAAGTTCGAGATGAAACCGCGAGCCACCGATGGGGACACCGTGATGCCGAAATCGTGAGAAAGTTCTTGACTCGACCAGCCGTCTCATAGAAGCGTGCAAAAGACGGACACAAACCTGGGACACCCGAGGCGCCCTTTTATAATGCGTGGCCCAGGCAACCATCGTGAGGGGGCACCGCCAGAATGTTAAGGTGTGCAATCCGCGATCACGCAATGACCGATACTTCGCCGTGCTCCTTGCGCGTGGGTCTCACGGTAATCTTCACGTCCTGCCCAAGAGCGGTAAGAAAGTCCATAAGCCGTTCGACGGAGAAAGCGCCAGAGCGGTTGCGCATCAAGGCAGAGACGTGAGGCTGCTTGATACCGAGGATTCTTCCGGCTTCGGCTTGTCGGAGGCCGCGTCTTTTGATGAGACGGTAAATCTGCAACGTGAGTTTTGCTTTCAACAGCTCCTGTTCGGGATGGGGAAGACCGAGGTCGGCAAAAACATTCCCGCTGCTTTTTGCTGCGCTCATAGGCTTTTTCGCTCTCGTAGTCATGTCAGTTCTGCCTTTCTCGATGCTGCCCACGGTGATCCTGCTGCAATAGGGGTCCTTCGACTCGGTCGCCGCAGCGACCTCGCTCAGGATGACAGACCGAACCGCCCAGCATGACAGACAGAAAAGACCAGCCTCTACACCCGCGCCAGGTGCACGCCAAACCATTTCTTGCGGTCACACCAGGTGTGCTCCAGGGTGAAGCCGCTGTCGCGCAGGATCGATTCGATCATGTCGTCGGTGTACTTGTAGCTGATCTCGGTGTGAATGCGTTCTCCCGCCGCTAGCGACAGGTCCAGGTCAAGCGCCGGGATGAACGCCGTTTGCGAGGTGGTGCTTTCCAGGTAGGCCTCGATGCGCGACTGGCGTCGGTTCCACAAAGCAATGTGGCGGAAGCGATCGACCTCGAAGTCAGCATCCAACTCGCGATTCAGGCGCGCCAGAATGTTCCGGTTAAACGCCGCCGTAACGCCTTGCGAGTCGTCGTAGGCGGGCAGAAGAATCTTCGGACTCTTGGCGAAATCTGCGCCCAGCAGCAGAGCGTCGCCCGCGCGCAGCGTCCGGCGGATGCGGCGCAAAATCCGCACCGACTCGTCGGGTTCGAAATTCCCAATACTCGATCCGATGTAGAGCACCAGCTTACGCCCGTTGATGCGACTGAGCGCGGGCACGCCTCCGGTGTAGTCGGCGACGATGGGATTGACCCGCAGTCCGGGAAATTGCCGTCCGAGTTGCGCTTCCGCTTCTTGCAACGCGGAAGGCGATACGTCAATGGGATAAAACAGCGCGCGGCTTTGCCGGCGCAGTAATTCCTCAATCAGAATGCAGGTCTTGCTGGCGGTGCCGGCGCCGAGTTCCACCAGAGTCAACGACGTTCCGGCTTGCTGAAGGATATCGCCCGCGAAGCTCTCAAAGATGGAGCGCTCGGTGCGCGTGAGATAGTACTCCGGCAACTCGGTGATCTGCTCGAAGAGGGCCGAGCCGATGTGGTCGTAAAACAGTTTCGACGGCAGCCGCTTGGGCGTCGCACTCAGACCCTCGCATACTTCCAGCGCGATTGCGTCGTTCGCCAGGAACTGGAATTGCTTGCTAGTTGCCATTGGCCAACCGTATGCCCATAAATTGCCAGCGCACATGGGGCGGAAAGAAGTTGCGATACGTGGCTCGAATGTGCGACTGCGGCGTGGCGCAGGAGCCACCGCGCAACACCATCTGATTGCACATGAACTTGCCGTTGTACTCGCCGACGGCTCCCGCGGCCGGTTTGAAGCCCGGATACGGCACGTACGCGCTTGATGTCCATTCCCAAACGTCACCGAACATCTGCGACAACGGCTCCGCCGTCTCTACCGCCTCTTCCTTCAGCGCGCGCGGATGCAGATGCCCGCTCTCCAGCAGATTGCCCGCCACCCGGCACGATCGCGCGGCAACTTCCCACTCGAATTCGGTGGGCAGCCGCGCGCCTGTCCAGCGAGCGAAGGCGTCGGCCTCGTAATAGCTGACGTGACAAACCGGTTCGCTCAATTGCAACGGCTTCATGCCTTCGACGGTATAATGCCACCAATCACCAGCGCGCTGCTCCCAATACAACGGAGCGCTCCACTGATTGCTGCGCACGCAGTCCCAGCCGTCGGAAAGCCATAGGTCGGCGGTGCCGTAGCCGTTGTCGCGCATGAATTCCAGATACTCGCCGTTGGTCACCAACCGCGAGGCCAGGCGAAATCGTTCGAGATAAACATTGTGACGCGGGCCTTCGTTGTCGAAGGCGAAGCCCTCGCCCGCAAAACCTGCGCTGTAAATGCCTTCGTCGAAACTGCGCCACTCGATGGGCGGGACGGCCGCAGAGGCACTCTTTGCCCCGTGACTTTCTGGCGTGGGTCGAAAGGCCGGCCGCAGCGGATTCGTCCACAGCCCGTTCTTGACGTCGGTAACAATCAGCTCCTGGTGCTGCTGCTCGTGGTTGATTCCGAGCGTAACCAGCGCCACCAACTCGGGCGCAGGCTCGGTTGTGAGCATGTGCACGATCACGTCATCCACGTACGCGCGATAGGCATGCACCTCGTCCAACCCAGGACGCGACAAGGTGTGCCGCAAGGCCCGCAACGGTCTATCGCCCACGGCGTTGTAGTACGAATTAAACAGGTTGCGAAATGCCGGGTGGAAGGGGTAGTAACCGTTCTGCGCGCTGAGCAGAAAAGTCTCGAAGAACCAGGTGGTGTGCGCCAAGTGCCACTTTGCCGGACTGGCGTCGGGCATGGGCTGCAAACTGTGATCTTCAACGCTCAGGGGAGCACAGATGTGGAGAGAAGTCTCCCGCACCGCCAGATATTTCTCCAGCAAGGAGGCCTCGGCTTGAGTCGGCGCGGACATCGGCAGATCGCGAATTGGGCTGGTGCTGTGCATAAACCCTGCAAATGTGAATCGTTTTTGAGATGCAGAAACCGAACGTTGCGGCTGCGCTCCACTTCGGGGTGGGGTGCCGTGTTGCCTCTCCTAGAGCAGATGCGGAGATCGCACGAAGGCTACAAAATTTGCTTCGTCTGAGGGATTCGTGGGTGATTTGACGGCTCAGCGCTTGGGTTGGTTGAGGAAGCGGTAAAGTTTGCGGCAGGTCGAATCGAGGGAGCGTTGCTCCTCTTCCGAGCCGTTGTAGA
>JBEKNL010000233.1:0-3187 GCA_049522855.1 Candidatus Korobacteraceae bacterium
TGCCATTCCGGCACCGGCCCCCAAATCATCTTCATTGGCAACCAGGAAGCGCTCAACGACGCCAGTTGGAAGATGCCGTGATTGGTGCCCGCGAACAGCGCTCCGTTGTTCGCCTGTTGCAGACCCAGGATGTCGCGCGCGGCCAGTCCGCGACTGGACTGCCGCCAGCTCTTGCCAACATCATCCGACAGGAACAAGCCGCCCTGCTCCTTGTCATTGGCCACTCCCACATAGAGCCGGTTCAGGTCCTTGCGATCCACGATCACCGCGCCCACCACGCGATGGGAGAAGCCTCGGTTCGAGCTTGCATAGTGCGCGAAACCGTCATTGCTGATTAGCACTCCGCGGAGGTCAGTTGCCACCAGCACTCGATTGGGATCGCGAGGATCAATCAGTACGTCATTGACAATGATGTCAGGGGAAGAAACCAGCGACCACCTGGCGCCGCCGTCAGTCGTCTTCCAGAGTCCGCCGGTAGTGCCGGCGTAGACGATCGAGGGACGCTGAGGGTCCTGGCGCAGTACCCGGGTGCGGATTGCGGAATGGAGAAGCCCTTGAACGCGATGAAAGGTTTCGGCGCCGTTGTCGCTCTTGTAGATGCCCGAGCAGGCACTGGCATAAACCCGTGACGGCAGCTTGGGATCCACAATGATGCTGAAGACGTCGGAATCGTCGAGAATTCCTTCCTCGAGGTTGTGCCAGTGCGCCCCGCCGTCGCTGGTCTTCCAGGGCAGGTGTCGCGTCCCCGCATAGATGACGTCGGGATTCTGCGGATCGATGGCCACGGAGACGAAGTTCCTCAGCGAAGAGTGGTTCTCGATCGCAGCGTGGTTCTCCGGCGAAATACGCTGCCAGGTCGCCCCGCCGTCACGGGATCGAAACACTCCATCCAGCGCGCCAATCACCAGCGTGTTGTGGTCGCTGGGTGCCATGGCCATGGCGCGGATCGACTTGCCGTGCGCCCCCATTAGCTCTCGCCAAGTCCGGCCACCGTCATCGGAACGGAAGACGCCGCCGTCATTGTCGTTGAACAGTCCCCACGCTGCCGCATACAGCGTTGCCGGGTTGGTGGGGTCGAAGACGATGTGGTCGAAAACATAATCGTCGCCCGGGCCGAGGTGGGCAAAAATCGCCCACGAATTTCCTCCGTCTTTGGAAACGAAAAGCTGTCCCGCACTGGTGCCCAGCAGGATACGGTTGGGATCGCCGGGATCGTAGGCCAAGCTGCGCACATTGCCGCCTTCGGGCCCGATTAATTGCCAGTCGGACGCAACGGAAAAGAGGTTAAATAGCAGCCCGACGCTCAGGAATAGCTTTACAACAAACCTCGCTTGACTACGCATAGAAAAGTCCCGTCTGCGCTGCTTGCCTGAAGTGGAATGAAAAAGGAACCCCTCGAGGATCATAACTCGGAGTTGCCCACGCGCGCCCATGTCCAAACCGCCAGCGTATTTTCTCCGCAAATTGCCAATGGGGGAATGCGTCAACATGGCTCATGAAAAAGCCGGCAAGAGGCATGCCTCTCACCGGCTTGAGTGGAGCTACGGCACTTCAGCTACTGCGATGGAGGAGGCGCTGGTTTGGCCTTGTGGACCTTGCTCTTGGGTGCAGGCGCCATACGCGACTGTCCCTGCACCGCGGTTTCGTCAACCACGGTACCCTCTTCCAGTTGTCCGCCGCACAGGTTGCCTTCGGGGACAAAGTAGAAGTGACTGGCCTTACCCTTAGCGCCGCCCTGACGGGGCGTGACGCGGCTCGCATCGGCCTTGTTGGGCCCATCCGTTACCAGGTAGTACTTGACGTTGACTGAGCGCTGCGCACCCAGAGTCTGCACGTCGACGGACTCTGACTCATCGGTGTAGCCAACGATGTCCAGCTTGCCATTGGGCATCTGCTGCAACCGCAGAGAAAGTTTGTCGAGCGTGTCCTTGCAGTCGTTATCCACGCGCCACGGTTTCTTGGGGTTCTTCTCGAAGGTACACTCGCCCCAATCCTCGATGGTGGTGCACTTAACAACCGCGGGCACGTTGACGCTGGCAGTGCAGCTTGCGCTCAAGTTGGCGCGTGCGTCCGTCGCCGTTCCCGTAGCCGTGATGGTGTTGCCCGCGTCCGCATTGGTCGCAGTCACCGTGACTGAGGTCCCGCTGCCGCTCAGCATGCCACCGGCATTCGTCCAGCTATAAGTCAACGGCCATCCCTGTGGGTCGCTGGCAGTCATGGTGACGGTGGCCGGCTCGCCAATGGCGACGGTAGTTGGAGTAGCCGAGCAGCTTACCACTGGAGGCTGCGGCTGCTTTATGGTGAAGGTCGCCGAGCACGTCGCCGTGTTGTTCTTCTTCTCTTTGGGATCGGTGATAGTGGCGTTGGTGGTGTAGCTTCCCGGCGCCAAGCCGGCGGTGTCAATCGTCGAACTCTGGGTGTTAGCGTTCGACAGCTTGCCAGCATTGCCGGTCCAGGCGTAGGTCACGGCGTGCTTTGGGTTGAAGTTAGAGCCGTTGGCAGTGACGGTCACCGGATCGCCAGACCAGACCTCAGCAGGTGACGCTGAACAGCTGGCGCTAACCGGTATCGGCGCCGCGCCGCCGAAGTTGTACGTGAATCCCGCGATCGCGCCACTGATGGCGACATTGTAGACGAACAGATGATTGGTGGGACGATAGTCCTCATACAAGTAACGCCAGCCCACCGCCACCCCGAACTTAGGGGTGAAGTTGTAATTGAGCAGGCCCAGGGCCTGGTAATCCAGGTTCGCTCCGCCTGCGCCGACATCACCAGCCACCGTGACCGCAGCCTTTTCGCCCATGGGCAGTATGAACCTGGCGCCACCCACACCATCGACCCAGTTCCCCGATCGCGAGCGTCCAATGCCCGAGGGTTCCAATGTGTTGTTCAGGCCCACATACCAATAGCGAATTCCGCCGAGGGCGTCGACCTTCAAGTGCTCGCCGTCATAGAGCCTGTACCCCAACTTCGGAGTCAAGATCGACTGTGTCATATGAGTGTTGATCGATGTCTGGCCAAAGTCGTTCTCTGGGATCCCATTGTCGACACCAAGTTTCATCCACAAGAAATCCACTGGCATCACGAAGCGGCCCTTATCGGCCTCGACTGCGATCGGGATTATCCCTTTTAGGGTATGAAAGAGATCGGAGAAAGGGACGTGGACGCTGGCATTATGGCCGAGCGC
>JBEKNL010000234.1:0-6395 GCA_049522855.1 Candidatus Korobacteraceae bacterium
ATCGGCAAGACCGGGACGCATGCGAGCAGCGCTGTGAGGCACAATGACCCGAAGGTACTAGCGGCATAGCACTTTCGTGCCCTTGACACAGGTTCTGGGTAGGCATAGGATTGTACTCAGTAAAGGAGCACATGATGTTTATACCAGTTTGGGCTATCGTAATCGCAGCCATCGGGCTCATTATCTATTTTGACAGGTCAGAAAAGTCCGCCCGGTTGGCTGAACAAGCCGCGGAGAGAGCTGAGGAGCGTGCGGAAATGGAGCAGGCGTTCGCAGATTACAAATCAGATAGGACATACACGATATGATCGCGTTGCGGGCGCTGTTTATATTCATTACAATCCTACTCAGGGGGCGGGCATGATTGAACAAGACGCTCGCAAAGTCCTTGACATACTGCACGGCTTGACGATTGAAGATATTCAAGCATTGGACACAAGCAAGTACAGTCTAATCAGCAGAATGCTGCGTTCTTGGTGCTTGCGCAAGCCTATACGCCAGAGACTATTGAAAAAACAGGGCGGAGTTTGTGCTTTGTCAGGCGTCCCGTTGTCTGATAATGGTAAGGATGCACATCTTGATCACATCTGGACTATCAAGCAAGCCGTTGCTGCTGTGGAAGCAGGGGCAAGCGTGGGCGAGACGTACAAACGGCTGTGGGATGAAAACAATCTGCGAGCAGTAACTCCCGCTGAAAATTATAAGCGAAACAGAGGACAAAATGATCGCGACACTACGGAATGATGAGCAGCATCAGCATCCAAATGGCAGGGGCTGGGTCGCAGAGACAGCTTACGTGGCTGACTCTGTTTTCGTTGGCCCGCATGCCATCGTGTACGGGCGGGCGCAACAACTGAGCGATGCCGTCCGCATTGAGGACACAGCACAGGTCAGCGGTCATGCTGAGCTGAGCGGCGATGTCATCGTGTGTGGCAATCGCTGGATCGATGGAAATTTCAGAGCGAGCACAGGTGTCTATCGCGAGAATCCCAAAGTCCAGACGAAGTCGCAGAGGCTTCGTCCGGCGGAGGATGGTCTCAATTCGCTCGTGGCGCTCGAAGGCCGCATACCTACGATCTGGTGTGAATACATGGACTTAGACGCACAGAGCGAGTAACCGCGGGTATCGTGTGTATGCCGATACAATATGCCAGAGGTCGGGCCATCACCTATGAATCTGATCAAATCCAAGAAGCGCGTTGCAGACCACGGGGAAGTGTTTACGCCTCCGTGGCTGGTCGAAAAGTGACCTGGTGAAGGGCGAGACCGAGCGCATTGACTCTCGTTTCCTGGAGCCTGCGTGCGGAATCGGGAATTTCCTTGTCCCAGTCTTGCAGCGTAAACTGGCCGCCGTAGAGATAAAGTTTGGGAAAACCGAGTTCGAGCGGCGACAGTACTCCCTGTTGGCGGTTATGTGCGCTTACGGGATTGAACTCTTGGCGGACAATATCGCTGAGTGCCGCGCGAACATGCTTGAGGTCTTTGCCGACTACCTGAATCTGGATGAAACGGATGAACTTTATATGGCCGCTTCCTATGTCCTGTCCCAGAATCTCGTGCACGGTGACGCCTTGACGATGCTCATGTATGACGGACAGCCCATTACCTTTGCCGAGTGGGGCTATCTAGGCAAAGGCAAGTTCCAGCGGCGCGACTTCCGCTTTGAAGTTCTTACGCAAATGTCTTCCTTCAGTCGGGAAGGCTCGCTCTTCGCCCATCTCGGCAAGCATGAGATCTTCACGCCGCTCAAGGCATATCCGCCAATGACTGAACGTGAGCTTGCTCGTTCGACTTTCGACAATGGCTTGGGGAAGGCCATATGAACGATCAGGCGAGCTTTTCGCTTCGCGGGCGCAACCCGGATGTTTTGACCTGCATCGCGAATCTCTCCAATGACGAAGTGTTCACGCCACCTGAGTTTGCCAATCGGATGCTAGACACGCTTGCCGAGGCTTGGGGGGCGAACAATGGTGGAGCGGACCTGTGGGCTGATAGCACGGTGAAATTCCTCGACCCGTGCACGAAGTCTGGCGTGTTCCTACGCGAGATCGCGAGTCGCCTAAACAAGGGACTAGCCGCACAGATTCCCGACTTACAAGAGCGCGTTGATTACATCCTCACCAAGCAGGTATTCGGTATCGGCACTACCCAGCTTACCAGCTTGCTGGCGCGCCGCAGTCTCTACTGCTCAAAGCACGCAAAAGGCCTGCATTCTATCGCGACTACCTTCGCCAGCGACGCAGGCAACGTCTGGTTTGAGCGCACGGAACACACTTGGGTGAACGGCAAGTGCCTGTACTGCGGAGCGAATGCGAAGGATTACGAGCGTGGCGAAGGCCTTGAAACCCACGCCTATGCTTTCATCCACTCCGACAACATCAAGACTCGGGCAGCCGAGTTGTTTGGAGGCAATATGCAGTTCGACGTAATCATCGGGAATCCACCGTATCAACTCGGCTCAAGCGGCGGGGATTCCAAGGGCAGCTTCGCAATGCCTATCTATCAGAAGTTCGTCCGCACCGCGAAGAGCCTAGACCCGCGATACGTCGTCATGGTGACGCCATCGCGATGGTTCGCCGGTGGGCGAGGGCTTGATGAGTACCGCTCCGAGATGCTTTCGGATACGCATTTACGTGAACTCGTCGATTTTCCAGACGCGACCGACGCGTTTCCAGGCATGGACATTTCAGGTGGCGTCTCGTACTTCATCTGGGATCGTTCGCACGATGGCCCTTGCAATGTACAGACGTTGAGCGCGGGTGTGTCTAGTGGTGTTGTTGCGCGGCATCTAGACGCGTACAACGTGCTCGTTCGCTACAACGCGGGTGTTTCTATTCTCGAAAAAGTGTGGCCCAACGGGGTCGATTTGAATAAATCGCTTGCAATCAAGGTGTCTCCCACGCAGCCGTTTGGCCTGAGAACATCTTACCGCGGCATGCCTACAGCGAAAGGCTTGCGCAAGGCAGTCGTGCTTCGATCTAGCGAGGGTGAATCGTGGATCGAGCGTGCTGACATTCCTAGGAATCAGGAATGGATCGATCAGTGGAAAGTAATTCTTGGGCTTGCATACGGCGAGCGCGGGCCTTTCCCTTACTGGATTACCTCATCGCCTGAAATTCTCGGCCCAGGGACTGCGTGCACAGAGACCTACTTAGTCATTGACCGCTTTGAAAATGAAGCAAAAGCTAAGATGTTGGTGAATTATCTTCGCACCCGATTTGTAAGGTTTTTGATATCCCTCCAAAAGTACACGCAGCACCTATACAGCGATCGCTTCTCATTCGTTCCCGATCTACCAATGAGTAATACGTTGACTGACGAGAAGCTGTACAAGAAATTCGGTATCACGCCGAGCGAGGTCACGTTCATAAACGGTATGATCCGCCCTCCTTGCACCTAAGCCGGGCGCTCGGCCGCCTCGCATCTACGCTTATTCAATCGATGACAAGGCACACAGGGGCCTTCTCAAGGTAGGCCAGACAACACGCAATGTGAAGCAGCGCATCGCCGAACAGGTCAAGACCGCCGCCATCAAGAATTACAAGATCGAATTAGACGAATCTGCCGAGCGTGACGACGGCACCATCTTCAGTGACCACCACGTGCGAGCCGTGCTCGTTAGGAAGAAGTTCGCGAACCCCGAACTGGAGTGGATGCGCTGCTCCCTCAAGGACGTGAGAACCGCACTCACCGAACTGCGCACGGGGCAGCGTTTTACCGGCACGCATCACCAGACGTTCAAGATGCGTCGAGAACAGACCGAGGCGGTCGGCAAGACCTTCGATTATTTTCACTCAATTTGGTCTGAGGATCAGCATGCCGTCCCGCGTTTCTTGTGGAACGCGAAGATGCGCTTCGGTAAAACCTTCACTACGTATCAGCTCGCTCGCAAACTTGAAGCTAAGAGAGTGCTGGTGGTGACCTTCAAACCTGCGGTGGAAGACGCGTGGCAGACGGACCTTGAGAGTCATGTGGATTTCGAAGGCTGGCAGTACCTCTCCCGCAACTCCGAGCTCGATCCCACGGAAATCAATTCAAAAAAACCGGTCGTTTACTTTGGCTCTTTTCAAGACCTGCTCGGCCGCGACAAGACGGGAAATATCAAGGCGAAGAACGAATGGCTGCACGCGGTAAATTGGGACCTCGTGGTATTTGACGAATACCACTTTGGCGCTTGGCGGGATACTGCGAAGGAGCTGTTTGAGGGCGAGGAAGAAGCCGTTGCGCAGAAAGAAGCCAACCTCGAATACGGGGCCGCGCTGGGAGATGTGAACGAAGACCTGGGAGTGCTTTCGGAGAACGAAACCGAGTTTCTACCGATCACAACCAAAGCCTACCTCTACCTCTCCGGAACACCGTTCAGGGCGCTGGCAACGGGCGAGTTCATCGAAGAACAAATTTTCAATTGGACTTATACCGACGAACAGCGAGCAAAGAAAAAATTCGCCGATAAAAACCCAGGCAAGTGGAATCCATACGGCGCATTACCGCAGATGCGCTTGCTTACCTACCGGATGCCGGACGAACTGCTGGCGGTCGCGAGCGCCGGGGAGTTCAACGAATTCGACCTTAACGAGTTTTTTGCGGCTACAGACACAGGAAAAGGCGCTCAGTTCAAGCACAAGAGCGACGTACAAAAATGGTTGCAGATTATCCGAGGCCAGTACATGCCGAAGGAGGTGGAGGGCCTCAAGACGGGCTCGGGTGCACCGTTCCCTTATCCCAACGTGCGACTTCTGCAATACATGCAGCATTCTTTCTGGTTTCTGCCAAACGTCGCAGCATGCCGAGCAATGGCGAATTTGCTGGCCGAGAAACACAATGTCTTCTGGCATGAGTACAAGGTCGTCACGGCAGCCGGCGTGGATGCTGGTATTGGCTTGGAAGCATTGCCGCCTGTGCGCAAGGCCATTGGGAGTGGGTTCACGACTAAAACCATCACATTGTCGTGCGGAAAACTCACCACTGGTGTGACAGTGCCGCAATGGTCTTCGATCCTGATGCTGCGCAACCTAAAGAGCCCTGAAACCTACTTTCAGGCCGCCTTCCGCGTGCAGTCTCCGTGGTCCATTCAGAACCCGAATGGTGACGACCCGAACGATGAAGAAATCTTAAAACCGCTTTGCCTTGTGTTCGACTTTGCGCCCACACGCGCGCTTCGTCAGCTCTCCGACTACGGCATTGGACTTTCGCCCAACGAATCGAATCCCGAAACCGCAGTCAAGGACCTCGTGTCGTTCCTGCCTGTGCTGGCATACGATGGCGCGAACATGACTCAGGTCGATGCTGGCGGCATCCTGGACATCGCGATAGCAGGCACCTCGGCCACGTTGCTGGCGCGCAAATGGGAGAGCGCACTGCTGGTGAACGTGGACAACGAAACGCTACAACGAGTCCTTGATAACCCCGAGGCAATGGCCGCTGTGGAACGCATTGAGGGGTGGCGCTCGCTGGGCGACAACATCATCGAGACCATCATCAACAACAGCGAGAAGGTCAAGGAGCTTAAGAATAAGGCTAAAGACAAAGAGCTGACCGAGAAGCAGAAGAAACAGCTCACCGACGAGGAGAAGGAATACAAGTCCAAGCGCAAGCTCGTACAAGAAAAGCTGATCAAATTCGCGACGCGTATCCCCGCGTTCATGTACCTCACCGATTTTCGCGAGAACAAACTGCAGGACGTGATCACCAAGTTGGAACCGGACTTGTTTCTGGCAGTCACTGGCCTTACGGTGAAAGACTTCCATCTGCTCGTAAACCTTAGAGTATTCAATACCGAGCAGATGAATCAGGCGGTGTTCGCGTTCCGTCGCTACGAGGATGCCTCGCTACGGTACACGGGCATTGAGAGCCACGAAGGGCTGACACATTATGGGCTCTATGACACCGTGGTCGGAAGGGAGTAAGGCGATAGCGGCTCAGGGATGACGAGCAGACATTGTGTGCCGCCGGTGTGCCAGGTTTGGTGGCCACCGTGGACATCTGTCGACTGACTGTCGGTCAGTCGAAAATGCAACGGGCACTGCGTTGAGAATTACCGTGAGTGCCTGCTGTGTGCTGACTTCCCATCCGTAACAGCCATCCGTCATCTCAAACGGAAGGCTACGCCATCTTCTTTTCACTGCGCCCTCTTCCGGGTGGACGCCGCTTGGCCGCGGCTCGGACGGGCGTTTCGGGCTGCGCCGGTTTCGCGCCAAACCGTAAACCAAAAGCGGTTTGTCACGAACCGCGCTTTCCCTCACGCCCTGCCACCCTCCCTCCGGCCTCCGTTCAGTCCCTTTCACCGTTCCGCCTTGTTTCTTCCCGCTGCCGCTCAAGTGAAGAAAGAAACAAGCCGGAAACGGCAGAAAGGGAAAAAACATGAAATTAGAAGAAGTCAACACACGAACCAAAGA
>JBEKNL010000235.1:0-3130 GCA_049522855.1 Candidatus Korobacteraceae bacterium
CCCACATTCCCACCGCCTCGACGACTGCTAGACTGTTTTTTAAATTCAAACCCTGAAAGGAGCTTTCCTCGGCCACCCGCTCAGGCTTCCTTCAGGCTCATTCTTCGATTAGAAAAGACTACGCTGTCCCCGCCAGGTAGTGGCTCAGTTTGAAATCCCTCTTAGATCGGCGGGGCCTGCCGGGGACGCGCATCGGGATGATTGAGCGGATCTTCGCGAATAAGCCGCTTGAGTTTGTGCAGGTGACGATACACTGACGGGTTTGCAATGCGCGCCAGCCTGAACGGAAAGCTATTGTCCTTTATTTTCTTCGCAATCTCGGCCATGGCTGACTTGTGATCTCCGAACCTCAGCCGATACTCCGCTGTGTCTTCCGCCAGCTTCTTGACGGCTGGGTTCGACATGAAAAGGTAGTAAGAGTTCGCAGTTAGAAATTGGTCAAGGGCCAAAACGGCGGTTCGTTTGTTTCCATTGCGAAAGATGTGGCCACCAGCAATCAGAAAAAACAGACAGGCCGCCTTGTCGTAGATGGTTGGATAAAACTCTACGCCAAATCCGGCCTGAAAAGCTTGTTTTGCTGCCGACTCAAGCAAATTGAGGTCAAGACACTCATATTCTTCGACGGGTTCAGTCCCCGGCCAAGTAATCGCAATGCCCTCATCGTGAAGGCCCTCAATAAATGCTGCGGTGAGTCGGAACGGTTTATTTATCGGCAAGCTTCTTCAAAGCGATGTAGTACTTCGCCGCCGATTCGGCGGTAGGGGAATCAGACCTCTTACCCGCCTTGGAGAGCTGTGCCTTAACGCGCGGCGAATACCGAGCGGTAGCACGCCGCAGCGTTTCGAGTTGTTTCATTGCTCGCTGTGTCACTGGCCCTCCTTTTGCAATTGATTGCAGGTTTCTCTTGTTCTTATTTGATGCGGAAGGGGCTGTTTGGGGTGCAGCGCACAAATCCCGCCGTATTTTGATTGTGCCCGCCTGCCCACTGCCTGTCAACAGCTTTTTATGCCAACGCTATCCGGGGATAGCTATTGGAGGGGGAAAATCCAGCCACCCTGCCATTTTGCGTGTGAGAACACATTTCTCTCGCTGCGGGAACGGGCACGCGAAGCGGGGGCCGGGGAGCGCGCGGCGTGCGGACGCCGCATTCCTTGCGCGGAGCCGCGCGGCGCGTGAGTGCGAAACCGGGATCGCCGTGGCGCGCGGAGTACGGAACCGGGGGCGGGCGTCGATCACTTCCATTTTAAAGATGCTTATGACACTCGAAAAGTCATCGGTCCAGACCTTCGATCCGGGCCTCCTAAGCAACGGCCTCCATCTTGAATCGCCTGCCAGCTTGCCCAAATCATTTGAACTGCGCCCAATGACCACCCAAACGGAGGCGAGCACCCCGTTCTTCGTCTGGGCATCACTGATGTGTGTATCGGTTTCGATCAAGCCGATCAAACCGGCATCTTCAGCAAGGGTCCCAACCACCGGCTGAAGATCAAGGTAGATATTGCTTATATGGAAGACCAAAATCCCATTGGGCGTGAGCTTCGTGAGGTAGAGCCGCAATGCCTCCCGAGTGAGCAAATGCACGGGTATGGAGTCTCCGCTGAAAGCATCCAGAATGATGATGCCATAGCTATGGTCCGGGGCCGCCTGAAGCGATAGTCGGGCATCACCAAGCACAACCCGAACTCGCGGGTAGCAATCTCGAAGGAAAGTGAAGTATCGGGGATTCTCGGCGATTCGTTCCACCAACGGGTCAATCTCGTAGTAGGTGAGCTGCTGAGGAGGACTTACATAGCACGCCATTGTACCGGCGCCAAGACCCACGATTGCGACTTGATTTTCATCAGGATTCCCCGAGAAAGCATCGAACACCTGTCCGACGGGTCCGGCCTTAGTGTAGTACGATAGCGGCTCCTTGGCCCTGGCTGGGTCTAAGCTCTGGAGACCATGTATTGTCGCCCCATGCAGCAGCATTCGTAGTTGCTTCTCGTCGTCATCGGTTACCCGAATAACCCCCAAAAAACTGCGCTCCGTATGCAGGATGTGGCCGTACTGTCCTATATAGACGGTGGTGGCGAGAAACACGGCTGCCAAGCCCGCAGCAAAGCGGATGGGGCGTCGGCCGAATGACAGGCACCACTCTAGGGAGTAACCAAAGATCATGATAGTCATCGCGCGCCCGACCGGACTAGCGGGCTTCAGAGCCAACGCCTGCAAAATCAAGATCACGGCCACAAGGCTTAGCCCTAGAATGAGCGGTAACAGTAAGTCCAGCCTGCGAGCACGCCGAGTGTTTTCCTTGACATCGATGGGTGGACGCAGCAGTGCGGCAAGTACCAAGACGAGTGGAAGTTCAATCACGGAATTGAAAATCACTGGGGCAATCAAGGCATTGAATATCCCGCCAAGCACTCCTCCGACCGAAATCCAGACATAAAATTCAGTGAGGCGCTTTGTGGATGGGCGGCTCCGCGCGAGTTCTCCATGACAAACCAGGGCCACGCTGAAGAGGGTGAGCAGATCCAGTGGGATCCATAGCAAGTGCGGAAGCCTCAGTTGAGACACAATCGGGAAAGCTGCAGCGAGAATCAGAAACGGGAGTCTCCGAATCAACCAGTCATGCGAAATAGGGGGTTTGCGTGCGAAGACGAAAACAAAGCTGAGCAGATAAAACGCCAGGGGCAGAACCCAGAAGAGGGGGATTGCCGGCATATCGGTGGCAAGTGCTGTGTTAACACCCAGCGTGAGACTGGCGGGAACGAAGGCTAGGACGACCCAGCGAAGTCGCCTATTTATGCTGGGACAAGCGTTTTCGCTGGCTTCATCTGGTGTTGCCCCCTCCTCTCCCAGTTGACGCGCCGGTTGCATCAGCGTTTGCGGGACTCGCCAGATTATGGCGGCACAGCTGCAAGCCAGCAGAAAAAGCAAAATATAACCGTAGCTCCACATCTTGCTTTGTGTTGTCAGGCCAAGCGTTGGCTCAAGCACAAATGGGTAAGTCAACAGACCTGCTAGTACTACTGTGTTATAAACTAGATACCTTGTCCTAATTTTCCTGGCGCTGATGAATACGGGGCAGTACGTTGAGGGCGATGAACAACCGCCAACCGGATTTCTCCCGCCAGTCGGGGCG
>JBEKNL010000236.1:0-3102 GCA_049522855.1 Candidatus Korobacteraceae bacterium
TCCCTTTGCCCTGCTCATACGCCTGCAAAAACTTTCGCCGCAAATCATTCGCGTAGGGTCGTGCCATCGGGTGGAGCAGAGAATCGCCACTAATAGTCTACACTATCGCTGAAAATGCTCTAAATTTTGGAGCATTCGCCTGGAGAACCAAACCTACGTTCCAATCCAACACAGTGTCGCGGAAAGGAACACTTTCCCTCGTTGGGATCTCTCCCCGATTCCGGCCGCATGTTCTAGCCTATTGATAACAAAGGGACCTCATTTCGTTTCCTCCTGGATCGTGTGGACATTCACATGCTGCTCTTGTTTGGAGTGACAGAAGTAGGCGGACGCGTTCCTAATGAATGGAGCCTTCTCAAATGGAAAAGATTGATTGGCTCGACGAAGCCGTACAGCAGACGAAAGACAAATATCAAGCGCAGCGGGCGCTGGAAGAGAAATTGCTTCAAGAGGAGGCATTGAGAGCTAGGCTGGCTAAGGAATTTTGCCGCGAGCTTTTCGAATGGCTCCAAACCATAGATGTAAAATTTAACACTCGATATGGCGGTCAGGTGCTTGCGGTAAGTCCGACCGGAAGTAATGGCGACCGTGGCCTTCAAGTCCTGGCAAGGCCTATTCGCGCTCAGGAGAGAATTGCAGTTTTGAACTATCAGAAAGAGACCGCCTCTATCGCCTTGAGTATGGATTGCAATCCCACTAACCTTCCACAAGTAATCAAGTTGGCTCTCTCTGCCGGTGGCGCTATCGTGGCAGAGATCGGTGCGGAGCCTTATACGCCGGAGCAGTTAGGCCGGAAGATAATCAACGATCTTTTGGGCATAGGCTCTAAGCGCCCGGTACCCCAGTTGCAATCCCCAGAGGCACTCTGTTGTAGCGTGTCGTGTAACAATATCGAATTGCGGGGTCCAACCAGAGTTGCTGGCGGAAGCAACGGGGGCTATGCTGGCGCCATCGGATGATACGCAGGGAACGCCAATTGAGTATGTGCTGCAGAGCGTGGCTGGGAACAATGCGCGCGCCGGGGAGATACTTCAGATCAGCCGCTCCAGTCTCTATCGAATCCTACAGGAATCCAGCGACTCTTCCGGAAATGTCTTGGTGGGTTCCTAGTTACGCGCACCATTGTTCGTCCTGAACCCCCTTTCCAGCGATGAACCCAAGATTTATCCCCTTTATCGTGCACCTCTAATTTCCGAGCATTCCCTGGAGACCAAACCTGGGTACCCAATCCCGCACAGTATCGCGGAAAGGAACACTTTTCCTCATCGGGATTCCGACCGTGTATTCTAACCTCCTGATAACAAAGCACCTCATTTTGCATCCTCCTGGGGTCCCCTGTGGGCATTCACACGCCCCCATTTTGTTCCCGATGGCCAGCAAAGGGATCTGCAAAATGGGGAGGCTTGCATTTTGGGATGATGCTGCCGTTCTTGGCGCTGCTCTTGTTTGGAGTGGCAGAAGTCGGGCGGACGCGGTCTTTTAAGATTTATTTTTTTATCCTGCAACTCTAAACTCCCGAGCATTCGCTCGGAGATTAAACCTGTGTACCAATCCCGCACAGTATCCCGGAAAGGAACATTTTCCCTCATTGGGATCTGTCCCCAAATCATACCGTGCCTTCTAACCTCTTGATAACGAAGTACATTATTTTCTTCTACTGGTGTTCTATGGACAGTCACGTGCTCTATCCATTTTGTTCCCGATGTAATTCATCGTTTGCATAGTCGGAAGAAAAACGCCATGTCAAGCCTGTCGAACCGAGGCGCAGTAGAAGAGATCACGGCCCGTCATAATCTGAGCCGCGGAAGCAGTCGCGCGAACATCTTGATTGCCGATGATGACCAGGACTATCGGGAACTTTATTCCGATTTACTCCAGTCCGAGGGATTTCAGACGTTCTGTGCAAAGGATGGCGCTCAAGCCTTGAGAGTATTGCATCAACAGCGCATTGACATAGCTCTAGTTGATGTAATGATGCCGAAAACGGAGGGCATGTCTGTATGCCAGGAATTGAAGAAGAATCCAGACACCCGGCTTGTCCCCATACTGCTTCTCACGGGTTGGGAGTCCGACCAAGGCCATTTGAGGGGAATCGAGGGCGGTGCCGATGCCTACTTGAAAAAACCCGTCAATAACATTGAATTGATTACTCGGGTGCGCGCACTGATCGACAAGAAGCGCTTTACAGATGACCTGGCGGAGTCGGAGAAGGTATTGCTTGGTTTCTTGGAATTCGTGGAAGCGAAGAATCCATACACTGCTGGCCACGGGTATCGAGTGAGCCAATCCGCCCTGCACTTGGCCACTCGTATCGGCTTGTCGTCGGAAGAACAGGAATGGGTTCGTCGCGGGGCCTTATTGCACGACATAGGTAACGTGGGAGTTCCTGACGAGATCCTAACCAAGCCGGGTCCGTTGAATGCTCAAGAAAGGATAATTCTCAATTCGCATACCTATGTGGGGGAACGCATCTGCGCTCCTTTAACCTCATTCCGCCCTCTGCTGCAAATCATTCGAAACCATCACGAGCGGCTGGACGGGAGCGGATATCCGGACGGCCTTCGAGGCGATCAGATTTCCATTTTGACCCGCGTGGTGTCACTTGCAGACGTGTACGACGGCCTGACAACCGAGCGGCCGTACCACCATAGCTTTTCCCATAGGCAAGCGATCCTTCAGATCCGCCGTGAGGCCAAGCAAGGCTGGTGGGATCCAGGAATTGTCGATGCGCTTGAAGAATGGTCGGTGCCTAGCATGTTCCCATACATGCGCGGCACGGTCAGCGAGGATGCCTAGAGATTTGCGCATAGAAGTAAATCGAGGCGACCGTCCCATTTTGATGGGAGATCTTATCTTTCAGCAACTTGGGGAAATGTAGTTAGCCTAAAGGAGGGTCCTGACAAAATGACAAAAGCAAATGATTCCGGTCAAACCCTGGTAGAGGCCGCAATCTCCTTGTCGCTTTTCTTGCTACTCGTATTGGGAACCATAGACTTTGGATATCTGTTCTCTACGAAGCTTACCCTCCAGAACGCAGTGCGGCAAGGGGGACGGTACGCCATCACGGGGCAATGCATAACCGGCAGTGACGGTTCGTGCTCC
>JBEKNL010000237.1:0-3047 GCA_049522855.1 Candidatus Korobacteraceae bacterium
CCCACATTCCCACCGCCTCGACGACTGCTAGACTGTTTTTTAAATTCAAACCCTGAAAGGAGCTTTCCTCGGCCACCCGCTCAGGCTTCCTTCAGGCTCATTCTTCGATTAGAAAAGACTGCTATTTCTTGGGCGGAACTGGTTCCTGCCACCCAGTTCATCAGTCTGGGTGCACATCGGTTAGCGTAACCGCTACTCACTTGTAAGCTTTTGATTGCAAGGCTATTGCAGAAGCTGTTGCCCGAGCGTTGCCCATTCGGGCACGAAATCAAACAGTCGCTCCACCGCGCCGCCATCCCGTCGATAGGGGCGGCCTTTGGTCGCTATTTGCCGCCCTCGTAGTCATTCCCCCAGCGCGGCAAGTTACCGGCGCCCTCCCCCGGCGCTCCCTTCACCGGCCTCCTAGCCGGTACTTAACCGGAACTCAGGTGGCCCTCAGCCCGCGCTCCCGCCCGTCGCCGCGTGCAGGGACTCTCGCGTTGCTGTCACATGGGCGCGACGCTTGCGCGCGCTTGCCCTCATTCCGCCCTCACCGTGTGGCCCCGGTGGGGCGCGACAGCCCGCTCAGCCCCGGCCAGGGGTCGCCCGTGCCCTGAATCAACTGTCCGACGCGCGACGCTCGACGCGGAATTGTCCGGAATGCGACGGTGCAGCGGCTTCGACGCCCTCTAACTCGGTCCGCTCAACCTCGTGCGGCGAGTTTCAGCGTTTTCTCACCAGGGCTGGTCCGGAGCCCCGGTGCCAGCCGGGGTCGCAGGTGCTTCCAGTTGGATTTTCCCGTGTCCTGCACAACGCCGCCGTTCCGGGCTTAGAAGTTTCCCGAGGCGATGTCCTTCAACACCAGCTTGTCCAGGCTCAGCTCAGCTACTAGACGCTTCAGCTTCGCGTTCTCCTGCTCCAGTTCCTTCAGCCGTCGCGCCTGGTCCACCTGCAAACCGCCATACTCCTTGCGCCAACGGTAGTAGGTCTGCTCCGTGATCCCGACTTCCTTGCAGGCTTGCGGCGTCATCTTCCCATTCGCCGTCCCCACCTCAATCTGCCGCAACAAACTCACGATCTGTTCCGCTGCATACTTCTTTCCTCGTGACATACCAAGCTCCTCTCATACCAGTTTGCCTTACCTCCACTGGTACAAGATTTGCCGGGCACTCCACTTTAGCACCGCTCAAACAAGAAAGCCCTGCTACAAGGGCAGCAGGGCTCCGTACAAAACGTAATCACTCTAGAAATAGCTAACGTTTCTCGGGCTGCCGATACCCGTGCACTGGTCCCAGCCTGGCGTGGCTCTCCCACCCGTGATGTCAAAGAAGGGCGGATAGGGCGGATAGGGGTTGGGGTTATACCAGTAGCCAAGTGCGTTTACACTATCGAAAATGTAGGTTTTGGTTAGCTCGGCATTGGTAGAAGCGCGGAAGTGGCCCGCGTTATTGACGTAGCCCGCCAGCAACGGCGAAGCCACGCTGGTGCCACCGACCACGCACCAGCCGCCGCAATAGGTACTGCTATAGACGGCGACTCCGCTAGCCGGATCAGCGTCCGCCGACATGTCCGGTATGCCGCGGAAGTTGCCCACCTTAACCTTGACATTGTTAATATTCTGATAACTGGGGCGAGGCTCAACCACGCTGATCCCGCCGCCGCTACCGCTCCAGCAGCTTTCGGTGCCGGTGAAATTTCCACCGCTGCGGTTGATGTGGGTGCCCCCGGCGCAAGCCACATTAGGCGAGACGCAGGGATAATTCACTTGAGCACCAGCGTCACCTGCCGCGGCGAAGTACACAATGCCGGGCTCCGTGAAGTCACTGTCGAAACCTAGCTCGCAGTTGCCGCCACCGCACCAGCTTTCGCCACCGTTGTAGGTCCAGCTATTGGAGACTTCGCCGGCCCCATAGACGCTCTGCAGCGTGGAAGCGATTCCTTGTTCGGCCCCATCCCCCAGCGGATCGTTGGTGAATCCCGCAATGTAAATCGCGGCATTGGGTGCCATGGCATGGGCTATCTGAACGTCCAGTGCGGTCTCCAGGTCCCAGCCCGTGCCGGCGTTGTTCGGACACGGCGGATTCGGATAGCAGACCTGGGTTATCGTCGCCGGCGGCAGACCCCACTGCGCGTTGTAGGTGTTGAAGTCAGCCTGGGCGTTGGCGTACAGGCCGTACTCTACCACGGCGATGGCCTTGGCGCCGCCGCTGGGAAGCAAACTTCCGTTCTTGGGGCATCCGCTGGTTGGCGCGACCAAGCCGTAAACGCAAGCGATCGAAGCCGGAGTTTCGCCGTTAGGAATGGACGGCTGCGGTCCGCCTTCAGGAATAAAAATGAACAAGTGAGTGTGCGGCACTCCCGGCGTCCGCAAGCTGGTGCTCGGGGGTGTGACTATGGTCTGCGCATAGACGGTCATTGTGCCGGCAATGAGCAGAAATGCAGCCATTAAGAACCAAATCTTTTTCATTCACTTCTCCTTAACCAGAATTTACGTTTTAGCTCTGTGCCGCGCCCTGGCCCCGGCCAAAGAAAATAAGAACTGTACCCACAGGGAAGCGCCACAGCGAACCATCCCACCGACGGAGGAGCAATTCTCTTGCCAACCTAAGGCCTTCCATCGTAAAGCCTTAAATCACCCGGCACCAAATGGTGTGCAGGTTCCTGCAACATTGTTCTAGAGAATTGGACAGACCCTAGCGGCCGTTCGCCGCTCACAACGAATCCAATCGGCGTCTCGATGTATAGGAAAATCGGTTCTGAGCAGGAATCTGGACAGCCCCTGATTTCATGGGGGATTTTGATTTCACGCTCGCCTGGGCAGAATGGCCCTGATCCGTCTGAAATCTCTTACTATCGGTTAGAATGTTAAGTCGATGCAACAGACGGCAGCAAGCGGTAGTGTCTCAGTTTGAAAATAAACCAAACAGTGCGCGGTCTATTTAACGGCCCCCCGCAACCAGACTTGATATTCCCATTCCGAGAGACCCGATTGGCCTAGCTATAGGTGGTAAGCGCCCACTAGTCAATGCCCAATTCCTTAGAACAATGTCGCAAAGACTTGCACACCC
>JBEKNL010000238.1:0-4195 GCA_049522855.1 Candidatus Korobacteraceae bacterium
GTCAAGTATCTGAAGGACGGGAAATTCGATCCGAATACCTGGCCGAACAGCGGGATTGGGCGGGTGAATCCCGACGGCAGCAAGGGCTCGTGCGCGGCCTGTCACGGACGGCACTCCTTCAGCTCAGCCGTGGCCCGTCAGCCGGAAAATTGCGGGAAGTGCCACCTCGGACCTGATCATCCCCAAATTGAAATCTACAACGAATCGAAGCATGGGATTCAGTTCCGCGCCAACATCAACAAGATGAACCTCGACTCGCAGTCGTGGGTGGTGGGCAAGGACTATTCGGCGGCGCCGACCTGCGCCACCTGCCATATGAGCGCCACGCCGAACCAGTCGGTGACCCACGACGTGGGGGACCGCATCAGCTACACGCTGCGGCCGGCCATCAGCATCAAGCAGAAAGACTGGGAGAAGAAGCGGGCGGACATGCAGGATGTGTGCTCCAACTGCCACGCCACCGGATGGGTAGAGAATTTCTACACGCAGTATGACAACACGATCGATTTGTACAACGAGAAGTTTGCCAAGCCGGCGAAGTCGATCATGGACAAGCTCTATGCAGCCAACAAGCTCACCAAGACGCCATTCGATGAAAAGATCGAGTGGACGTACTACGAGATGTGGCATCACCAGGGACGACGCGCCCGCATGGGCACGGCTATGATGGGCCCGGATTACACCCAGTGGCATGGTTTTTATGAGGTGGCGAAGACGTTCTACAACGAGTTCATCCCTGAGGCCGAAGCGCTCATGCCGGGCGTGACCACCGAAGTCATGAACAGCCCGTACCACCAGTGGACGAAAGGCCTCACGAAGGAGCAGATCCAACAACAGATCGATTTCTACAAGAAGAAATACAACCAGTGACGCATTCCACTGACGCGGCCGGTCACGAACCATGCCTTTCTTTCGATTAGTAATGATAAGTCGGCCAGC
This sequence comes from Candidatus Korobacteraceae bacterium, assembly GCA_049522855.1. Taxonomy (GTDB): domain Bacteria; phylum Acidobacteriota; class Terriglobia; order Terriglobales; family Acidobacteriaceae; genus Bog-257. Next base: position 940 of record JBEKNL010000238.1, read on the forward strand.
ATCCGGCAACCGCATTGGCACCGCCACTTGGACGTAAAACGCCCAACCCGTGGTGTTGAAGAACTCCACCAGGTCGCGGCCACAAGGACGGAACGCCGACAAACCGTCAAAGTGGATTGCTTCCGTGTAGCCGACCACCCAGACGATAGGCGGATAGAAGGGACTTGTGGGCCGACGTGACATTCCCTACGGTTCGCGCCTCACGCGTCAAAACACATAGGGAATCAGCGCCTTGACGCGCGCCTTGTAGGCGGGGTATTCGTCGGGGAAGCCGCGCAGAAGCAGGCGTTCCTCCTGGTTCAGTTTTATCCAAAACCCTCCCACGAACGATGCTAGCCCCGCAAACGCAACAAGCAAGCCCGAGGCAATGGCCGTTCCCAGGCCCATCAGCAAATGGCCCGTGTAAATGGGATGGCGCATAAGCCTGTAGGGGCCGCGTTCCACTAGCTTGTGCCCCTGCTTCAACTCGACGTCCCGGCTCCACTCGGCGCCCAGTACCTTGCGCGACCAGATGGCCACGAAGAGTCCGAGTACGCAGATGGCCACGCCGATCGAATCCGAAAGGACTGTGCGGCGTATCGCGATCGGGCCGAACGGGTGCACCCAGGATGCAACGAACAGGACGAACCCCACCCATACCGGCATCCGAGCCAGCCTGGCCGCAAGATTCTGCTGTTCCGCGGCGGACTTGATGGAGCGGGCGCTGATGTTCCAGTACACCCCGAGCGAGACCCAGCAGGCGAGAATGAGGATTCCGGCTGGCATAGAGCCGATGGTATCGCCGGAGCGAGTCGCACGGCAATGCCGAATCAGGCCTCCCGGAGCGGCCTCGCCGATGACCCAAGTGTGGATTCTTGATGCTTGACAGGACGATATGTGTGGTTATTGGAAGGTGGCTTTTTGGTTGGCTTGGAATAGATTGTTGACAAGCGACGCGCTACCCTGACGTAATCGGTAAGGTAAGGTTTGCCGACTACTCTCCAAGTGACCTGTCAGGGCCGTCGAAGGGATATGGGCAGGGCTTCACGCGAGCGCGTCCCATCACTTCCATTCCATTCCCGAGAGCCAGCGGTTTTGTAAGGTTCTGGCGACAGCGTCTTCCTCCGACTTCCGCTTTGCCTGTGACCCGCATCACTGCGGTACATGACCCACCGAGTTAGCATGCATTAGACGAGGGAGATGTGTGTCCAAACAAGACGCATCTCTTGATAATCTACCTTTCCTCTGACTGCCGGAGTCGTCATGTCCGACGAACCGCGATCGCCCGGATCACTGCAACTGGAGGAACTTCCCACCAGCAGTCGCAACGCTCCTACTCGAACTCCTGACTACAACGCAATCCACGGTCGTTTTCTTCCGGGTACTGTCTTCGGAGAGCGTTACCGCATCATCGAATTGCTGGGACGCGGAGGCATGGGCGAGGTCTATCGCGCTGACGATCTGGAACTGGGGCAGTTGGTCGCTCTCAAGTTTCTCCCGGCTTCTGTCACCCAGGACGAAATCGCCCTGGCTCGCCTGCGCAACGAGGTCCGTCTCGCCCGCCAGGTCTCCCATCCCAACGTCTGCCGCGTTTTCGACATTGGCCATCTCGAGGGACAACACTTCCTCTCGATGGAATACGTTGACGGCGAAGATCTTGCCTCGGTCTTGCGACGGATGGGTCGTCCCTCCAGTGAAAAAGCCCTTCAGATTGCTCGGCAGATCTGCGCCGGTCTGCAGGCCGCCCACGATAACGGTGTTCTGCACCGCGATCTGAAGCCGGCCAACATCATGATCGACGGTCGGGGCCAGGTGCGGCTGATGGACTTCGGGCTCTCCGGTCTGGCGCTGGATCTGGCGGCAGTTCGGGACTTCGCGGGTACACCGCTTTACATGGCCCCCGAGCAGTTGGAAGGTTCTTCCGGCGTCTCCACTCGCACTGACCTCTTTTCGCTGGGGGTCGTGCTGTACGAAGTCCTGACCGGACGCCGCCCCTTCTCCGCCAGCACCCTCACAGAACTTCGCGAAGACTATCGCACGGGCAAAAGCCCCGCGCCGCCGTCAAGGTGGACTCCGTCATCCTGCGTTGCCTCCAGACGGCCCCAGAGGCGCGTCCTTCTACTGTCCTGGAAGTGGCTGCCGCTCTCGGGGGTGGCGACGCACTACAAGCCGTGCTTGCGGCGGGGGAGACGCCGTCCCCCGAAATCGTTGCAGCCGCTGGTGGGGTGGGAACACTGGCACTGCGCGCCGCGTGGATCCTGCTGTTGAGTGTTGGCCTCACGCTATACGGATGTGTCGCGCTTGCCAGGTACTCGACCGTGCTGGGCCTTGCTGGATTCGAGAAAGGCCCAGAAATACTGATAGACCGCGCGAGAGAGATCATCCGGGCAGCGGGGCACAGCCTGCCTCGGGTTGATTATGCCTCCGGCATTTTCTGCGATGACTCATTCCTGACGTATTTGGCCGGGCAAGGAGACTCACGCGTGTGGCGTCGACGCCTGGTCGACATGGAACCAACACCGGTCCGCTTCTGGTATCGGCAGAGTCCAGAGCCGCTCGTGCCGGGAAGATGGGAGATTGCGGGTCGTCCCTGGAGACAGATCTCCGAGGACGATCCGCCGCAAGATGTTCCCGGGATGGCTTACGTGCTGCTGGATTCGCGCGGCATGCTCCGCGCCTTTGAGACCGTGCCACCCACGTCCGAGGCCGCAATGCAGTCCTGGCTTCGCCCCTGGCCACAACCGGACTGGACATCTTTCTTTGTGGCAGCGGGTCTAGACCAAAAGGAGTTAGTGGCAGCCGATCCCTTGTGGATTCCACAAAAGCCGTTCGACGTGCGCGCCTCGTGGAATGGCACCCAGGCCGGTCTGCCCGTACACATTGATGGTGCTGCCTTTCATGGGATGGTCGTCTCGTTCGACATCAACGGTCCATGGTCAGCACCGCAGGCAGAAAGACCATCCCGCTGGACCTACCAAATCGGCGCCACCGTCTATGCCATTCTAGGTTTCTTGCTGTTCGGCGCGGGCCTGGTGTTGGCCCGCCGCAATCTCCGCCTCGGGCGCGGCGATCGCCGCGGAGGGTTCCGCCTGTGTTTGTACGTGTTTGTCTTGTACGCACTCTCGTGGATCCTTGAGGCACACCTGCAAGCGTCGGTTTGGAGTCTGTGGAGCGCGTTTGAATTCGCCGTCGCCGATTCGCTTTTCGCCGCCGCTTTTGTCTGGATCACGTACATGGCGCTCGATCCCTTCGCACGCAAGTACTGGCCCGACCAGTT
>JBEKNL010000239.1:0-2877 GCA_049522855.1 Candidatus Korobacteraceae bacterium
CGCCCTGAACTTCACCGCACCTCATCGTTCTCCGCCTCAACCCTCAGTCCCACCGGAAAACTCGCGCGCGCACCTTTCAGCAATATCAGGAATTCGTGTTGTTGCGCGGTAAACAATTACGATTACGGCGCCGCACATCAGTCTAGTGGTGGCGATTTGGACCACTCCCCATTGCTGGGAACATTCAACCAAAGGTGCAGCACGAGCCTCTCGCGATGCGCTTCCGGCCAGTCCTCGGTGCTGATCTAACGGGTTGTTGCCAGAAGCTAACGTGCCGTTTTTAGAGATCGCCGCACAGCTTGGTCGTAGATCGTTTTCAGTTGAAGAGTCAGACGGCGAATCTCAGCCTGTTCCTCTTTGGTGAAATCCACGCCCCCAAGTCCAATCGAGACCTTTTTTAGAATGGGGGCATAGGTAGTGGCTAGGTTGTTAACCATAAAACCTCCAACTGACGTTAGGCGCGTGCTGTCAGCAAATCCCGCATCGTCCAGATTGTGTTGGTGATCCCAGCAGCCATGCAGGGCGTCATTCTGATTGTGGTATTCACTCTCACGAAGTTATAACACGCAACCCAGAGCGCCACACACGCTTTGTGATTCGCCAGCTTGCGGTTGTGCGCGTTCGTCCGGCGACGCTCTCATCTCCCATTTGGGCGGTAACTCCGGACGAGCTGAAAACGCAGTGATACCATTAGGCTTGAACTGCTGGAGCTGGTACCGCAATCAAGAGAGGATACACATGGACATTCAAAGCATAGTGGCACAACTCAAACAGGAAGCTAGCCGTATCGAAAATGCAATTGCAGCCCTTGCGGGACTAGGTTCTCAGCCCGCCCGGCGTGGCCGTCCACCCAAGGCTCAGCAGGCAGCACCGGCAGCACCTCCAAAACGTCGCCGCATGAGCGTGTCAGCACGGAAGCGTATCTCTGCCGCAATGAAACAGCGCTGGGCGCAATGGAAAGGCAAGTCTGCCCCAAAGAAGGCTACGGCTGCCCCGAAGAAACGCGCTGGTCGCAAGCCGATGAGCGCAGCTATGCGGAAGAAATTGTCGGTGATGATGAAAGCAAGGTGGGCGCAGAGAAAGAAGACAACGTAACTGATGAGCTCTTCCGCACAAGCCGGACGTTCGCTGGAGTTCGTTCGTCCGCTGGCGTTCTTTGACTTGGAAACCACCGGAACCGACGTTGTAACAGACCGAATCGTTGAAATCGCTGTTATCAAGTTGCTGCCGGACGGCACCGAGGAGATTCTGCATACTCTCATCAGCCCCGGTGTCCCTATCCCTGCTTCAGCCAGCGAGGTTCACGGCATCTGCGACGCGGATGTGCAGGGAAAGCCTACCTTTGGGCAGATAGCCGAGCGCTTGGCACAGTTTTTGAACGGGTGCGATTTAGCCGGTTTCAACGTGATGCGATTTGACCTCCCACTGTTGAAGGCTGAATTCAGTCGAGCGGGACTGGCCTGGTCAGAGGAAAACCACAAACTCATTGATGCTCATATCGTTTATCAGGAGAAAGAGCGTCGAGACTTAACCTCTGCCGTGAAATTCTATTGTGGCGAGGAACACTCGGATGCCCACTGCGCCCTGGCCGATGCCCGTGCGACAAGAAGGGTTCTGGAAGCGCAAGTTCGCCGCTATCCAGACCTGCCCAGCAGCGTTGAGGGCTTAGATATGTTCTGCAAAGAGGCACGCCCCAATCGATTTGCCGACTCGGGGTATTGGTTCTCGATCAAGAATGGCGTGCTGATATTTAACAAAGGTCAGCGGCATAAGGGAGAACCTCTTCTGGAAGTTGCTAAGTCGGATCCTGGCTTCCTGAGCTGGATGCTATCGATAGATGTGCCCGAGGATACCAAGGAGATCGTGCGGAATGCGCTTTCCGAGGCGGGACAGAGCGCCTGAGTCAGCCGTTCATCGTTTCTTTTTGCGAAGACGGAGACTTATTTTGTTATGCCCCAGTTCATTTCATACGAGGGCTACACACGCCACCACCGATCCAAGTGCAGCCCCTGACGCCTCTTTCAGCAAAATAACCTCACCCACCACCTTTGTGCTCCCCAAATGATGGGCTTTCCCCCTGCTAAGCACCTGTGTTTTCAACACTATCTGTTTTCCGTGGCTCCCTGGTATTATACGATTGCGGGTAACTGGCTCTCAATCGGGTGGCGACCCAACCGGCGAGGTACGTAGATGTCGAAAAAAAGCAGAAAGCAGACCGTCCAAGCGCGTCGGGCAGACCTCTTAGCTCAGAACCTCATTAACTACACCAACCCATACCACCCAGAATATGACCCCAAATTCACCCAGGAGATACGATCTCTCCGTCCTGACTGGTTCGCTCAGGAAGACGCAGCCAAGGCTGCATGGTTTGCCTACACTTCAACTCACACACTGCCTGATAGAGTCCCAGCGAACCCCGAGCAGGTCTATGCCACTACAGGCTGGTCGGGCTGGGTGGACTGGATGAAGGGAGAGGAAATCCGCGTCAAGTGTCAAAAGACCACTGAACAGTACCGCGCCAACTGCCAAAGGGAGTTGGATAAGCTCGGCAAGAAATTACAGGAATTGCAGTAAGAGCTTTTGCGGGAGGGGCTCGAGCCTGGGCCCCTTTCGAGTTAAACGACTGAAGTGAACATCGGGTGACGGACAGCTTTCTCTGGAGGAATTATGACACCAAAAGAGGAATTGACGCTGCCATCTGGAGCTAAAACGCTTCTGAAACTAGGCGCGTTGGCGGGCCAGTTGGTTCAGAACGCGCGGCGCCGGGTGTTTTCGTCGTAGCGGGGCGCAGCTCCTGGCCGCGGGGCGTCCTGGAGCCCGGTCAAACCAGCTTGGGAAAAACGTACCCGCCACTTGCTGACGGATGCCGCCCGTCTG
>JBEKNL010000240.1:0-2876 GCA_049522855.1 Candidatus Korobacteraceae bacterium
CATATCGATGACTTCATTGCCGCCTACAACCAGTCGGCTCATCCCTTCGAGTGGAGCAAGCAAACCGTCTTTCAGAAACGACCTAAAATGTCATACTCTAACTTATGCAACTAGGTACTAGAACGGGGCGCTCAGATTTGATTCCCGGACAAATTCGGGATCTGCCGGAACTTGGGTGGGTCACCCGCGCTTCTTCTGCAACCATTCTGCTCTTCACAGCATTATTCCTGCGTGCATCGGGCACTCGGTCTATACTTTCTTTTCGACCATCAGAGAGGAACGCCCATGAAGACATGTTTGGTTGTTTTATTGTGCTGCATCACTATGGCTGCGATGCTCGCCTATGCGCAAAACGCGGACGAAGGCTATCAGCCGGCCAGAGTTGTTGCTTTCGAAAGAGTCGCCGCTAACGCCCAGCACATGAAAGGTTCGGATGACTACAAGATCTCCATGCGCCTTGATAATACGATCTATATTTGCCGCACCAGCGGCCCGGCTGCAACGTTTATTGACTGGACCACCGGCAAGGAATTTCCCGCCAAACTAAACGTTCCCAGCGGCAAGATATTGCTGGTGAAGAATCCGGATGGTCAGGTCTTGGAATTGAACATTGTCGGCAGAAAAACACCCAAGTAGAAACGCACATTGAGCCACAGTTTCGGCGGCCCCGGGCGCAAATAGAGTCAGAGTACGCCGCGAACCAGGCACAATCCGCAGTCGCAGGCGAGAGGGTGGGCACAATCTCCCACTCGCAATGGTAGGGCCTCTGGCTCAAATGCGCTCCAGCAACGCCTTGAGGTACTTCCAGAAGCTCTCGACCGAAGATATCTGGACGCGCTCGTTGGGACTGTGGGGATCGACGATGGTCGGGCCGAACGACACCATCTGCATGCCGGGATATTTTTCGCCGATCACGCCGCACTCCAGGCCGGCGTGCATGGCAATCAGCTTGGCGGGCTCGCCGAAGAGCTCTTGGTGCACCGCCTGGAGCTTGCGCACGATCTCGCTGGTGGGCTCGGGCTTCCAGCCGGGATAGCTGCCGCGATGCTCGACGTCGAATCCCGCCAGGCGACATGCGGTCGCAACCATGCGCGCAGCCGCCTGCTTGCTGCTCTCGATCGCGCTGCGCTGGCTGGTCACGATCTCGATGACGTCGTCCTTGGTGGCGATGATCGCCAGGTTGGTGGAGTTCTGCACCAGTCCGGGAACATCGGGGCTCATCGCCAGAACTCCGTGAGGCATCGTTACCAGCAAGGCGACGGTCTGTTTTGCGTCAGCCGAGTCGAGGACCTTCTCTGGGCGGTCGGCCTTCTGGACGGTGATGTGCAGATCGGGATCGAAGCTGCCCAGGTCGGCTTTGTATTCAGCCTCGGCTGTAGCCACCAGGGACTTCAGTTCCTTTTCCCGCGACGCGTCCAGCACCACGATGGACGACGCCTCGCGAGGAATTGCATTTTGCGCGCTGCCACCTTTGATGTCGGCGACATCAACCGGCAGACTTTCCAGCGCCTTCTGCAGCACGCCACCTAAAATCCGCAACGCATTGCCGCGGCCTTGATGGATATCCACACCGGAATGGCCGCCCTTCAGGCCAAACACCTTGATGCGCCAACCGGCGCCGGCTCTGGCAGGCCGGAGCGTGACCTTGCGGCGCGCCGTCGTGGCCATTCCACCGGAGCAGCCGATGCACAGCGTGCCCTTCTCTTCGTTGTCGAGATTCAGAAAATAACTGGCCTTGAGCACTCCTGCCTGAAATTCCGCAGCGCCCGTCAGACCAGTTTCTTCGTCGATGGTGAAAACGAACTCCAGTGGACCGTGCGCGATATCGGTGCTCTCCATTACCGCCAGGGCCGCCGCCACACCCACGCCGTTGTCGGAGCCCAAGGTGGTTCCGTCGGCCTTCAGCCAATCGCCATCGCGCATGACCTTGATAGGGTCGGTGTCAAAGTTGTGGGCGGTGCCCTCGTTCTTCTCGCAGACCATGTCGAGGTGGCCCTGCAACAGGGCCTTGGTCGCGCCCTCGCGACCAGGGTGCGCCGCCTTGCGGACAACGATGTTGCCAGCCTTGTCTTGAACGACCTCGAGACCCAGGCGGGCCGCCTGCGCCAGCACATATTCGCGCGCGGCAGCCTCCTTGGTGGAGGCGCGCGGGATGGCTGCGAGCGCGTTAAAGTGCTTCCATACGGGTCTGGGTTCCAACTCTGCAAGTGCAGGTATCATGACATCCTCCGTCGCATTGGATTGCAATGCCATGGTACAGCGACAAGGCACGCATGGCGAAGCGGCCAGCATCCAGCCTGGGAAGTCAGCACCATTCAACGCAGATCGGCGTCCTCAACCGTCCTGGAGTTCCAGAAAACTGGATAAGACAAGACGGCAAATATGCCGGCAGCCGCCAGAAAACATGCGGCGGCGAATCCTATGTTTATGGGGCCGTTCAGCGTGGCGGTGACCGATCCGCTGCCCGGTACCGGTGGCGGCGGCGTGACCCAAATGTACAAAATCGCGTCCCCGAGGATCTGCACCGCGGCAACGCCGACTGCTATAACCGGGTGGAGCGCCCAAAGCGCGAGGCATGACCCCGTGAGTGCCGCGATGACCAAGAAAAGGCTGCCGACATGGATTCCGGTCGCAAGCGGTCCAAACATGAGCAAGCACCAGGGCACTATGGTCAGCGTGGTGCATAACCACAGGCGGGCGGCCAGCATGAATTCCACGCGCTTTCTCCGTGTTGACAAAGCCGCTAGAAGCAGCGCTAGTACCTAGTTGCATAAGTTAGAGTATGACATTTTAGGTCGTTTCTGAAAGACGGTTTGCTTGCTCCACTCGAAGGGATGAGCCGACTGGTTGTAGGCGGCAATGAAGTCATCGATATG
>JBEKNL010000241.1:0-3305 GCA_049522855.1 Candidatus Korobacteraceae bacterium
AAACCCTCTGTCTCCTCATCGACTCTGGGCCGTCCTGCGGAATGACGGAATCTGGACCCGTCGAACTTGTTAGCGACCAGCTTGCGATACCAGCCCAGAATGGTATCCGGCATGGCCGTGGCCGCTACTTCCTCCAGCGCCTTACGTCCTAGGCGGTGAGCGATCTCCGCCAACGTGGCCTTGTCAGCTTCCGAAAGAAGCAGTCGGCCCTTGATCTGGGCTCTCAGGATACGGTTCTCCGCAGCCAGATATTCGTTCCGCAACAGCAGCTCTTGATCGACGGTGCCGGTGATGTAGGCCAGCATGCGAGCCCAAATCATTCCAGAGCCTCCCTAAACTTGATCGTCGAACCCGGATTGTACATGCTCTTGAGGTTTCAGGGTTTCAGAAAGCAGCTGGGCGAGGAAATTATGAGACTGGAAACCAAGCCTTTTCAAAGTGTTTGAGATTTTTGACCATACGCGTGGAGTTAAGGGCTGTCGGAAACTTTCCTGAGCGGTTTTACGCGCGCGTGGGCGTCATCGATCGCGATCGCCTGAAATCGCCGCAAAGGTTCAAGGCTGAATGCCGAGTTCGGAGTAGAGTTCCGCCGGTTTGTAGAGCACCCCATCCTTCACAACCAGAACGGTCTTGCGCACATCGCTGATCCTGGCCGTAGGATCGCCGTCGATCAGGGTCAAGTCAGCCAGCTTCCCTGCAGTTATCGAGCCTAGATCCCCGTCCCGCTTCATGATTCTCGCTGCGCCAAGGGTCGCCAGTTGCAGCGCTTTGTTCGGCGGGATTCCCGCCTGAATATCGAGCTCCAGCTCGCGATGCAACGCAAATCCGGCCATCGAGTCGGTACCAGCTTCAATCGGTACCCCGGCCCGGTAGAGGGTACCCACAAGTTCCACCATCTTTGCGAACGACTGCCGATAGCGCTCCTCCATGCCGGGCGGAGGAGTTAACCCGCTCGACAGCAATCCGCGACGCACCTGAGCTGGCAACCGCTTCGCCACTGTCTTGTATCCGGGAGGAATCTCGCCGGTCCGGCTGACAAACATGTCCTCGAAGATGCTCATCGTCGGGTCGAGCGTTGTGTGATGTTCCTGCAAGAGCTTGATGAAGTCCTTCACCTCGGCCGAGTTCAGGTCCAGGTCCGCCCCTCGTTTGGCCGGTTCGGTAAAGCGCGCCGGGTTTCTGGTTTCCTTCACATCGGGCATGAAATTCAGCATAAGGAAGTTCACGTGCTGGATTTCGTCGTAACCCAGCTTCACGCACTGCGAAGCGGTCATAAACGCTGGGATGTGCCCGCTCACCCGTAATCCATTCTTGTGCGCCTCGTCGATGATCGCTGGTACCAGCTCGGGTTTGACCGAGCTGTAGATTTTGATCTGAACATAGCCAAGCTTGGCATAGTTGTCCACGTCGGATCGCGCTTCTGCCTCGGTCGCAGCCAGCACGTTGGTTGGTCCTTGGTAAGGCCCCGGCCCATCGATAATTCCGGCCAAGATGATGCGCGTGCCAATCTCGCTTCCCTCCTCGATGCGCTTGCGGCGTGCCAGCAAAGTATCGGTATCGTTAGCCAAGTCGCGGACGGTGGTCACCCCCGCCGCCAGGTTCAACATTCCATCGTTGTCGCTGACGTGGGCATGCATGTCCCATAGCCCCGGCAGCAGCGTCTTGCGGGTAGTGTCCACTACCTCCGCGCCGGGCGGTATTGTCACCTCTTTGGCCGGCCCAATGCTCTGAATGTGATTACCTACTACCACCACACTCTGGTCGGAAAGAACTGTGGCTGTGCCGGCGTCGAAGACGTTGGCGTGGGTGAATACGATGCCATGCGACGGATGGTGAGCGAGTTTCTTCGCCAACTCCGCCGCCCGCGCTTGGACTACCTCGCTGCGCACGTCCTGCAGGCTCTTCGCAGCTGGTTCCCAGCCTTCGCGGATGATCATCGCCCAACTGTCTCCCGTCGCGAAGAATTGGCCACGCTCATCCAGCCAAACGTAAGTGGGAGAAAAATCCAGACCAGCGATGGAGTAGAGGGTGAGGTGCTGCTTGTTGCCTTGGGCTTCGACGTTTCGTTCGGCGACGCGCCGGACCGTTGCCTCGCCTTCCGGCAACAGGGCAATCTTGCCTCTATTCTTCAGCGCGGCCTGTACGAGCAGGGCTGACTCCCCAGGCGCGCTATTAATTGGCACATATACGGCAGGGCCTGTAAGCTTCCTTTCACCCTGCTCGGCATTGTTCTTCCAGCGTGCCGTTTGGTTCTGCACCGAGAACTCTTCCTGGACCGCTGACTTCAGGTAGTCATTGCCCGAGATCGTCTCCGCGACGGGAATGCCCTCTGGGTCCAGGGTGACGACGCTGGTGGTTTTCGGTCCCCGGCCCCGATCATTGAATTGAAAGAATTCGTGCAGCTTCCCGTCCGGCGTAGCCCATATCGCCTGCTGACCCGAAAGGTTGCCCATTATCAGCACCGAGTAGCGCATCGCACTTCCCGGAATGTCCGCCGGCAAGGCCGGGACGTTGCTGCCCGAACTCGCCGATTGCTGTGCGTTAAGGCCTGAGCCAAGCGCCAGAAAGATGAGCGGGACCCATATGAAGTTTCGATTCCGAGAATTCATGCCACCCTCAGATAGTACCTACGCCTGGGCCTTCCGCGCCGCCCACCGCGCCTTCATCATTGCCGACAATTTCTTCCGCATAGCTGTACTCATCGGGTTGCGACCGGTGGTCTTCTTGGAGACGGCCGTACCTTTTTTGCGCCCAGGTTTGCCTTTCTGCTTTGCCCACCAGGCCTTCTTTGCAGCCCCGATTCTGGCACGTGCTGCCGGGCTCATCCGGCGAAGTTTCTTGGTACTCGCTGGCTTAGCCTGGCTCCTCTTGGACGGACGACCACGCCGTGCGGGTTGGGAGCCTAGTCCCATAAGAGCTGCAATTGCATATTCGATACGTTCGATTTCCTGTCTGAGTTGTGTAACTACGCTGCTAATGTCCATGTGTATCCTTTCGAGTGCGGTATCAGATTCAGCAGTTTAACCCGTCAATGGTACCACTCCGTTTTCAGTTCATCTTCGATCTACACGTGTCCGGAGGATGTCGGAACTGTTCGTGACCTGCCACCACAAGTCAAGTTCGCATTCGCCGAATCGCCTGGCAGCCCTCCAGAGAAAAGAGCCGCAGAGCTTGCCTTCTGGGTCCAGCAGGACACTTTCTCCGAGTCCGGTTTAAGCACAAAACATGCGGAATTGCGGAGATTTTCGGCGATTTTCAGAGGAAAGCTGCAGAGTTTCTCTGCAGTTGAGACTTGCTGGCGGAGG
>JBEKNL010000242.1:0-2836 GCA_049522855.1 Candidatus Korobacteraceae bacterium
ATTTATCGCTAGTAACGGCTCGATTCCCGCTGGTGATGATCCATCCGGAAGTCTTCTGGGTCCCAGTTTGACCGAGCAATTCAAGCGAGACGGCATTTCTGCTTAGTGCTAGCCTAGCTGCCCGTTTCGCAGTAGAATCCTCTGCAACGGGAGGTGCCCATGCCTTTTCTGCGCCCTCACCTTGTTCCACCTGCGATCCTCGTGGGCTGTTCGCTACCGCTGATCTGCGCTTTAGCCTGTGCTACGCATCCAAGGGCTCCCATGCCTGCCCAGCCGCCCACAGTCGAGGTCTTGCAAGTGGCCCCTGGGGTTAACGTCCGATACGCGCAGCCGTGGGCCGAATCGGCATACAAGTACGCTAACGCCAAAGAGCTTGCGCTCCGGCCCAGCTCCTCTGAGAACAGCGGCAGCCGCATTCTAATTACGACAGAGCGGCGATTGAGCCTCGCAGACGCAGATCGGCGCCTGCTTGATGTTTCCCAGTTGCGTCCAGGCCAGCCCAAGTTCTATGCGATCGGCGGATGGCCTGCCGTAGAACTTCGTTTCCGAGAACCTTTGCCGACAGTTGTCGACGGAGGCGAAGACCGGAACAGTGTGACTCGCCCAATCGTGGATCGGGCCGTAGTCGCCGTAGCTGCGGACACCACCGTGCTGGACTTCGACATTTGGCTGGCGCCGGAGGCTGGAGCGCAGGTTCTCGATCAAGCCATCAGTATCGCGAAGAGTGCGTCTTTCCAAGCGCAGGCAGATCCGGACGAGACACGCCGCCGAATCCAGAAGTTGGCGCAACTGGCGGCCTCCGGCTCGGATCGGGCTTCAACTGCTGTGCAGCAGGGAGGGCCCGGCGTAACGGCTTCAGAACCGCCGCCTTTTCGGGGAGAACCTTTGGGTGGACTAACCGCTTTTGCACCAATACCGAATCCGCCCGGCTCAACCAACATCGGTTCTAGCGAATTGGAACTCGCAGCCAGCACCAACGGTCAACAGATCGTTATTGGCGCAAACGGCTCCCTGACGTTTTCTAAAGATGGGGGCAAGTCATTTAACTCTGGAAACCCGGGAGCCTTTAGCCCAAGTGACCCCTCGGTCACGCGAGGCTTCAGTGGGAACTTCTATCTGGGCGGCATTGCTTTTGCAGCAAGTCCCCTCCTGTGCAACGATGTCGTCAGCAGATCCACGAATGGTGGAGCTTCTTTCACTAGTGTTGGTTTCAGCATGGTGTGTCCCCCGAACGCGGGGGACAGCAATGTTTGCTTTCCAGACCAGCCCCACATCGCTGCTGACCCTTTTCAGTCAGCATTTGCTGCGGCACCTTCTGATCAACTCTACGCCGTGTGGAGGAACATGACGCAGGTGGCTCATGTTTTTGCAGAGCCAGCGCCTAGCTGCGCCAACATAAATTCGTCCGGGGGTTTTGAAACTTCGTTGATCACCTGTTCGACGAACAACGGAGTTACATGGACGTCGTCTTCGGCTCCCTCGGTGATACCAGGCGGCGGAGACCACCCCCGGGTTGCGGTGGGGGCGGACAGTAAGGTTTATGCGATTACACTCAGCGGTTCCACCGTCCTGCTGACCCGATTCTCGTCCTGCGCAAGTGGGCTGGTCCCCGAGGCCGGATTTCCAGTCACCGTCGCAAGCGATGCCAGCGTGTCCTGCCCGGTCCCAGGTCTTGATCGATGTAACGGCGATGGGCTTACCAGCCAGATGGTTGCCACGGACCCTCTGGACGCTAAACACTTGTTTGTAACCTACGCGCGGTCATTCGGCAGCGGCGAACTGATTGTCAGCCTCGAGTCTCAAGACGCTGGTCTGACCTTCGGAGCAGAGGTAGGGCTCAGTCCCCCTACGATCGCCCGCCGGTTTATGCCCTGGTCGTGTGTGGCTATGGGCACAGTATTTGCCGGGTGGTATGACAGGGCCGCAGCTCTTGCCGGTCCCACAAACGACCTGACTAACTACCTGATCGGCAGCCCGATTATTGCAAACTCCACTCCCCTTAACCTGACGGTCAACCCTGATCCGCAGTGCGCCTCCGCATGGCCTGGTGGGGCTGATGATCCGAGCGACTCTGAGTCCTGCCAGCCACATCCGCCACCCGAGCCCGCAGCCGGTCTATGCTTAAAAGGAAACGGGACCGGCATTGGGACCTGTGTTTTCAGCAGTCCAGTTTGCCCCGCGGACGAAAGCTGCATGACCGGCAGAGGCGTGCCCAAGTACGGTGACTACAACGGTATCGCCTGTTCGAACGATAGCGTGATCGCGGCTTGGGCTTCCGCCACCTCACCGGGCAAGCCGCCGTTACCGCCGGTTTCGGGAATTAGCATCTTCTCCGCCGTGATACCGCTAACCTCGTTTGCGCCCCCCACCTACGATGAGATCGTCATCGACCTGACCACGGGTGCCGACGACTTGCGGTCGAGTTCGGAAGTTATCGCGAATATTCCGGGAGTGGGCAACCTCTGCCTCAAGCCTTCCGACAGCAATGCGCCCGATGGTATCTGTCCCAACGGATCAGGAGCACCGGGGTGGAAAAACAGCGATGGAGTTATCTCTCAGACCTTTGCGCTTCCCAACCCGCTGCCCTTACCATCGGCCATGACCATTACTTTGGTGCAAGGTCCGTGCTTGGGATGCACAAGCGACAACTGGAACATTGAGGACATTTCCGTTGTCGCGTTAGACCATACTCACACTCTGCTGCCCTTGACTTTATTAAGCCTTTCCGGAACTAAGCCTTTGAACGACAACCAGAGTTGCGTTGCACGGCTCAAGGAAGCGAATGACAACGCTGCGGCCGCAATATTCAGCTTGGGGTTGCCACCCACCACCACAA
>JBEKNL010000243.1:0-2818 GCA_049522855.1 Candidatus Korobacteraceae bacterium
CCAAGGTCCCTTTGCCCTGCTCATAGGCTTGCAAAAACTTTCGCCGCAAATCATTCGCGTAGGGTCGTGCCATCGGGTGGAGCGGAGAATCGCCACCAACAGTCTACACTATCTCTGAAAATTCTCTAGCACGGCGTGTACGTGCAGAGCGGGTTCCTCTAACGCTCGTAGGTCTCCACCAATTGCCTTAGCCGTGCGCTCATCGCCGGCGTCAGGTCTCCTTGGCGGAAGCGCCAGCGCCAGTTTGCCGACGATGTACCCGGCAGGTTCATCCTGCCTTCGCTGCCACTTGGCCGGCGGGAAATCTGGGACGCGAGTCCAACTGGCGAGAATCGAGATAACCCCGCGCCACCAGCGTGTCGAGGCTGATCAACAGAGGTTTGCCGGCGAAGGCTGAGAAACACTGGTAGGGAGAGTCGCCGTATCCGGTCGGCCCCAGCGGCAGGACCTGCCAGATTCGCCGGCCGGCATCGCGCAGAAAATCGGCGAAGCGATGCGCCTCAGGCCCTAGTTCACCGATGCCGTAAGCCGACGGAAGAGAAGTTGGATGTAACAGGATGCCACTGGATCGTGGAAAGCTCATGCCGTGATGTTAGATATTGAGTGCGGCAAAAGAAATGTCAGACTTCACGATTTCTGAGTTTGTCATCACGAACGGCCTAACCGGGGTCCCCAACGAGCGCCCCGCCGTGGCGGGCTTGTTGGGGTAAAGTTTAGGCCGTGAGGGACCTGCTGTTCCGCGGCGTCGTTACAGCCGCAAATAACAGCAGATTCCTCGCTTCGCTCGTAATGACAATTCCAGGGCGAAGCGTACGCAATCAAAACGGAATGTCTTCGTCCGTGATCTCCGCGCCGGATGGCGCCTGCGACGGTTCAGGCTCGGGAGTGCGCTGGTCAAAGCCGCCGGACTTGCCGGCGCGTCCGCCGCCTTCGCCGCCGGCATCGCGTGCTCCGAGCAGCACCAGATCGTTGATGATGATCTCGGTCTTGTACTTCTTCTGGCCAGTCTCCTTATCGTCCCAGGAGTCACTGTGCAGACGGCCTTCGATGTAGACCTTGCCGCCCTTCTTCAGGTACTCGGCGGCGATTTCGGCGGTACGCTGGAAGGCCACCAGGTTGTGCCACTCCGTGCGATCTTGCCAGTTGCCGTCTTTGTCTTTGACGCGATCGGTGGTGGCCACTGAGAAGCGCGCTACCGCCATGCCGGTTTGGGTGTACTTCACTTCTGGATCTCTCCCGAGATTGCCGATGAGAATGACCTTATTGACGCTCTTAGCCATGAGAACCGCTCCTGTGCTTAAGGAATGGGGGTAATCAAAAGCTAAATATAGCAGAAGGCCGGGCGAAAGCCGTTCCCTTTTACTTTACTTGCTTTTCGTTTCTCACTTTCCGGCCGGCGCCGTTATTCTTCGCCGCCGGTTCGGCCTGTTTCTTCTTGCGGGCTGCGCCACGTGCCATTTTCTTCAATTCTTCGGGAGAGTACATGCTCCCCCGGCAACTTTTGCTACCGCAGGAACAAGGCGCCTCGTCGTCGCCATCGTAGAGGCAATAGTCGTAGGTAAGTTCTTCGCCGGCGGCAATGTCGCGAATCGTGGCGATGTAGACCCGTCCCTCTTCCTCGTCGGTCTCGCAGTTGGGATCGCAAGAATGGTTCACAAACATCGCCATCCCGTGGCCGTCGATCACCACCTCGCCATCGCCAAGGCCGAACAGATACGTGAACGGGCGGCCTTCATAGCGGACGTCGCCTTCGGCTTTGGTGATGCGCTCTCCCGTGTATTCCAGGAGGCGCGTGCGCCTGGCAATATTTTCCAGGGTGAAGCATCCAGCAGCGTGAATGTCTGAGGAACGAATGATGAGGCGCGGCAAGAACAAGTGCTCCCGGTGAATTTGGTTTGCAGTATAACCCACTCCAGGTTGCGCATGAGCGCTTCATGGCGCGCACCCCGTCAGCACCCCAATGGCTTCGTTGTCAATAACCTTCGTCACCGGGCACTGCTCTGATTCCGTGTTGCCCACGAAAGTGGGGCGGAATGGTGCGTTTCATGTAGGGGTCTACAATCAATCAATATGCCTCAGTCTTCCAGTTATCATAGCAACAGGTGGTATAGGAGACATCCAGAGGCGAGTCGCACGTCCCCACCAACGGAGCCCCCAAAACAGTCCCGCAAACCCGTGCATCAGCGACTTCTGGAATTCTTCGAGCAACCACTTTTCCTCTTGGCTGCCTCGGTCATCGGAGGCATAGTGGGATTTGTCCTATATCCTCCGGTCTTCGCTCTGTGCGGCGTTTGTGTTGTGCTTGCATTTCATCGCGCCAAGGTAGTTTCAGAGGAGTCATGGCCCGTACAAGGGTTGTCATATTTAGCTTTATGCTGTTTCGTAGTCTGGGGTCTATACGCCTTACACTGGAAGCTCGATAAGAGGTTAGCCGACTCTAATATGTCATTTTCTCAGCTCGTGGCTTCGGCTGTTACAAAAAGCCTTCCGAAGCCTTCGCCGTCCAATTCCGAAAAGGGCGTACCGCCTGCCTCAACGCAACCGCCGACCACCGAGGTGTCGCCGCCGAAAGTTGAAACGCCTGCGTACCCTCCTCCGAAAGGTCCCGGTATCGCTATGACTGGTAGAGTTTACCCTCCGTCAATGCAGATGTGCTTAGACGTTAGTGGAGAGAAAGCCCAGATCGACTGTCTTTGCCCTAGTATCTAGTTGCATAAGTTAGCGTACTGCGTATACTGTGCCCATGAAGGCACACACGGTTACGCTGACACCGGAAGAGCAGGCTCATCTGCAAGCTGTAGCGCGCCGGCCCACCAGC
>JBEKNL010000244.1:0-2807 GCA_049522855.1 Candidatus Korobacteraceae bacterium
CGTCCCAAACACCGACTCCACAAGAAACCCAGCGTCAACAGCAGCACAATATCCAGTAAACCATTGAGCCGGTTATAGTTGGAACCATATTTGGCCTCGTCCAGTACGACGTATTGCCAGGGAACCACGAAGAACAAGTAGAGATTAAGCCACCACAAAAGCAGCAACACAAAATCGACGGTACCCCTGGACTCACGACCCTTAACCGGGTCAAGGTGGGGCTGCAAGAGCAGAGCTGCTAAGAATGGAATATTGGACAGGAACAGCAGAATGTCGCCGACAAACGGATTGGGTGCTTCCTTGCGCAGCACCAGGTCGAAATACATCCACATCGCCTGCGAGACAATCGTCACACCCCACCATGCTGCCAGCAGCATCCAGAACAGTCGAGTTGGTCTCGGGCTGGCGCTCGCGTTTACCAGGAAGACCAGCAACGCCGACAAGATGAGAAGAAACTCAATGACATCGTTGATTAGAGTGAGCCGAGGCGAGCGAGGAACAAAGACCGTCGCGGCGATCTGCCCCAACGTCAAGAAGGCAACACAGGCAATCCACAATCTCAAATGATGTTGCGGATCTGGATTTCCCAGTTTCGACAACGAAAATTGAGTAGCCATTTCTTTCTGTCGGTTCTCGTTTGGCCTTGACTGCGGCGTTCGGCCCGTGACTCGGACTTGCGCTCACCAGAAGTGTCCGATCATTCCAACCTCTGGAACGACTGTGGGCCGCAGCCCTTGAACGCACTTTCTTGGGAAACGCTCTCTCGATTAAGAGAGCGTCCCGCATTCCGTATCGTTATGCGACCCACGCCACAATTGGATTACGACAGCGATACGGTCTTACCAAGAGGTATCTTGCAGGCCGCCACCCTGCCAAACTCAAGCTGGCTTTGTACAGTCGGTCAGATCATCTCGCATTACTTCTGGGTCATCACTTCAGAAAACCACCTTCAATTGGGGAAAATACTTGTTCTTGTTTAGGATCATGCTGATGCCCGGGCTGCCACCACTTACAATTTTATCGGTGACGAGGCTGCCGACGGCAAAAGAACTGGAACCGGGATTACCTCCCATGTTGAAGATGGTTCCATAGCCGCCCGCAGCGGGTGTCGAGCAGTTCATGCCGGTACCGTCCGACCGCGGTACTGGCCCGAGGGATCACCGTCAGTACCAGAACATGGACCCAGAAGAACATTGCCGTCGCTGAGGGTGGCAGTGCCCGAGAAGTAAGACATGATGCCTCCTGAACCACCTCCGTCGGCACTCCCGCTACGGCACCGGGGCAGTACCGCCTAGCCGGGAGGTAAACTTCTCGACCCCCTCTTGAAGGTCGCACCCCGATGGGATGCTACTGCGTTAGCCGTAAAAGAACCTTGGCCGCAATGGTTTGGAAGGCTGTGTTTAGTTCAGCTTTGCAGGTCGCGAGAGCGCTACCCGAACAGCTTGGTATAAGAAAAAACTCCCCTGCTGGCTGGCTTGAAATGTAATTTGGAGAACTAGGGTCATTTGCAAGTTGCTTCAGGAGGGCTGTAGCGGTAGTGTCGGTGCCCAACAGGATAGTAAAGATATATGTGGGGACAGGGCTTTCGGTACGCATGGCGATGGCAGTTTGAATGGCACGGTACTGGGCTTCAGGGGTGACCGTGGTGGTCTGGTCAAATGACTTCTGTGTTCCCCATTTCTGCGAGGGAAACGTGATTACGGGGTTTCCGGAAGCATCCTTGCAAATGGTGTTTCCGTTGCCGTACTTGAAGCCCCCGGCGCCGCCTGTATAAGTGTCAAAGACAGTTGTTGCACTGGTAGGATCGAAGATGTCGACTTGGGATCCTGAGTCGAACCCTCCATAGTTGAGAAGCGTTAAAGTGTTATTGGTTGTACCCCCGCAATGAAGCTTGTCCTGAACGGTGTTCATCAAGCCGTCAGTGAAATACACTACCACTTTGATTACGTTCTCCCCCGGATTTATGGTAACGCTGTCGTTTTGTTCTTGAGCCATCGACAGTGGGGGCGCATTGGGATCGGTAAGAAGGACTGGATTGGACCCTGCGCCCGTGCCGAATGTGCCGCCGGCGAAACTCAGACCGCTGACCGCATTATCAATCGGCGTTATGAAGTTGTAATTGATTGCATAGTCCACCGTCGCATTGTCAGAGAAGCTAATCATCGCCACCTCGTCGGTTAAATTATCGAAGTCAGCAACGAAGATTGGAACGGCGGCTGTTAGTGCCGCTGCCCCATTATCCCCGCTCATTGAGCCTGATCGGTCTAACACGATGGACATGATCAGCTTGCCCCGGGTTGACACAGCGGTGTCGCTCACCGGTACGCTGGCCCATTGCGAGAGATAGCGCATGAAAAGAGTATTCACGTAAGCAGTGGCCGTTACCTTGACCTGCTGGTTGCCGTAGGTATCGGTGGGGAACGAGACGGTTGGGACAGGCGGATTAGGCCCGAAATTGGCCTGAAACATATCGGTGGCCAGTTGCGCAGCGTTCGTCTCCCCTGACGCCAAGTTTTTCATGCCCGTGAGGCATGCGGCATCCACAGACGTCGATAGCTTGGCCTTAGTGACATAAAGAATTCCCACGTCGATGGCCAGCCCAGCGAACAGTATAAGGATGGGCAGAACCAGAGCGAAAATGACCATGATTTGCCCTCGGTCGCTCTTTACAATGTTGGCATTGCGCATATGCATACCCTTCCTTAGTAATAAGCCACGCTGTATAACTGAGATGGCAGTACGCTCGTTCCTAACAGCCCCACTATGGGGGTGACGGTGTTGTAAGTGTAGTAGATTTCGGTCACGTA
>JBEKNL010000245.1:0-2758 GCA_049522855.1 Candidatus Korobacteraceae bacterium
CGACGCGAGCCTTGGTTGGATTGGGCATTTTTTCCTTTAGAGCGAAATGGCGCTCTTCTTCCGAGCGCATGCCGTGGTGTGCTCGAAAAGTGCTTGACACCGCCGACATTGTCAGAGAGGCGTTTTGACAAGGCGTGGTCCTGAAGAAATGTCAGCCACCAGTGTAGTCGCGGGAAGGCGGGACCTCCAACCGCGCATCTTTACTGGCAACTGACAACTGGCTGCTGACTACTGGCATAATTGCTTCATGCCATCCAGCAAAGATGTGCAGCAGAAGATTGACGCGTTGCGCGAGAAGATCCGCCACCACGAGCACCGTTACTATGTGCTCGACGATCCCGAGATCAGCGACGCCGAATTCGATCGCCTGGTGAACGAGCTGAAGGCGCTCGAGGCCGAGCATCCCGAGCTGATCACCGCCGATTCGCCCACGCAGCGGGTGGGCGGCAAGCCGCGCGAGGGCTTCGTCAAAATTCCGCATTCCACGCCCATGATGTCGCTGGACAACGCTTACAGCGAGGACGAGTTGCGCGATTGGGAGCGGCGCGTCCACGAATTGAGCGGCGAGTCGCGCGTGGACTACGTCTGCGAGCTGAAGCTCGACGGCATGTCGCTGGCCTTGCGCTTTGCCGGCGGCAAGCTGGCGCTGGGCATCACCCGTGGCGATGGCTCGGTGGGCGAAGACGTCACCCTCAACGTGCGCACCGTGCGCAGTGTGCCGCTCAGCATTCCTGCTAAGACATTGGCGAAGGCCGTCCTGCCGCCGGACTTCGAAGTGCGCGGAGAATTGTTGATGCCGCTGGCCGCCTTTCAGCGCATGAACGACGAGCGCGAACAGCAGGGTCTGCCGAAGTTCGCCAACCCGCGCAATGCTACGGCCGGTACGGTACGAGTGCTGGAGCCGAACATTACCGCCCAGCGCCGGCTCGATTTTTTCTCTTACGCGCTGTTCGCCAAGGGACGCACCCTCTTCGAGCGGCACTCGGAAACTCTGAAGGCGCTGCAAACTGCCGGCTTCAAAGTCAATCCCAACCACCGCTTGGTCCACAACCTCGATGAGGTGTGGGCCTTCATCCACGAGTGGGAAGCCAAGCGCGACAACCTGGCTTACGAAATCGACGGCATCGTCATCAAGGTGGACCGCACTCGCTTGCAGGAAAAGCTGGGCTACACGGGCAAAGCGCCGCGCTGGGCGATCGCCTACAAATTCGCCGCGCGTTCCGGTGTCACGCAGATCGAAGACATCCTGGTGCAAGTGGGCCGCACTGGCAAGCTGACGCCCGTGGCCGCGCTAAAGCCGGTCGCGATCGGCGGCACCACGGTGAGCCGCGCCACTCTGCACAACATGGACGAGATCGACCGCCTGGGGGTGCGTATCGGCGACTGGGTAACGGTGGAGCGCGGCGGCGACGTCATCCCCAAAGTTGTGAAGGTGTTGGAGGACAAGCCGCGCGGCCATCGCAAGTTTCATATGCCGGAACGTTGTCCGGTGTGCGGTGGACACGTGGTGCGCGCCGAGGGCGAAGCCGACCATCGCTGCGTCAATGCCAACTGTCCGGCCAAGCTGCGCGAAAGCATTCGCCATTTCGCTTCGCGCGGAGTCATGAACATTGAAGGCATGGGCGACGCGCTGGTAAACCAGTTGGTCGAGAACGGCTTGGTCAACAACGTTGCCGATATCTACGCTTTGAGCGAGGAAAAGCTGCTCACCCTGGAGCGCATGGGCAAGAAGTCGGCGCAGAACATCCTCTCGGAAATCGAGAACTCGAAGAAGCTGCCGCTGGAGCGGGTGATCTACGGATTGGGCATTCGCATGGTCGGCGAGCGCACGGCACAATTTCTGGCCGAGCATTTCGGCTCGATGGATGCGCTGATGAAGGCGACGGAAGAAGAGCTGCAGCAGGTGAATGAGATTGGCCCGCGCGTCTCGGCCAGCATCCGCGAGTTTTTTGACGAGCCAAAAAATGTGGCGCTGGTCGAACGGCTACGGGGAAAGGGGCTGACCTTCAAAGGCCACAAGAAACAGCGCGCTACCACCCTCGCCGGAAAGACGTTCGTGCTCACGGGAACTCTGGAGCGCCATACTCGCGACGAAGCCAAGAAGCTGATCGAGGATGCCGGCGGCAAGGTTGCCGGTTCGGTCAGCAAGAAAACCGACTACGTGGTCGCCGGAGCGGAGGCCGGGTCGAAGCTCGATAAAGCGCGAGAGTTGGGTGTCAGCGTGGTTGACGAGAACGAAATGGAAAAGCTGGTGGGTAGTCAGTAGTCGGCGCCCGCAGGCGGCATATGCGTTGCACAGCATGTGAGAGTCTGTGTGAGAACCAAAGTTGGTATCTGCCAGTGGAATTTGCTGGCCGAGAATCCAGCGCCGTAGCCGGGGGCCCCGGTTCGCGCCGCTTTTGCGCGAACTGGAGTGGAAGTAGGCGCGGAACAGTTTAGCCCAGCACGGAGCCGCAGGCGGAGTGCTGGGTAAGTTGTAAAATCAATCCGAGTCCCGTAGGGACGGCAGAGGTTCTCACGCAGACTCGGCAGCCTTGAAAAGCGCCCTTATGCGACATCGATTGAGTTAGCGCACCATTCCTGGCCGGACTCTTCATTCATTTCTGCCGTCCCTACGGGACTCTGTCTTATTTCCCATGTCCAGCCGGGGACATAGTTAACACTTTAGACCGAGGACATACTTTACACTTTTGGGTCCGTGTTTTTGGTTTTAAAAGCATTCTTAGTAGTCGTCGTGCGGGGGGAATGTGGGAATCTC
>JBEKNL010000246.1:0-2758 GCA_049522855.1 Candidatus Korobacteraceae bacterium
TTCGTGAACGGACCCAAAAGTGTAAAGTATGTCCCCGGTCTGATCTGTAAAGTATGTGCCCGGTCCGTACCACACACCTACCCAGCGCTGAAGCGCTGGGCTAAGCTCTTTCGCCCCATTCGAGGCTGGATTTTGTGTGATTCCTTCCACTGCCGCAAACCAATACGAGGTTGCGACACGGTCTCTTTAGCCCCTGCCCTCGGCGGCTAAAGCCGTTATCTTGGACCGCAGTGGCGGCACGACTGGAAGTCGTGCCCTGATACAAGTCTGACCTGCGACTATTCTTGAGACACGTTCTAGTTTGCTCGGGTTCCCAGCCGGCCCCCGCCCTGCTACACTTGGTCGGCTGATTTTCATAAATGACTCATAACAGTTCTCCGAAGATCCGGTTGGTGCTCCTTTGGCACATGCACCAGCCTTTCTACAAAGACATGGTCACCGGCGAGTATCGCCTTCCCTGGGTGCGCCTCCACGCCCTCAAGGATTACTACGGGATGGTGAAACTGCTGGACGAGTTTCCCCAGGTCCATCAGAACTTCAATCTTGTGCCTTCGTTAGTGGCCCAGATTCAGGATTACGTCTCGGGCCACGCGCACGACCCATTTTTCGATCTGGTGTCGAAGCCTGCGGCAGAGCTGACGCCATCCGACCGGCACTTTGCCTTGCAGTATCTGTTTCAGGCCAACCCGGTCAACATGATTGGACGCTATCCGCGCTATCGCGAGTTGTGGGAGCGCTATCGCGCAACCAGTGATCGCCCCGAAGGGCCGGAGGCCTACTTTGGAATGCGCGATTACGCCGATCTCCAGGTACTTTCGCAACTTGCCTGGTTCGACGAGTACTTCCTGGAGGAAGCGGATGTCGCCGCGCTGGTGCAAAAGGGCGAGGACTTCAGCCGCGACGACCAGCAACTGGTGATTGCCAAAGAACGCGAAGTTCTCGCCAAGGTGCTGCCCGCTTACGCCGCGGCAGCGCAGCGCGGAGCAATCGAGCTTTCTGCCACGCCGTACTATCACCCCATCCTGCCGCTGCTATGCGATACCAGCGTGGGCGAGCAGTCCACGCCCGGACTGAGTCTGCCAACCCGGCGCTTCCGCCGTCTGGAAGACGCCAGTCTCCAGATCGAACGAGCCCTGGATTCTCACCGGGCGCTGTTCGGGGTCCGCCCCAAGGGACTCTGGCCCTCGGAGGGAAGTGTCTCAGAGGAGGCCGTGATGCTGGCGGCCCGGCAGGGAATCGAATGGATGGCAACCGATGAAGGCGTGCTGGGACGGTCGCTCGATTTCAATTTTGCGCGGGAAGCCAATAGCCATCTTTCTGCCGACGCCGCGGAGCGTCTGTACAGCATTTATCGCTACCAGAAGAACGACACGCGGATGCACATGGTGTTCCGCAACCATCGCCTTTCCGATCTCATCGGGTTTGTGTACTCGGGGATGCCCGCCCAGGAAGCTGCCAATCACCTGCTCGAGAACATCAGGAGCTCCGCGCGGCCGGTCCTGGAACGCGGGAAAGACCCCGTGGTTTCGATCATCCTGGACGGAGAAAACGCGTGGGAGTATTACCCGAAATCAGGCCGCGAATTCCTGCGCCGCTTCTACGATGCCTTGCAGCATGACTCGGAAATGGAAGCGGTGACGATCGGCGAGGCCATCGCCCGGCACCAACCCGACAACTTCCGGCCCTTGCAGCGGCTGGTTCCGGGTTCGTGGATCAATGCCAATTTCAACGTCTGGATTGGCTCTCCCGAAGAGAACCGGGCCTGGGACTTGCTCTCGGAAGCCCGCGACTATTACGACCGCCATTGGCAAAAAGTCTCTGCGAAGCAACGCAAACTGGCGTGGGAAGAGTTGCTCATCGCCGAGGGCAGCGACTGGAACTGGTGGTACGGTCCGGAACATCACTCGGCCAACGATCGCGACTTCGACGAACTCTATCGCCGGCATCTCTCCAACGTGTACCACGCCCTCGAAGGAGTTCCGCCGGAAGAGTTGAATACCCCGATTATCAGCGGAGTTTTGCGCCCCAGCTATATTCCGCAGACGGCCTATGTGCGCGCCCGGGTGGACGGCTTGGTCAGCGGATACTTCGAGTGGATGGGCGCGGCCAGCTACACTTCGGACCACCGTACCTGCGCCATGCACGGCAGACAGTTTCTGCTGGACGCCGTTTTTGCTGGACTGGACGCGGATTCAGTGTCGGGTCGTTTGGACTTCCAGCATAGCGTGCCCGAAGGGGCCTATCGCCTGATGGTGAACCTGGAAGTTCGCCGCGACGAGCACGACCGCAAGTCGCCGATGGAGTCGTACCGGCTGGCCGTGGATGCGCACGGACACACCCTGCAAAAGTGGGTGTTGAGTAACGGACAAGAGCGTCGTAAGCTGGCGAGCTTTTCTTCTGACGATGGCAAATCAACCAGCAACGGCGTCGAGGTGGCGCTGCGCGAGATTTTCGAATTCCGTGTTCCCTTCGCCCTGCTGGGCGCGCAGCGGGGAAGCCGCATCCGTTTGCGTTTCGCCATCTGGCGCGATCACCTGCCGGTGGACTCGTTGCCGCTGGAGGGCTGGATCGACCTTTTTGCGGTTCCGGAGGAAGAACTGGAGAACAACCTCTACAGTTTTGCCCCGCACGAATTGCTCTAGTACTTAGTTGCATTGAAAAGCGGTCTATGCCATGATGGGGCATGAGCAAATACCCCACTGCCCTCACATTGACGACAGAAGACCGCTCCACGCTGGAGAGCTGGGTTCGTGCGGGT
>JBEKNL010000247.1:0-2728 GCA_049522855.1 Candidatus Korobacteraceae bacterium
TTGGTCTGCGGCATCGGTCCGTCGGTAGCAGCAACCACGAGGATCGCGCCATCCATCTGCGCCGCGCCGGTGATCATGTTCTTGATGTAGTCGGCGTGCCCGGGACAATCCACGTGCGCGTAGTGCCGATTGGCGGTCTCGTACTCCACGTGCGCCGTGGCGATGGTGATACCGCGCGCCTTCTCTTCCGGCGCGTTGTCGATCGAGTCGAAGCTGCGGAACACGATCTTGGGATTGTGCTTCTGCAATACCTTGGTGATGGCCGCCGTCAACGTGGTCTTGCCATGATCGATGTGCCCGATCGTGCCCACGTTCACGTGCGGCTTGCTGCGGTCAAATTTCTCTTTCGCCATAGTTCCTATGCCTTAGTAGTACCGGTAAAGTTTGTTGAACTTCTCGCGCAGGGGCAGGTCCACCGCCTCCAGCGCCGTCAAATAAAATTCGCGCACCTGCGCCTGATCGCTCACCGGCAGCGCCTCATACAACTGCTGCGCCGATTTGCTGTCCTGCGCTAGCTTCCGGTCCGCACGCTCCAGCAACTTCTCGCGCAACACGCGATCGAAATCGCGGATTGGAACTCCCTTGCGCTGCAGCAGCCGGAGAAAATCTTCCACCGCGTCGGCGGCAAAAATCCTTCCCAGGGCGGAACGAAACTGCTCAAACTCGTCCAGCTTCTCGATGCGAAGAGCAGCCTGCCGAAACGGTATTCGCGATTCCGACTGTTCCATCGAAGTATTCACTGGAACCCTAACTTCTGCACCGACGTTGCTAAAACCAAACTGGATGATGCGAAGAGCTATTCTGCTTGAGGTGTTCTCCGTACAAAGCATTGAATCTCTCTACCTCATCCTTATCGAGGACTTCATTCTGAGGGATCCAGCCACGCGTTGAATTCCTCCGCTCGTCAGCCCAGTACCTGATCAAACCCACAAAAAGAGAGTCTGGCCCATCTGCAAATGCGTTGGCTTCCAAGAATGCCCTTGCATCTTGTTTAAGACGCAAGATGACAGTTTTCGACTCTCGACCGTCAGTCAGGTGGACCCGTGCAACGCCGTTTTCAACTGACGGAGTTTGAGTCCGGCCGAGAATCCAATACGGAACTACCATAAGTCATCAAATCCCTGGAGCTGATGATCGGGATTGAACCGATGACCTCTCCCTTACCAAGGGAGTGCTCTACCAACTGAGCTACATCAGCCCTTAAAACTCTGAACAGCCGGCTCCGGGAGATCCAACCCGAACCACGAACGCATCCGCTGCGTTGTTACCTCAATTTTCCCATCACGCTCAAAGTCCCATCCACGCAGCCTGTCACTCAGGAGAAACTTTGCATTAATGAAAACCGCGGCATCGGTTAGCCTTTCGCCGCCTGCCTGCTCCCGAAGAACAAGCCATGCCTCCGTCGGAATAAACATGCGCCAAAGCTTTCCTCTTTGAAGCACCAGCGCAGACACGCCAACGCCTGGCGTCACATCAAATCTCACGACGCGAGCGTCATTTTGATTGTTAAACAAGTCCGCAACATTCATCACTATCAAGTCCGCAACACCTATAACTTCTGGAGCGGGAGACGGGAATCGAACCCGCGACCAACAGCTTGGAAGGCTGTGACTCTACCACTGAGTTACTCCCGCACATCCAATCAAACTGGCCGTCATTCGTCGCGGCGCTCGCGCTCCTCGCGCTCTTGCTTGCGGCTCCACGTCCAGGTGCGAAGGGCAAACATCGCCAGCACTGCCACAGTCGCCAGCTTGAATCTCTGATCGCCGATGGTGGCCCATGCCAGCACCGCCAGCACCGCAAACAGACCCAACGCCGTCCATAACCGCTTCATCTCAACCACCCCAACGCCCCCGCCACAACGGCGCGCGCCGGGGCCCCCGGAAAAACCTGGTGCACAGGGGAGGATTCGAACCTCCGTAGCTCGCAAGGAGCGGCAGATTTACAGTCTGCTGCCATTAACCACTCGGCCACCTGTGCACGTTCGACCGAGCATCCCACTCTCATCGACTTCCTGAGAGCCCGGCGTCGCCGTTGGCCCGGAATCGCCAGTCTCTGCTGTCAAAGAACCCCGCGTGCCAAGCCCCGCTCTGCAATCCCGGCAAAACTCCGCGTCAGTCGCGCGGCCCTACTTCCGCGCGCGTTCTGCGATTTAGGAAGCTGCTGCTGGAATCAGTTCTCTAGGAGAGCTGCGCGTCTCGTTTGGCTTGCTCCTACGCCTTGCGGCGCGCTCACGGTTATGATCCTGGAGCTGGCGAAGGGATTTGAACCCCCGACCCTCTGATTACAAATCAGATGCTCTACCAGCTGAGCTACGCCAGCACTTGCAGCGTGGCTCGACATCCGCCGCAGGCGGACGCGAACCAAGCATGATTCTTCCTGCCAGCCGGGACAAACCATAAGATTAACACAACGGCATACCACGTGCAACCAGCACACCCGGCGGATGACGAACTTTTCCTTTTAACAACTTACCTGAAACGGGGACCCACAACTCGCCACTCCCGCGGGCCTCGCGGCTGGGGATTCTGCGGAGCGCGTTGGCCCTTGCCGACGCTGAAATGCGGTCAATCCATTGTAACCAATTTCCACCAGGTTGGCCACCGCCAGTCTTTTCCAATACAAGATGAGCCTGAAGGAGGAGGCAGTTTCCAACACAAGATGAGCCTGGAGCGAGTGGCATGCTGAGGATTGACAACCAGCGTGCACGAAGCAGAGAAGCTGAACC
>JBEKNL010000248.1:0-2695 GCA_049522855.1 Candidatus Korobacteraceae bacterium
AGGCTGCCGAAAGCCTGAATAGCGCATCCCACGAGGCTGAAGAACGCTGCGAGCAAGGAGACGGTCTTGTTCACAGGCTTCAACAAGCCATAGAAGAGAACCGTTACAGCGATGTATAAAGCGGTCGCGATGAGACCCACCGCCACACTCAACCGAAACAATCGCTCGTGCGCCAGGATGTTGGTTGCTGTTGCCGCAGGGTTACCAGAGACAATAATCCCGCGAATGAAAAACTCGCCGGATACGGCCATGAGAAAGTAAAGCAAGTAAACTACACCCGTAATCCTGGCCATGGGACGCGGGACAGAAGAGGTAGTGTCACTCATAGTCCGAGCACCGGCTACGGATCGCGATTGAACTGCGCGCGTGAAAAATGAATGATTCCCTGCCGCGATCACGCCGAGATAGCTCCAAGTGATTGTTAGGCGGCGACATGGTACTCGCTTTGCACCAAACCGCTCGGATAGTGCCGAGTCACTATGTGACGGAGCCGAACGTCGCGCGGTAAGGTGCCGAAAAGAGGAATTCCGTCTCCAATGAGTACAGGCACGCGAGTGATAATGAGACGTTGGATGAGCCCCGCGCGCAGGAACCGTTGAATCGTAATTCCACCGTCGACGTAGAGGTGGCGGGCACCACTAGCAGCGAGTTGCGAAACGATCTCAACCGGAGGCCCGGCCATCTGTTCAACAACGCCTTCGCTGGCCGGGGACAAGTCCACCGGGCGACTACTCAGGACTACCACGCGCTTGTCACCATATGGCCACGCTCCAAAGGTCAGGACTTTCTCGAAGGTGTTACGACCTATGACAATCGCATCGACGCTTGCAATGAACTCGTTGTAGCCGTGGGGTTCGCCGCCGCCCTCCGGCAGAAAGTCGAGATCGCCGTTGGGTCGCGCAATGAAGCCGTCGACGCTGGTGCCGATGAAGACGGATACCGTCATCGTAGATTCCTCACCTGTGGCTTAACTCAAATTCGGCCGAGTTATGAAAACCGTCTCTGGAAAACCTAAACGAAACTGCCATTGCCGGGAAAACCCGGTCAACCTGCGAGACAACGGCACAGCACTCGCCCGCGCAGTCGAGCTGTTTCCGCCCCCTTGTGTGCGGTCTGAGTGAGCAAATGGTCGGGCCGCTGACCACAAATTGCGGGCTACTGATCGCGGTACAGCCAACCCGCTACCAGCGAAGCCAAAATGGCACCGAACCAAAGTTCCAGCATCCACCACAGGGGAAGCACGCGAGGAAACGGAGCCCACGTCGCCATGGCGAAGTTGCTGGGAAAGCCAGCCGCGAATCCCACGAAAAGACCGATCTGCGCCGCGGTTTTAGGTCCGGCGCCCTGAGTCGTGCGGGCGGAAGCGTAGAGCCAGGCAATGATATAGGCGAGGACGAACAGCATCACGATCCACTGGCCGACGAAGAACGGATAGCGAGGCTGCGCCCGCATGGCACCCGACTGCTGGGCGGCTGCGTAATGAGGAACCAGTACCGCCAGATTAACTACCATGCTCCAGATGGTCCATACGACGCCTCCGGCCAAGGCACCCCAGAGTACGCGGCGACTGTTGATAGCGGCCATAACATCACCTCGTGCGACCAGATTTTATCGCATACCAACAAACCCCAGCTCAACTGTCTGTCCTGACGTATCACAATTTCATCTCAATCGGCCCGACTCATTGCTGAGAAGAGCATTGCCCAACAGGTGTGCCCTTCCAAATAAACATTGAAAGCATTGGCGAGAGAGTGCACGAATCGGCCCTGTATCACGCTGGCGCTGACTTGTTTGGTGATCTTGCTTACCTTATCGCGATTATGGAAGGGTTGCCCGTCATCCGCTGGTGATCCGCGGCCTTGCCACAGGTCAGATGTACGACTCACTGGCTAGATGACCTCCTTTGTTTTTGAGATCAGCGAGACGCACTCAGTCTGCATGAAGCGATCTAGTCCTCGGCGATCAGGCCTCCGAAGGCAGCTTTTTTCCCCAAGGCGCAGCGGAATCCGTAGATCGCCAAGGCCAGGACGATCGACAGCGCAATCACAGACCTGCCTGCGTACCATCGCGAAAGGTCCAGTGTTACTGGGAAGCGCAGCACAACGTTCTTGATAAGAACGCACGTACCGTAGGCGAGGATGCCGAACCGAACCAGGACGATGGTCAATACCAAGGCGTTCAGTAGAGCAATCAGCAAAGCAAGGGGAACTGTAAGCGAGTAATTCTCGCCACCCGCAATCAGGGTCGCTGCAACCAAGTAAGTGACAGCCACGGCTGATGCCTTTCTGCGAAGCAGGAGACGAGCGAACACCAGGATGAGGGCTGCACCGAGGGATCTGATGATGGCATGTGACTGCTCGCCGAGTAGATATCCCATTGCCTGTGCAGCCGTTCCTAGAGACAGCGAATCAATTGGGAAGGGAGTGGTCCTGGGAATGCGGAACCACAACGGCAATGCGTAGACGAGATAGATAGAGAAAGCCTGCACACATCCAAAGAGGATGCCAATCAGCACGTCTCGCCCCACAAGTGGGTCGCGCCAGCGTCCAGCCAGGAGGCGATTCCACGAGATGAACTGGTCGGGCCAGTACTTGCGTGCGAAGGGATCGAGCGCCATGTACGTGATCCAGACAAAAGCGGCGGCGAAAAGCGAATCGGCGACGGCGAATTCAAACGCGCTCCACAGACTCCAAAC
>JBEKNL010000249.1:0-3584 GCA_049522855.1 Candidatus Korobacteraceae bacterium
CGCCATCCGCATTTTGGTGGATTCCATCGCCCATGGCTGCCCACATGAAGCCCATGTTTAGGGTTCCGCCCGTGGTCGAGAAGGTCTGTGACAGGGTTGCACCCTGGTAGGTGCCATCAAAGTTGATTTCGCCGACTTCGTACTCGGCAGCGTTCATGCCGCCCAAGGGCCATGCGGTAATTATTGGGAAACCAGCTCCCGCTGTGCCGTTGGAGGTAACCCCCTGGACCCAGTCGGTGAAATCGCCCGATTGGAAGCTGCCATTGTTCAGTAGATTACCGGCGCTCGCTAGTCCTGTTGAGGCCATCACCAAGGCAAGCAACGCCGCTCCTAGTATGCTGAGTCTTTTCATGCAAGTCCTCCGCTTAGATGTAAAGACAGCGACAACCGTAAGTCTGGATCACTGCGTTCCGGGGGAGGGTCAAATTCTTGGAGAAACACAGACCCTACATTGGCGCTGCCAATACCGAGGTATGACGCGAAAGCGCACACCACCGGCAGACATGGATGCACGTCTTCCTCCATCTTGGGTTCAAGGTCGTTGAGAGGTAAGTGCCACAGGAATATGAGATTTATCGTGCGAGTATCACTTACCGTACTCGGAGAGGTGCAATAAGTTGCAAATAAAAGGAAGGTAATCTCCTATCGGCTTGTGCTGTGGTTCATCAAAACTAAACGCCGCCGAGTCTTTGATGCAGGAGGCCGTATGGTCAAAAATCTCAAACACTTTGAAAAGGCTTGGTTTCTAGTCTCATAATTTCCTCGCCCAGCTGCTTTCTGAAACCTCAAGAGCATGTACAATCCGGGTTCGACGATCAACTTTAGGGAGTGTCGTATGGTAAGAATATTCGACCGGTTTGAAAAGGCGCGGCTTGCAGCCTCGCCAAGTCTCTGCGGATTGTTTTCTTCACCATCTCGATAAGGCCTACAATTCAGCTTTCCCCTAATACTGCACCCAGCGCCAGACCGTTGTGTGATCGACATTGAGACCGCGCTCCTCCAGCAGCTCCTCAACATCGCGCAGCGAAAGAGAATAGCGAAGATACCACCGGACTGCACAAAGTATGAGGCCGGGTTCGGTCTGCCGCCAGCCAGCTACCTCGAAAGTTGCAACACATCCTGATCGACTCTCCGGGCAATTGACCCGATCCCAGATTATTCTCGAGTAACGGGCAAACCGGAATTATGCCCAAGGACGACGCTGGTCAGAAGCCCTTTTTCCAGAAAGTCTTACTAGATCGGTACTGCTTATGACGCCCAATCGCTCAGGCTGGGGTTGCAGGCGCTATTCCGACTTCCCACCCCAGATGTTCCGCACCCGCCCGCAATGAACAGCGTGTGGTCCGCGCGGGCCGTAAAGTTAAGGACGCCGGACCTCTGCAGCATGAAGAGTGAGGAGGGCCGCCGCAGCCGTTTGCCATTCGCTCGCCCGGTCCAGTTTGCTCGATCTGAAGTAAAGAGGAATTCTTAGTCCGTTCCCGGAGAACCTCGCCCTTCGGCATCTGTCGCCCCCGCATGATATGGATTCGCTCTTGGCTCCTGTGAACAAGATGTAGATTGATATTGGATAACTCAGGGCACGAATCAGAACCTGTCTATTTTCTGTCACTTGGGCAACACAATTCGCACATGAAAACTAATTGCATTTGCACCAACCTTGGGCGTTGACAATTTCTCATCCTGCAGTAGGATCACACATGTCGACGGCAGAAAAGGGCTGGCAAACGTAAAAGTAGCTGGCCTGAAGTAAGCTGGGTGATGGGTTCGGCGGGGCGACCTGTTGAACCTCCAGACCCGAAAAAACCGACGGCGCTGCGAGGTGACCGTTGGGGCTTGGAACTGCGAAAGCAGTGATCGCATCAAGGGCTGTGACGGTACATGCGTCCACGTTGTTGGCTCCCTCGCAGGAGTTGGCGGATGGAGCATAACCAAAGTCACAGCCTTTTCTATTGCTGTGGTGCGCAAGAATTGCGTCGGGCATGAATTTGCCACTTCAACGTTCGAGTGAAAAGGCATCATAGGTCGCCCGTCAAGCAGGAGCCATAGCCGTCCGCTTCCAGCACCTGATAAAGGTGCACCTGGTACAAATAGGAGGCGAGCAGGTATCTTACTTGCCTTTTAGGAGATCAGAAGGGAGATCTCGATCAAGATCATGTGGAAGGCATCGCGAAGCGGAGATGAAGTCTCGACGCCAGACGAAGAGACGAGTGCGCCCTCCTCTAAATCAATTCCAGCTGCGAGTGCGCCATCGTCCGCGGCTGAAGCTCTGCGTAGCCACAGCGTGCAAAGCCACCCTACCACCTTCGTTGGAAGGTTGCTAGTGGTGAAAGGCGAACTTTCGGGCAATGAAGCCTTGGTTGTGGACGGCGAAGTGGAGGGCTCGATCACGCTGCACGGTCAGCGCCTGACGGTCCGTCCCAATGGCCGCATACGCGGCAATATCGAGGCCCGCCATGTGATTCTGCAGGGGCGGGTGGAAGGTGACATCCAGGCCAGCGATCGCGTCGAATTGTTTAGAAGCGCATCCTTGACGGGTGACATCTCGACCCCGCGGATTTCGATCGAAGAGGGCGCCTTCTTCACGGGCAGACTTGACATGAAGAAGCCGGAAATTGCTGTAATGACCGCGACGAAACCCCGGGCAACCGCAGCCATTCCGGTGGCTAGCACCTCGCAACAGGGATCGCTTCTCGAAGGGGCTGCTAAGAAATCGCGCCAAGGTTGGTATAAGTAGCTGTAATTCACTTGTGCAAACGATTGTGGCTCTCGAAAACCTCGAAATGTCTGAGCGGACGAGAATTACACTTCTTCCATAACCCTCTCTTCCGATGCTCATATTTCTCACAACACTCCTCGTCAGTGTGTCCTCGGTCTTCCGTTCGCGGGCTGGCCCTCGAACTCGAGAACCTGGCTCTGCGCCACCAAATCGGCGTCCTTACAACGTTCCGCGAGAAAGGTTCCCAGGTTAAGCCCAGTGGATCGCCTGTTGTCGGTCGAGCGCCGAATATATAAAGTTGGCCATCATGAGGAAGAGAACGCCGCTCTCGCGCGTGGGGTCCGATAGGGCGCGGAGGCAACATGGGAGTCTCCGAGTCCAGGGCCACGCTGGTGCAGCGGCGCTGGCGGGTGTAGCGGCGATGCGCCACAATAGGGGAGATGAAGCTAGAGGTGGATTGCTACTCCGGCCGGACGGCGGACGAAAGGCCGGTTCGATTTCGGCTTGAGGATTGCCAGCACATGGTCGAGGAGGTACTTGACCAGTGGTACGGCCCCCAGGATGCTTTTTACAAAGTACGCGCGGACGACGGCAACCTCTATATCCTGCGTCGGGAAACGTCGACGCCTGAGGGGACTTGGCATCTGGTGTCATTCCGGCAACTGCCACGAGAGAACTAAGCCCTCGTCCTCAGCGGAAAAACCGGGCGGCGTTTAGTTTTGACGAGCCACAGGAAAGAAAATCCTTGTGGTTCATCAAAACTAAACGCCGCCGAGTCTTTGATGCAGGAGGCGCCTCCTTGGAAGGCAGCGCTTTGCATGGCGTGGTCTTCGACCGCTCTGGGCGTCCCCAGAAGCGCGCGGGAGAG
>JBEKNL010000250.1:0-2580 GCA_049522855.1 Candidatus Korobacteraceae bacterium
TCCAGCAGGACACTTTCTCCGAGTCCGGTTTAAGCACAAAACATGCGGAATTGCGGAGATTTTCGGCGATTTTCAGAGGAAAGCTGCAGAGTTTCTCTGCAGTTGAGACTTGCTGGCGGAGGATGCAGTCACGAGCGAACCCTTCTCCGCCCCTAAATTCCCTGCTAACAGGGAAAAATACGGGGAATTTCGTGAATTCGATCGGCTCATTCCGGCCGTTAGCAGCTGTAAACGCTTCAATTTGCGTAAGCTCTGCTGCCAGAGCCAAGTCTTGGCTTGGAATCGAACAGGGAATTATTAGAGGCTTATCAGGGAATTCAAAGCCGCTTATCAGGGAATTAAGTTTCCTCTCCTTGATGTCGCCAGCGCCTCTGGTCCCTTCCTCTCCGTTTGGGCTCCGAGTAGCCGATGCGCCCAGTCCCCCCGTTCCGCACTTCCTACAAGCCGGTTTGGGGCCAACTTCGTGTTGGCAGACCACAGATCCCAAATCATTGGTGGCTTTCCGGAGGTCTTCTTTTCTGGACGACAAAGAGCTAATTCACGCTATGCCCTGTTCTCATCAACTGACAGTCAACGTTCCGGTTGGCCGACGATTCTGAAACTGTCGAATACGGCGCGATTGCCTCGGCGTGTTCAGTTCGGGCGCGTCTCCGATGTGTGCACCGCTTTCCGCTTCAGACACTGATGTTAACGCGCGAGGAGCTCCTTGCGGTTCTGGCGTAGGTCGATTCCGGTCGGCTCGGCAGGATAAGGTTTGTTGCCCATCAGCCCTTTCCAGAGAATGCGGTTGTAGTCCGCAAAATCCATGCGATCTTCGGATGTGAAATCCATGCCCTTCGTGGCCTGCTCCCAGTACTTCGCGTTGTGGGTCGGCTTGGGCACGATCAGGTTGGCCGGTTTGGCAGGGAGCGGAAGCTCCGTACCGTAGAGAAACGCCGAAGGAGTGGCTGTAAAGTTCCACGAGCTCGGCTTCGTATTGAAGATGTCGGCCATGGGCCTCGCCACCGCGTCGTTCAGGTTCATCGGGGGGAGGCCCAGGACCTCTTCCATCGTGCGCACCAAGTTGATAGTGTTGTACTGCGCCGAGACCAGTGCGCCTTGCTTCACGTAGGCGCCCGCCACGAAGGCGACACTGCGGTGCGAATCGACGTGATCGCCGGCATCCTGCGAGTCGTCTTCCACTATAAAGATCAGAGTGTTG
The DNA here is from genome assembly GCA_049522855.1 of Candidatus Korobacteraceae bacterium. Taxonomy (GTDB): domain Bacteria; phylum Acidobacteriota; class Terriglobia; order Terriglobales; family Acidobacteriaceae; genus Bog-257. The sequence continues at coordinate 1,202 of JBEKNL010000250.1, forward strand.
TTCGCATATATGCTGCTGGCGATCTTCTGGACAAGTAAGCCGACGGCATAGTCGTTATCGGCTTGCTGCAGCTCCGGAGTATTCACGCCGTCAATCGCGTTACCGAAACTGCCGGTGTGATCGTGCATGAAGCGAACCAGGCTCAACGAAGGCAGTTGCCCTTTGGCGTAATTGGCATCGAAATCTCGCGCCCACTCCGCGTAACGGTAATAATCCGGAAACTGGTTGTCGAAACCGCGAAAGTACGGATCGGTGTACGGCGTCAGGGAAGCACTCGCGGGGAAGGCCACTGTCGTGTGGGTTGAGAACGGGTTCCGGTCAAGGGGAATGGGGACGACGTGGGTCCCGGCCGGCGCTTTCACCGGATAGAGGGTCGTGTCCACGAAGAAACCATAGTTGCGAACCGTGAGATTCGCTCGCAACGCGGAGTCCCACAAATAGCCGGTATTCACTTCGTTGTCCGGTCCATCCGGCGCGGCCACGTTGGTCTGGCCCGCTAATAGATCCGGGTCGTCGGGTGTGAGGGGATCGGCGGCCCGGCGTTTGGCGAGGGTCGGAATCGCAACATTGACATTACGACTTACGCCTTCGGAATCCAAGCTTAGACCGCGTCCCGCATAGGCCACGGGGAATTGTCGTTCGATCACGTCGGGGGCGCGGGCTGAGGTGGTCCAGGGCCAACCGTCATTGCTGGTTTCGGCGCTATCGAAGAAGTTGTCGAGGGTGACGAAGTTTCGCGCCAGGTTATGCAGATTGGGCGTGAGCGGCTGGCCAAACTCAGCCAAATCAGGATCGCCATTGCCGATTTCCAAGTCGCCCAGAATCTGGTCGTAACTGCGGTTTTCCTTGATGATGAAGATAACGTGCTTGACACCTTCACGCACGGCCGCCATAACTGCGGCGTCGTTGGCGCTCTCGGTGCTGGAGAACCGGTTGTTCGTGGCTACCTGCGCCGTCAGCGTCGTGAGCTGCGCCGGGCTGGGGCGGGGGAAGCTCTGGAAGCCGGCTTTGATCAACTGGGGATTGTATTGGCCCGAAGCAACGCAATTTTTGTGAGTCGGCGGTCCGGCGCTATAGCAGAAGCCGGGATTTGGGCCGGTCGGTGACTTTCCATTCACCACGTAAACCCACTTGCCATCGCCGCTGAAGCTCGCCGAGTTCGGATACCAGCCCGTCGGAATGAGAGCAACCACCTGATCGCCGCTATTCCTTCCGCCCAGCGCCACCACCGCTATGGAATTCAGATTGCCGTTGGTTACGTAGAGTTGCGCCTCGTCCGGCGAGAGCGTCACGCTGTTGGGGTTCGCGCCCGTATATCGGGTCAGCGCGGAAGGCACTACCGACGCTGGAGCGATCACCGGGATGGTTTCGAGGATCGC
>JBEKNL010000251.1:0-2531 GCA_049522855.1 Candidatus Korobacteraceae bacterium
CGTTCCTATCTCCGCATCACGCAAGGTAGTCCGAAACGGGTAAAAAGATACTTTCACGAAGGCCACGTCCAATACGCAGCTTGATCAGTGTGTCACCAATTTAGTGCTCGGAGTAATAACACAGCACTCCCGACCTACCCCGCCCAAATCTTGTGACCAAGGCCACAAACTGGATTGCTTCAATCGATATGTCTCTGCGTGTGAATCCATCGAGTCTGCTCACAGACGACCGCGACCTTTTGAGCCGGTGCTCGTCACTCCCTTGCGATCGTAAACTGTGCATACGATTTTATGCACCTATAACCCAGGGCGGCCAACAGGTTACAAAGAACGACAGAGCAATTTAGAGAGAAGAGGCAAATCAGACGGCAATCAAGAGACCAAGCGGCAACAACGACGAGGTCCGAATTCCAGGTCGTACCTCAACCGACGCCGGAATCTGTGCATAATTTAGGTGTTACATTTGTCCCCTCGAAGGGTACGATTGGTTCATTGCCTGCCTTGCCGCTGCGGCGCATAACTGGAACCAGCTAATTCAGAATCGGCTTGAGGAAATGTCGCTAGGCCAGAGTTCATGCTTGTAATCTGAAAGCGGGACGGCAGCACCGAGAAGTGTGGCACTCACCAATTCTTGATCTCGTCAAAGAAAGGCGATCATATCGAGATAAGAGATCGCAAGGACATTGATCAAGCATTCGAAGTGCTTGCAAGGATCCACCCTTTGGCTTGAATCTAATATACCCCCGTGAAGGTTATCACTGGATTTCGGAGACGGCTATAAAGAATTGGCCTCAATGGGGGTAAAAGATGGGTTAGCATCGTTCGGGTGGCACGGGGCCCAATCTCCGGGATGCACTCAAACAAATCGCCGTCTGACAAACGGACCGCAATACCAGTGACGTCGCCCGTGGCGGAATGAACGCGGGCAGGGGAGGAACCATGAAAGGGCAAGGTCGTTTGACGATTTCCATCTTCACTTTTGGAGTCTTGGTCCTTGGTGCCTGGGCGCTGCCGGCTTTCGGCCAAGGGGGAAACCCGCCGGCCAGCACGAAGGAAAGCGGGCAGACTTCAGGCCGGGGCGAAACCGCTGTGGAACAGACCGTCAAGAGCGGCAATACCTCGGTGGCTCAGGCGGTGATCGCGCTGGAGAACAAGTGGACTGAGGAGGCAAAGAACGGAAATGCGGACGGCGTGGCTCCGCTGCTGGCGGATGACTTCGTCGACACAGACGCCGACAGCTCCGTGCATAACCGGGCGCAAGCGTTGGCACTTATCAAGACAGGAAAGTGGGAGGCCAACCAGATCAGCGACCTGAAGGTTGCCGTGTATGGCAAGACGGCCGTAGTGACAGGCACCTGGCTCGGAAAAGGAACGAGCAACGGGAAGCCTGTGGACGCCCGAGAGCGATGGACGGACACCTGGATAAGGATGCCGAATGGGAGATGGCAGTGCGTCGCTAGCCACTCATCACCGATAAAGTAGCCGGACGCGAGATAGCCCGGAGGTCTGGGGCAGCTGCGGGGCATTTGCGTGCCGGACTGCTGGTCAACACCACCGGGAAATGTGGCCCTCATCCTGATAATCGACACTTCCAAGTTTGGAGGACAACCATGAAAACACTAGGCGGGTTGACGATTTCTGCGTTGATTGGAACCTTGATTCTAGGTGTGGGGCTGCTACCGGCTTGGGGCCAAGGGGGGAACCCGCCGGCCAGCACCAAAGCAAGCGGGGAAACTTCGGGCCACGGCTATACTGGAGTGGAACAGACCTTCAATGTATAAGAACAGATCAGGACTCTACACGACCAAAGCCGGCAGGCGGCGTTAAACGGCGATGCCAACTTTTTTGAGAAGCACTTGGCCAGCAAGTACCTCGGAATCGGTGGCGACGGACGCTTGAGGACGAAGCCGGAGACGATTCAGGAATTCAAGTCCGGGGCCATCAAGTACGAATCGCTTGACGAACACGACGTGAAGGTAAACACGTACGGGAACGCAGCTATCGTGAACTCGATGGCCTCAGTGAAACTGACCGCCAACGGCAAGCCGATTCGCGGGGACTTTCGCGCAACTTTCGTGTACGTGAAGCAGGGAGGCAACTGGAAAGAAGTCGCGTTCCAGGCAACACCAGTGGCACCAGAGGGTCGCTGAATCACCTCGACACAGCAACGGATCAGCATCAGTGGAATTCGGTGGTGATCTTGAGTCGGGACTTCGCGGTACATTTGCTGACTTGGTTCGCGAGCCGTCTAAGGCGAGAGGGCAGAACGCGAATCTTCTGGGTAAAACGAAATCCCTACTGATAGAGAGTCTGGCCAAACCAGGGACAGGGCTCCATGCAGCAACGCAGAAGAACGGCGTGAAGCCGCTACTCTGGGAAAGGATGAAAGAGATGGCTGAAGTCACAGAGGCGGGTATCTACAGAGAATGGTGGGCCAATCCGGCCGTTATCGGGCTGATGGGATTTGGCTTGACCACGATGGCGACAGGCCTGCATAACGTTGGATTCTGGAGTGCCGGACCGACCCTGGC
>JBEKNL010000252.1:0-4610 GCA_049522855.1 Candidatus Korobacteraceae bacterium
CGCAAGGCTGATCATGTCTGCCGGGAAGATATCGGTCGAGCGAATTGGAAACGGCGGAGCGAAGACCCCAGTGGCTGATAAACTGCCGAGTTGTTGGCGAGATCAAAACACTTGGGTGTGGTAATACCCTACGGGCTCTTGTCTCGTCTCCCATTCAGAGCGTTCTCCATGGCCAGTATCAAGCTTCGGGCGTCTGAGCATCTGGTCAAAACTGACCAAAAATGTTGATTCTTGTTGCTTGGGCATCGAGGTATGGGTGAACCGAACTGCGCTAATCCGTGCCATTTCTTTCTGCTGACGTGACCGGCGAATTTTGTACGGGCGCCTGAATCACTGACCGGCGAGCCGAGAAAAGCAGAAGACGGCACCACTTGGTCCGCCTCTGCCAATTAAACTTACAAACTCTAGTTCTCGTACAGCAGCACGCCCTCGGTTTCCTGCGAATCCACCAGACGGTAATACAGCTTGTTGCCCCCGGGGAAGACCTCGATGAACGCCGGCCGTGTGGTGATGGTGCCTTGGATAAGTGTCTCCGACAACGGATCTTCGACGTACTTCTGCAAGGCACGCCGCAGCGGACGCGCGCCGTAGCTGCGATCGCTGAGTGTCTGACTAAGGACCCACTTCTTGGCCTCGTCGGTTACGGTCACGGTGATTGATTTCTGCGCCAGATTCTGGTTCAGCTGGCTGACCATAAGCTCCAGGACCTGAATGAGGTCGTTCTCAGTCAGCGCGCTGAACAGGATGATTTCGTCCAACCGGTTCAGGAACTCGGGGTTGAAGGTACGCTTGACCTCGTTCCTCACCAGGTCCTCGACCTTGTCGGAGATCGTGTCTTCCTTGGTTGACTGGAAGCCCATGCCGGTGCGCTTCTGCAAGTGGCGCGCGCCGATGTTCGACGTCATGATGATGATCGTGTTCTTGAAGTCCACCGTGTTGCCCAGCCCGTCGGTGAGCTGGCCGTCTTCAAACACCTGCAACAGGATGTTGAACAGGTCAAGGTGCGCCTTCTCGACTTCATCGAGCAGCACCACGGAGTAGGGCGCCCGTTTCACGCGTTCGGTTAGCTGGCCGCCCTCTTCATAGCCGACATATCCCGGAGGCGAACCGATCAGCTTCGAGACCGAGTGCTTCTCCATGAACTCGGACATGTCAAAGCGCACCAGCGACTTCTCGCTGCCGGACATGAACTGCGCCAGCGTGCGCGCGACTTCCGTCTTGCCGACGCCGGTGGGGCCGAGGAAGAGGAACGAACCGATGGGACGGTTCGGGCTCTTCAGGCCGGCACGCGAGCGGCGGATGGCGCGGGCCAGCGCCGTGATGGCGCGGTCCTGCGAGATCACACGCTTGTGCAGCTCTTCTTCGATGCGCAACAGCTTCTGGCTCTCTTCTTCCTTGATGGAAGCGATGGGCACGCCGGTCCAGCGCGAAACTACGTCCTCGATGTCTTCACGTCCCACCACGCCGGTGGACGATTCATCGAGGTGATCCTTCTCGCGCATAGCGCGCAGGTTCTCGCGTTCCTTGCGCTCCTCGTCCGAGTAGAAGCGCGCCTTCTCGAACTCGTGGTTGGCGATGGCGTTTTCCATGCGGTGCACGATGAACTTGATCCGCTTCTGCACTTCGGTGATGTCCTCAGGCAGCGAAGTCTGGCGCAGCTTCACACGCGCTCCCGCCTCATCAATGAGATCGATTGCCTTATCGGGCAGGAAGCGGTCCGGAATATAGCGATTGGAATGCGCTACCGCGAAGTTGATGGCGTCGTCGCTGTAAGTGACCGAGTGGAACTTTTCGTAGCGGTCCTTAATGCCGAACAGAATCTTGGTGGCGTCGCCTTCATCCGGCGGCGGAACCTTGACGACCTGGAAACGGCGCTCGAGCGAACGGTCTTTTTCGATCGACTTGCGATACTCGCCCGGCGTAGTCGCGCCGATACACTGAATTTCACCGCGCGACAAAGCCGGTTTCAGGATGTTGGCCGCGTCTAACGAACCTTCGGCAGAACCCGCTCGATGAAGATAATGGCGTTCTGCGACTCCATCAGCTCCTTCATGATGGTCTTCAGGCGCTCTTCAAACTGGCCACGATATTTGGTGCCCGCCACGATTAATGACAGGTCAAGGGCCAGGATACGCTTATCTGCCAGGAACGACGGAACTTCGCCATCAGCGATGCGCTGCGCTAGTCCTTCGACGATGGCAGTCTTACCTACGCCCGCCTCGCCGATCAGTACTGGGTTGTTCTTGGTGCGGCGGCAGAGAATATGAATCACGCGCTCCAGCTCGCTTTCACGTCCCACCAGCGGATCGAGCTGGGTATCCATCGCGGCCTGGGTCAGGTCGCGGGAAAACTCACTGGATGGTCGAAAGGTGTAAGCCGCGTTCGTGCAGGATCTCGGCGGCGAAGCACTTCTCTTCACGCAGCAGTCCCAACAAAAGATGCTCGGTTCCAATGTGCTTGTGCGAAAGGCGCTCAGCCTCCTCGGCAGCGTAAGCCAGAACCCGCTGGCACTCGTTGCTCAACGGGAGATCGACCGAGGTCGAGACCTTCTCCCGGATAGTAATGTGTCCCTCAACCTGCCTGCGGATGGGCTCAACCGAGGCATGAGAACGCAGGAACCGGAAGGTGAGAGCTCCGTCTTCGCGCAGAAGTCCCAACAGCAGGTGCTCCGTCTCTATGTAAGGAGAACCGAACTGACTGGCCTCGTAGCGCGCAAAGAAGATGACGCGCCGCGCTTTCTCCGTGTACCGTTCAAACATGAGCCCTCTCCCCGCCAAGTTCTCCGGTCAGCTGTCGGGTTAGTGACAAGCCCCATACCCTGGAACCCTTTAGGCCCATACATCATTGTGCAATCAAGATACCAACGAACCCAAGTTCCTAAGGAACTCCTGTTCATGATACTCCGTACCCAACTGCCGTTTCGCTGCAACATGGCTACAACAACTTGCAAGCCAGCTGCAGAACCTGTCCTTCCATTGGTCCGGACTGTGTTGGAAAATGTCCAAAGTCGTGACACCTTCTGTCTACACCGACTCTCACGCCGGAGCGATTCCGGCGCCACCTCATCGAGATGCCCACGATGCAGCCGCGGCACGCGATGACAGCGTCGGCCAAAAGCGAGATTATGCGTCGGCTATAAAGAGATATTTTGTGACACGTACTTTCAACCACTCTCATTTAAATCTCGCTCTGAGTCAGCATCTCGGAGTTCGAATCCCCCGGGGGCAGCCAATACCATCTTGCGGAAGTCCTTCGTGAAAAGTCTCAATGAACGAGATGTGGCCTTCGTAGTCAGGCCGGGATAGATACTTCTCGAGCTTCACGCTGAGGGCGCTGCCAGCGGCCTTTTGCCTCGCCTTGTGGGACTTCGTTCGAACCAGGCATCTATAAAGGAGTAGGACAATGAGATCTGACCGTAGCCAAGCTAATCTGCTCGTGGTGCTTTTGCTCGTGGCACTCCACAAGCGGGAGCGTGCCGAATCAAGAGCATTTTCTTGCGCCCTGGGCAGGAGCGTCCGTGACCTCCGTAACCGCAAGGGGACCCCACGCCGACAGCGCCAATTCCGCCGCCAGCAGGCTGATCAAGAACCACTCCTCCAATCACGATGCGAGGTACAATGATTTTGTCGAGCGAAACGGCAGCGGGCTCTGCAGGGATGCAACCATGCCGAGATAGCTTGGTTGGGCTCATCGAGACGATCACTGCATCTGCGCGAATATCCTTCTCGCGCTCCTGCCAACCCGCATCGGATCGGTAGAGCCGCATGCCTTGAAAACCACCGCCCGAAGGACGGAATCTACACTACCGGAGTCCTTCCCCAGTCCACGCTGAGGCGGCACATTTGCAGTTGGCGCGCAGACTCTTGTGCATAGCAGTGCTGGGCGCGAGGAATGTAAAGACTACCTCATGGAAGAAGGTTCTAAAATTCGCAAGATCGCGTTTGTCGGCGACCACTTGCCGCGCAAGTGCGGCATTGCGACGTTCACGTCTGACCTGCTTGCCGCCGTGGCAGCTGCACATCCCCAAAGCCAGTGTTTCTCAGTGTCGGTGAATGACATTCAAGGTGGCTACAAGTACCCGCAAGTAGTTCGCTTCGAGATTGAGGAGCGGGATTTATCGTCTTATCTACGTGCTGCGGACTTCCTCAACATCAGCGACGTGGACATCGTCTGCTTGCAGCACGAATTCGGTATTTTCGGAGGGACGGCCGGCGGCCATATCCTGGCACTCCTGCGCGAATTGAGAATGCCCGTTGTCACTACGCTTCATACCATTTTGCGTGAGCCGAAAGCCGACCAACGGCGCGTAATGCAGGAGTTGGTCTCGCTCTCGACCCGGCTCGTGGTCATGGCTGAGCGGGGGCGACAGATGTTGCAGGAGATTTACCAGGCACCGCCGGCCAAGATCGATCTCATCCCGCATGGCATTCCCGACGTAGGTTTTGTCGATCCGACCTATTTCAAGGACCAGTTCGGTGTGGAAGGCAGGGTGGTGCTGCTCACGTTCGGGCTGCTTTCGCCGAACAAGGGGATCGAATATGTGCTCAACGCCCTGCCGCACATTCTAGCGGAGTTTCCCGACGTTGTTTATATTGTGCTGGGCGCCACCC
>JBEKNL010000253.1:0-3418 GCA_049522855.1 Candidatus Korobacteraceae bacterium
GGCCGGTGACCCAGATGCCGTGTTCGTCAATGCTTTCGAGGGTGCAGGCAAAGAGTCCATCTTGCCCCACAACTTTTATTAGCAAGGGCTTCTGGACGAAGTCTTTAAGGTATGACATTTTGGTTTCCTCTGATTTAAGCGTACACCCATGCAACAACACACAATTAGCCCACTACCCTCCGCTCCACTGACCGCCGCGACTCTCGTCTTCACTGTACAACGGTCTGCATTGCGGAACGCACGTCGAGACGGAGCAACCCAGCCTGCCGAGCCGCATCTATTGCGCGTCGAAATTCCTCGGGCGTCACACAGCGGTTGATTTCAGGGTGTTCCGTGCGGCTGACCTTTCCCGCGGGACGGTACTGGGCCATGATGTTGACGTAGGTATCGGCGCCGAGCTCACACGCGATCCAACGCATGATCTCGCGTGTGGCGCAGATGTCGCCCGGCATCACCAAATGGCGCAAAAGCAAGCCCCGCCTTGCTACGCCGTCTTTATCGAATATCAGCGGTCCGACCTGCCGCTGCATTTCCTTAATCGCATTGCGGGCCGTCTCGGGATAGTCCGCAGCACGCAGGTAGCGACGTGCCATCTCGGGGTCCCAGAATTTAAAGTCGGGCATGTAGATGTCAACGACGCCGTCCATAAGTCGAAGGGATTCGAACGAGTCATAAGCGCCGGTGTTGTACACAAGAGGCAGCTGAAGACCCTCTTTAGCCGCGATCAGCAGCGCCTCCAAAATCTGTGGCACCACATGCTCCGGTGTCACGAAATTAATGTTGTGGCAGCCGTGCGCTTGTAATTCAAGCATGATCTGGGCCAGCCTTTCCGGAGGCGTCACTTCGCCTTCGACTTGCCAGCTTATCTCGAAGTTCTGACAGAAGATGCAGCGCAGATTGCAACCACTGAAAAAGATCGTTCCCGAGCCTCGCGTTCCTCGCAGACAATCCTCTTCGCCAAAATGCGGAAAGTAACTGCTGACCCGCGGATGACGACCAGAGCGACAAATGGCAAACTTGCCAGCTAACCGGTCAACATGGCAATCACGTGGACATAGCGCGCAGTCAACCAGCTTCTTAAGCGCATCGTCAACGCGATCAGCGAGCTCGCCGGAATTAAAGAGGGCGAGATAGCGTGGCGTCAACCGGTCGCAGGCTTGAACCGCAGTGCTCATACTCCTTCCGTGCAAAATTTTAGCGCTCCATAAGCCAAGATTTCATGATTGGCTACGTCAAACACAACCGTCCCCAGTTTCCAGTGCCTCTGCTACGCGTACTGCCAAAGGCAAAGTTCGTTTCCGTCCGGGTCTTTGAAATACGAAAGCAGCCCTCCGGGCTCTGACTTGATGGGGCTAGTCGCTACACCTCTGGATTCCAACTCACGCGTGGCCTGGCGGATATCGGTGACGCCGAGGCTCAAGCGGGCATTGCCATTACCAGGCAGCGCGTTGCCTGCAGGATTGGGAACGAGTTCGAAGAGCACACCATCGATGTCGAAGCGAGCCACGTAATCCCGGGAAGTGAGATGAAATCCCAGGATGTCACGATAAAACGCAATAGACTTTTCCATGTCGTTGACGTGGTAATAAACGGCATCGAAAGTGAGCTTGAAACCTTGGTTGGACATTGCAGAACCCTCCTCTCTCAGGGGTCGTCATGTTGTGGTGATAACCCAACACGGTAATTCTCTGCCACGGCATCGTCGATTGTCAGTGATGCCGAGCACCCTCCAGAACTCAGCGGTCCCTATGTTTAGCTGCGGACGAAACCCAAACTCCTTTTCCGAAGAGAAACTCGTCTTCCCACCGGCGAGGTTCATTCGGCGTCCGCGATAGTCGATATACGCACCAACAGCGTCGTCATATCTGAGTCGCCAGATTCCAAACGTCACTGGATGTTGGTACACTGCAACCGTCCGACCGCCGGCCAGGAAACGCTTATGGACCGCATACGGTTTGTTACGCAAGGCGACCAGCGCATCTTGTTGTTGGATTTTACAAACTGCACCGCTCAGGAAGTGTCGGCTATCGCAGATCAAGCTCCGGCAATCGTGGCACTGTCTTCGACCGGGCCTACATCAAGAGAGCGGCGTGGGTTTTGACGGGGAATCTCGTAAGGTCAAGAAACTCGACCGGTTTGAAAAGGCGAGGCTTGCAGCCTCGAGTTGTCCCTCGGTGACCGCGGCCAGGACAGAGCGCCCGTCGGACGACTAGGACACGCGGCGGGCGATGAACGTCGCGCCCGGGGCCGTCAATCATAATGGGGCTGATCGACTAGTTTTTCTAGCGCTGCGCTTTACCCCGCCATCCTTGCGCGTTGGATGGAGTAGGCTTGGCGCATTTCCCGGCTGTGTACAACCCCCGTCCCGTGACCGCCGTCACAGACAGCGATCTGGCCGGCTGTGGATACTAGCCTCTTCTACCTTATAGGACAGCCCGCAGGCACCCGTCATCGGAATCGATCCCACCTACGGGCTTTTTTCCGGTTCTGTTCTCTGAGGACGCTAGTTTTATGGCGATGTCCGGTTCAGGTGTCCAGCATCCGGATAGGACCGCCAGCATCGCGCAGTTGAGGAAGGGAGAGATTATGAAGAAAGGCATTCTCGCATTCGCTACTCTGCTGATGGCCGGTATGCTGCTGCTCGGCGTCCTGCCACTTCTGGCACAAGACCAAACTCCACGCGTTGAAGTCTTCGGCGGGTATTCTTACGTAAGCGCGGATTTTCAGGGCGCGAGCGGCCGCCACGGCTTGAATGGCTGGAATGGGCAACTCGATATCAACCTTAACCGCTGGCTGGGATTGACGGGCGATTTCGGCGGCTACTACGGCTCGGTAAGAGAGACGGTCGGGGACCCGTCGGTCAACGTTTCATTCCACGATTACAGTTTCCTGTTCGGGCCGACCTTGACCTATCGGTCAGAACACGTTGCGCCGTTTTTTCACGCGCTATTTGGCGGGAACCACCTCAGTGGGTCCAGCCTGGGAATCTCGGCCAGCACTACCGCGTTTGCCATGGCAATTGGCGGCGGACTCGATATTCCGCTCACGCCACACTTTGGACTCCGGCTTGCCCAGGCGGACTGGGTGAGGACCCAAAACTTCAACAGTAGTCAAAACAACGTTCGGCTCTCGACCGGTTTACTGTTCATGTTCGGCGGCGCGCCGCCGGTACCGGTAAGCGCCACCTGTTCAGCGTCACCTGCTGAGGTTTGGTCTGGCGACCCGGTGACCGTCACTGCCAACGGCGCCAACTTCAACCCGAAGCATACCGTGACCTACGCCTGGACCGGCAATGGTGGCAAGCTGTCGAGCGCTACTACCCAGACTGCGACCATCGACACTACCGGCCTGGCGCCGGGAAGCTACACTTCCAACGCCACGATCAGCGATCCCAAAGAGAAGAAGAACAACACGGCGA
>JBEKNL010000254.1:0-2829 GCA_049522855.1 Candidatus Korobacteraceae bacterium
ATCTGCTGGTCTGTCACCATTCGGAAAGCGCTCTCCTGGAACGCTTTCCCAATGGTCTCAACTTACTTCAGATAGGGAGAAATAATTGTCGCCGGCCAGGAACTTTAATTTTCGCTGATCACACGTTGCTTAGTCGCGACGGACGATGAGGCCTACACTTACAATAGGCGCGTGAATCGGATGGCGCCGATTCAGGAACACAATATGATTCTGAAAGCCACTCGGCACGGTGTTTCGGAAGAACGGATCGCCAGGGTATTGAGAGTTGATGTCGGCACCATCCGGCATAAGCGAGACTTGCTCAATGGGATCTGCAAGGAAGCCGTCGAGATCCTCAAGAACAGGCACGTGTCGCTCGGAGTATTTTCTTTGCTGCGAAAGCTAAAGCCAATGCGCCAGATCGAGGTGGCCGAGCTTCTGGTGGCAACGGGGAACTTCTCGGTGCCCTATGTAAAAGCGCTTCTGGCCGCAACCCGCCCTGACATGCTTGTTGATCCTGACAAACACAAAGTAGTCGAGGGCCTGACACCGGAACAGGTCGCGAAAATGGAAAAAGAGATGGAGGTCTTGCAACGCGACTTAAGACTGATTGAGGAATCTCATGGCAATCAAGTTCTCAATTTGGTTCTAGCGCGTGGCTATCTTGCGAAACTACTCGGCAACGTCCGCGTTGCCCGCTACCTGGGCCAGCATCACGCAGACATCTTTCACGAACTGCAGTCGCTGTCCGAAAGTTCTTCACTGGAGACCTAAGCCACGAACAGCGCTGGCCCCCGCTGGAGTCCTAGCTCTGCTTCTGTCCTTGCTCAATAAAGTCCATATCTTCCTCTTACGGAATCCAGCAATTCTTGGGAGTCATATCCCGATATCGTCTTTGAAGACAATTTCAGCAGTCTCGATGTCCGAAATCTGTTTCGACGGGTCTCCCTTGATCCCCCGCCGGTCTACGCTCTTTCCCACCGTTACGGAGCCGGTCTGCCTCTCCTTACGAGGTAAAAGGGCGCGGGGAATCGGGAGACATCGGTTCGCTTGTGACTACCCGACAGTTCGCACGGTTTGGTCTGCGCGAAAGGCTGTAATCCCGCAGAAATGCGTAACTTATTGCTGGAGAATGACCTGTATCTGCGATTCGAATCAACTACTCTCCGCCAGCAAGTCTTTATTATCAGAGAAGTAACTGGCAAGACTGCAACTTCCTCGCATTTTGCGGCGTTTTCGCGACTCTCAGGCCGCGACCTGTAGCAGAGAATTTCTCTTCTGGTTTACTAAAGCCGAAACCCTCCAACATTCTCTGAACGCCAAAATCCGAGTACAGGTCCAGGTCCCTTCTGAGGCGTCCGACCCCGCCAAAATTCTCGGAACGGCAAAACAGCAGTACAGGTCCGCGAGCCGACCTGTGCGGAGAGTTCGCCAAACCAGGGATGGGACTATCAGCAGTGGGTCAAGTTCGGTTCGCACGCGGGACAGCCCGAAAATCGCCATGGTGTGCAGTAGAACACCGAGTAATTGATTGGGCGTCCCGCTCCTCTTCACGGAGGAGTTCGAACTAGTAATCATGATCGAGTTGCGACCGAAGAGATGCATGGTCGGACCGAGTTTTCTGACCTGAGAGGATTACGACGCGAGCTTTGGTTGGATCGGCCATTTTTTCCTCGAGAGCGAAATGGCGCTCTTCTTCCGAGTGCATGCCGTCGTGTGCTGAAAAGTGCTTGACACCGCCGACATTGTCAGGGAGGCGGTTTTACACCAACAACCCTCTTCAACGACCGTCACATGGCTGTGGGTTGAATGTCACTGCGGATTACGGGAATCGGCGAATAATCGAAAACTGAGGTACAAAGCGCGGATCAGCTGCCGGCAGGACCGCGCCAGTTGAGCCAAGCGCGAAGACCCCACATTCACGACGTATCGTTTACGGAATGAACCCAGCAGCGAACATCGAACGGCAATGAACCCTCATCGCAAGTTGGCTTCATAACCGCATAAGGAGAAGCAATGAGGCTCCGCATCATCGCTTGTGTGTCTATGACCGTGGCTGTCTTGACTTATGGGTCGATTTCTTCAGCTCAAGTAGCAACCCAGGGTATGCCACAGGCCTCTGTCGAGTGCAGCGGTTGGCACGCACTCTGCTCCCTAGCTACCGATTGTAAAATTGACCCTTACCAGGCGGGCTGTGACTGCTGGAAGGTCACTGAACAACATATTGTTGTGACAAGCCATATCAAGGACGAAACATTCGGCGGCGCTCCAATCAAGGAGCTTACCCAGTCTAAATGTACGAAACTCCATCCTTGTGGTTTGGACCAGGCTCCTGTTTGTCAGGCCATCAAGAATCTGCTGCCGAACGGGCAGTGGGTGTCCACGTTTTCCTACCGGGGCTGGTGCGAACATTGGGACCCGGTGAAATGTGAAGGTCCAGATGCAGGGCCCTGGGCGGATTGCATGACTTCGCTATGCACGAAGATCCAGGACCCAAAGGATCCCAACCGCCCATTGAGCTGCCAGTGCCAGGTAAATACCGGCAATTTCGTTGGTACCGAAGGTAGCTGCCAGACCCAACAAGGGACGGTAATGTCCACCATTCCGCTGGCCTCTTGGGATTTCAGGAACGGGACTTTCTCTTTTTCCGTGCCGGGAGATGAGTATGTAAAGGAATCGTGTTTACCCGTGAGTTCAGACCGTGAGCCAGCAAATCGCTATCCATCCGTCTCTGAACGCCAAAATCCGAGTACAGGTCCGCGTCCTTTCTGAGGCGAATGGAATGCGATTTGAGAACGAATGACTCGCGAACAGGCCCCAACAGGTGGTTGCCAATTTCCAAGCCTTAGG